>JBGAOR010000017.1:0-64890 GCA_044221705.1 Planctomycetota bacterium
TGTCCGGGCGATTTTGTCGGGTTCTCACCCCGCACCGTACCGGAGACGACGAGCACGTCGGTTCGTACGGGCGAATGTGTCGGGGTCGTTCCAGGCACCGTACCGCGGCGCTGCCGCCGTTCAGCGCGGAGCGACGAGCGCGGGTTGCCGCGGCGACGTCACGGCGTCGAGCGACCAGACGACCGTGAGTCCGGGCCCGCCGCTGCGCGTCGACTCGGGCACGTCGGGCACCTCGCGGGGCAGGAGCCGGGTCGCGCCGGGCAACGGGACCTCGCCGGCCCACGTCGCGTCCACGCCGCGCGCGCCGAGCAGCCCGCTCGCCGGCCCGGCCAGGCTCGGGCTGGCCACCGCGAGGACGAGGCCGTGCGCGCGCATCCGCGCGACGAGTTCCTCGCCACCGGCCTCGCGCGCGAGGTGCCGTGCTTCGCGCACGAGCTCCGGACGCGAGAACGCGGCCGCACCAGCCGCCAGCACGGGACGACGCGCGTGGTACGCGACGAGCTCGCCCACCGCGGGGTCGGCGAGGATCCCCCACGTCGAGCGCGCGCTCGAGCTGTTGAACGGACCGCCCGGCGGGACCTCGGCGCGGATCCAGCGCAGGGACGCGATCGCGTCGAGGACGCCTTCGCGCTCGACCGGCGTACGCCACGACGCACGGCGGTCGAGCGCCGCGACGACCAGGAGGATCGACCCGCCGGCGGCGAGCCAGATCCGCTGCGCCCGCTCGGTCGAACTCGCGAGTGCGCCGGCGAGCGCGCACGCCGCGGATGCGGCGAAGAGCGACGCGGTCGCCGGCTCGGCGAACGCGAGCGCTCCCGTCGCCGACGCGAGCAGCGCGAGGTGGACCGCTTCGGGCCGGCGATCCGCCAGCGCGCGCCGCAGGGCGGGGATCAGCGCGGCGATCGACACGATGCCGCCGAGGACGACGGACGTGGACGTCGCGTCGGCCAGATCCGCGTCGCCGGTCGAACGCGCTTCCCACCACGCCGCGAGGGGACCCGCCGCCGCGGACCACGCGCGCGGCAGCTCGAACACGAGCAGCGCGAGCATCGCCGCGAGCGCCGCGATCCGCGCGAAGGTGCGCTTCGCGTGCTGCGCGTCACGCGGCGCGGTCAGGAGGAGCAGCGCGAACGGGGCCGCCGACAGGAGCAGCACGTCCGACGCCGCGATGGCCCAGCGCGCGACGAGCCCGTCCGGCATGTGCTCCCACGGCCCATCCGCCAGCGGCAGGCGCGCGACGAACGCGGCGACCAGCGTGAAGAGGAGACCCGCGCGCACGGCGATCGGCCGGACCGCGACGGGCCCGCGCAGCGCGCGCACGAGCAGCGCCGCGGCGCTCGGCAGCGCCAGGAACGCGCCCGCCGCCGACAGCGACGTGAGCAGGCCGGCGATCACGCCGCACAGGAGCGCCTCGAGGATCGTCGACAGCGCGTCCTCCGCGCGCACGGCGACCTGCGTGCCCCGCACGAGCAGCGCGAGCAGCACGAGCACGACCGCGGCGGCGTCGAGACGTCCGACCTCCGTGGCCGCGACAGCGGCCGGCGCGAGCGCCAGCAGCGCCGCGGCGAGCAGCACGGGCACGCGCGCGCCGCGCGCGCTGGTCCACGCGGCCCAGGCCAGCGCGGCGAATCCGAACGCGTACGCGACGGGCCCGACCCAGGCCGCGAAGCCCTCGAGGTCGGCCTCGTCCACGCCGCCCAGCGAAGGATCGCCGTCCGCGTGCGCGAGCCAGCGGTCGGCGCAACCGGCCAGCAGGGCGTCGTACACCGGCAGCGCCGGGATCTCCGTCGGCGCCGCGTAGGCCAGGAAGGGATCGTGCTGCGGCACGCGCCCCTCGGCGAGCGCGAGCTCGACGCGCCGCAGGTGCAGAGCCGTGCCCGGATCGTCCACGATCCAGCGCGACGCACCCAGGTCGCGGATCTCGGGCGCGAGCCGGCGCAGCTCCAGCGGCGCGAGGCGCACGGCAAGCCCGAGCAGGCCCACGAGCGCCAGGGCGACGGCGAAGACGGTGCGGGTCAAGGACCGGCTGCTACTTGGTCGGGTAGGTCTGCAGGACCCACGACTTCCACTGGCTCTCGAACTCCAGGACGGAGAAGCCGAACGTCTGCTTCAGCGCGTCGCGCGTCGGCACCTTGGCCTTGAGCTTCTTCACGAGCTCGTTGAACTTGGCCGGGTCCTTGTTGAGCAGGCACTCGACGTAGCTGAACGACACGGCGTGCTGCGGCAGCGTCAGCGTGTCCGTGTTCTGCTCGAAGACCTCGGCGATCGGCGGCGTCTTCTCCTCCTCGATCATCTTCCGGACCGCGAGCCGGAACTTGCCGCCCTTGAAGTCGACGTTCGTGTTCGCCTCCTGGAAGCAGTACGTGTCGCAGATCCCCCAGTAGCGGTCCTCGAAGAAGTGCGCGAGCCCCTCGTCGAGCCAGCCGGCCTTGATGTTGCCGATCCAGGCCACGGGCCTCTGCGCGGACAGCATCAGGTGCGTCACGCAGTGGACGATGTCGCGGTGCAGGTCGTCGTCGCTCTGGAAGAACTGCTTGTTGCCGCAGATCGAGTAGCTCGGGGTGTTGCCCAGGAGCTTCACGCCGCCGCGCACGCTCTGGCGGCAGAAACGCAATCCGGCGTCGAGGTGGTCCTGCGGCAGCTGCCACACGAACACGCGGAACTTCTCGACGAACTCCTTGTCCGTGATCTGCAGCCGCGCGCAGTAGTCGTCGTACAGCGACTCGAGCCGCTTCAAGTAGAGGTGCAGCAGCGCGTGGGACTCGAGCCACTTCTTCTCGACCTTCAGCCGCTCCATCTCCCAGACCAGGACGAAGTGCTGGGTCTCGGCCTTGCGGATCGGCCGCTTCATCGTCGTGTCGATGTAGGCCAGCGCCACCTTGCGCGCCGCGATCGACGCCTTCTTCTCCTCGATCTTGGCGCGTACGGGCGCGTTCTGGCAATCGGGGCAGGGGACGTACCCGACGCCGGAGCACACCGCGCAATCGGCGATCACGCTGCAGAAGAGGACCGCGTCCTCGAGCGCGCACTCGTCCTTCTCGTGCTCGGGGCAGGGCAGCCGGCCGGCCGACTGGCACTTCTTGCAGACGGGCGCGTCCTGGGCCGCGAGGACCGGCGGCACGGCCCCGCGGTCGTGCGCGATCGCCGCGGGCGCGAACGCCCACGCCAGGCAGCCGAGCACGAACAGGAGGCAGCGCGCCGTGTTCATCCGCCGATCAACTCCTCGACGATCTGACGCTTGGGATCGAAGTCGCGCAACTTCACGCGCGCGGCGAGCCCCGCCGGCATCGCCTTGCGCGGCGCGAGGCCGACCAGCTCGCTCTCCCGGATCGCGACGCCGCGCGCGCCGGCGAGCGCTTCGATCTCGCGGTAGACGCGCTCGAGCCCGGTGGACTCGAAATCGCACACGTTCATGCTGACCTGCGCGCACTGGAGGTCGTCCAGCCAGAAGCCCATCGCCTTGATGCCCTTCAAGCCGCCGTCCTTCTCGCGGATCTTCTTGGCGATCTCCTTCGCGATCGCGACGTCGGTAGTCTCCAGGTTCACGTTGTAGGCGATCAGGAACGCGCGCGCGCCGATCACGACGGCCCCGGCCGTCGGGTGCAGGTGGTCCCGAGGTCCCTCGTCGGGCGTGCGCATCGGGTCGCTGGCGACGGCCTCGCGCAGCTTCTCGAAGCCGATGTTGCGCACGTCGGGCAGGTTCTTGCGCGCCGGCGTCTTCGCCGCGGCCTCGTAGTAGTAGACCGGGATCTCGAGCTCGCGGCCGACGCGCGCGCCGAGGTCTCGCGCGAGGCGCACGCACTCGGCCATGTCGCTGCCCTCCAGCGGCACGAACGGCACGACGTCCGTCGCGCCGATGCGCGGGTGCTCGCCCTGGTGCTTCGAGAGGTCGATCAGCTCGCGCGCCTTGGCGATGCCGCGGAACGCCGCCTCGACCGCGGCCGCCGGCGGCGCGACGAACGTCACGACCGCGCGGTTGTGGTTCGCGTCGAGGCTCGAGTCGATGCGGCGGGCGCCGGGCACGGAGGTGATCGCGGCGACGATCGCGTCGACCACCTCGGGCCGGCGACCTTCGCTGAAGTTGGGGACACACTCGACGAGGGCCATGCGTTCTCGATTCGCTCCGGATCGGGTCGGGGGACTAGCGGCCATTGGAACCGCGCCCGCCGCGCGCGCCAAGGATCGGCACGGCCGGTTCGCGCTCCAGGACGACCGCGCCGGCCTTCACGACGGCGCGCACCGCGTTGCGACCGTGTTCGTACACGAGGTGGAGGTGATTCGGGACGTCGAGGACGACCAGGTCGGCGTCCTTGCCGGCCTCGATCGTCCCGAGACGCGCCCCGCGCCCGAGCGAACAGGCCGCGTTCAGCGTCGCGGCGGTCAGCGCCTCGCCGGCCGTCATCCGGTAGCGCAGCGCGGCCCAGGCCAGGACCTGGGGCAGGCTCTGCAGGTAGCACGAGCCCGGGTTGAAGTCGGTCGAGAGCGCGACGGGCACGCCGCGTTCGATCAGCCGGCGCGCCGGCGCCTCGCGCTCGATGCGCAGGAACAGCGGCACGACCGGGCACAGCACCGCCGTGACCCCGGCCGCCGCCAGCGCGTCGGCGCCGGCGTCGTCCACGAACTCGAGGTGGTCCGCGCTGTGCGCGCCGAGCTCCGCCGCGAGCCGCGCGCCGCCCAGGAGCGACAGCTGGTCCGCGTGCAGCCTCAGGGCGAGCCCGAGCGACCGCGCGCGCTCGAGGATCCGCCGCGAGGCGTCGAGGCCGAACGTGTGGGCCTCGACGAAGACGTCGCAGTACTCCGCGAGCCCGGACGCGGCGACGCGCGGCAGCATCTCGCGCTCGACGAGGTCCACGTAGGCGGACGGATCGGCGCGGTGCTCCGCGGGCACGTCGTGCGCGCCGAGGAACGTGGGCACGACCTCGACCGGATGGCGGCGCCGCGCCGCGTCGAGCACCTCGAGCGACTTGACCTCGTCCTCGATCGAGAGCCCGTAGCCGCTCTTGGCCTCGATCGTCGTGGTGCCGAGCTCGAGGAAGCGGTCGAGCCGCACGAGCACGCGCTCCACGAGCTCGTCGCGCGACGCGGCCCGCACGCCGCGCACGCTGGACAGGATCCCGCCGCCCGCCGCGGCGATCTCGAGGTACGTCGCGCCGCGCGTGCGCATCTCGAACTCGTCCTCGCGCGTCCCGGCGAACACCGGGTGCGTGTGCGCGTCGAGGAAGCCCGGCACGACGGTGCCGCCGCGCGCGTCGAGCTCGCGCGCCGCGATCCAGCGCCGGCGCAGGTCGGCCTCGTCCCCCACCTCGGCGATGCGCCCGCCGCGCACGACGATCGCAGCGGACCGGTGGACCCGGATCTCCGACAGGGCGCGGCCCGTGCGCGGCGTCGTGCCGGTCGCGGTCGCGATCTCGGCGGCGCCGTGGACCAGGAGGTCGGCCGGCTCGCGATCCGTGCGGGAGGACATGGGCGGCGGCGACTCTAGCGATCGGGCCGCGCCCCTTCAGGCCCCGGCCGGAGTATCCTCGGAACGGCGTGCGCAGCCGTGGACCCTGGCAGTGGAGCATCGACGCGGCCTTCGTCGCGGCGCTCGCGTGCGCGTGGCACTTCGGGCGCGCGCGGGCCGTCAGCCTCGAGAACCCCTACGGCTTCCGGTTGCGCGAGGTCGCGTCCGAAGCGGGCATCGCGTTCGTGCACCGCGCGCCGGTGCTCGACCCGCGCATCGCGCACATCCAGGCGCACGTCGCCGGCATGGGCGCGGCCGTCTCGATCGTCGACGTGGACCAGGACGGCTGGCCGGACCTTTACGCGGCGAACGGCGCGGCGGGCGCGCGGAATGCGCTGTACGTCAACCAGC
Source organism: Planctomycetota bacterium (assembly GCA_044221705.1). Classification (GTDB taxonomy): domain Bacteria; phylum Planctomycetota; class UBA1135; order UBA1135; genus JAEUHZ01. Next base: position 5,855 of record JBGAOR010000017.1, read on the forward strand.
ACGACGGGCATTTCGTCGACCGGGCCGAGGAAGCGGGCCTCGCGGACCTGAACCAGGCCGGCGACGGCTGCACGACGGGCTCCGTGTGGGCCGACTACGACGGCGACGGCGACGTGGACGCGTTCCTCTACCGCTGGGGCCGGCCGAAGCTGATGCGCAACGAGGGCCACCTGCGCTTTCGCGACGTCGCGGCGGAAGCGGGGCTCGGCCTGCACATGAACTCGAACGGCGCCACGTGGTTCGACGCCGACCGGGACGGCGACCTCGACCTGTACGTGACCGCGTACTTCCGCGACGACGTCGACCTGTGGAAGCTCACGACGACGCGGATCATGCACGAGAGCTTCGAGTTCGCGCAGAACGGCGGGAAGAACCGCCTCTTCGAGAACCGCGGCGACGGCACGTTCGTCGACGTCACGGATCGCGCGGGCGTGGGCAGCACGCGCTGGACGCTGGCGGTCGTGGCCGCCGATCTGGACGGTGACGGCTGGCAGGACCTGTACCTCGCGAACGACTACGGTCCGGAGGAGCTCTACCGGAACCGCGGCGACGGCACGTTCGAGCTGGCGCGCGGCGTCGGGCTCGAGGAGAGCAGCAAGAGCGGCATGTCCGCGTCCCTGGGCGACTTCGCCGGCGAGGGCTCGCTGGGCGTCTACGTCACGAACATCTCGAAGAAGGGCTACCTCTTCCAGGGGAACAACCTGCGCGTCAACCGCCTCGGCAGCGGCGGTTCGCTGCGCAACGTGGCCGAGGGACCCGAGGTCGACTGCGGCTGGGCCTGGGGCGCGCAGTTCGGCGACCTGAACGACGACGGGCTGCCCGATCTCTTCGTCGTGAACGGATTCGTGTCGGCCAGCAAGGAACGCGACTACTGGTTCAGCATGTCGAAGATCGCGATCGGCGCGGGAAAACTGGCCGAGGACGCGCAGTGGTGGCCGCCGATGGAGGACCGCAGCCTGTCGGGGTACGAGCCCTCGTGCGTGCTCGTGAACCAGGGCCGGCTGCGGTTCGTGAACGCGGCGGCGGCGGTCGGTGCGACGGACCTCTACGACGGGCGAGCGGTCGCGCTGGCCGACCTGTGGAATCGCGGCGTGCAGGACGTCGTCGTCGCGAACCAGGGCGGGCCGCTGCTCGTCTATCGCAACGAGGTCGCGCCGGGCCGCAACTGGCTGCAGCTCGACCTCGTGGGCACGCGCGCGAACCGCGAGGCCTACGGCGCGATCGTGCGCGTCGAATCCGCCGGGCGCGTGCAGTGCCAGGCCGTCGTCGCCGCGAGCGGCTTCGCCGCGCAGAACGACCGGCGCCTGCACTTCGGGCTCGGAGACGCGACGCGCGCGGACAAGCTCGAGATCCGCTGGCCGTCGGGCGCCGTCACCACGCTCGCGAACGAGCGCGCCGGCCAGCGCCTGCGCGTCGAGGAACCGACACCATGACGACCGCCGCGGCCGCCGCGAACCTCGGTGCTTCCCCGGGCGAGAAGCCGTTCCTGCAGCGCATCGACCCGCGCTGGTACAGCTCGACCTTGCTGTCGACGTTCCTCGTCGTCGGGCAGTGGCGCTTCCAGATCCTGGGCGACAGCTACCTGCCTTGGGCGTGCGCGCTCGCGACGGCGATCCTGACCGAGCTCGTGCTGGGTCGTGCGGTCTCGGGCAAGTGGGTCAACGTGCTGTCGGCCTACATCAGCGGCAACAGCGTGGCGATCCTCTTGAAGCCCTCGGGATCGCTCTTGTGGCCGTTCGTGATGTGCGCGTTCCTGTCGGTCGCGTCGAAGTACGTGCTGGCCTGGCGCGGGAAACACCTGTGGAACCCGACGAACTTCGGCGTCTGCGCGATGCTACTCCTGGCCTCGTCGGTGGTCTCGATGCTGAGCCACCAGTGGGGCAACGAGTGGTGGACGGTCGGCATCCTGTGGTGCCTCGGCGGGCTGACCGTCTACCGCGCGAAGGTGTGGCACGTGACGTTGTCGTGGCTCGCCGCGTTCGTGGCGTTCGCGGCCCTGCGCGCCGCGGTGATCGACGGCGGCCGGTTCGAGACCGAGCTCGCGCCGATCACGGGGCCCATGTACACGATGTTCATGTTCTTCATGGTCACCGACCCGAAGACCATCGTGCGCGGCCGCGGACTGCAGATCGCGATCGCGGTCCTGGTCGCGGCGGTCGAGTGCGTGATCCGGCTGCTCGCCGAGTGGGACGTGATCGGCGCCGACAATGCCCTGGCCGTGGCCCCGCCGATGTTCGCGCTGTTCTTCGTCGGACCGCCGCTGCTCGCGCTGCAGCTGTGGCTCGATCCGCCGAAGAAGCCCGCGGGCCGCTGAATCAGCGCCGCCGCGCGACCGCCACGACCGAGGTCCCCTTCCAGGGCAGCAGCGCGTCGAGGCGGCGGATCAACCACACCGTCGAGTTCAGCCCCTTGAGCTGCACGCGACCGAAGTGACGCCGCTTCAGCACGCGCCCGTTCCACCACCAGGCCGGCGTCGTGGCGCGGTTGAAGTCGAAGATCGTCTCGACCTCCAGGCCGGCCGCCTCCAACGACTGCGTGAGCGACGCGCGCGTGTAGCGGCGCACGTGGCCGAGCACCTCGTCGAGCGAGCCGTAGAGTCCCGGTCCCTGCGGGACGAGCACGACGAACTTGCCGCCCGGCACGAGCGCGCGCCGCACGTTCGCCAGCGCACCGGCCTCGTCCGGCACGTGTTCGAGCACGTTGAGGCACACGACCGTGTCGTACCGGCCCTCGAGCGCCTCGAAGTCGCGCGGATCGGAGAGGTCGCAGTGTCGGACGTCGAGGTACGGCCGCCCCTGGAACGCGCCGCGCAGGTACTCGAGGTACAGCGGGTTCACGTCGCTGGCCGTGTACGCCTCGCGCGGGCACAGGTTGCGCGTCATGTTCCCGATGCCGGCGCCGATCTCGAGCACGCGGTCGCCGCAGTGCGGCCGGATCGCGTCTCCCATCCAGCGGTTGAACTTGGGGACGTCCGACATGCTGACGAGGATGTTCGAGCCGTGCTCGTCGGGCTTGTACAGGTCGTCGATGACCCACCAGCGCAGCATGGCGCCGAGTGCGAGGACGCCGTCGCGCGCGCGGATCTTCTTCCCCTCCTCGTACGTGCGGCCGGCGTAGCGGATCGGCACCTCGAAGATGCGCGCGCCGCGCTTCTGCAGCTTGAAGACGAGCTCGGGCTCGATGCGAAAATCGCGGCTGCGGATCGGGATCGAGCGCAGCAGGCTCGTGCGCACCGCCTTGTAGCAGGTCTCGAGGTCCGACAGGTTCAGGTCGGTGAGCAGGTTGCACACGCCCGTGAGCAGCTTGTTGGCGAGCGTGTGGCGGAAGTAGAGGACGCGCCGGTACTCGCCCACCAGGAAGCGCGACCCGAACACCGCGTCGGCCTCGCCCGACAGGAACGGCTCCATGAGCCGCGGGATGTCGCGCGGGTCGTACTCGAGGTCGGCGTCCTGCACGAGGGTGACGTCGCCGGTCGCGAACTCGAGCCCGCTGGCGACCGCGGCGCCCTTGCCGCGGTTCTCGGCGTGCTCGACGAGCCGCATGCGCCCGGGGTTCTCGGCCGCGAGGCGCCGCAGGATCTCGCGCGTGCCGTCCGTGGAGCCGTCGTCGACGGCGATCAGGTCGAGGCGCGCGATGCGCGGGTCGGACAGCGCCAGCACGCGGCGCACGGATTCCGCGACGAGGTAGCGCTCGTCGTAGGCCGGCATGACGACGGAGAGCGTTAGGCTGGGACTCGTCACGCGGCGCTCGCGGGAGACCGCGGTGCGGGCAGGATGGCACCCGCGCGCTCGCCTCGCCACAGGGCGCAAGTCGGGTCCGGCCGGACCGGATCGCGCTCCGGTTTCAGCCCGCGCGCTGGAATCGGACCGGGCGGATCGTCGACTCGCGCGGCAGCGGCACCCCGAAGTCGGCCGAGATCGCGACGCGGATCCGTCGCCGCGCGCGGAAGAGGATCATCTTCAGGTTCGAGAGACCCACGCGGAGGCGCTGGCAGGCTTCCTGGTAGCTGAGGCCGTCCACCTCGATCAGGTGCAGCGCCGCGCGATCGCGCTCGGAGAGCTGTTCGAACGCGGCGGCGTAGCGGGTGAGCAGCAGCATCCAGGCCTGGAGCAGGATGCGCCGGTCCTCGGCGTCGAGGATCTCGGCCTCCGGGCCGGCGCGGCGATCGGTCGGCTCCTGCAGCCCCTCGGGCATGTCCTGGAGCGAGTGCCGGCGCTCGTACCGCGACCGCCGGACCAGGTTCCCCGCGATCGTGCGCGACCAGACGCGGAAGCTGCGCGGGCCGTGGTCGCGGAAGCTCTGCGCGTAGCGGTAGACGTTCACGAACGTGTCCTGGAGGAGCTCCGTCGGCTCGACGCCGACCCGGCGGCCGGAGGCGAGGGAGGCGATCCACACGAGGAGAGGCCCGCGGGCCTGGTCGTACAGCGCCTCGAAGTCGTCGCTCGCGCCGCTCTCGCGGAAGGCCAGCATGAGCTCCGTCTCGAGGCGCGCGGCGTGCTCGTCGCTCGTCTCGTCGCCTCGGAGCTCGATGTCGACCCCGCGCTGGCGCAGCCGTTGGAGCGCGCTCAGGTGGAGGGGCAGTCGAGCAGGGACGACGACGCTTCGGGGGAGCTTGACCACGGCGCGCCGAGTGCGAGGCGCGTGCCGCGCGGGCTCGACCCGGACAGCGATCCTGCCGGCGCGGGCAAGACGATGGCGGGAAAGGACTTCCGGCCCGACACCGGCCGCGGAATGGGACTTCCTCGGTCCGGCAGGTGTCGCGCAGGTCGCGGCGACGTTTCGGCCTCGTAACGACTCGCGGGGGTCCGGTCCGCAGGCGGAAGGTACGATCTGCCCCGTCTCGGACACCGACCGGACCGCCCGCCGCGCCGCCTTGCTCGCTTCCAGCCCACCGCCCGAACTCCTTCCGGACCTCGCCGAGGTCGCCGCCCGGACCTTGCCCCTGGTCCCGGTTGTCTTCGGGGCGAGCTTCTTCGCGACCCTGCGGCTGGCGCTGGGGAGGTCGACTCCTTCGCGCCTCCTGGCCGAGCTCTCCCCCGGCCGGCGCGCCCGCCTCGAGCCGCTCGTCGCGCAGGCCGACACGCTCGCCACGAGCGCGGGCCTGTTCGAGGTCGCGTGCCGCGCCGCGATCCCGATCCTCGTCTACGGGGCGCTGACCGCGAACGCCGCGGGCACGTGGGTCCAGGCCGTCGCCGCACTGGTCCTGTCCGTGCCGGTCATCCTGGTCTTCTGCGACGCTCTGCCGGCCGCCGTCGCGGCGCACCGGGGCGATGCGTTCGTGCGCCGGACCCTGCCGGGCTTCCACGCGCTCCAGCTGCCGGTCCGGCTCCTGGTCCGGGCGTTCGAGATCGTGCGCGCCGGGGTCCGGCGCGCGATCGGCCTGGACCAGAACCCCTCCGCCACGCGGCAGATCGTCGAAGGTCTGCGCGAGGTCATCGAGGAGGCCGAGCTGTCCGGCGACCTGGACGCGACCGAGCGCGAGATCATCGGCAACGTGATCGAGACGCGCGACACCGCGGTCTCGACGTTGATGACCCCGCGCACGGAGATCTTCGGCGTCGAGGTGCGCGAGGGTCTCGTCGGCGCGGCGCGCGTGCTGGCCGAGTGCGGGCACAGCCGCATCCCGGTCTACGACGGCTCGCTGGACACGATCCTCGGGCTCGTCAGCGCGCGCGACATCGTGCTGGCGGCGGCCGAGAAACGCCTCGAGCACGCCAGCCTGCGCGTGCTCGTCCATCCGGCTCACTTCGTGCCCGAGACGAAGAGCGTGCGCGAGCTCCTGGCCGAGTTCCGCCGCGAGAAGATCAAGATGGCGATCGTGCTCGACGAGTACGGTGGCACGGCCGGGCTCGTCACGCTGGGCGACGTCGTCATCGAACTCGTGGGCGACATCGCCAGCGAGCGCGAGGCGGGCGCCCCGCTCGCGATCAAGCGGCTCCCCGACGGCAGCGCGGACGTCGACGCATCCCTGCACGTGTCCGACGTGAACGAAGAGCTCGGCACGGAGATCCCCGAGGAGGACGGCTACGAGACGCTGGCCGGCTTCGTGCTGTCGGAGTTGGGCCACGTCCCGAAGAAGGGCGAGGTCGTCCAGGCGGCGGGCGGCGAGTTCCGCGTGTTGGACGCCAGCGATCGGCGGGTGCTGCGCGTCGGCGTGCGCTCGACGGTCCGGGCGGATTCCTCCGCCTGAACCGTGAACCGGCGCGCGGTCACCACTGCACGGCCAGGCCGTTCGTCAGGTTGAACGTGCTCGGCGTGCAGAACGCGGCGGCATTCCGGTACCAGGCCTGGTAGTACCGCAGCGCCCCCGCCGGCACCGCGCCGCGCACGGAGACGTCGGGGTCCGCCCCGATCCCGTGTCCGAACGACGCCGCCCCGCCCGATGCGGTCTTCGTGCCCAGGCGGATCACGCTGCCGCCGGCGCAGCGGATCCCGTCCCCGAAGGCGATGCCCGCGCCGCCCGACTGCGGTTGCGTGCCCTGGAAGAACAGCACGCTGGCGTTCGTCGGCAGCGCCGAGGCGGCCACCACGAGCGTGTCGGCGCCGACGACTGCGAGCCCCGTCGCGGACAAGAGACCGCCGCCGGTCGCGAACGAGTTCTCGCAGCCGCGCCCGGACAGCCCGTTCGCGCACGGACAGGCCGCGCCCGTGCCGTCGCCGGCGCAGAAGGTCGCGCCCGGCCCGCAGGCGTAGCGCGTGTCGAGCTGGATCGCGTCGAGCGTCGTGGACGGGAACTGCGCCGAGCACTCGATCGAGTACGCGAGGATCGTGTCCCCGACGCCCGAGAGGTCCCAGTGGATCAGGCGCTCCTCGCGCCCCATGAGGAAGACGAGGTGCACGGACGACGTCGGCGCGATCGTCTGCGTCGCGCCGGATCCGTCGACGTACTTCAGCACCACGGTCGACCAGGGGAACTGGTTCAGGAGGCTCGAGACCTGCAGCACGACCTCCTGCAGGTCGTTGGGCACCGAATCGGTCAATCGGTACGCCGGCGGCAGCGTGAGGTGGTCGATGTTGCCCTGCGCCGTGAGGATCGCGCCGGCGACGAGCTGCACGAGCGCCGTGTCGGGCGACGTCGTGGCCGGATCGTCGGGCGCGTTGGGCGCGTTGAAGGCCTGCGTGAACGACTCGAACCCGCTGTACTCCGTGCACGGCGCGCCGCGGAACGGCGGCGCGTAGATCACGGTGAACTGCGACCAGGCGATCGGCGCGGCGACGCCGGCGACGAGCGCGAGCGCAGTCAGGACCTTCAGGGCGGGTCGGGCGGTCATGTCGGCTCCGGTCGGCGCGGGGTTCACGATCCGCCGGAAGCGTGCGGGCCGTGGCCGGGACGCGGCGGAACGCGTCCGATCGTACGCCAACCCGCGCGCGGCGTGTCGATCGCCGGCGTGCGCGCGGAGCGGAGCGCGGCGGCGATCGGTTAGGTTGGCGCGATGCCGGTCCGGCACGACCGCGCGCTCGTCCTGCAGCGCCATCCCTGGAGCGAATCCTCGCTCGTCGCGCACGTCGCGACGGCCGAGCACGGGCGCGTCCACCTGCTCGCGCGCGGCGCCTACCGCCCGACGTCGCGCTTCTACTGCGTGCTCGACCTGTTCGACACGCTCGAGATCGAATGGAACCAGTCCCCCGGCCGCGAGCTCTACGACCTGCGCGCCGGCGACGTCCGGACGCGCCGCCGGCACGTGTCGGGCTCGCTGGCGACGTACCGCGCGGCGACGACGGTCCTGGAGCTCGTGGACCTCGCCTCGCGCTTCGGTCCACCCGATGCGGGACTCTTCGCGCGGGCGGAGAGCGCGCTCGACGCGCTGGACGCCACCGCGGAGCGCAGCGGAGCTGCTTGGGACGACTCCGACGCCCCGCTCCCGGCGACGACCCGGCCCCCGCCCGAAATCGCCGCAGCCGCCGACGTCGAGCTGGCCCGGTTCGAGCTCGACTACCTCGACCACCTCGGCGCCACGCCGGCGCTCGTGACCTGCGCCGCCTGCGGCCAGCCTGCGCCCGCGTCCCCCGGCCGCGACGCGCGCGTCCAGTTCTCCGCCGGCGGCGGCGGGCGTCTGTGCGCGCGCTGCGCCGAGGAAGGCCGCGCGCGCGGCTTGCGCGTCGGCACCCTGCCGGTGCGCGTGCTCGACGATGCGCGGCTCCTCGGATCGGGGAAATGGCCCGTCGACGCCGCCCCGGAGCGGATCGTGCGCGTGCGCGACTGGATCGAGCGCTTCCTCGACTACCATCTCGAAACGCGTCCCCGCTCCCACCGCGCCTTCCTCTCCGTGCACAACCGCAACGCTCCGGTGGAGCGCGCCGCCCGACCTTCCACGTGAGTCCCCTTCTGCGTCCGATCCCGGCCTTCGCCGCCGCGTTCCTGCTCCAGCTCCTCGCCGGCTGTTCGTCGACCAACCTCTTCACGAGCGACGCGCTCGATCCCGAGGACGTGCCCGCGGCGCTGGCCGAGGCCACGGCCGCGCTCGCGCGCGACGACGCGCAGGAGGCCGTGGAGCTCCTGGTCCCCGCCTCGCGCGCGATCGGGCTGGCCCCCGAGGTGCGCGACCGCGTGCAGATCGACCTGGAGCGCAGCGCCGAGCGCCGCATCCAGCAGCTCTCGAGCCCCGATTCGGACCCCGACGACCTGGCTGCGCTGATCGAGCTCGAGCTGCCGCGCCAGATCGCCGTGCAGGCCGGGCTCGCCGCCGCGCGGCGCTACGTCGAGGTCGGCGAGCCGATGGACGCGTACGAGCTCCTGAAGAAGCTGGACGACCGCTTCCCGCTGCACCACGAGCGCGTCGCCTCGGGCAACCTGATGGCCGACATCGGCCTCTCGCTGAAGGACGACACGCCGACCCTGTTCGGCTGGTTCGACACCCTGGGCGAAGCGCAGGAGGTGCTCGAGTACGTCATCCTGAAGACGCCCTGGGCGCGGCGCTGCGACGAGGCCTACATGGCCCTGTCCGTCCTCTACGAACAGGACGAGGACTGGGACCTGGCCATCGAACGCTCCGAGGGCCTGGTCCTGAACCACCCCGGCAGCCCGCTCGCCATCGCGGCGCAGGCGCGGGTGCCCGAGCTGCGGCTGCGGAAGCTCGCCAGCCCCGAGTACGACCGCCAGGAGCTCGACCGCGCCCGCCAGGAGCTGCAGGAGTGGCTGGTCGCGCACGGATCGGACGACCTGGAGCCCAAGGTGCGCCTCGAGCTGGCCGACTGCCTGGTGCGCCTGTGCGAGAGCGACCTCGGCATCTCGCGCTTCTACGACACGGTCGGGAACGCGTTCGGAGCCCAGCGCCACGCGCGGCGCGCCGTCCAGGAGGCGCGCGACGCGGGCGACGACGAGCGCCTGAAGCGCGCCGAGGAATGGCAGCGATCCCTGCCGCCGGCCGTGAACCCCCGCGATGGCACGGAGACCCTGCCATGAAGCGCGCCGGCGTCCTCGGGCTCTTCGTCGCCATCGCCGGGCTGGCCGGCGCCTGCGGTTACTCGACGGGAATCCGCGTCTCCGACCGGGTCCACAGCGTCGGCGTGACGTTCTTCGGCAACAGGACGCTCGAGCCCGACGTCGAGCGCCCGCTGCAGGACGCCTTCTCGTCCTCGATCCGCTCGCTGACCGACGTGCCGATCTCGGATCCGGCGCACGCCGAGGTGGTGCTGCGCGGCGAGATCCTCGAGTACAAGCACCGCGGCGGGATCCGCGCGCGGACAACCAGCTGCTCGAGATCGGCCTGTACATCCAGGTCGCCGGGTTGTACGACCGCCAGAGCGACCGCGCCCTGGGCCCGCAGAGGCGGTCCCAGGTCTGGATCGGGTACACGGTGGATGACTCCCAGGGGGAGCCCGACGCTCGCGACCGGGCCATCCGGTACGTGTCGGAAGAGCTGGTCCTCGAGCTCTTCGCGCCGCTCGAATGAAGGCGGACATGGGCTCGCGGAGGACGGAGGTCGGGCCGGTCGCCGGCGAGCCGGAGACCCGCCGCGGAGCCTCGGACACAGCATTTGGCGCGCGCCCCGCCCATCGAAGGCGCGCGCTCCCTACGCTATGGGTGGTCCGCCGCGCGGCTCCCCCTGCAGCATCGGCCCGCACCCGTCGATAGAGCTTCCATGCCCGAACCGAAGAACAAGGAGAACCAGGACAAGGCGCGCAAGACGCGTTCGTTTGGTTCGTTCGCCCTCATCCTCTTCGTCCTCGTCGCGATCTTCCTCGTATGGGGCGGGCAGCGCCTGCGTCCGCGGATGGACCTGACCCAGGACCTCTACGAGTGGTATCTGTACTCGGGCGACGTCGACGCGCAGGAGATCGTCGGCACGAACATCGTCGAGGGCACGCTCAAGGACGGGCGCCTCTTCTCGGTGCGCTTCGCCGACGTGGGCCAGCGCGAGGCGCTGTACCGCGAGCTCAAGGCGGCGCAGAACATCCAGTCGATCCGTCCCGCCGACCTGCAGCGCGCGCTCGAGGGCGGCTGGTACCAGCCGGTCTCCGCGCGCCACCTGACGGCCTACGGCGAGGTCGTCCAGGAAGGCGCCGGGACGAAGCCGGCCGAGGTCAAGCCGGGCGACGCGGTCGTGCAGAAGCAGACGTCGCTCTCGCACCCGCAGACCGACCGCATGCTGATCCAGGCCACGGCGCGCCCGCTGTCGGCCTGGAAGGCGACCGAGGCGACCGACCCGCCGTTCCACCTGCCCGCCGCGTCGGGCACGGTGTGGCTCGAGGTAGTGGACGTCAGCGACTTCGCCGCGCTGACCGGGATGCTGACGTCGCGCTCGGTCCCGATCGAGTCGATCTCGTTCGACATCTCGAAGACGACCGGCACGAAGGCCAGCGAGTCGAGCTCGCTGCTGACGCAGGCCCTCTTCATGTGGGGCCCGCTGATCCTCCTGTTCGTCATCGTGCTGTTCTTCATGCGCCAGATGCGCAACCAGGGCGGCGCGGGCGGCGTCATGAACTTCGGGCGCTCGCGCGCGCAGCTCTACAGCAAGGAGAACCACGTCAACGTCACGTTCGACGACGTGGCCGGCGCGGACGAGGCCAAGGACGAGGTCAAGGAGATCGTCGAGTTCCTGAAGAACCCGGGCCGCTTCACGCGCCTGGGCGGTCGCATCCCGCGCGGCGTGCTGCTCGTGGGCTCGCCCGGTTGCGGCAAGACGCTGCTCGCGAAGGCGATCGCCGGCGAGGCCGAGGTCCCCTTCTTCTCGATCAGCGGCTCGGACTTCGTCGAGATGTTCGTGGGCGTCGGCGCGAGCCGCGTGCGCGACCTCTTCAAGCAGGCGCGCGAGAACAGCCCGTGCATCATCTTCCTCGACGAGATCGACGCCGTCGGTCGCCGCCGCGGTTCCGGCATGGGCGGCGGTCACGACGAGCGCGAGCAGACGCTGAACGCGATCCTCGTGGAGATGGACGGCTTCGGCACGGACGAGGGCATCATCGTCATCGCCGCCACGAACCGTCCGGACGTGCTCGACCCGGCGCTCCTGCGCCCGGGCCGCTTCGACCGCGAGGTCACGATCGACCTGCCCGACCTGAACGGCCGCGAGCAGATCCTCAAGGTCCACCTGAAGAAGGTGAAGGTCGGCGGCGACGTCGACGTGACGCGCCTCGCGCGCGGGACGCCGGGCTACTCCGGCGCCGATCTGGCCGCGATCATCAACGAGGCCGCGATCATGGCCGCGCTGCAGCGTCGCGACGAGATCTACATGGAGCACCTCGAGGAGGCGCGCGAGAAGGTCATGTTCGGGCGCCAGAAGCGCTCGCGCGAGATGGAGGAGGCCGACCGCAAGATCACCGCGTACCACGAGGCCGGCCACGCCGTCGTCGGCGCGATGATCCCCGAGGTCGACCCGCCGACGAAGGTCACGATCGTGCCGCGCGGACGCGCGCTGGGCCTGACGACGTTCATGCCCGAGAAGGAGCAGTACCACATGCAGCGCCGCCGACTGATCGGCCAGCTGGCGGTGGGCTACGGCGGCCGCATCGCGGAAGCCGAGTTCTGCGGCGACATCTCGGCCGGTGCCTCGAGCGACATCAAGCAGAACACGGAGCTCGCGCGTCGGATGGTCGCGGAGCTCGGCATGAGCGACAAGGTCGGCCCGGTGAACTACGCCGAGCGCCAGGGCAGCGAGTTCCTGGGCACCGAGCTGATGAGCTCGAAGTGGCACAGCGAGGAGACCGCCCGCGAGATCGACCAGGAGATCCAGCGCTTCCTGCGCGACGCCTACACGCGCGCCGAGGAGCTGATCCGTGCGAACCGCACGGCGGTCGAGAACCTGGCGACGGCGCTGATGCGCTACGAGACGATCACGGGCGAGGAAGTGAAGGAGATCCTGCGCGGCGCGTCGCTCGACTCGCTGCGTCCGGGTGCTCCGCACGTCGTCCCGCGCACGCCCAGCACGCGCGGCGAGGCGACCAAGAACGCGCCGAAGCCGGTGAGCGGCGGCGAACTGCCCGGCACGCCGGGCTTGTCGCCGGCTTGAGCGGCGAGAGCTCGATCCGATGAGCGATCTGGCGCGCGACCCCGTCTTCGGCGAGGTCGCGCGCTCGCTTTCGGCGCGCGGACGCTCGATCCCGCACCGTCATGTCGACGGGGTCGTCTGTCCGCGCCCGGTCCGTGTCGAGTTCCGCTCGAGCGCGTTGGATCCGGAGGAGCTCGCGCGACTCGTCGACCCGAGCGCGTATCAGGATCCGACCGCGAAGGATGGCTCACTCTTCGCGCAGCGCGACGCGGTGGCACGACTGGCGTCGACTTCAGACGTCTACGCCGCGTTGCTCGCCGCGTCCGATCACGTCGCTTGCGCGCCGGCCGGAGTGCGCATCCTGGGCGTCGTGAACGTGACGCCCGACAGCTTCTCGGACGGCGGCGCGCACCTCGATCCGTCGCGCGCGGTCGAGCACGCGCTCGCGCAGATCGCTGCCGGCGCCGACCTGATCGACGTCGGCGGCGAATCGACGCGACCGCGCTCCGAGCCCGTTCCCCTCGAGGAGGAGATGCGCCGCGTCGTCCCGGTCATCACGGCGCTCGCGAAACGGACCCGCGTTCCGATCAGCGTCGACACGATGAAGAGCGCCGTCGCGCGCGCGGCCCTCGATGCCGGCGCGACGATCGTGAACGATGTCTCCGCCGGACGCTTCGACCCCGCCATGTTCGCCGTCGTCGCCGAACGCCGCGCGGGCTACGTCGCGATGCACATGCAGGGCGATCCGCGCACGATGCAGGACGATCCGCGCTACGTCGACGTCGTCGCCGACGTCACGGACTTCCTGCGCGAACGCTGCTTCCGCGCGCTCGAAGCAGGCGTCCCGCGCGAGACGTTGTGGGTCGATCCCGGCATCGGCTTCGGGAAGACGCTCGAGCACAACCTCGAGCTCCTACGTCGCCTTCCCGAGCTGCGCTCGCTCGGCCTGCCCATCTTGCTGGGCGTCTCGCGCAAGGCGTTCATCCCGAAGATCACGGGGCGCGAGAGCGCACCCGCCGACCGTGTCGGAGGCACGGCGGCCGCGCTGACCATCGGCGTCCTCGGCGGCGCCGAGATCCTGCGCGTCCACGACGTGGGAATCATGCGCGAAGCGGCGCTCGTGGCACGCGCGATCGGCGTGCCCCGCTGAACCGCGCTCTTCCCTCCGCTGCGCGCGCGTTGCAGAATCGCCGCACTCTGGTGGGTACCCTGGCGAACGAGCGCATCTTCGGGACGGACGGCATCCGCGGTCGCGCAGGCGAAGGCTGGCTGTCCGTGCCCGCCGTCACGAGCCTGGGCGCGGCCGTCGGCGAGGTCCTCGGTGCGCGGATCCCGCGTTCGAACGGACCGAAGCCGCGCGTCCTGCTCGGCCACGACGGCCGGCGTTCCGGACCCGAGCTCGAGGCGGCGCTGTCGCGCGGCCTGGCGCAGGCCGGGTTCGAGGCGACGAGCGCCGGGCTCATCACGACCCCCGGGCTCGCGCTGCTCACGAAGCTCGACCACTTCGTCATGGGCGTGATGGTCAGCGCCTCGCACAACCCGGCCGAGGACAACGGCATCAAGGTGTTCTCGGGCGAGGGCGACAAGCTCTCCGACGAGATCGAGATCGAGATCGAGGAGAAGCTGCGCGCGAGGCCGACGCTGGAGCTGCGTGGCGATCCGTCGCTGCGCGCGCAGGGCCCGAAGCACGACCCGGCGCTGGAAGAGCAGTACCTCGACCTCCTGCTCTCGGGTCCCGGCGCGAACCTGCGGCTCGACGGCCTCGTGATCGCGCTCGACTGCGCGCACGGCGGCGGCAGCCGCATCGCGCCGCGCGTGTTCGGGCGGCTGGGCGCGCAGGTGATCTCGATCGCGGCCGAGCCCGACGGCGACAACATCAACCGCGGCGTCGGCGCGACGCACATGGAAGCGCTGCAGGCCGCGGTGCGCGCGCACAAGCCCGACCTCGGCATCGCGCTCGACGGAGACGGCGACCGCTGCCTGCTCGTGGACGAGAAGGCCGAGGTCGTGCACGGCGACGGGATCCTGACGCTGCTCGCGGTCGACGCGATGCGCAAGAAGGCCTGGAAGGACCCGCGTCTCGTCGCGACCGTGATGAGCAACAAGGGCCTGCACCGCGCGCTGCGCCAGGTCGGCGTGACGGTCGTGACGACGGACGTCGGCGATCGCCGCGTGGTCGAGGCCATGAAGCGCGAGAACCTGAAGCTCGGCGGCGAGCAGTCCGGTCACGTCGTGTTCGGCACGGATCACCACTACATCGGCGACGGGATCTACACCGCGCTGCGCGTCCTGCGCGTGCTGCGCGACGCGAAGAAGCCGCTGTCCGAGCTGGCCGGCGCGTACCGCCCGTTCCCGCAGGTGCTCTTGAACGTGAACGTCGCGCGCAAGCCGTCGCTGGCGGAGATCCCGAGCATCGCCAGGGTGCGCCACCAGTTCGAGACGGAGCTGGGCGAGGACGGCCGGATCCTGCTGCGCTACTCGGGCACCGAACCGCTCGCGCGCGTGATGGTCGAGGGCCCCGACGCGGACCGGATCCGCGAGCAGGCGCAGACGCTGGCGGACCTGATCGCGGCCGAGATCGGGGCGTAGGGGTAGGATTCGTCAGGGGACGACATTCCCCGATCCAGACACCGGGCTTTCGGGCCCGACTCCCG
Source organism: Planctomycetota bacterium (assembly GCA_044221705.1). GTDB lineage: Bacteria > Planctomycetota > UBA1135 > UBA1135 > JAEUHZ01. Next base: position 20,937 of record JBGAOR010000017.1, read on the forward strand.
ATGGACGCTCACGAACCTCGCGCTGAAGATGGCGGCATGGACCTGCATCTGCCGGCGGATCTGACGGAGTTCGTGAACGAGGAAGTGCGCCGCGGCGAGTACGCGACGGCGGATGAAGTCGTCCGCGAGGCGATCGAACGCTTCGCCGACTACCTTCGCGCGCGCGAGGACATCCGCGAGAAGATCGCCGTCGGACTGGCGGAACTGAGAGCCGGTCAAGGTATCGACGGAGACGTCGTGGCCGCGCGCCTGCGCGCCCGCATCGCAGAGCACCGCAAGAACGGCCTGTGAGCGGCTACGAGCTCGCGCCTGCTGCCCAGGCCGACCTCGAAGCGATCGTGGATCACGTGGCACGATCGAGCGGGTCGAACGCGGCGGATCATGTGCTGTCCTCGATCCTGTCGGCAATGGATCGGATCGCAGGGTCTCCCAGGATCGGGCACTCACGCGATGACTTGACGTCGGATCCCTTGCTGTTCTGGACGGTGTACGGCTACCTGATCGTCTACAGCCCCGACGACGTGCCGCTCCAGGTCGTGCGCATCTACCACGGCGCGCGCGCGCCGTGGCGAATCTCCGATGCGATCCGCACGAGGGACCAAGACTGCGAGTGAGGTGGGCGGAGTCGGGGATCACGGTCCCGCCCATCGCCGCGCTCCCCGCAACTCGACACGAGTCCGGCGACGGGTCGGTCGAGACTGGAGGGGGTGCGGGACACAGCCTGGGCGACACGCCGCCGCCGACTGGCGTACGCGCGACCCCGGATGGACACTGCGCGCATGCCCCGCAAGAAGGTCGTCCGCCGGAAGAAGGTCGAGCCGCGCTCGCGCGGTCTCTCGCCGCGTGAGGTCGCCAGCGAACGCGCGCCGGCCGCGATCCAGTCGCTGGCGACGCAGGTCGAGGAGGACGGGGCCAGCGTGCTCGCCACCTACCGCGAACCGCTCGCCGGGCACTGGCAGATCTTCGTCGCGCTGCCGATCGACAAGGTCGCCCCCACGCCGTTCCAGCGCGACCTCAGCGAGGCACACCTCAAGCGCCTCGTGAAGCGCATCGACGAGGTCGGCCGTTTCCTCGATCCGATCATCGCCGTGCGCCGACCGGACGGCACGTACTGGACGCCGAACGGCAACCACCGGCTCAACGCGCTGAAGGAACTCGGCGCGAAGACGGTCGTCGCGCTGCTCGTGCCCGAGGAGAAGGTGGCCTACCAGATCCTGGCCTTGAACACGGAGAAGGCCCACAACCTGCGCGAGAAGGCGCTCGAGGTCATCCGCATGGCGCGCGACCTGGCGACCTTCGACGAGGCGCCGGAACGCGATCACGAGATCGTGTTCGAGGACCCGGTGCTGCTCACGCTGGGCCTCTGTTACGAGAAGAACGGGCGCTTCTCGGGCGGGACGTACCAGCCGGTGCTGAGGCGGCTCGAGTCGTTCCTGCCGCAGAAGCTGCCCAAGGCGATCCTGATCCGCGAGGAGCGTGCCGCGCAGCTCGCCGTGCTCGACGAAGCCGTCGCCGCCGCGGTGGCCGGGCTCAAGGCGCGCGGCTTCGAGAGCCCCTACCTGAAGAGCTTCGTCGTCGCGCGCATCAACCCGCTGCGCTTCCGCCCCGACGCCGAGGCCGACTTCGACGAGGTGATCGGCAAGATGACCGCGGCCGCGAAGAAGTTCGACGCGGGGAAGGTCAAGGCCGACCAGATCGCGCGCTCGGGCGGGCCGCCGGAGGCGTCGGAGTAGGGCGCTGTTCCTGGTTGCGCGCCCCGATCGAGTCCGGCCCCGGCGGGTGGACGACTGGAATCGGGAGACTTCCCCCGAGACATCTCCCGCCGAGGATCAGTTCACCGACTCGACCGTCAGCGCGATCGTCTCCGGTCCGACGTCGGCCCGGTCGTACATCGCGACGAAGCTCGAGGCCTCGTCGGTCTTCGACGAACGCAGCGCGTCGACCCAGGCCGGCGGGATCGCCTGGTAGTAGAAGCGCGCCACGATCGTGAGCGGCACGGCCGGGCCATCGGGCAGCGCGACCGAGTACGTCACCGTGTCGCGGCCGTCGGCGAAGTCGTCGTCGCCTTCGACGCCGATCGGGCGTGTCTCGCCGGCGTGCGGGCCGTCCGGCTTCCAGCCGCGCGGCAGGAGGCGCGTGTCCTTCGCCAGGGCCGCCATGCGGGTGAGCGAGGTCGTGCGCCGGCCCTCGAGGTCGTTCGCCAGCATCTCGTAGACCTGGACCTGCTCCTCGCTCTCGATCCGGTCGTAGTGCGGCAGCGCCAGCTCGTCCGCGACCTTCGTGATCCGGCCGCGCTCGTCGGCCAGCCCTGAGCCGAACAGCCGCGTCCGGCCCTGGCGCACCTCGACCGCGAGCCAGGCGCGCCGCGACGGGTAGCCGCTCGGCAGCTTGTGCCCGGTCCGGTTCTCGACCTGCACGTCGAAGACGAGCCGCCCACCCTCGCGCCGCGCGTTCTGCACGGCGATCGTCGCCGTCTGGTGCGCGAGCTGCGCGCGCGTGGCGGCCGCCATGCGCTCGAAGGCCGCGGGTGGTACCTGGATCCCGAGCGACGACCTGTTCGTGCGCAGGATGTCGAGCAGGAGCGCGTTGCCGCCCACGAAGGCGTGACCGCGCACGTCGGGGCGCACGGCGATGTTGAAATCCGATCCGGGCGGCATCCGCGCGATCCGCATGTCCCCCATGTCGGGCATGTGGCACTGCTGGCACGTGCGCGAGGCCTCGGTCGGGCCGCTCTCGTCGCTGAAGACGCTGTTGCGCCACTCCAGGTACGGCGCCTGCTCGAGGAACGGCCCGGCTCCCGGCGCGGGCGTCGTGTGCAGCGTGTGGCACGAGCCGCACAGGGCCGAGCTCGAGATGTGCGGGCCGTGCGTCGGCGTGTAGCCGGTGTGCATGCGCATCGGGCCGGTCGCGGGGTCGGCGTAGGGCCCGTAGACGACCTTGTCGGGGCGGATCTCGAGGTGTCCGGCGAAGCTCGCCGGCGTCCCGAGGTTCGCGGGCTGCGCCTGGTGACAGACCGTGCACGTGACTCCGTCGTTCGCGAGCGGCGAGGAGGCGAGCTCGGCGATCGACGGCGTAGGGACGCCCGCGAGCCGCGCGTCGTGGTGCTCGGCCGGCGCGTGGCAGGTCGTGCAGAGCTGCTCGATCGCCGCCCGGTTGCCGGGCGCGGCCTCGACCTCGCGCGCGACCTGGGCGCGCCAGTACGGGTCGCGGAACGCGTTGGCCATCGGCGTCGCCTTCCACAGCCCGTGCGGGGAACCGTCTTCGCCCAGCGGGGTGGTCAGCGCGCGCGCGTTCGGGCTCTGGCTGTGGCAGACGGCGCAGCGCTCGGCCGGCAGGAACGCGCTCGCCGGGGCTGGTGCGGCGGCGGACGCGCTGCCGTCCGCATGCGGGCGCGCTGCCGCGGTGGAGCCGGACACCGAGCACGCGGCCCAGCTCAGACCGCTCGCGAGAAGGGTGATCGGGCCCAATCTGCCGAGCGTTCGAGGGTTCATCCCGAGAAGATTAGGGCGGATCGCGGAAGCCGACCATGCGGAGCGCGACCTTCCGCGGATCGGTCGCACGCTCCGGCCCGCGGAACGCGCGCTCGCCTCGCTCGCTAGACTCCCGCTCGCGTGAACGTCCACATCGCCATCGAGACCTCGACCCGCGTCGGCTCCGTCGCCGTCGCGCGCGGGGGCGAGCGCCGGCGCGCCGACCTGGGCGAGTCCCGGGCGCATGCCTCGGACCTCATGCCGGCCGTCGATCGGCTGGTCCGGGAGCTGGGCGGCACGCCGGAGGAGCTCGCGTCCGTCCTCGTCGGCACCGGCCCGGGCAGCTACACCGGCCTGCGCGTCGGGATCGCGACCGCGCTCGGCCTGGCGCGCGCGTCCGGAGCCCGGGCCCGCGGCGTCCCGTCGGGCGAGGTCCTGGCGTTCGGCGCGCTCGACCCGGGCCAGAGCGCCTTCCACCTGATCGACGGCCGCTCGGGCGGGTTCTACCTGGCGCACTTCCTGCGGAGGGAGGACGAGGTCGAGGTCCTCGAGCTCCCCATCGTCCTCGGCCGCGAGGAACTGCCCGGCCGTCTGGCCGGGTCGGCGCCGATCCTGACCGACGACGCGACCGCGGCGTCGTCCGGGCTCTCGCCCGAGTTCCTCGAGCGCGTGCGCACCGACGTGCGGCCGGATGCGAACGCCCTGCTCGCGCTGGGACTCGCGCGGCTCGAGCGGCTCGGTCCGGAGGAGCTCGACGCGATCGAACCGCTGTACCTGCGACCGTTCGGCATGCGGCAAGGCGAGTGAGGTCGCGGCGTCGCGCATCGCGCGGCGCCGCGGATCGACCGCCCCGGCCGGAAGTCTCCCGAATCGAGTTCTGCGTGAGCGTCGGCGGACTCGCGCCGCTCGCGTCGAGGTCGAGCTCGCACGCGCGACGACCGCAGCCGGTTGCGCGCGTGCTTCGCGAGCCCGTTGTACCGGCCTCTCGCGCGTGGCAGTCTCCGGACGTGAACGCCTATCGCGCCTGGGCCGAGATCGATCTCGACGCGTTGACCACGAACCTGGCGGTGATCCGCCAGCGCGCCGGACCCGGCACGCGCGTCATGCTGGTCGTCAAGGCCGACGCGTACGGACACGGCGCGGTGCCCATCGCGCACCACGCGGTGCGCTGCGGCGTCGCGGCGTTCGGCGTCGGCTCGTCGGCCGAGGCGCTCGAGCTGCGGCGTTCCGGCATCCGGCTCCCGATCCTCGTCCTGGGCACGATCATCGACGACGAGGCCGACGAGTGCCTGCGCAACGACGTGCACGTCGCGCTGCACTCGACCGCGCGCCGCGCGATGCTGCAGCAACTGGCCGCGCGCATGGGGCTGCGCGCGCGCGTCCACGTGAACATCGACACCGGCATGGGACGCCTGGGCGTCCTGCCGGCGAAGGCCGTCGAGCTCCTGCGCGAGGTCAGGGCGTCGCCGAACCTCGAGCTGTGCGGGATCATGACGCACATCAGCGCCCCCGACGGCGCGGTGGCGGCCAGCACGACCGATCAGCAGCGGCTGTTCGAGGGCGTGCTGCGCGAGGCGCGGGCCGAGGGCCTGCAGCGCGGGTGGACGCACATGGCCAACTCGGCGGCGCTCTTCACGTCGCTCAAGCCGCGCTACGACACGGTCCGCCCGGGGATCAGCGCGTACGGGATCCTGCCGCACGACCTGCGCGGGTCGGACGAGCTGCGCCCGGTGCTCTCGCTGCGCACGCAGGTTGTGTTCCTGAAGGACATCCCGGCCGGTTACCCGGTCGGGTACGGGTCGACCTGGAAGTCCGACCGGCCCACCCGCATCGCGACCCTGCCGGTCGGATACAACGACGGGGTGGCGTGGCGACTCGGCAACAAGGGCGAGGTCCTGGTCCGCGGGGTCCGCGCGCGCATCGTCGGACGCGTGTCGATGGACTACACGACCGTCGACGTCGGCCACATCCGCGGTGTCGAGGTCGGCGACGTCGTGACGCTCATCGGCAGCGACGGCGCGCAGACCATCACGGCCGAGGAGATCGCCGCGAAGGCCGACACGATCGCGTACGAGATCACGTGCTCGGTCGGCAAGCGCGTCGCGCGCGTGCCGCGCGGTGGGCTCGACGTCTTCGTGCCGGCGCAGACTCCGACGCGGACATCCGGCGCGCGCGACGAGGCCCCGGTCCCTGTCCCGCGCCCCGATGCGCCGCGGATCCCGGATTCGCTGCGGATCGCCGATTCGCTGCGGATCGCTGTGCGCGCTGCCGATCGATCCCGCGTGGACGCGCAACGATCCGATGCTCGCGGCGAGGTCGCGTCCGCCGGCGAGCCCGCGCGCGCGGAGTCCGGGCGCGAAGCCGCGGCGCGCGGTCCCGCCGCGCAGCAGCCCGGCGCCTGAACCATGTCCGTCCTGGCCCGGATGTTCACGGGGCTGCTCGCCGTCGCGGGCTGGCTGGTGCTCGCCGTCGCGACGATCCTGTGGTTCGGCGAGGAAACGGGCCTGATCGCGCACTTCGTCCGCGACGCCGCGGCGCGCGAACTCGGCGCGCTGGGCGACGACCTGAAGCTCGAGGGCGTCCGCTTCCGCTGGTTCGACCGCGCGATCGAGATCGACCACGTCCTGCTCGGCGCGCGCGGCGAGATGGCCACCCTGAACGACGTGCGCATCGAGCTGGCCGGCGCGCAGGAGGAGGGCTCGCCCGTGCGCCGCGTCGAGGTCGCCTCGGGCCGCCTGCGCTTCTCGCCCGCGCTCTCGAACGGTCTGCAGCGCTACTCGGAGAAGATCGCCGGCACGCAGGGCCGCGCGGCGGGTTTCGCGGCGCTGCCGACCGTGCAGGTCGAATCGCTCGACCTCGAGGTGCTCTCGCGCCGCTGGGGCGTGCTGCCGATCGGCCGGATCGACGTGCTCGCGCGCGCGAACGCCCGCGGCGCGCCCGAGATCTTCGGGCGGCTCGTCCCGGCGCTGTCGGCACGCGTCGGCGAACCGGGCGAGGTCTACGTCTCGGGCACGATGAGCGACGAGCACACGCTGGCGCTGCGCGCGAACGCGACGCGCCTGCCGCTGGGCGTCGACGGGCTGCCGCCGGACGAGGACCTCGACTTCCTGCGCGCGTTCGAGCCCAGCGGGTCGCTCGAGTTGCAGGTCGACGCGCGCATCCCGCTCGACGGCGGCGAACCGCGCGGCGAGCTGCGGCTCGCGCTCCAGCGCGGCTCGGCGCGCATGCAGGCCGGCCAGCAGCGCTTCGAGTCCGTGCGGCTCGACGTCGAGGCGCACTGGGCTCCGAAGACCCTGGCCGACTGGCGCGTGCTCGAGACGTGGCACGGGCTCGCGCGCGCGACGGGCACGTGGAACGGGACGGCGTTCGACGCGACGGCGCTCCTGGGCGAGGAAGCGGGCGCGGAGCACGAGATCGAGGTGTGGGCGCGGATGCCGGACCTGTCCGTCGAGCCCGCGTTGCTCGCGACGCTCGACGCCGGCCCGCTCGCCGCGCGCGTGTGGGACGGACTCGACCCGCGCGGCTCGACGGAGCTGTGGGTCGGCGCGCACGTGCCGCGCGCGCGTCACGGGCGCACGCGCGCGGAAGCCGCGTCCGTCTTCGCGCTCGCGCGGCCGGCGGGCGCGCTGTCCTTGACCTACTTGGGGATGTCGAAGGACGCGCAGGGCGCCTTCGACGAGGGCTTCCCCCTGCCGCTCGAGAAGGTCGGCGGCGAGATCGCGTTCGTGCTCGACCGCGAGCGACAGCACCTGTGGTCCATCGCGCTGCTCGACCTCGCCGCGCGCACGGGCGAAGGCTCGATCCGCGCGCACGGCCTGGTCGAGTCCCCGCCGCGCGACGTGGACCCGCGTCTGCCCACGGCGGAATACGCCGAGATGGACCTCGAGATCGCGTCGGATCGCCAGCCGATCGACGACAGGCTGCGCCGCGCGCTCGAGGGGCTCGCGGGTCCCGTGCCGCCCGCGACGACGTGGAAGCCGTTCCAGCCCGACGGCGGCGAGATCGGCGTGACGCTGCGCCTGTACCGCGAGGCGCGCCTGTCGTGGCTCGCCACCGACCTCGAGGTCGCGCTGCGCGGGGTCTCGCTGGCGTGGGACGACCTCCCCGTCCCGGTGCAGCGCGCGACGGGCGTCCTGCGCTTCCGTTCCGACGGCATCGCCGCGCGCGCGCTGTCCGTCGCGCTCCAGGGCAGCCTGCGCACGGCGCAGGAAGCGCGTTTCGCGCTGCGATCGCGCACGCTCGGCGGCGATCGCGCGAACCCCGACGCGCCACTCGACGAGGTCACGGTCGCGGAGGTCGACGTCGCGCGCGTCGCGTTGACGGGCGACGACCGTCGCATCCTGGTCGAGGAGGTTCCGGGCATCGGCGACGCGCTCGACGCGCTGTCGCCGCGCGGCTTCGCCGACATCCACTACGAGCGCGTCGGCTGGGAACCCGGGCGGCCGCTCGACGTGCGCGCCGAGGTCACGCCGCTCGCGCCGGCGCAGATCGTGCCCCGGCGATTCCCGATGACGGCCAGCGAGGTGCGCGGCCGCGCGCTCTACACCGGCCGCGAGGGCGCGGGCGTCAGCGAGGCGGACGTGCGGCTCGCGCCGCTCGTCGCGAACATGGCCGACGGTTCCGTGGTTGCGCTCGGCGCGCGGCTGCCGAGCGGCACCGTCACGATCCTCGCGGCCGGCGTCGATCCGTCGAACAAAGCGCTGCTCGGCGCGGTCGGCGGGCTCGTCGGCCCGCGCGCGACGGACGGCGCGGGTCAGGGTGGTCGCGCCCTGTTCGACAGCAGCGCGCTGGCGTTCTCGGGGAGGCTCGACCTGGCCGCAGAGATCCCGCTGGCCCCGAGCTCCACTGGCGAGCGGTTCACAGGCGAGCGGTCCGCGGACGACGCGCCCGGCTCCGCGGCGGGCGGCGATGGCAAGTGGCGCTTCTTCCTGCGCGGATCGAAGCTCGCGACGACCACCGGATTCCAGCTCGACGACCTGCGCGGCGAGCTCGGGCTGGAGCAGTCCGTCCTCTCCGGCACGGGCCTCGAGGCGCGGCTCGCCGACACCCCCGTGGCGCTCGACGACGTGCGCTTCGCGCCGTCGGCGGACGGCTGGAGGCTCGAGACGGGGTTCGAGGCGCGCGAGGTGCCGCTCGACCGCGCTCACCTCGGCGGGTTCTTCGACGCGGACACGCTGAACGCGCTGCTCGACGAATTCGCCTGGAAAGGCCGCTTCGATTTCACCGACGGCCGTCTCTCGATCACGATCCCGCCGCGCGGCGACACGCGCCTGGAGCTGTCGGGCGAGCTGGTCCCCCACGCGATGTCGCTGCGCATGGGCCTGCCGCTCGAGATCGAGTCGGCCTCGATGCACCTCGACCGCCTCGTGCGCGAAGACGGCAAGGTCCGCGCGCTGGCGACCATCGACGGTCTGTCGGGCCGGCTGGCGAGCCGCGAGCTGAAGGACTCGGCGATGGTGTTGACCTACGTCGAGCCGGCGCTGTCGATCGAGACGCTCTCGGCCGATCTCGAGGGCGGATCGCTGCGCCCGCTCGGCGCCGGCGCCGAGCGCGCGGGCACGCCGTTCTGGATCGCGCTCCAGAAGCCGTTCCCGTTCCAGCTCGCGCTCGACATGGCCGACGTCGACGTCGCCGGACTCCTGCGCGGCTTGTTCCCCTCCGGCATCGCGACGCGCGGCAAGGTGGACGCGCAGCTGCGTCTCGCCGGCGATCTCGAGCACCTGCTGGACATCGAGGGCACCGGATCCGTGCGGCTCAGCCAGTCGCGCCTGTGGTCCGTGCCCGTGTTCCGCGCGCTGTTCGGCCAGCTCGGCCTGGACGACACGGCCACGTTCGACTCGATGTACACGAACGTCCAGATCCGCGATGGGGTGGTCGAGATGGACGACATCCTGCTGCGCAGCCCGCTCCTGCAACTGGTCGGCTCCGGCACGCTCGACTTCGACGGGCGCCTCTCGCACGACCTCGAAGTGCGCTACGCGATCGTGGACAGCCTCGGTCCGCTGAAGCGCATGATCTACTGGATCCAGAACGAGCTGCTCAGCGTGAGCATCCGCGGCGACATGGGTCACCCGATCGTCGTGCTCCAGAACCCGCTGCGCCGCCTGTTCGGCGGATCCGGCGACTACCGCGCGCTGCCCACGCCGGGCTACGCGCCACTTCCCCCCCGCTTCTGATCGCCATGACGAACCTCGAGACGTGGGCCGTGATCATGGCCGGCGGTTCCGGCACGCGCTTCTGGCCCGCGAGCCGCAAGAAGCACCCCAAGCAGTTCCTGCGCGTCGCGGGCTCGAAGACGCTGATCCAGGAAGCCGCCGCGCGCCTGGGCGACCTGATCCCGCCGGAGCGCCGGCTGGTCGTCACTGGACACGAGCACGTGGCGCTCGTGCGCAAGCAGCTGCCGAAGATCCCGCCCGAGAACATCCTGGCCGAACCGACGGGCCGCAACACGGCGCCGTGCGTCGCGTGGGCCGCGGTCGAGATCGCGCGCCGCTCGGCGAACTCGGTGCAGGTCGTCCTGCCGAGCGATTCGGTCATCCGGCCGGCGACGGAGTTTCGCAAGCTCCTGCGCGCCGCGATCGACGAAGCCAGCGCGTCGAGCGCGCTCGTGACGTTCGGCGTGCAGCCGACGTTTCCCGCGACGGGCTACGGCTACATCGAGATCGGCGACGAGGTGTCGAAGCACGGGAAGACCCCCGTGCACGCCGTGAAGCGCTTCGTCGAGAAGCCCGACCGCACGCGCGCCGAGCAGTTCCTGGCGACGGGCAGGTACCTGTGGAACTCGGGGATGTTCGTGTGGACGACGCGCGCGATCCTGGCCGCGCTGCGCGAGCACGCGCCCACGGTGCTGGCGCCGCTGGAGCGCTGCAAGACGAGCGCCGAGGCGGTCGCGATCTACCCGTCGATCCCGAGCGTGGCGGTCGACGTCGCCGTGATGGAGAAGGCGCGCGACGTGCGCGTCGTCCCGTTCGGCATCTCGTGGAGCGACGTGGGCGCGTGGCCCGCGCTGCCCGACGTGCTCGAGGCGGATGCGCAGGGCAACGTGACCGGCGGCGGCGCCGTGCTCGTGGCCGAGGACTCGCTGCGCAACGTCGTGCACGCGCCGAAGGGGGAGCTCGTCGCGCTGGTCGGCGTCAGCGACCTCGTCGTGGTGCGCGCCGGCAAGGCGATCCTCGTGTGCCCGAAGGACCGCGCGCAGGACGTGAAGAAGATCGTCGACCGTTTGTCGCGCGAGGATCCGGGCTGGGTCTGACGCTGTTGCGCCAGGAACGAAAGCGGCGGGTTCTCGTGATCATTCCTGGCACCGCACGACTACTTGCCCGCAAGCGGCGGCGGAAACCCGCCGGTCCGTGCTCGGAGCCACTTCAGCTCGCGTTCGAGCGCTGCGAACTCGGGGTACTCCTCGGGCCAGAGCACCGACGTCTTGACGATCGTTCCGCCGGCTGTGGGCTCGGTTCGGAAGCCATAGCTTGGGAACGAACCGTCCGGCGCACGCGGTGCTGGCAGGTTCGGCGCACCGTCGGGAACGAACTGCTGATCGTAGAGGCCGAGTTCCCAACGCTCGTCGATCAAGCGTTTTCGTTCCACGCCATGTGTCGCCATCACCTCCTGGAGTGCGACCATCAAGTCCCCGAGTTCCTTCCCGGCGTACTTCTTCTCGAGATCCGCCGGAGCTTCGGCGCTGCGCGCGATCTCGGGAGTGGACACCGACTTGACCTCCTCGCTCGGCGGAAGCACGGGGGGCGTCGGAACCTCGGCGAGTTGCCGCGAGGACTGCTGGGTGGATGCCAGGCGAGAATCGACAGGATCGGCTGCGAGTGCGGCCGCGGACAGAGCGGACGTCTCCTCGCCGTCCGTCCGGCCGCCCTCGCGTACCGTCGCCCGCCCGAGGAAGATCCCAGCGATCAGGATCACGACGGCGGCGGGAGCCGCCACGGACGCTTTCACAGTTGCCATGCGCGTCCTCCTCTCACAGCTCGCACGGACTGCACGTGAACGCGAAGGGGAAGAAGCGGAAGCCGGTGCAGGGGCAGATCGTGCCGCAATTCGTCGCGCCACCGCAGGCGACTTCGAGCGCGCAGCTCAACGGCGTGCTCACCCCGTTGTTGCAGTCGACGCTGCCCGAGACGAGCCACCAGCATCCACCGCAATCCGGATCGGCTCCAGGGGTGACCAGGCCCTGCGACGTGCAGATGCAGCCGGTCAGGGGCTTCATGCAACTCACCGACGTATCCGGACCACCGGAAGGCAGGCACTCGTGATCCCGACTGAACGCGGCACCGAAGGTCGCGAGCACGACGATGCAGACGAGCACGAGGCGGACCGACTTTTCGACAAGAGCAGGCATCGATGAACTCCGTTTCGTGGAAGAGGGATGGAATTCCGAAGACGCCTCGGATCCTACCCCCCCCCCTTCCTCCGAAACAAGAGCAGCCGACATCAGGCTGCCGGGAGCGACGACGACGGCTGCCGCGGACGTTCCTGGGAGCACACGGTCAGTGCTTCGCCTTGCCCTGCGACGCGACCGCGTGCTGCGCCGCCGCGACCTCGGCCTCGCTCGCGAGGTACCTGCTCGAGATCGGCGTCAGGTCGCGGTCGAGCTCGTACACGAGCGGGATCCCCGTCGGCACGTTCACCGCGACGATCTTGTCGTCGGGCACGCGGTCGAGGTGCTTGATCAGCGCGCGCAGCGAGTTCCCGTGCGCCGCGATCACGACGCGCTCGCCGGACTTGATCCGCGGCGCGATGCGTTCGTTCCAATACGGCACGACGCGCGCGACCGTGTCCTTCAGCGACTCGGTGCGCGGGCGCTGCGCGCTCGTGAGCTTCGCGTAGCGCCGGTCCGACGACGGGTTGTCCGCGTCGTTCTCGGCGTAGGCCGGCGGCGGGATGTCGTAGCTGCGGCGCCACACGAGCACCTGCTCCTCGCCGTGCTTCGCGGCGGTCTCGGCCTTGTCGAGGCCCGTCAACGCGCCGTAGTGCCGCTCGTTCAGGCGCCAGTCGCGCTCGACGTCGATCCACAGTCGGTCCATCTCCTCCTGGACGATGCACAGGGTGTGGATCGCGCGCTTCAACCGGCTCGTGTAGGCGAAGTCGAAGTCGAAGCCGGCCTCGACGAGCTTCCGGCCGGCCGCGCGCGCCTCGGCCAGCCCCTTCTCGGACAGCGGCACGTCGCGCCAGCCGGTGAAGCGGTTCTCGCGGTTCCACTGGCTCTCGCCGTGGCGGATCAGGACGAGTCGGTGCATGGCGGGACCTTCGGTCAGGAGGCCAGGCGGCGCGCGACGATCTCGTTCGCGCGGGCGAGAAGGTTGCGGGCCTCGTGGCGCTGGCGTTCGGCGCGCGCGAGCTGGGCGCCGCCCCAGGTCTTGTCGTGGATCGACGCGGCGTTGATCAGGACGTTCAGGTAGGCGGCCTCGCACGCGCTGGCCAGGCAGTTCGCGCCGCTCGCCGCGTCCGAGATCAGGTTCGGGTTGATGTCGGCGAGCCCCTCGACCGCGATCACGAGCGCGGCCAGCGCGCGGTCGATCGTCTCGGCCGGCACCTCGAGAGCGCCGCGCATCCCGGCCTGGATCGCGGCAGTGCGCGCGGCCTTCTCGGCGTCGGTGGACTTGGGCAGCTTGTACGCCGCCGTCACCGCCTCGTAGGAGCGCGAGTCGAGGTCGACCAGCTCGAGCCCGCGCGCGCTCAGGCGGTCGAGGTCGTCGAGGCGATCGGCGAGCCGCGCCTCGACCGCGGCGTACTTCTCGCCGTTCGTGAAGCGGAACGCCATCGCGACGAGCGCGCTGCCCGCGGCGACGAGCGCCGCGGCCATGCTGCCGCCGCCGGGCGTCGAGGTCCGCGCGGCGAGGCTCGCGACGAAGTCGCGCAGCGGGAGGTCGACGAGAACTGCGGTGTGTGTCATCCGTGGGGCGATCGAGCGCGGGGCGTGCGGGCGCGGCAGTCTAGCCAGCGCTGCGCGCGTCGGAGGAGCCGCGGACGCGGGTGCTCGCGCGAGCCGCGTCCCAGGGCTGGGACGGGGAGAACCGGGGGCTCGGGGCCTGCCATCCCCGGCTGCCGAGACGGCGCCCACCCGCGAATTCGGGGTGCAACCAGCGGATTGCCATGGACTTACGAAACTCCTCACCTTCGGAGTGGGCCCCCGGGGGGGGCCTTGTCTAGCCTGCGACTCCTCGGATCCGGCGCCCGCCCGGGCTCGAAGCCCTCCTTCCTTCCCTGATCCCCGCACACGACCGAACACGACTGCGCCCGTCGGGGCTGACTCCCTCGGAATCCACCGGCAGGTCGCCGGGAGCGAGGGCCCCACTCCGGACGCGACCGCGGACGCCGAAGCGGACTTGAGAATCGCCTTCGCAACCCCCGAGCTTGGGAGCTTGGTCCGGCGCACGAGCCTGGCCGAGATCGCCGAGTCGCTGCCCAGGACCCTGCGCCAGGAGGGGGCGGATGTCCGCGTCTTCCTGCCGTGGACGATGGGGCTCGACACGTCGGCGCTCCAGAGCCTGCGCGAGGTCGGCCCGATCCGCGTCAAGGACGGCACGACGAAGTGCGAGCTGACGGTCCACACGGGGAACCTGGGCGACCTGCCGATCTACCTGATCGACCACCCGACGCTGTTCCGCTCGCGCCATCCCTACGGCGACGAAGAGGGCCCGTACGCGGACAATTGGCGTCGCTATGCGATCTTCGCGCGCAGCGTGCTCGAGGCGCTGCCGCTGGTGCAGTTCACCCCCGACGTGATCCACGGGCTCGACTGGACCACGGGGTTGATCCCGGTCATCCGCGAGCTCGAGTACGCCACGAAGCAGCCCGGTCACCCGGCGGCGAACGCGGGCACGTTCTTCGGCATCCACAACCTGGCGATGCAGGGCGCGTTCGAGCGCGAGATCCTGCCGCAGATCGGGCTCCCCCACCGCGTGTTCACCGCGGTGCACGGCGTCGAGCTGGGCGGCAAGGTCAACTTCCTGAAGGCCGGCGCCGAGTTCGCCACGATCGTCGGCACGACGTCGCCCGGTCACGCGCTGCGCGTGCAGCAGTCGGACCGGTCGTCGGGCCTGTCCGAGACGTTCAAGCGCCGCACGAAGGAGCTGATCGGGATCTCGAACGGCATCGACTACAAAGCCTGGGACCCGGGCAACGACCCGCTCCTGCCGCAGCCGTTCTCGATCAAGGACAAGGAGCTCGCCGGCAAGAAGAAGTGCAAGGCCTCGCTGCAGGAGAAGCTCGGGCTCGACAACGGTGCGCGCGTCATGGTCGCTGCCGTGATCGGGCGGCTCGACGCCGACAGCGGGTTCGACGTGCTGGCCGAGGTCCTGACGTCGATCCTCGAGCGCAACATCGAGGTCGTCCTGCTCGGCAACGGCAAGGTGGAAGTGCTCGAACGCGTGCGGACCGTCGAGCAGACGTTCCCCGGCCGCTGCCGCCTCATCGACGCGCTGCACCCGAGCGCGGCGCACACGCTGCTCGGCGGCGCGGACATCATCATCAGCCCGTCGCACTACCACGCTTCGAACCAGCTCTGCGCGATCGCGCTGCGCTACGGCGTCGTGCCGATCGTGTACTCGGCGGCCGGGCTCGACGACACGGTCCTCGACTACGAGAAGGACCCGAAGAAGGGCACCGGCTACACCTTCAAGGCGTACAGCGGCGACAGCCTGCTCGACGCGATCGACGCCGCGCGCAAGGCGTACAAGGATCCGGCCGAGTGGCGCACGCTGGCGCTGCGCTGCATGAAGCAGGACTTCTCGTGGCAGGCGACGGCCGAGAACTACCTCAAGGCGTACCGCCGCGTGACGCGGCGCGCCAAGAGCTCGGCCGTCGACGACTGACCGCTGCGACGTCATCCGGCAGAGAGCGATCCCCATGCGCCTGATCGGCATCGACCTCGGCGGCACGGCGATCAAGGCCGGAGCGGCGGACGCGCAGGGCCGGGTCCTCGAACGCCGTTCGATCCCCACCGGGTTGGCGGACGGCGCGGACGCGGTGATCGACCGCATGGTCGGGCTCGCGCGCGAGCTGGGCGCGGACTCGAGCGTCGGCGTCGGATCGCCCGGCCTCATCGACCACGCGCGCGGCATCGTGCTCGAGTGCCCGAACCTGAAGGCGCTCGAGAACGTGCCGCTGCGCGACGAGCTCGCGCGGCGCCTGGGGTTCGCGACGGACCGCGTGCACCTCGAGAACGACGCCAACGTCGCGGCCGTCGGCGAGGGCTGGCTCGGCGCAGGACGCACGCACAAGGACCTCCTGCTGGTCACGCTCGGCACGGGCGTGGGCGGCGGGCTCATCCTGGACGGGAAGCTGTACGCCGGTCCGGGCGGAATGGCCGGCGAGATGGGCCACGTCTGCATCGATCCGACGGGACCCGTCTGCGGTTGCGGGCGGCGCGGCTGCGTCGAGCAGTACGCGTCGGCGACGGCGGCGCGCAAGCGGGCCGTCGCGGCGGGCCTGCCCGCGAGCTCGCCCGGCGACCTCGAGGAACTGGCCGCGATCGCGCGCCGGCGGCCGGGCCCCGAGCGCGAGCTGCTCGCCGCGATCGGGCGCGACCTCGGACGCGGGCTCGCGATGGCTGTCACCCTGCTCGACCTGCGCTGCTTCGTCGTCGGCGGCGGATTCGGCGCCGCGGTCGACGTGCTGACGCCGGGGATCCGCGCCGGCATCGAGGAGCGCTCGTACGGTCGTCGTCTCGCGAGCGTGCAGGTCCTGCCGGCCGAGCTCGGCGCGGACGCCGGCTGGATCGGCGCGGCGCGACTGGCGGCACGTTGAGCGCTCCGTTGCCGCTATCTTCTGCGCGATGAGCGACGCCGCGATCCTGTCGGTGCGCGATCTGCGCAAGGTCTACAAGAAGCCGTTCGAGAAGGACGGCATCGCCGCGCTCGACGGCGTCTCGCTCGAGGTCGGCCGCGGCACGATCTTCGGCCTGCTCGGGCCGAACGGCGCGGGCAAGACGACGCTCGTGAAGGTGCTGCTCGGGCTCGTGCGCGGGCACACGGGCGAAGCGCGCCTCTTCGGACTCGAACCCGCGGATCCGGCCTCGCGCCGACGCGTCGGCTACCTGCCGGAAGCGCACCGACTGCCCGGGCACCTCACCGGCCGGCAGCTCCTGAAGCTGTTCGGCCGGCTGTCGGGCAGCTCGCCCGCCGAGGTCGACGCGCGCGTCGGCCCGCTGCTCGAGCGCGTCGGCATGGACAAGGCCGCCGACCGCAAGGTCAAGGAGTACAGCAAGGGCATGCAGCAGCGCATCGGGCTCGCGCAGGCGCTCGTGCACGCGCCCGACCTCGTGTTCCTCGACGAACCGACCGACGGCGTCGATCCGGTCGGACGCGCGCAGATCCGCGAGCTCGTGCTGGAGCTGAAGCGCTCGGGCGTGACGCTCTTCGTGAACTCGCACCTCCTGCTCGAGGTCGAGCTCATGTGCGACCGCGTGGTGATCATGGACAAGGGCCGGATCCTGCGCGAAGGCACGATCGAGGACCTGACGCCCTCGACGGGCGTCGTGCGCTTCGAGATCGGCGCGCCGCGCGAGGACCTCGACCGCGTGCTCGCCGGTGTCGGCCGCGCGCTGCGCGTCGATGGCGCGTCGTTCCAGCTGACGATCGAGAAGAAGGAGCTCGACCTGGCGATCGATCGGCTGCGCGCGGCCGGCGTGTCGATCCGCGCGGTCGAGCCGCGCCGCGTGAACCTCGAGGAGGCGTTCCTCGAGCTCGTGAAGGCGTCGAACACCGGGAGCCCGCGTTGAACCGCCACGTCGCCGCCGCGCTGTTCGAGGACGCGTTCCGCCAGGTCCTCGACGACAAGGTGTTCCGGCTGCTGGTGATCCTGGCGCTCGTGTTGATCGTCCCGACGTTCCTCGTCGGCATCACGCCCGAAGGCGTCTCGCTCCTGTTCGGCTGGAAGACCTGGACCTACGCCGAGCTCGGCCGTGGGTTCGGCGTCGCCGGGGTCGGCGGCGACGGCATGCGCGAGCGGATGATGGCCGCGATCCAGACCGCGATCGTGCAGGGCCTCGCCGGCTCGATCGGACTCCTGTTCTGCATCGCGGCCACGGCGTTCTTCGTGCCGCGCATGCTGGAGAAGGGCGCCGCCGACACGCTGTTCTCGAAGCCCGTCGGGCGTTTCACGCTGCTCGTCGCCCGCTACTCGGCCGGCGTGATCTTCGTCGCCTGCCTCTCGTTCCTGCTCGTGCTGGGCATGCACGTCGGTTTCCTGGTGTCGTCCGGCTTCAGCGATCCCGCGTTCCTGTGGAGCGCGCTGACGCTCACCTACGTCTTCGCGCTCGTGCACTGCGTCTCGGTCACGGTCGCGGTGTTCACGCGCAGCAGCATCGCCGCGATCCTGACCACGCTGATCTTCTTCGCCTTCACCGGCTGCGTCCAGCGCGGCTGGATCGTGGTCGAGCACGGGCAGGCCGCCATCGGCGAAGCCGTCGCGCGCGGCGAGGAGGAGGTCGACACGACGGGCAAGTTCGGCTTCCTGCTGACCGCGCTCGACGCGCTGCACTGGACGCTGCCCAAGACGAGCGACGCGGACTACGTCGTGGCCGGTCTGCGGCGGTCCATCACCGAGTCCGAGCCGGTGCTGCGCGACTCGAACGGCTACATGGCCGTGGTCGTCGCTCCGGAGGGCTTCGTGCGCGAGGGTCCGCCCGCCGCGGACCTCCTGACCGCGCCCGCCGTGTGGATCGCGCGCGACGGCGGCGGCCACGAGACGGCGCGCATCGCGTTCTCGCGGCGCGATCGACGGGATCCCGAACGCGGCGGGAAGCTGCGCTCGCAGACGGCCTACGCATCCGAGTTCGCGAAGGCCACCGAGAAGGACCCGACCACGGCCGACAAGCCCGTGCGCAGCGCGAAGCCCGGCACCGAGAGCCTGGAGGTCACCTGGGTCCGCTGGCGCGTGCGCGGGACGGGGCCCGACGTCGAGCGCGCCCACGGCTTCACGACGGTGGAGGACGCGCTCTACGAGATCGATGCGACGGTCCAGCAGTCGTTCGGCGCGCAGGACGCGCGCGAGGACGCGCTGCGGGACTTCGTGCGCGCGCTGCGGATCGAGAAGAAGGGCGCCACGAACCTGCCGCCGGAGGAGTGGTACGCGCGCACCTTCGGCTGGACCGCGCCCTGGCGCTACAACGCGTTCGTCTCGATCGGGACCTCTCTCCTCTTCGCGTTCGTGCTGCTGCTCGTCGCGCGCTGGCGACTCGCGCGCATGGACTTCTGATGGACGCGCGCGTCGTCGAGGAACTCCGGGCAGTCCTCGGCACATCGGGAGTGCTCGGCGAGCGCGCGCGTCGCGTCCCCTACGAGTCCGACGGCCTCGCGTTTGCGCGGCACGTCCCCGATCTCGTGATCCTGCCGCGCGACACGCGCGAGACCGCGGCGGCCATGCGCGTGCTGCACGCGCACGGGATCCCGATCGTGCCGCGCGGCGCGGGCACGGGGCTCTCGGGCGGAGCCACTCCCGTCGAGGGCGGCGTCGTGATCGGCACCGCGCGCATGCGCGACGTGCTCGAGATCGACGCCCCGAATCGCCGCGCGCGCGTCCAGGCCGGCGTCGTCAACGTCGACCTGACCCACGCGGCGGCCGAGCACGGGCTCTTCTACGCGCCCGATCCGTCGAGCCAGAAGGCCTGCACGATCGGCGGCAACGTGGGCGAGAACTCGGGCGGCCCGCACTGCTTCCGGTACGGATCGACGACGCGCCACGTGCTCGGGCTCGTGATCGTGACGCCCGACGGCGAGGTGCTCGACCTGTCGCGCCCCGCCGTCGACCCGGCCGGTTACGACCTCGTCGGCCTGTTCGTCGGCAGCGAGGGGCTCTTCGGCATCGCGACGGAGATCACCGTCGCGCTGCTGCCGGTCCCGCCCGTCACCGTCACGATGCTGGCCTTGTTCCGCGATCTCGACGCGGCCTGCGACGCGGTCACCGACCTGATCGCCGCGCGTCTCGAGCCGTCGGCCATCGAGATCCTCGACGAGCTGACGATCGAGGCGGTCGAGTCGAGCGTGCTCGCCGCCGGGTATCCGAAGGGCGTCAAGGCCGTGATGCTCGTCGAGGCCGAGGGCTCCGAGGCCGAGGTCGCCGCGACCGTCGACGCGATCGAGCCGCTGCTCGTCGCGCGCGGCGCGTTCGACGTCCGCCGCGCGCGCGACGAGGCCGAGCGCGCGCGCCTGTGGGCCGGCCGCAAGGGCGCATACGGCGCGATGGGGCGCGTGGCGCCCGACCTGTACGTGTGCGACGCGGTCGTGCCGCGCACGAAGCTGCGCGAGCTGGTGCGGCAGACGATCGCGATCTGCCACGCGCGGGGTCTGCGCATCGCGAACGTCTTCCATGCCGGCGACGGCAACCTCCACCCGAACATCCCCTACGACCGGCGCAATGCGGACGAGCTGCGGCGCGTGCTCGAGGCCGGCGACGAGATCCTGAAGGCCTGCATCGCCGCCGGCGGATCGCTGACGGGCGAGCACGGCGTCGGGCTCGAGAAGATCGGGGCGATGGAGTGGATGTTCACGGCCGACGATCTCGACGCGCAGTGCCGCGTGCGCGACGCGTGGGATCCGCTGCGGCGGATGAACCCGGGCAAGCTCTTGCCGGTGCATGCCTGCCGCGAGACCCGGACGCGCGATCCGCGTGGAGGCACGCGGTGAGCACGGCAACAGTCGTCGCTCCGCGCTCGGTCGAGGAAGCGGCGGAAGCCGTCCGGCACGCCGCGCGCGATCGCGCCGTCGTGCTCGCGACCGGCGGGAACACGAAGTGCACGTGGACGAAGCCCGCCGCGCGCGTCGATGTCGAGCTGTCGACGCGCGCGCTGACGGGCGTCGTCGCCTACGAGCCCGGCGACGGCGTGGTCACGGCGCTCGCGGGCACGCCGTGGTCCGAGCTCGAGGCGCTCGTCGCGCGCAGCGGTCACCACCTCTCCCCCGCGATCCCGCTGCCCCGGAACGCGACCGTCGGAGGCGTCGTCGCCGCCGGACAGAGCGGGAGCGACCGCCTGCGCTACGGCCCGCTGCGCGATCACGTGCTCGGGATGCGCGTCGTCATGGCCGACGGGACGATCGCGAAGACCGGTGGACGGCTAGTCAAGAACGTGACGGGCTTCGACCTCCACCGTTTGCACACGGGCGCGCACGGGACGTTGGGTCTCGTCGCGGAGGTCTCGCTGCGATTGCACGCCGCGCCGGAGCTGCGCGCGGTCGGTCTCGCGACTTCCGCGACGCGCGAGTCGGCGCTCGCGATCGCGCGCGCCGTGACGCGCTCGTCGCGCGCCGCGTGGGCCGTGCTCGTCACCGATCTCGCGCCCGATTCGAGGCCGCGCTGGATGGTGACCGCGCTGCTCGCCGGTCGCGCGCCGGTGGTCGAGAGCGAAGTCGCGGCGCTGCGGATCGCGGTGCCCGACCTGCCCTGGATGGTTGGCCATCCGGGGATGCCGGAGAAGGACCCCGTCGATCGCACGTGGGGAGTCGCCGGCGTGCACGAGTACCCGGGCGCGTGGCGCAGCGTGCGCATCACGTGCGCGCCCACCGCGCTCGACGACGCACTCGCCGTGCTCGACGCGGCCCGCGTGGAGACGCGCGTCGCCATCCAGCCGGCGCTCGGGATCGTCGACGCATCGATCGAGCCGCTCCAGCGCGAGGTCGTCGAGCGCGTCTCCGCCGCGCTGCTGCGCGCCGGCGCGCGCGTCCACTGGCGCGGTCTCGACGACGAGCTGCGTGCGCGCGTCGATCTCTTCGGCGGCGAGGAGCCGGTCGGCCTCCCGCTGATGCGCCGCATCCGCGCGAACCTCGACCCGCACGGCCTGTGGGCGAGCGGTCGACTCGCGGGAGGACTGTGATGGACCCGCGCGATCCGCAGCAACTCGTCGACTACGCAGGCAGCCTCGACTGCATCCACTGCGGCCTGTGCCTGAACACGTGCCCGACCTACCGCCTGACCGGCGTCGAGTCGTCGAGCCCGCGCGGACGCATCCACCTGATGCGCGCGCTGGCCGAGGGCGCGATCGAGGCCGACGCCGACTACGCCGAGGAGCTCGACTTCTGCCTCCTGTGCCGCAACTGCGAGACGGTCTGTCCGTCGGGCGCGCAATTCGGCCGCCTGATGGAGCACGCGCGCGGCGCGCTCGAACCGCGCCGCGACCGCAGCGCATTCCAGCGCCTCGGCCGCCGCGTCGGCTTCGACCTCCTGCTGCGCGACCGCGGTGCGCTGCGCTTCGTCGCCGTCGTCGGCCGCGCGGCGCAGAGCACGGGCCTCGTGAAACTCGCCGCGCGCTGCGCCGGCCGCGCGGGTCGCGGACTGCGCGAGGCGCCGGCGATCCCGCCGGCCAGCGAGCGCGCGCGCCTCCCCGTCTTCACGCCGGCCGTCGGCGCGCGCCGCGGCGCCGTCGCGCTGCTCGAGGGCTGCGTGATGCCGGAACTGCTCGGTGCCACGAACCGCGCGACCGTGCGCGTGCTGGCCGCGTGCGGCTTCGACGTGCACGTCGCGCGCCAGCACGTGTGCTGCGGATCGCTGCACGCGCACAACGGCGAAACGGCCGGCGCGCGCGCGCTGGCCGTCGAGACCATCACGGCGTTCGACGCGCTCGTCGACGAGTCCGGCGCGCCACTGCCGCTCGTCGTGAACAGCGCGGGGTGCGGCTCGCACCTGAAGGAGCTGGCGCACGCGGTCCCCGGCGAACCGGATCACGAGCGGCGCGCGCAGGCCCTGTCGCGGCGCACGCTCGACCTGTGCGAGCTCCTGACGCGCGGCCCCGGCGCCGCCGGACTCGCGGACCTGCTCGCGCGCGTCCGCGCGCGCGACGCCGTGCGCGTGACCTGGGACGATCCCTGCCACCTCGTCCACGGCCAGCGCATCCGGCGCGAGCCGCGCGAGATCCTGCGCCGCATCCCGGGCGTCGAGCTCGTCGAGATGGATGGCTCCGAGCTGTGCTGCGGCTCCGCCGGCATCTACTCGCTGCTGCGACCCGACGACGCCGCGCACGTGCTCGACCCGAAGCTCGCGGCGCTGCGCGAGACGCGCGCGTCCGTTCTGGCGACCGCCAACCCGGGCTGTCAGCTGCAGTGGGCGGCCGGCATCCGCCGCGCGGGTCTCGCGGTGCGCGTCATGCACCTCGCCGAGCTGCTCGACGAGCTCGTCGTCGCCCGCGCGATCAGCGCGGCTTCGCCAGGAACGGGCTGACCAGTTCGTCGAGCCCGGCCTTCGAAGCCGGCACGCCGCGCGGCCACGTCGCCGTCAGCACGCACGGATCGTCCGGCGTCGACAGCGAGATGCGCATCGCGTCGCGGAACGTCCCGCCCGCTTCGTAGGTGCGCATGTGGATCCAGTCGCTGTCCCAACCGCGGAAGTCCATGCGGCCGCGATCGACGAGCACGGTCCCGCCCTCCGGGCCGAGCATGCCCCGGTCGGCGCCGCGCACGCTGCGGATCATCTCCTCGAGCACGCCGCGGCCGCGCTCGCCGGGCACGAACAGGAAGGCGGCCTGCCGCGGCGGACCGCTCGTCGCGGGGATCGCGACCTTCGACCAGTCGGTGCGCGGGACGTCGGTCCCCTTCTCGACCGGCTTCGTCTCGACGCGCGGGATTTCGGGCGGCGCTCCCGGGACCTCGTAGACGACCAGCGCTCCCGCGCTCGACATCTGCGTGGCCGACGCGACCTGCAAGCCGAACGGCAGGTCCGCGACGCCGAACACGCTGGTCATCTTCGCGCGACCGTCGATCGGGCCGCCGGTGCCGAGCAGCAGGAACGCCGCGACCCCGGCCAGGACCATCAGGCCCGACGCGATCAGGATCAACACGCCGCCGCTCGGCGCGGTCCGCGGCTCAGCGGTCGGGGCCGACATGGAAGGGCTTCAAGAGGGTGCGGACTTCCTCGTCGGAGATCGGCTCGTCGGAGCTGCCGCGCGTGATCTGCACCACGACGACGTGCGATCCGCCTTCGGGTCCGACCTCGAGCAGGATGCTCTGGCCGGCCGCGTCGCCGCCGTCCTTGCCCGATCCGCGCTCCTGCACGAAGCGCAGGCCCTTCACGTCGCGGCCCTGCAGCGTCACCACCGCTTCCTTCGAATCGCGGCGCTGGCCCATCCCCATCCCGCCGAAGTCCGGGTTGAGGAGCG
Source organism: Planctomycetota bacterium (assembly GCA_044221705.1). Taxonomy (GTDB): domain Bacteria; phylum Planctomycetota; class UBA1135; order UBA1135; genus JAEUHZ01. The sequence continues at coordinate 44,499 of JBGAOR010000017.1, forward strand.
TCTTGCGCAGCTCCTCGCCTTCGCCCGAGCGCGCGAGGAAGAAGAACATCACGTAGCCGCGCGAGTCCGAGAAGATGAACCAGTCCATCGGGAACCGGATCGCGAATTTGAACTCCGTCTCCGGCGGCAGCGGGTCGAAAGGCAGCGCCTTCTGGAGGATGGGCAGCTGCTGCTCGGCCTCGCCCCAGCTCTTGACCTTGTCGAAGCCCAGCTTGAGCGCGACCACGCCCAGGATCGCGGCCAGGAGACACCCGCCCCCGCAGAAGAGGAGCCACTTGGGCAGGCCGCTCTTCTTCTTGGGCGCGGTCTCGTCGCCCCAGTTCGCATCGTTCATCGCGCTCTCCTGCGTGCCGCGGCCGTCCCCGCCGGCCTCTCGTGCAGCCGTGTCGTCGACACGGCCAGCCGTTCGCTCTCGCGCGCCGCGTTGCGCAGCAGGCGCGCGCGGATTCCCGTGGACTCCGCGTTTCCCGCGGGCGCGTCGAAGCCGCGCGCCGTCTCCACGAGCAACGCCACGAGGCCCTCGAGGTCGTTCCAGTCCACGAACTCCGGCGCGATCCGCCCGTCGGGTCCCTGGTTGTGGTAGTTGCCGAGCGCGAGGCACGCGCCGCCGGCCGGCACGCCCCAGGCGTTGTACGCGGTCGACTCGCAGCTGCCGCCGTCCATGAGCGCGCGCTGCCAGACGAACTCGGGCGCGCGCGCCTTCACGCGCGCGGCCGCGTCCTGGAGCGCGTGCGTGAGCGCGGGATCGAACACGGACAGGCGATCGCCGACGCGCACGACCGGACCGCGGCCGACCTTCGCGGTCGCGCGGCGCGGCGAGCACTCCAGGCCGACCACCGAGGTCGCCTGGCCCAGCGCGCCGCTCTCGAGCAGCCCGATGCAGCCGATGAAGCCCGTCTCCTCCGCGCGCGTGAAGATCCCGGCCAGCGGTCGCGCGTGCCCTTCGCGCGCCAGGATCGCGAGCGCCATCAGGATCGCGGCGGCGCCGAGCAGGTCGTCGCACACGCGGCTCTCGAGGCGCGATCCGCGCACGACGCCGCCGGGCAGGTCGAAGACGCCGAAGCAGTCGGCGGTGATCGTCCCGCGCACGTCCTCGAGGTCGACGTGCACGAGGTCGTCGTCGCCCTTCGCCGCGACGCCGATGCGCGCGGTCGCCACGGATCGCAGCGACCGCGCGTCGTGGAAGCGCAGCGCGGAGCCGGGCAGGAACGAGACCGGCACGCCGCCGTGCAGCGTCGCGCCGGGCGCGCGGCCGCGGCGCAGGAACGGGTGGAAGCCGGGGTGGTCGAGGTGCGCGCTGAAGGCCAGCGTGCGCGCGCCCGTCCCGGCGCGGCTCGCGATCAGGTTGCCGTGCGGGTCGGCGCGCAGCGCCACGCCCGGGATCTCGGACGCCAGCGCGCGCACGACGCCGAGCATGCCGTCCTCGAAGTAGGGCGCCGTCGGTGTCGAGAGCAGCGCCGTCACGACGCGCAGCAGCGCAGCGCGGTCCTCGTCCGCGAGCACGCCGCGGTGCGCGCGCGGCAGCGCGAACCGCGACGGGGCGACCGGCGGGACCGCGGCCGGCCCCGCGGCGGCCTCACTTCGTCCAGACATAGAAGCCCTTGCCGCTCTTTTTGCCCAGCTCGCCGCGCAGCACCATCTCGCGCAGGAGCTTCGGCGGCGAGAAGCGCGGGCCCAGCTCGCCCTCGAGGTACTCCGCGATCGAGAGGCGCACGTCCAGCCCGACCGTGTCCGTCAACTCGAGCGGCCCCATCGGGAAGCCGTAGCCGAGCTTCATCGCCTTGTCGATGTCCTCCGCGGAACCGACGCCGGCCTCGACCATGCGGATCGCCTCGAGCCCGATCGCGATGCCGAGCCGCGAGCTGGCGAAGCCGGGCGCGTCCTTCACGCGGATCGGGTCCTTGCCCATGCGCCGTCCGAGCTGCATGGCCGCTTGCACGGCTGCGTCGGAGCTCTTCGGGGTCTCGACGACCTCGACGAGCTTCATGATGTGCACGGGGTTGAAGAAGTGCATGCCCACGACGCGCTCGGGGTTCTTCGTGATGTTCGCGATGCGCGTGATCGACAGCGAGCTCGTGTTCGTCGCGAGCAGCACGTCGGGACCGAGCCGACGCCCCAGCGACTCGAAGATCTGCTGCTTCAGCTCGAGCTTCTCGGGCACGGCCTCGACCACGACGTCGACGCCCTCGATGGCCTCCTCGAACCGCGTCGTGCCCGAGAGCCGCGACAGCGCCGCGTCGCGGTCGGCGGCCGTGACCTTGCCCTTCTCGACGCCCTTCTCGAGGTTGGCGCGCACGGCGCCGAGGCCCTTCTCGACCGCGGCCGGCGCGACGTCGTAGAGCCGCGTCTCGATCCCGACCGAGGCCAGGACGTGCGCGATCCCGTGGCCCATCGTCCCGGCGCCGAGCACGGCGGCGCGCCGCATGAGGTTCGCATCCATGTGTTCAGCTCCCTGGAGTGAGGACGATCTTGCCGTGGACCTGCCGCGATTCGAGCAGTTCGTGCGCCAGCCGCATCTGCGACATCGGCATCACGCGGTCGACGACCGGCCGGTACGCGCCGGCGGCGATCTTGGCCAGGATCGCCGGGAACGCGGTGCGCGGCCCCATCGTCGATCCCAGCACGGACTGGTTCTTCATGAAGAGGTGCGGCAGCGCGATCGAAACCGACGGGCCGGTCGTCCCGCCGCACGTGACGAGCCGACCGTTGCGCGCGAGCACGCGCATCGACCCGTCCCAGGTCGCGGGACCGACGTGCTCGACGACGACGTCGAAGCCCTTCCCGCCGGCGGCCTTGCGCGCCGCGCTCGGCCAGTCGGGTTGCGCGTGGTCGACGACGGCGTCGGCGCCCAACTCGAGGCACAGCGAGCGCTTCGCCTCCGATCCGGCCGTCGCGACCACGCGGCAGCCGATGTCCTTCGCGATCTGGATCGCGGCCGATCCCACGCCGCTCGAGCCGGCGAGGACGAGCACGCTCTCGCCCGGACGCGCCTGCGCGCGCGTGACGAGCATGCCCCAGGCCGTGACGAACACGAGCGGCACCGCCGCGGTGCGGATCGGGTCGACGCCGGCCGGCAGCGGCACGACGAAGCGCGCCGCGATCGCCACGTACTCGCGCGCGAGCCCGTCGAAGTGCTCGCCGCGGATCTGGTAGTCGTCGGACAGGTGGTCGTTGCCGGCCAGGTCGTGCGCCGAAGTGCCGGACGAGCAGCCCGGCTCGACGAGCACCTTCGTCCCGACCTTCGGCCCCGCGACGCCCGCCCCGAGCTTCGCGATCTCGCCCGTGCCGTCGCAGCCGGGGATCAGCGGGAGCGGCAGCTTCACGCCCGGCATCCCGCGCCGCGACCACAGGTCGAGGTGGTTCACCGACACGGCCAGCATGCGCACGAGCACCTCGCCCGGGCCGGGCTCGGGCACGGGCAGGTCGACGACGCGCAGCACGGACGGATCGCCGTGCGCGGGGATGTGGACCGCCTGCATCAGCGCCCCTCGAACTTCGCGGCGCGCTTCTGCACGTAGGCCTGGATGCCCTCCCTGGCGTCGCTGCTCGCGAAGAGGCGCGCCTGCAACTCGCGCTCGAGCGCGAGGCCCTGCTCGAGCGGGATCTCGGATCCCGACTGCACGGCGCGCTTGATCAGGCCGACCGCGAGCGGCGCCTTGCCCGGCGCGCAGAAGCCGCGCGCGTACTCGATCACGCCCGCGAGGAACGTCGCGTCGTCGGCCGCGTCGCGCACTTCGTCGACGAGGCCGAGCGTCAGCGCGTCCTCGTACGAGAGCAGGCGCCCGCTGACCATCAGCTCGATCGCGCGGCTCTTGCCCACGACGCGCGCGAGCCGCTGCGTGCCGCCGGTGCCGGGCAGGACGCCCAGCGCGACCTCGGGCAGGCCCGTCTTGCCCGAACCGCGCCGCGCGACGCGCAGGTCGCAGGCCAGCGCGATCTCGAGCCCGCCGCCGACGCAGTGGCCGCCGAGCGCCGCGATCACGAGCTTGGGCGTGTGCTCGAGGCGCGAGAGCGTCTCGTTGGCGTGCAGGCAGAACTGGTACTTGAAGCTCGGCGTGACCGTGTCGAGCATCGCGATGTCCGCGCCGGCGCAGAAGAACTTCTCGCCCGCGCCGGCCAGCACGATCACGTGGACCGCGTCGTCGAAGCGCGCGCGCAGCACGGCCTCGTCGAGGTCGCGCATCATCGCGTGGGAGTAGCCGTTCGCGGGCGGGTTCGAGAGCGTGATCAGGGCGACGCCCGAGCCCGAGGCGTACGTCGCCTTGCCCTGGGGCAGGGTCTCGGGCGGGCCGAGGAGGGTGGTGGTGGCAGTCATGCGATGCGCGGCTCGTGCTGTCCGGGTTCGGGGCGGAGGATTCTAGCCGCGGGGACGGGGCCGGGTGCCGCAGCGGATCCCGGGGAGGCCCTCGGTGCACTCCTGATATTTGTAACCATCGGTGTCATATTATGGCGATAATCGACCCCATGGTGACCAGGACCCTGCCCCCTCCCGAGCACTCCTTCTTCCTCCTCGGGCCGCGCGCCACCGGGAAGACCACGTGGATCCACCAGAACTTCCCGGACGCGCCCACCTACGACCTGCTCCGCTCCGACGAGCTGCTTCGGCTGGCCAGCGACCCGTCGGTGCTGGGCCGGGAGTGCGAGGAACTCCCCGACCAGGCCTGGATCGTGATCGACGAGGTCCAGCGGGCGCCGGCCCTCCTCGACGAGGTGCAGCGGCTGATGACGAGGAAGCACCAGCGTTTCGTCCTGTCGGGCTCGAGCACGCGGAAGCTCAGGCGCGGCGGGGCCAACCTCCTCGCGGGTCGGGCCGAGGTCCATCGGCTCCTGCCGTTCACGATGTCCGAACTCTCGTTCGAACGCGACCTCGAGGATGCACTCGCGTACGGCATGCTTCCGCTCGCGGTCGAGCGCGAGAAGCCGCACGCGTTCCTGAAGTCCTACTGCGAGACCTACATCCGGGAGGAGGTCATGGCCGAGGCGCTCGTCCGGCAGATCGGCTCCTTCGCGCGCTTCCTCGAAGTCGCCGCGCGGATGAACGCCCAGGTCGTGAACGTCTCCTCGACGGCACGCGACGCGTCGGTTGCTCGACCGACGGCCACGGACTACTTCCAGATCCTCGTCGACACCCTGCTCGCCGACTGGGTCGAAGCCTGGAGGCCGAAGCCCGGCGTGCGGCAGACGGTGCACCCCAAGCTCTACTTCTTCGACACGGGCGTGGTGCGCCAGTTGTCCGCGCGCGCTCCTGGGCCCGTGCGTCCGGAGGACCGCGGGTTCCTGCTCGAGACGTTCGTCCTCCATGAGCTCCGGGCGCACATCGAGTACGCGGACCTGGGCTATCCGGTGCGCTATTGGCGCACGCACGATGGCGCCGAGGTGGATTTCGTCGTCGAGACCGACCGCGGTCCCGTGCTGATCGAGGTGAAGTCGGGAGCGCGGTGGGAAGCGAAGTTCGGCGCGGGGATCGCACGCTTCCGCGCGGAGTACTCCGGGGTGCGCGACGCGGTCGGCGTCTACTGCGGAACCCGCGCGCTGCGCCAGGACGGCCTGCGCGTGCTGCCCTGGAAGACGTTCCTCAAGGAGCTGGCCGAAGGCTCGATCCTCTGACCCGGATCGCGCGGGTACGCGGCGACACGAGCCGCGGAGTCCGGCTCAGGTGTCGAGCGCCAGGAACCGCCCGCCCGTCGCCATGCACCAGCCGTCCCACTTGTCGCGCAGGAACTTGCTCGCGTCGACGAGCACGGCGTCGAGCACGACGCGCCGGAAGCGGTTCTGCTCGAGGAAACGGTCGCGCATGAGGTCGATGTGCCAGCGCCGGCCGCCCGTGGGCGCGCCGTCGGTCAGGACGAGGATCGTGTCCACGTCGGGGTCCGCGAGCGCCAGCATCGCCGCGTCCCAGAAGTTGCCCTTGCCGCTGGCCTTGCAGTTCGCGAAGGACTTCAGCGCCTTCCCGACGTTGGCCGGCGTCGCGGGCTGGAGCTTCTTCTCCCACGGGATCGGCTCGTTCGTGTACGGGATCACGTTGAAGCGCGCGGACTCGGGCAGTGCTCGCAGCGCGGTCTCGAGCTCCTTGTCGAGGCGATCCTTGACCGTCGTCCCGTCGGGCCGCTTCTCCCACGTCGAGCCCGACAGGTCGATCAGGATCGCGATCGCGCCCGAGAGGATCGGCATGCCCGCCAGCTTGGGCGCCTGCGTGTCCCCCGCCGGGGCGTAGCGTCGCGTCGGATCTCCGGTCGCCGGCTTCCAATCGGGGCCGAGCTTCGCGACCCAGCCCTTCCAGAAGTCGGCCTTGCCGCCGCCGACGAGTCCGGAGATCCGCTCGAGGTGGTCGTCGATCGTCCACAGGAGCCGCGCGTTCTTCTCGGCGGCGAACATGTCGACCAGCACCGCGAGCCGCTCGGCCGTGGGGTGCGCGCCGATCGCCGCGACCGTCGCGGCGCGCACGGCGCGGTCGGGGTGCGTGGAACCGAGCAGCAGGACCTTCTGCGCGCCCGCGCTCGTGTCCGCGCCGGCGAGCGACATCAACGCGCACAGCCAGGCCGGCGACTGCTTCGCCTCGGCGCGCGCGAACCACTCGGCGCAGCGCGCGGGCTCGAACGCGGCCAGCGCGAGCAGCGCCGAGGCCTGCAGCTCGCCGCCCTTGCCGAGGGGCAGGATCGCCTTCTCGAGCGCGGCGTCGATCGCCTTCGGTACGGGCCCGGCGGCGATCAGACCCGGCGCGGCGCGTTCCAGGTTCGCGAACAGCACCGCGCGCGCCTCGTCGTGCTTCGCGCCCAGCGCGGCCTCGATCGACGCGCGCGGCCTGTCCTTGCCGCCCGTCAGGGCTCCGACCGCGTGCACCGCGATCCACGCGTCGGGCGCGAGCACGCCGGACTTCCCCGACAGCTCCTCGACGACCGCGGGATCGTCGCACTTCGTGAGCGCCAGCTCGGCCTCGTCGGCCACGCGCGATGACTCGTCCTTCAGCGCGCCGACGATCAGCAGCCAGGCGTCCTTCGAGCGCAGGAGCGCCAGCTGCTGGACCGCCGAGACGCGCTCGATCTCCTTGGGCGAGACGATGCTGCGCGCCAGCACCGCGAGCCTCTCGTCGGCCTGCGCGACGCACGCGAGGAGCAACGCGGCCGCGATCACGGCGTCCTCGTCACCACGTAGCGGTTCCCCCCGTCGGGCACGACCGTCTTCTGGTTGCGGAACGTCTCCTCGATCAGATCGCGCATCAGCACCGGGTCGTCCTTGCGCTTCGGCCCGGGCAGGAACTTCTCGGCGTAGGCGTCGCCGCCGTCGGCCAGGAACGAGTTCACGGCGACCCTGTATTCCTTCTGCGGATCCACGGCGGTCCCGCCGACCTTCAGCCCGACCAGCGAGCGCTTGCCCGCGGCGTCGACGGCGGCCTCGACCACGAGGCCCGACACCTCGAGGCCCGAGTGCGCGGTGCCCTCGACGGAGCGCGCGAGCATCGACGACAGCTCGGCGCCGGTGACGGTCAGCACCGTGACGTTGTTCTCGAACGGGCACAGCTCGAACGCGTGGCGGCGCGTGATCGGCCCGGCGTCGAGGTCCGTGCGGATCCCGCCGCGGTTCATCAGCCCGACGTCGGCGACCGCGTGCCGCCGCAGCGCGTCGGCCAGGAAGTTCCCGGCCGACGACGACGCCAGCGGGTCCTTCGCGCGCGTGAGCGGGCCGGCGAGCTGGCCCACCACCTCGCCCATGCGCTCGGCGCTGCGCTTCGCCAGGTCGGCGCAGATCTCCTCGACCGCCGCGACGCGATCGGCCGCCGCGGGCTCCTCGTCGAGGTCGATCAGCCGCGCGCGGCTCTCGACGACCTTCTTCGTGCGCGCGTCGAACCACAGGTCGACGCGGCCGAGCGAGGAGGCCTTCGAACCGGTCTGCACGATCAACGTCGTGCCTTCGCGCACGCCCTCCTTGAGGAACGTGTGGCTGTGGCCCCCGACGACGAGCGGCAGGTCGGGGTGCGCGCGCGCGAGAGCGCGGTCGTCGTCGACGCCGACGTGCGTGACCGGCAGGATCCAGTCGGCCTTGCCCGAGAGCTCCGCGCGCGCTGCGGTCAGCGCGACCGCGGGATCGACGAAGACGTAGGCCTGCGTGTCGGGGTGCGTGATCTCGGGCGTCTCCGTCGCGACCATGCCGACGAGCGCGATGCGCAGGCCGGCGCGCTCGACGATGCGCCAGGGCGGGACCCAGTCGACGCGCTGGTTCGTCTTGCGCTCGAGCACGTTCGCCAGCACCGAAGGCAGCTTCGAATCGCGCAGCAGCGCGACGAGGTGCGGGACGCCGAAGTCGAACTCGTGGTTGCCCACGCACACGGCGTCGTAGCCGACCGCCTTCATCGCGCGCAGGAACGGCAACCCGCCGTCGATCACGCCCTCGGGCGTGCCCTGGTAGCAGTCGCCGCCGTCGAGCACGAGGACCTGCGCGCCCTCGGCTTCGGCCGCGCGCTTCTCGCGCTGCACGCGCGCCGCGATGCGCGCGAGCCCGCCGACCATGGGCGGATCGTCGCGCTTGAGCCACGTCGCCTTGCGCGGCAGGACCTGGCCGTGCACGTCGTTCGTGTGGAGCACCACGAAGTGGATGCGGTCCGCTGCGGGCGCGCTCGGGGCCGCGGCGGCGGGCGCCTGCGTCGCGGCCTGCGCCGCGACGATCGGAGCCGGCGGCGCCGACGCGGTCTCGGTGCTCGCGACGGGCGTCGGCGCGGCGGGCGCGCTCGAACCGGACGTCGCGCAAGAGCTCGCGGCGAGGACCGCGAGCGACAGGAGGGAATGGAGACGGCAGGCCATCGTGCTCGATAGCCTGCCGCGCCGGCGTCCGGTTGGGAACTGTGGACCGCGCCGGTTACTCGCGCACGACCTTGGCGCCCTTCGGGTAGCCCACCGTGTACTCCCAGACCACGTCGGTCGCGCCGGCCTTCGGCACGCGCACGACCCAGGTCAGGATCCCCTTCTCCTCGCGGTCCTGCTTCCAGCGCTCGTCGACCGAGGTCTTGGGCTCGGACTTCGAGAGCTCGACCTCGATGCGCTCGTCGCGCGGACGCGGCAGGACCTCGCGCACGATGACCTCGACCGCGCCGTCCTTGGCCTGCGTGGGCGCGCCGGCGTTCTTGATGTGGATGCGCCAGCCCTCGATCTTCGAAGCCTGCGACGACAGGAAGCCCGGGCCCTTCTCCATGTCCTGCGTGCGCGTGCGCTCGACCTCGAGGAACGGATCGGCGCCCAGGTGCAGCGTCAGCTCGGCGCCGGGCTGCACGAGGTCGACCGACGCGCGGCCCAGGAAATCCTGCCCCAGGAAGACCGACGCGGCGCCGGGCAGCAGCGTGTAGGGCGTCGTGTTCTTCGCGCGCCCGCGCAGCCATACCGTCGTGTCGATGGCCGGCACGACCGTGCGCTCGATCGCGACGGCGAGGTCCGCCTGACCGACGAGGACGCTGGTCGGCTCGTTGCGCGATTGCACGGTCTCGCGGCGCGGGATCTGGTAGCGCACGGACAGGCCGCCGCTCTCGATCGTGGCGAAGGAGCGGCTCGCGTCGTCGGCTTCGGCCTTGTCCTTCAGCTGCTTGCCTGCGTAGCCGTTCGCACCGAGCCGCTCGACGGCCTCCATGGCGACCGGCCGGGCCGATCCGCGCGCGTAGCCGTCGGCCGTCGGCGGCTGCCAGATCGAGAGCCACACCGGCATCGGCTCGGGTCCCTGCGCGCCGCGCTGCGGTTGCGCCGTCGAAAGCGCGAGCGCGACATCGTTCCAGTCCTCGCCCGTGAACTGGTAGACCTGTGCGCGGTACGTCAGCCCGACCTTCGCGAGGTCGCTCGACGTGCGCAGCTCGTAGTTCGGCTGCCAGCCCGTGCCCTGCACGAGGTACTCGACGTCCAGCTTGGCCGCGCCCTCGCCCTCGATCTCGACCACGACGTCGTTCACCGGCTCGGCGCGCGCGCCCGTCGAGCGGCCGATCTCGGCCTGGATCTTCTGCACCTCGGTCTGCTTCGCGAGGAGCTTCTTGTCGGCCTCGCGCTTCTGGCCCTGGACCTCGCCGATCTTCTTGGCGAAGAAGCTCCAGCTGGTCTCCCAGGCCTCGGGATTCGCCCGCCCCGTGCGCGATTCGTCGCGCGACTGCGCCTGATCGAGCGCCATGAGCGCGTTGAGGTGCTTCGCGAGCTGCTCCGTCGCATTGACCTCGTCCTGCGCGACGCGCACCTCGGCCTCCGCGACGACGAGCCGCTGCTTGAGCGCCTCGACGCGCTCCGACGGCACGGCCTCTTGCAGCCGATTGCGGACCTCGACCGACACGACCGCGCCGCGGTCGGCGCGCACGCGGATCGAATCGGCGTCGAGGCTCTGCGGCAGGCCGCGCAGCACGTAGCTGCCCGCTCCGCCGACGTCGGCGACGCGGTGCACGAGCGCGGTGGACGGATAGACGGTCACGTCGGCGATGCGGGACGTGAGGGCAGTGGGATCGGCGGCGAGCGCCACGAACAGGCAGACGAACGACATGGAACCTCCAGGAGCGGAACGGGCGCCATCGTGGCACCCGCCGACTCGTCGGTCCAACGCCGGAACCGGCGCGCTTCTTGGTGACACCGCGGCTTCTGGAATCGATGCCGGAAAGTCCTTCCGCCGTCGTACCGGACCGCCTAGCGCTTGCGCGCGAGCGCCGCTTCGAGCGGTTCCTTCATCCAGTGCCCGACGAGCCCCTGACCGCGGACGTCGATGTGGAACTCGTCCCAGTACGGACGCCGCTCCCCCGCGCGCGCCATCGCGCCGAGAGGTTCGCGCAGGTCGACGACGGTCACCCCGCGCTGGCGCAGGATCGCGAGCAGACGGTCGGCCAGCCCGTCGATCCGCGTGATCGCCGCGTCCGTCAGGTGGAGCGCCGCGAGGTCGCTCGCGCGCTCCGCAGCGAGTTCCTTCCAGGGCAGGCAGTACGCGCTGGGCAGGTACCCGAAGATCCACGGGATCCCGTGCTCCGTGCACGTACGTTGGATCTCGGCGCACACCGCCGCCGACGCCTCGAGCGCGAGGTCGGCCTGGTCCGGGAACCGGTCGAAGTACACGGCGGCGTACAGGATCTGCGTCAGCTCGGGCTCGTGGACGCCCGCCGCCTGCTTCAGCGTCTCCCAGTACTCGCGCGTGCGGATCGGACGCACCGTGTGCTGGAAGAAGTGGTGCAAGAGCAGCACCTCGAGGAAGTCGTTGCCGCCGTAGCACAGCGTGATCACCGCGTCGGGCTGGAGCGGCAGCGCCCGCTCGATCGCGCCCAGGTAGTGGTAGAAGGATTGGATCTGCACGCCGGCGTTGAGCACCTCGACGCTCTTCCCCGGCCGCGACGCGGCGAGTTCGGCCTCCAGTCGGTTCGGCCACGAGTCCGCGTTCTCGCCGATCCCGTCCGTGTGCGAGTCGCCCGTCGCCAGGACGAGCAGGTCCGGCTTCGGATGCGGCGTGTCGTGGTCCTCGCGGTAGCCGTCGTCGTTCGTGCGCCGGTGGTACGCGCCGCCCGGGTACTGCGGGAACGGGATCGTCTCGTCGAGGTGCGGCTTGTAGCGGAAGTACTGCTGTGGATCCCACTGCATGTAGGGACCGATCGTGAACATCCGGAACACCGTCGCCTTGTCGAGCGGTTCGCGTGCCAGGCTCGCGAGCCCGGGTCGCAGCTCGAACGGCCCGAGTCCGCGCGGCGCGACCTGGCTCTCGAGCAGCACGACCTCGACCGACCGGGTCTGATCGACGACGCCGATGCTGCTCGCGGTGCGCGAGCGCAGGACGAGCCAACCGAGCGCCAGCCCCACCGCCGTGCTGGCCGCGAGCGTCGCGAGCTTGAGCGTTCCCTGGCCCATGCCGAGTTTGCACAGGATCCGGAAATCCACTTATCGTGGGAAGGAGCGATGCAGATTCCGATCTCGCTGCTCGCCGCGCTCGCGATCCTCGCCGCATGCGGCACCGCATCGGACGGCGACGGCGCACGCATCGACGGCCAGCGCGAAGGTCCGTGGACCTTCCGACGCGCGGACGGGACGGTCTCGATGCGCGGGACGTTCGCGGGCGGCCACCGCGAAGGGACGTGGGAGTCGTTCGACGCCGCGGGCCGCCTCGTCACGCGCACGACGTGGCGCGCCGATCGCGAGCAGGGGCCGTGGACCGAGTGGCATCCCGGCGGCTCGATCGCCGTCGAGGGACAGTACGAGAACGGCGCGCGCACGGGCCGCTGGACGTCGCGCGCGGAATCCGGCGCGCCGCGCCTGGTGCTCGACATGCGCGCGAACCGGCCGGACGGCGCGTTCGAGGAGCACGACGCCGAGGGCCGCCTCGTGCGCCGCGGGACGACGCGCGTCGGACTGGCCGAGGGCTCGTGGACCGAATGGCACGCGAACGGCGCCGTGGCGAGCGTGTCGAGCTTCGCGAGCGGCCTGCGGACCGGCGCGTGGAAGCAGTGGTACCACGACGGGACGCCGGCGGCCGAGGGCGGCTTCGCGAACGACATGCGCGAGGGCCCGTGGGTCGAGTGGCACCCGAACGGCACCCTCCGCTCGCGCGAGACGTGGCGATCGGGCCGCCTCGACGGGGCGTATGCGACGTTCCACGAGGACGGCGCGCGCGCCGTCGAGGGCACGTACGCCGCGGGCAAGCGCGACGGCACGTGGACGACGTGGAACGCGGACGGCTCGCTGTCGAACGTCGGCACCTACTTCGACGGTCGCCTGCACGGGCCCGCGAAGGCCTGGTACAAGTCGGGGATCCTCGCGCGCGAGTCCGACTACGAGAACGACAAGCAGCACGGCGCGCACCGCTCGTGGTGGGAGAACGGGAACGCCCACGAGGAGGGCCGCTTCGAGGCCGGCCTGCGCGTCGGAACGTGGGTGGTGCACCGCGAAGACGGAACGCTCGACGAGGACGCGTCGGGCACGTACGCGCGGGGCGTGAAGCAGTAGCCATTCCTGCTCAGTCGGCCGGACAGATCCTCATCGTCGTCGACGCGAGCGGCGTCTGCCAGGCGGGCGGCCACTGTCCCTCGTCGAATCCCTGCGCGCGGATCGTGAGACGCCCGGGCCATTCGTCGAGCTCGATGCGCAACCGGCCGTCGGCGTCGGAGCGCGCGACGACCAGCGCGTCGAGCGCGACTTCGGCGCCCGCGACGGGCGTATGCAGGCCACAGTGCACGACGCGGAAATCGCGGCGGAAGCCGCGCGCGAGGCGGATCGTGCGCTCGAGGACCGCGCCGGGCTCGGGCGCGCCCGGCGCGAAGAGGACTCCACGCTCGTCGCGGCGGTCACGTGCGCAGACGAAGTACTCGAGCCCCGTGAGGGCGGGCAGCGACACCTCGACCTCGGTCCCGCTCTGACCGCCCAGGCTGCGGCTGCGCGTGTGCTCCCCGTCGCGCACGAGGAACGTCACCCATGCGCCGGAGAGCGGCGCTCCGTCCTCGGCGGCGACGAAGCGCAGGCGAACGGGCACGCTGGTCGCGAGGGGCAGGCTGCGCACGAGGACCCCGCGCGTGCCGAAGGGGTACGTGGACACCTCCGGATCGAAGCGCGGCTCCAAGTCACCGCTGGAGGCGTGCAGCTCGACGCTCGACGCGCGCTCGTGCACGAGCTCGAAGGTCCCGTCGGGCCGGACGGCGATCGAGATCGGCGGGCCGCCGTCGACGCTGGCCCACAGGCCGGGGGGCTCTTCGCCCTCGAACTCGATGCGACCCGCCAGCGCGAGCTCGACGTAGCCGGGAGGGAGCGGTTCGGCGAAACCGCCGGGAAACCGCAGCACGACGTCCCCGCGTCCGGAGCGCGCGATGCCCGCGGCCGTCGCCTCGACGACGTCGTCGGGGCGCGGGCCCGTCACCCGCACGCGATACGCGACGTCCGGCGCGACGACGAAGGACGCGGTGCCTTCGGACGTGGACGCGATCCGCGCGCCGCGCGCGTCGGCCGGAGACACGAACGCCGTCGGCGCGATCTCGTAGCGCAGGTCGCCCGCCGGACGCGGACCTTCGATGCGCACGACGAGGCGCGGCGGGGCGAATACGACGAGAGCGAGCGTGTCGTGCATGTCCGTGCTCAGCCGGACGACGTCGCTCTGCACGTAGCCCGTGTCGGGGCCCGCGTAGGCCCGCGCGCACAGGTAGAGCGGCTCGGGGCGTCCACGGATCTCGGCCGGGATCTCGACCGCGTCCGAGCCCGCGCCGCGCCATTCGGCGATCGCGAGTCGGCCGAACGAGTCCGGGTCGGGCAAGATCGGGTCGGGCGCAGGGGGCGTCCGGAGGACCGCGACGCTCCACGACTCGGGCGCGGCGCCCGCGAGGTCGACGACGTGTACCCGCAGCGGGCGGAGGCCTCCGGGAGCGGCGATCGTGCGCTGGTCGTCAGGCACAGCGCTCCCGACGGACAGCGCGGCTCCTGCATCCGCCTCCCCCGCGCGGAACGCGGGCCGCCGAGGATCCTCGACGGCCACGGCGGAATCCGTGCCCCGGACGAACCCCAGGAGCGCGCACACGCATCCGACCGCCAGCACGGCGAAGATCGTCAGGACTCGGCGCGACACGCGCTCAGGATAATGCGGGACTCGCGGGCGGTGGCGACTCCACGCGGGCCACCACCAGCGCGCCCAGTCCGGCCAGCGCGGCACAGATCGCGAAGCCGAGCTGTCCGTGCCCGAACTGGAGCGCGAGACCGATGCCCACGCTCGACGCGAGGTCGCCCAGCGAGTTCGCGCCGGCCAGGAGGCCGAACGCCTTGCTGCGCGACGCGCGCGGGACGAGCGCGGCGCACGTGGCCTTCTCGAGCGTCTCCTCCGCCGCGACGTACACGCTCGACAGCACGATCGCCACGACGAGCCACGCGAGCGACTCCGAGCCGAACGCCAGGATCGCGTGCGTCACCGCACCGACCGCGTAGCCCGCCGCGAGCAGTCGCGGCTTCGGGAACCGGTCCGCGAGCCGACCCAGGCCGAGCGCCGCGACCGCGCTGAGCGCGTTGTGCAGCGCGTACAACCCGACCGCCGCCGTGATCGAGCCCGTGCCGAATCCCGCCGCGACGTCGGCGCTCGCGCCGCTCGGACCGCCCAGCGCGCGGGCCGCGAGCAGGATCAGGAACGTGCGCGAGAAGTCCGACACGCCGAACAGGGACACCGCGCGGATCAGGCGCCAGAACGCGGGCGGCAGGGGCGGACTCGCCGTCGCGATCGCGGCGTCCTTCTCCGCGCCGCGGTCGCGCACGAAGAGGAGGATCGCGAGGACCGGCACGAGCGCCGGCAGGATCGTCCAGCCGATCACCTCGCCCGCCGTGAGGCCCGCTGCAACGAGCAGGATCGCGAGCAGCGGCCCGACGACCGCGCCGAGCATGTCGGCCGCGCGCTCGATCCCGTAGACGCGGCCGTAGTGCGTCGGCTCGACCTCGTCGGCCAGCAGATGGTCGCGCAGCGGCGAGCGGAACCCGCGGCCGGCCCACGCGGTCGCGCGCAACGCGCCCAGTGCCGCCGGCACACGCACGAACGCCATCGCCGCCGTGCCGATCGCCGTCAGCGCGTACCCCGCCGCGACCCACGGCGCCTTCCGGTGGATGCGCTGTCCCGCGTAGCCGCCGGCCAGCTTGGCCGACGCGTACACGAGGTCCGCGAAACCCTCGACCGCGCCCAGCGCCGCCGGACCGAGACCGATCGCGCCGAGGTACAGCGGCAGGACCGCCGTCGCCATCTCGTGACCGACGTCCGAGAAGAACGTGGCGACGCAGATGCCCAGCGCGCCGCGCGTCAGCCACGACCGCGAGCGCTGACCGTGCTCCTCCACCGCGTCCCTAGTGGACCGCGGCGTCGGACCCCGTGTCGAGCGTCTCGAGGAAGCTGCGCTTCGTCTGCGTGCCGCTCTTCCCGAAGACCTGGCCGACGTTCTTCAGGCCCAGCTTGAAGTCGTCGAGCATCCCGTATCCCGACACGACCGCGTGCTGGTACCAGAGGAACCCGAGCAGCGTGAAGTCGAACGCCGGGTTGCGCGGCATGCGGATGAGCTGGCGCACGAGCTGCTCGCCGCCCGGCACGTACACCGCGACGTTGAAGAGCTTCTGCAGGTTGACGACCTCGCGCAGGTCCGCGCGCTTCATCATCGAGTCGTTCTGGATGGACGGTCCGATGTCGCGGCCGACGTCGACGCGCCCGAGCGCGAAGTCCTGCTGGCCGAGCACCGTCGACTTGAACGGCCGGTAGATCAGCACCGTGCAGCCGTTCGGCTTGATGCGCTTGTTGACGCGCGCCGTCTCGAACATGTCCTCCAGCGTCTCCGCCGGCGAACCCATGATGTTGTTCGTGCGGTACGTGATCTTGTGCTTCCGCAGGAGCTTCGGGATCGAGTAGACGATGTCGTCGGTGTAGCCCTTCTTGTAGATCTCGAGGCGCACCTTCTCGGAACCCGACTCCAGCCCGAACTGCACGCTGACGCACCCCGCGCGCTTGAGCGCGATGATGTCGTCCTCGTTCAGGTAGTTGATGTTGATGTTGCAGGCGAACGGCAGCCCGACGCGCTTCGGCCACTTGTCCGCGAACTCCTGGATCCAGCCGCGCGTCATGTTCAGCGCCGCGTCGCCGAAGTTCACCATCTTGAAGTCGGGGTAGCGCGCGAGGATGTCGTTCATCTCCTCGCACACGTAGTCGACCGACTTTTGGCGGTTGAACTTCTCGCCGCGCCGGCCGGAGACCCAGTCCTTCTTCATCAACCCGACCGAGCAGTACGTGCACGAGTTCTGGCACCCTCGACTCACGTGCACCTGCATCACGCGCTTCGAGCGCAGGAAGGGATACTTGTAGAAGACGTCGACGTCGGGGAACGGCAGCGTGTCGAGGTCCTGCACGACCGGCCGGATCGGATTCTGGACGCCGACGCCGTCGGGCCCGAGCCAACCGACGTTGGGGATGTCCTCGATGGTGCGATTCGCTTCCCAGGCGTTGACCAGGTCGAGGATCGCGTACTCCGCCTCGCCCTTCGTGGTCGCGTCGATGACGTCCGTGTGCGTGAGCGGCTCGAGCTCGTGGCTCGGGTGCGGTCCGCCCATGACGACCTTCAGGTGCTTGAGATTCTTCTTCCAGGCGCGGATGTAGTCGTACGCCCATGCTTCCTGGCCGGTCGTGGCGTAGATGCCGACGACGTCGGGCTTCCAGTCGAGGACAGCGCGGTAGAAGTCCTTCTCTTCGCTGTGCAGGAAGCAGTCGGCGACGTGCCCGTGCTTCTTCAGGATCGAGGAGAGCACCTTGATGCCCTCGAACTCGTGACAGGTCGTGACGATGAACGCGACGCGTGCCAAGGGGAGTGTCTTCGATTCGCCGGGAGCCGGGTCCGTGCGCGGTCCGCGAGCGCGCTCGTCGGAGCGCTGACCGTGTCACCATGGACGAGCCTATCAGACCCGGGACGGGGCGGTCGGGGCGGGAACGCCTGGGACGTGGTTCCAACACGGATCCGAGGCGCCCGTGCCCATCTCGGGGAGCCGCGGTAGCCTGCCGCGCTTCCACGGGATCCCCGGCGGCGTGATCTCCCGATCGACGTAGGACCCATCGAGGACGAGGATGTACCGCTCGCTGCTCCTGATCGCACTCGCGGCCGTCGCGGTCCTCGCCGTGATCCTCGGGCTGCGCGACGACTCGCGTTTCGATCGAGCGGCGGATCCGCGGGACTCCGCGGCGATGACGGCGAGGACGGCGGGAACGGACGCGAACGACCTCGCGACGCCGAGCTCGACGCCGCGAGGCGAAGCCCGGACCGGGATCGCCGAGGCGCCGACTCCCCCGTCGGCGGCGACGGCTGCCGCTCGCGCCTGGACCGGCGTCCGCGTGCGCGTCACCGCCGTCGAGGACGGGCGCGCGCTGCCCGGCATCCGCATCCGCGCGCAAGTCCCGAAGGAGCGCCAGTCGTGGAAGCCGGTCGAGCGATCGCACGGCACGCTGGCAGAGGAAGTGGCCAGCGATGCGGACGGCGTCGCGGAGCTCGAGCTCGAAGCCGGCGCGACGTACTCGATCCACGCGTCGAGCGACGACGGCTCCACGAGCTCCGAATCCGTGTCCCTCGAGCGGCCGCTCGCTGCGAACGAGGTCCGCGAGGTCTCCATCGCGCTGCGCACGCGGCCCGACCTCGTCCTCAACGGCCGCGTGATCGACCGCGAGACGCGCGCCCCGATCGCCGGGGCGCGGATCGAGCTCCAGGCGCGCGGCGATGCGATCGCGACGCAGCTGCTCACGGACGCAGACGGACGATTCCGCGTCGAGGGCGCGACGTGGACGACCTCGGTCCACACCGTGACTGCCGAGGGATATCCGATCGTCTCGGTCGCCGTCGTCCCCGGGCATGCGACGCCCGACGACGCGCTCCTGATCGAGCTCTCGCGCGCAGCGACCTTGCGCGTCCGACTGCTGGAAGCCGACGGCGCGCCCGTCGCCAACGGACGTGCGTTCGTCTCGACGGCCAGGTACCGACTCCTCTTCCCGTACGGAGCGAGCTCGATGTCACGCGCGGTGAGGGGCGACCAGCTGTGGGACGCGCACACGGGGGCCGACGGAATCGCACGCCTCGAAGGGCTGGCGCCGCGCGTGCCGCTCGACGCCTCGGCTTGGCGCGGCACCACGACCGTGTGGCGATCTCCCGCGCCGATCGTGCTGGAGCCGGGCGAAGTACGGGACGTGGAATGGCGCATCGACGATGGTGCGCACCTGCGAGGCATCGTGCTCGATCTCGATGGTCGGCCCGTGCCGGAGTTCCCTGTGTGCCTCGAGGCGACGCGGTTCGCGCGCCCGGCCTACTTCTCCCGGAACGCGCCGAAGGGGCGTCGGGTGACGAAGACCGACCGCGAGGGTCGCTTCACGTTCTCGGGCCTCGGTCCCGGCGGCTGGCTGGTCGGTCCGGCCCCCAGTCGGAACTCCGGCGCGAGCACCGTCGATGCCGCCGATCCCGCCGCGTTCGGGCAGTACGTCGTCATCGCCGACGGCCAGTCCCCGCCGGACGTCGAGATCCGCGTGCACCGCGGCCTCACGATCCAGGGTCGCGTGCTCGACCCCGCGGGCCGACCGGCCGACTTCGCCGCGCTGCACGTGCGCTCCCTCGAGTCGGGCGCGTACACGCTCGAGAGCTCCAACGATCCGTCCGGGAACTTCACGATCGGTCCGCTCGCCGCGGGCGAATACGAGATCCGCGCCTCGTCCATGGGCGACCACGTGGACTCGCTGCCCGTGCGCGCGCGCGCCGGAGATCGCGGGCTCGAGCTGCACCTGCGCAGGGGCGGCGGGCTGCGCGGCGTCGTCGTGGATCGCGGGACGGGAGCGCCGTGCAGCGCGACCCTGACCTGCGCGCAGGAGGATGCGCCCGAGGCGGGCTTCCTCGTCCAGTCGACGGGCAAGGACGGGGCGTTCGCGCTCGACGGCCTCGTGCCCGGGACCTACGCGCTGTCGGCCTGCACGACGAGCGGTCGCGTCGGCGTTCTCACGGGGATCGCGGTCGCCGCCGGGTCGTCGAGCGAGGGCCTGCGCCTGGAGGTCGACGCGGGCGCGCGGATCCACGTGCGGCTCGACGGACCGTCGGCCCTGGCGGGCATCGAGGTGCGCGCGCGCGGCGCCGTCGTGTTCGGCGACGGGCTCGAGAAGGGCACCGAGCGCGAGATCGTCGTGCCCGCAGGCGATCTGGTCGTGCGGATTTCGCTGCACGAGCAGGGCCGGGACTTCGACCTCCCGCTGACGCTGAAGGTCGGCGAGACTCGCGACCTCGTGTTCGACGGCGCGTGGAAGTGACGCGCGAAGTCGGCGGTCCCACACGCACGCGTCCCACGTAGCCCGCGCCATGCACACACTCGCCGCCACGGTCCTCCTCGCGCTCGCACCCGCCGACGATCCCAAGCAGCCGCCGGAGCTGGGCCGGGTGAAGTTCGGCCGCGATCTCGACGCGGGGCTCGCGGCGGCCAAGCGCGAGGCCAAGCCCGCGTTCGTCCTCTTCCAGGAGATCCCGGGCTGCCAGACCTGCCGCGACTTCGGCGCCGGCCCGCTGTCGCACCCGCGGCTCGTCGAGGCCATCGAGACGCTCTTCGTTCCCGTCGCGATCCACAACAACGCGGGCGGCGCCGACGCGGCCGCGCTGAAGCGATTCGGCGAGCCGGCCTGGAACAATCCCGTCGTGCGCCTCCTCGACGGCGACGGGAAGGACCTGATCCCGCGGCGCGACGGCGCGTGGAGTTCGGGCGAGATCGTCGAACGCATGGTCGCGGCGCTCGCGGCGGCGAAGCGCGACGTGCCGCGCTGGCTCGAGCTCGCGCGGCTCGAGCTGTGGCCGAAGGACGCGCAGCGCGCCGTCTTCACCGTGGCGTGCTTCTGGGAGGGACAACAGCGGCTCGGCGCGCTCGACGGCGTGCTCGACGCGCGCCCGGGCTTCCTCGACGGCCGC
>JBGAOR010000132.1:0-10909 GCA_044221705.1 Planctomycetota bacterium
GGATCAGCGTCTCGAGCGCGTCGTCGGCGTGGTGCGCGGTGAGGATCGTGGCGATGCCGGCCGCGCGCGCGGCGGACGCCAGCGTGGCGTAGCGCGCGACGCGCGCGCGGGCCTCGAGTCCGCTCGGCTCGCGCTCGACCGGGGCGCGCGCGAGCTCGAACCCGACGCCGAGCTCGGCGCAGAGATCCGCGCAGAAACGCGCGTCGCCGTCGCTCTCGTCGCCGCGCAATCCGTGGTCGACGTGCACGCCCAGCACGCGCGGCCGCGGCACCGCGGCGGCGACGACGTGCAGGAGGTACACGCTGTCCGCGCCGCCCGAGAGCGCGACGCAGACGGGCGCCTCGGGCTCGATCCCGAGCGGCGCGGCGAGGCGTGCCCAGCGATCCGGCGCGAAGTCGGACGCTCGGTCCGGACCGGTCGGCGTCGGCTCTTCTGCGTACATGGGGCGGGAGCGCTCCGACCGTGCTCGCGCGCGTTGATCGGACGGGGCCCGGAGTGTAACTTGCCCGCGACTTTTCGCGGGTTTCGGGCGCTCCCGGGACGCGCGGACTCACGTTCGGACCTCCCCGGCTCGGCCGCACGTCGCGCGGCCCGGGCCCAACTCCTGCGAGCGGCGCGCACCCCCGGCGCCGAAGAACCCCATGGGCCTGCGCGTCTCCATCAACGGCTTCGGCCGCATCGGTCGCAACGTCTTCCGCATCCTGTCGCAGCGCGAGGACGTGGAGGTCGTGCACATCAACGACCTGACCGACGCGAAGACGCTCGCCTACCTGCTCAAGTACGACTCGGTGCACCGCGCGTTCCCGGGCACGGTCGAGGCGGCCGATGGCGCGATCGTCGTGAACGGACGGAAGATCCCCATCACGGCCGAGAAGGACCCGGCGGTCCTGCCGCACGCGAAGAACAAGGTGGACGTGGTCGTCGAATCGACCGGCGTGTTCACGAACCGCGAGGGCTGCTCGAAGCACCTGACGGCCGGCGCCGGACGCGTGATCCTCACGGCACCCGCGAAGGAGTCGAAGGACGGCAAGCCGGAGATGGACGCCACGATCGTCCTGGGCGTCAACGACCACGAGCTGAAGCCCGAGCACAAGCTGATCAGCAACGCCTCGTGCACGACGAACTGCCTCGCGCCGGTCGCGAAGGTCCTCGACGAGACCTTCGGCATCGAGAAGGGGCTGATGACGACGATCCACGCCTACACGAACGACCAGAACATCCTCGACCTGCCGCACAAGGACCTGCGCCGCGCGCGCGCCGCGGCGCTGTCGATCATCCCGACGTCGACGGGCGCCGCGAAGGCGATCGCCGAGGTGTACCCGCGCCTCAAGGGCAAGCTGCACGGCGTCGCGATGCGCGTGCCCGTGCCGGACGGCTCGATGGTGGACCTGACGTGCGTGCTGGCGAAGAAGACGACGAAGGAAGAGATCAACGCCGCGATGGAGGCGGCCTCGAAGAAGTCCATGAAGGGCATCCTCGAGTACTGCGCCGATCCGATCGTGTCGTCGGACATCATCGGCAACCCGGCCAGCTCGATCTTCGACGTGCTCTCGACGCAGGTCATCGGCGACAATCTGGTCAAGGTGGTCTCGTGGTACGACAACGAGTGGGGCTACAGCTCGCGCGTCGTCGACCTGATCGTGCTGGCGCACAAGCTCGACGCGAAGAAGCCCGCCGCGGCCAAGGTCTGAGCGCGAGGCGCGCCCGATGACCTCCGCCCCGTCGCTCGCGGTCCCGAACCTCGACTCGATCCCGCTGGCCGGCAAGCGCGTGCTGGTGCGCGTCGACTTCAACTGCCCGCAGGACGTCTCCGGCGCGATCACCGACGACACGCGCATCCGCGCGGCGCTGCCGACGATCCGCGAGCTCCTGGCGAAGTCGGCGCGGCCGATCCTGCTGAGCCACCTGGGCCGTCCGAAGGGCAAGGTCGTCGAGTCGATGCGGCTCGCGCCGATGGGAGCGCGCCTGCAGGAGCTGCTCGGTTCGCCGGTGGTGGTGCTGAAGGAGAGCACGGGGCCGGTAGTCGCCGCCGCCATCGCCGCCGCGCCGAAGGGATCCGTGGTCCTGCTCGAGAACGTCCGATTCCATGCGGGCGACGAAACGGGCGACGCAGCTCTGGCCGCGCAGTGGGCCGCGCTCGGCGACTGTTTCGTGAACGACGCGTTCGGCGCGGCGCACCGCGATCACGCGTCGGTGTGCGGCATCGCGCGCCTCCTGCCGTCGGCCGCGGGCCGCTTGATGGAGAAGGAGATCGTCGCGTTCGGGCGCGTGCTCGAGAACCCGGAGCGCCCGCTCGTGGCGATCCTCGGCGGCGCGAAGGTCAGCGACAAGCTGCAGGTGGTCGACCACCTGCTCGACAAGGTCGACGCGCTGCTCGTCGGCGGCGGGATGGCCTACACGTTCCTCGCCGCGCAGGGCCGAGCGGTCGGCAAGTCGCTCGTGCAGAAGGACCAGCTCGACGCGGTGCGCGCAGCGCTGGCGAAAGCGGCAGCGCGCAAGGTCGAGATCCTCTTGCCCGAGGATCACGTGTGCGCCGAGGCCTTCGACGAGGGCGCGAAGCCGATCGAGGTCGGCGCGGAGATCCCCGACGGGCTGATGGGGCTCGACATCGGTCCGAAGACCCGCGCGCGCTACGCGGCGCGGATCCAGTCGGCGCGGACCGTGGTCTGGAACGGCCCGATGGGGGTGTTCGAGTGGCCGGCGTTCCGGGCCGGGACCGAGGCGGTCGGCCGGGCGGTCGCGGCCTGTCCGGGGTACACCGTCGTGGGCGGTGGCGACTCGGTGGCGGCGGTCGAGATGCTGGCGCTCGGCAGCCGCATCCGGCACATCAGCACGGGCGGCGGGGCCTCGCTCGAGCTGCTCGAGACGGGGACGCTGCCGGGAATCCAGGCGCTGCAGAAGCGCTGACCGCAACCGCGGGAAGCTGACCCAGTCCGCTGTCCGTACGCTCTCCCTGGGGGAGCCGGCCGTCATCGGGCCCCATTCCTGGTGGCCCGGGGGCGGACGGACAGCCAACTGGGTCAGCTTCCGTCCCGTGGACGGCTCGCCCTGGGCTCACCCCCCGGACCCGGCTAGAATCGGCCCCCCGGCCGGAGTCCCTGCTCCAGCCCGCGCAGCGCACCGGTCCGTCCGCCGACCCCGCCTGCCGTCGCACCCAGCACCGCCGCATGGCCCTTCGTCCCATCCTGATCTCGCCGTCCCTGCTCTCCGCGGACTTCGCGCGGCTGGGAGACGAGGTCGCGCGCGCCGAAGCCGCCGGGGCCGACTGGCTGCACGTCGACGTCATGGACGGCCACTTCGTCCCGAACCTCACGATCGGGCCGGTGGTCGTCGAGGCGCTGAAGAAGCGCGCGCGCGTCCCGCTCGACGTCCACCTCATGATCTCGGAGCCGCGCCGCTACGCGCGCGCTTTCGCGCAAGCCGGGGCGCACGTCCTCACCTTCCACGTGGAGACGACGGCGAACGACGCCGAGGCGCGCGAGGTCATCGCCGCGTTCCGCGCCGAGGGCGTGGCGAAGGTCGGCGTCTCGCTCAACCCCGACTGCCCGGTCGAGCGCGTCCTGCCGCTCCTCGCGGACGTCGACCTGGTCCTCGTGATGAGCGTGCACGCCGGGTTCGGCGGTCAGCGCTTCATCCCCGAGATGCTGGCGAAGACCCGCGCCATCCGCGCTCGCGGCTGGACCGGTTTCGTCGAGATGGACGGCGGCTTGAACGCCGACACGATCCCGCTGTGCGCCGCGGCGGGAGCGGACGTCCTGGTCTCTGGTTCGGCGCTGTTCGGCGCACCCGATCTGGGTGCGGCCCTGTCCCGCTTCCGTGCCGCGGCCGAGTCCGCGCGCAAGGAGACGATCCATGCCTGAGTTCGCAGCGAGTCCGCAAGTGCCCGAACCGAAGCGCCCGCAGTCCGAGAAGCTCGCCGAGCGCGAGATCATCCCGCCGGCGCGCCTGGCCGACGCGGCGCAGGGCGACGTGGAGTCCGCGGGCGACGACGTGGGCGAGAAGCGCACGCGCCGCCTGTGGAAGAAGAAGGACATGCCCGGCGGCCTGTGGCTCAAATGCGAGAGCTGCGGGCAGATGATCTACCGCAAGGAACTCGAGGAGAAGGGCCGCGTGTGCCCGGCCTGCGACTTCCACTTCACGCTGCCGGGTCGCGAGCGCGTGCGCATGGTGCTCGACGAGGGCAGCTTCCACGAGCTCTACGCCGAGCTCACGGCGCTCGACCGGCTGCACTTCCAGGACGCCGTGCCGTACGCCGAGAAGATCAAGCGCTCGGTGGCCAAGCTCGGCCAGAACGAGGCGCTCCTGTGCGGCACCGGGACGATCGAGGGCCGCCCGGTCGTGCTGGCCGTGCTCGACTTCTCGTTCATGGGCGGATCCATGGGCGAGGTCGTGGGCGAGAAGATCGCCCTGGCCTGCGACGTGGCGCGCAAGGAGAAGAAGCCGCTGGTCGTGTTCACGAGCTCCGGCGGCGCGCGGATGCACGAGGGGATGCTGTCCCTCATGCAGATGGCCAAGACGAGCGCGGCGCTGGCGTCCCTGAACGAGTCGGGCGGGTTCGCGATCTGCGTCCTGACGAACCCGACCACGGGCGGGGTCACGGCCAGCTTCGCGTCGGTGTGCGACATCACCCTGGCGGAGCCGGGCGCGCTCATCGGGTTCGCCGGTCCGCGGGTGATCGCGTCGACGATCAAGCAGGAGCTCCCGCCGGGCTTCCAGCGCGCCGAGTTCCTGCTCGACAAGGGGCAGATCGACTCGATCGTGCGCCGCAAGGACCTGCGCCCGACGCTGGCGTCGCTGATCGACTTCGGCGCCGGCGCGATCGGCGCGCCGCGGGCCTGATCCACCGGCGCGCGGACCGGGACCAGGAGGTGCCGGCCCGAGGAACGGGGAGCGCGCGCGGTCGAGGAGCACGCGATCGGCGCGCGCTCCCCGTCCATGTGCGCATTCCGACCGGGCGATTCCCGAGGCAAACGGACCGCCTGTCGCGCGCGGAGCGTGGTAGCTTCGAGGGATGCACTCCGCTCCGCTGCGCGCGGCGATCGCCGTCGCCGTACTGGTCCAGGGCCTCGTCGCGCAGACTCCCGTCGGGCCGCAGACGCTGGCCGCGCGACGCATCGCGGGCCTGACGCGCGTCGACATCGCCGGGCACACGCTGTCGGCCTCGCCCGATTTCGACTTCGTGCAGTCGTTCTTCCAGACGGAGGTGATCGACGGCGCGCTCGACACCGCCGCGCACCCGGAGTGGATCGGCGCGACGGTCGACGTCTACGTGTGCGAGCACAAGGACGAAGCCGGCTGGGCCGCCTCGCCCGCGCTCCTCGACGTGCGCGGGCTGCCGCAGAGCGTCGCCTTCGTCGCGGGAGGCGTGCCCGCGAACCGCTTCACGCTCGACAACGGCTTCCTCTCCGGCGACGTGGGCGCGGGGCTCGGGCGCGGCCTCGACGTCGTGATCGACGCGGACGGGAACGGCAACCTCTCGTTCGGCGACTGGATCGACGGCGGCACGTCGACGCCGGGGCTGTGGGTCCTGTATCCGACGTCGGTGCAGGGTCCCTACGCGGTCACCGAGGTGCTCTACTCCGGTGGGACCTTCCTCGGGCAGGACCTGTACTACCCGACGAACATCGCGTCGCTCGGCCAGCTGCCGCTCGTCGTCGTGAGCCACGGGAACGGCCACAACTACCAGTGGTACGACCACATCGGCTTCCACCTCGCCTCGTACGGCTACGTGGTGATGAGCCACCAGAACAACACCGTGCCGGGCGTGATCACGGCTTCGACCACGACGCTGACGAACACGGACTACCTGCTGGGCAACCTGGCGACGATCTCGGGCGGAGCGCTGCTCGGGCACCTCGACACGCACCGCATCATGTGGATCGGCCACAGCCGCGGGGGCGAGGGCGTCGCCATCGCGTACGACCGGCTCTTCGACCACACCTACACGCCGGCGAACTTCACGATCGCGGACATCGTCTTCGTGTCGAGCATCGCGCCCACGGACTTCCAGGGCACGGCCGTCGCGAATCCGCACGATGTGCCCTATCACCTTTGGACGGGTGGCGCGGACTCGGACGTGAACGGTTGCGCGGACTGCAACCTGTGCCAGACGTTCCACCTGCACGAGCGCGCGAGCGGTCCGCGCTCGTCGATCTCGCTGCACGGCGCGGGACACGGCGCGTTCCACAACAGCAGCAGCAGCGGCCTGTTCGCGACGGGGCCCTGCCTGCTCACGCGCGCGGACGTGAACCTGCTCATGAAGACGTACCTGCTCCCGCTCGCGGAGTGGTACGTGAGGGGGAATCCCGCCGGGCGCGAGTGTCTGTGGCGCCAGTGGGAGACGTTCCACAGCCCCGGATCGCCCTCGAACTCCTGCGTGGTCGTCGATCTGATGCACCGCGAGCCGGCCGCGAACCGCCTCGTCCTCGACGACTTCGAGTCGAACTTCGACCTCGGATTGTCGAGCTCCGGCGGCTCCGTGAGCTTCGACGTCGACAACGCCGCGGCCGGGATCCTGGACGACTCGAACACGGTGTTCACGACGGCCGCGGGCGAGGCAATGAACGGCATGACGTTCTCGGGCGGCGCGACCGACACGACGCGCGGCATGGTGTTCGATTGGAACGCCGCCGATCGGGAGATCGACTTCGCGCTCGTCCCCTCGCTCGCGGACACGCGGGGCTGGGACTACCTCGCGTTCCGCGCCTGCCAGCCGACGCGGCACCCGCTGACGACCGCGGTCCTGGGCGACCTGGACATCACCGTGCGCCTGCGCGACGCGCTGGGCGTGACGGCCTCGATCCGCATCAGCGCGTACGGCGGCGGGATCGAGGAGCCGTACCAGCGCACCGGGTGCGGCACGGGTGCCGGCTGGGCCAACGAGTGGGAGACGGTGCGCCTGCCCCTGGCGGACTTCGGGCGCGTCGCGAGCGCGCTGAACCGGTCGCAGATCGTCGCCGTCGAGTTCCTGTTCGGGCCGAGCTACGGCGCGTCCCAGGGCCGGCTGGGGTTGGACGACGTCGTCTTCGTGCGCGATTGAGCGGATCCATCATGAAGCACCTCTCCACGATCTCCCTCCTCGTCGCCGCCGCCGCGCTCGTCGGCCTCGGTTCGCTCGCGCTGCGCGCGACCGAGGATCGCGCGGCGACGCCGGCCGAACGCCAGGCCGCACCGGTGCGCGCGCTCGTGTCGGCGCAGCCCTTCGTCCTCGAGCGCCCCGCGGTCCACGCCTGGCGCGCGGAGCAGCCGAGCTACGACGCGGGCTACCTGATCGTGCTCGAGGTGGACCCCGAGTTCGTCGTGCCGCGCCAGTCCGAGGAGCCGGTGCTCTACGCCGGCGCCGAGACGGTCGAGCGCGTGAACCACGGCGCGACGAACGGCCGCGTCGTGGGCATCCTGCCCGCGGCGCGCGGATCGGACGGCAAGCCGTCGCTGGACCTGGCCTCGACCACGTTCTTCTTCGGACCGGAGGCGCTGCCCGAGCGCATCCGCGCGACGGACGCGCAGCACGAGCTGCAGCGCGCGGCGCGCGCCGGCACGAAGCCGTTCCCGGCCGACGAGGTGGCCGAGGCCCTGACCCGCGGCGCGCGCTCCCTGCAGCTCGCTCCGAGCGAGGTCCTGCGCCTCGCGTCGCGCGACGACCTGGACGAGTACGCGGCGCTCTTCGTGCTCGAGCACGCACCCGAGGACCAGGACGTGGGGACGGGGATCCTCGTCCCGCGCGTGCGCTGAGCGGAAGGGACGGCACCCGGGCTCGCCCGGCGATCGCGCGAACTCGCGCGGCACGCGGGTGGCGTCCCGCCGCTACCCGCGCACGCAGCGCATCACCCACGAGTCGAACCGGTCCTGCTCCGCGCCGTCGTGCGCCAGCGACCGTGCCGCCGCGCGCCGGTTCCAGGAGAGGAGCAGCGGCCCGAGCATCCCGCGCAGCCTGGTCGCGTCGAGGTGGTTCCACTGCGGCACGGGATCGCTGAGCTGGTAGCCGCTCCAGGCCTGGAAGCGGAACCCGCGGCGTTCGAGCTCCGCGCGCGCTTCCTCGCGACGCATCCCGTTCATCTCGCGGATCGGCAGCAGCGGCCTCTCGCGGCGACGGCGCCGCATGCCCTTCGATCCCGGGTGGATGTCGCCGATCACGAGCGTCCCGCCCGGTGCGACGCCGCGCGCGAGCCCGTCGAACCAGCGCTTGCGGTCGCGCGCGAAGCTGACGACGCCCGAGGACAGCACGAGGTCGAACGGCTCCTCGCCCGGCGCCGGGAACGGCGGATCCTCGCCGAACCCGGTGCGTCCGATGCAGCGCTCGACGCCCGCTGCGCGCGCGTTGCCCTCGGCGATGCGCACCATCTCGGGGCTCGGGTCGAACGCGGCGAGCTCCGGCGCGCCGCCGCGCGACTTCGCCGCCAGCGCCGCCTCGATGCCGACCCAGCCCGCGCCGCAGCCGAAGTCGAGGATGCGGCGCGCGCGGTGCTCGCCGGCCATGTCGGCGACGAATCGGCGCATCCAGCGGAAGTGCCCGTATCCCGGCCGCCCCGGTTCACCGTTCCAGCCCGAGGCGTTCTTGTCGAACTTCGCGACGGTCGCATCCGGCGCGAGCACGTACTCGCGGCGGCGCGCGGCGACGAGCATCCCGCTCGCCACGGAAGCGGAGGCCACCGCGCGCGTGCCGTCGAGCGAGCGCCGGTGGATGCCGCCGTGGCTCGTGCGGTAGATCGCCGACACGTGCCAGGCCGGCCACAGCGCGTCGCGCAACGCGGCGAGCCGCTCGTCGCTCGACGGATCCTCCACGGCGACGAGCAGCCAGCCGTCGGGCGCCGCGGTCCGCGCCGCGTGGTCGAGGATCGCGTGCGCGGCCGCGGCCGGATCGGCGCCCGCGGGCAGCGCGGCGATCGCGGATCCGGCGCCGCGCGGATCGGCGCGATCGGTCGGCGCGTGCACGTGCTCGGCGCTCAGCCCCAGGTCCGCGAGGACCGGCGCCCAGCCGTCCGCGATCGACGCAGGTTTCGTCGAGCTCATCGCTCCGCGCTCCGCTTGCGCCGTACCGGCGGGCGCTGGGCCGACGGGCGCGGGACCGCGGCGCGCTTGCGCTCGAAGCGCTCGCGCCGGCGTGCGTCCTCGGCGACGCGCGCTTCCGGCGCCTCGCGGTCCGGCCGCATCGCGAGCGAGATGGAGTAGGCGACTTCGTCGCCGGCGCAGAACACGGAGTGCATGCAGGTCTTCTCGAGCCCGTGGTTCGGGAGCAGGATCGCATCGCCCTCGCGCAGGACCGCGCCGTGACCGGCGTCGGCGAGGAAGGCCGTGAACTCCGGCCCGCGGTCGACGAGCGGCCCGAGCGCGCCGCAGCCCGGGCGCGCGAGCTCCATGCGCATCCGGTCCGCGTCCTCGATCCAGGCCCGGAAGCGCTTCCATCCGCCCGGGAACGGGGCCGTCTTCGACTCGAAGATCTGCGCGCGCACCCAGGGCAATTCGCCGTCTTCGAGCGCCTCGGCGAACTCGCGGATGCGCGCCACGAGGTCGTCGGTGGAGATCGCGAGCCACGCGGTCGCGCCGGAGAGCTGCACGTAGCACACGCCCAGCTGCCGGAACGCGCCGTCGTCGAGCGCGTCCTCGGCGAACGCGTCGTGGTGGAACAGCGCGCCGCCGCCCGGCGCGTTCCAGTAGGCGAGCGCCTGCGTGAAGAGCACCGGTTCCCCGGCCAGCTTCTCGACGATCTGCACGAGCGCGGGGTTCGCCGTCGCGATCGCTGTCTCGGGCACGAGCCGCGCGGCCAACTCGGCCACGAGCCGATGGTCCAGCAGGTCGCGACCCCCGTCGTCCGCGCCCTCCTTGCCGTGGCCGAAACGGATGCGCAGCGAGCGGTCGTCCGGGTGCGTCGAGAGCCAGGCCGACTTGCACCACAGCTCGCGCGGCGCGCCGCTCGCGGCGGGCGGCGGCGTCGCGCGCAGGGCAACGCGTTCGATGTCGCGCTCGGGGTCGGCCAGCTTGCGGCGCTCGGCGCGCAGCTCGAACTCGGGCGACAGGGCGCCGGCGCGCTCCGCGAACCACTCGGCGAGCCCGCCGCGCTCGCACAGCGCCTCGTGCGTGCCGCCGGCTGCGTCAATTTCGCCCGCAAAGGCGTCCAGCAGCTCGCCGGCGATCCCGCGCAGCACGATCGGGCGCGCCGCGTGCCACCGTTCCGCGACGAGGGTCTGGAACGCGCGCGTGCCGCGCTCGGGGAAGCGCGCGCGGACCGGCGCGCGCAGGGGATCGAGCTCGGCCCAGTCGCCGTGGTCGTGGCCGCGGCGCTCGAGCCGGATCGCGGCGAGCGCGCAGGCCTCGATGGCTTCGAGGTACCCGTCCTCGTCGCGGTCGGTCCACGACACGACCGGGCGCGCGAAGGGCATCGGATCGCGGTCCTCGGCGGCGAGGATCGCGGCCAGCAGATCGCCGGCCGGGCCGGGGCTCGTCGACTTGGCGCGGGACGTCACTCCCGGGGAGTGTACGCAGGCCGCGCGGGGGCTCCAGGGTAGGATCCGCGTCTTCGAAGGCGCATGAACAAGGCTCCCGACAAGCCGCACGCGACGTGGCGCGTCCTGGGCCTGGAGCAGGGCGTCGCCGAACCGGAGGCGCGCTTCCTCGAGCGCGCGGCGCGCGAGATCGGTGCGGCGCCGGATCAGGTCCTCGGGGCGCGGATCGCGCGCAAGTCGCTCGACGCGCGGCGCCGCGACGGCGCACACCGGCTGCGGTTCGTCGCGCACGTCGACGTCACGGTTCCGACCTCGTTCGGGAGCGCGCGCCTCGCCCGCGCGCGCGAAGCCGGTCGCGTCCAGCTCGCGCCGCCCGCCGCGACGGCGCGTGCCGCGCGGGTCGATCCGGCCGCCGCACGCGCGCGCGTCGCGATCGTCGGAACGGGTCCGGGTGGAATGTTCGCGGCCTG
>JBGAOR010000133.1:0-10889 GCA_044221705.1 Planctomycetota bacterium
CACCGGCGCGCGCAACCTCTCGGGCTTCGACGGCGTCGTGCCGCTCGCCGCGCTGCTCGGCGGAGAGCTGGGCGCGCAGGTCGTGCTGGGCAACGACGTCGGCGTCGCGCTCGACGCGGAGGCCGCGCTCGGCGCCGGCGCCGATGTCGCGTCGTTCCTCGGCGTCTGGTGGGGCACCGGCATCGGCGGCGGAGTCGTCTTCGCCGGCAAGCGCTGGCTCGGCCGCGGCGCCGCGGGCGAGATCGGACACGTCGTGATCGAGATGGGCGGACGTCGCTGTCCGTGCGGTCGCGAGGGCTGCGTCGAGGCCTACGCCGGACGGCGCGCGCTCGAGGAGCGCGCGCGCAGGCTGCACGAGCGCGGCCGCAAGACGAAGCTCTTCAAGATCGCCGCCAAGAAGGGCCGCGAACGGCTGACGAGCGGCGTGTGGGCCAAGGCCCTCGAGGAGGGCGACGACCTGGCCCACGAGCTGATCGACCGCGCCGTGCTCGCGATCGCCGCGGGCGCGGCCTCGGCGGTGAACCTGCTCGACGTCGAAGCCGTCGTGATCGGCGGCGGACTCGGCACGCGGCTCGGCGAACCGTACGTCGCGAAGATCGCGGCCGCGATGCAGCCGCACCTCTTCCGTTCCGAGCGACCGCCGCAGGTGCGCCTGTCGAAGCTCGGCGACTTCGCCGGCGCGGTCGGCGCGGCGTTGCTCTGACCGTCACCGCGGTTGGAAGTCGTCGTACGGTGCCTGGAACGACCCCGACGGTTTCGAGCGCTGGGGCGCGGCAGTCGAATCCGTCGGGGTCGTTCCAGGCACCGTACGATCCGGCGATGCCCGAGCCGAAGTTCGTCCCCCACAGCGACCGCTATGTCCCCGACGCGCCGCCCGAAGTCGCCGCGCGCGCGTTCTGCGAAGTCATGGCGAAGCGCCGGACCGTGCGCGAGTTCAGCGACCGTCCCGTTTCGCTCGCGACGATCGAGTGGCTCGTGCGCTGCGCCGGCGGCGCGCCGAGCGGCGCGAACAAGCAGCCCTGGCGCTTCGTCGCCGTGCGCGATCCGGCCGTGAAGCGCGCGATCCGCGCCGCCGCCGAGAAGGAAGAGCGCGAGTTCTACGCGCACCGCGCGACGGCCGAGTGGCTCGCGGACCTCGCGCCGCTCGGGACGGACGCGTCGAAACCGTTCCTCGAGGTCGCGCCCTGGCTCGTGGTCGTCTTCAAGCTGACGCGCGGTGACGACGACTCGCAGCATTACTACGTGAACGAGTCGGTGGGCATCGCGGTCGGGCTGTTCCTGGCGGCAGCGCACCACGCCGGACTCGCGACGCTGACGCACACGCCGAGCCCGATGGGCTTCCTGCAGGAGGTGCTCGGCCGGCCGAAGAACGAAAAGCCGTACGTCCTGATCCCGGTCGGCTACCCATCGGACGATTGCGTCGTGCCCGAGGCGGCGCTGATCAAGAAGCAATTGGCGGAGATCCTGACGGTGGTCTGAACGGCGACGCCGCGCCGTCACCAGTAGCGCGCCGGGCGCTGAGCGCGGAAGCGGTGCAGTGCGTCGCGCGCTGGACCGGTGACGGGGTCGATGTGACGCAGGTCCAGCGCGACGAGCCCGGTGGGCGTGTGGAGGTCCGCCTCGTGGCAACCGAAGCACACTTGCAGCTCGTACTCGCCGGCGCCCGAACTCCACGTGAGCGCGTAGTCCGCATGTAAGCCCCCGCAGAGCTTCATCGCGTCCGGATCCCGCGCGTAGTAGTTGCCCGCTTCACAGAACGTGGCCCGCAGCGCATCCGCGTCGGCCGCCGAGATCGGGATCGGTGCGAGATAGAAGAGCTGTCCGTGGCGCACCTCCGTCGACTTGGTCTCGAGCTCCGACTTGCACAGATCGCGCTCGAACATGCTGTGCGGCAGTCCCTCGTGGAGGACGAGGTCGGTGCTCGCGCGCAAGTCCGCCGCGGCACGGTCGAAGCGCGGGTCGTCGCCCGCGCGCAGCGGCACGGAGATGGTTCCGCCGCCGAAGGAGCCGTGCGGTTCGCCGCAAGCTCCGAGCGCGAGCGCGCCCAGCGCGATCGCCGCGATCCGCGCGGAGATCAACCCGCGATCCTCTTGCGCAGCCCCGCGACGGACTCGAGCCATGCGGCCTCCTCGCCGCCTTCCTCCCACAGCTCGAGCAGCTCCGACGGTCGCGCCACCACGCGATCGACGACGGCGAGCGCGCGCGCAACCAGCTTGGGCGACGGCACGAGCCGGTGGTTCGCGACCCAGGCGTCCACGCTCTCCGTGTACGCGTCGCGCACGCCGAACCGGCCCTTCAGGCGCGCGACCACGTCGCAGGCGGCCAGCGCCTCCGTCGCGACGTCCGCGCCGACGTCGTCCGGGCCGAGCCCGAGGACTGCCGCGATCGCCTGCTCGACCAGCTCGAGGCCGTCGAAGTCCTCGAGGTCGTGGCTCCAGTCGCAGGCGCTGTCGTTCTCGAACGTGTCCGTGCCCCAGGCACCCATGGCTCGCCTCGTCGATGTGCTCTCGCGTGTGCTTCGGACTCGGTCGGAGGAGCGGTGCCCGACGGTTGCTCAACGATCCTGTCTCGGATCGCGGACGTGCGGGACGAGTGCGGGGTGGAGCCTGCAGTAGCTCACGATGTGCCCGCTGATCCGATCATAGAGGTCGTCATCGACATACGGCGAGTTCTCCTCGCTGAGCGCATCGCCCTCCTGGCCGGAGTCGTCCACGCGAAGGCGCGCCAGATCGGTCCGGATCTCCCTGCGGACCGCGAGGGAGAAGCCTGCCTCGCCAGCGAGATGCTGTTCGAGGTACGCGACGAAGAGGGCGTACTGCTCGTCCCAGTTCACGTTTCCGTTGTCCTGCGCCTCCGTGCGCAGTCGCTCGATCGCGCGCAGAAGTTCGCCTTGGATCGTCGAGGCAGCGCCCCCGGGGGGAACGAGATGTCGCCAGATCCAGCGGCAGATCTCGAAGTCGGTGCCCGCGAGCAGGACGTGCGTCGGTGAGTTCGTCATCCTGGGCGACCTTGGGAGCCTACGTCCCTGCCCGCCACAGCGCCGGATGCTCACGCACGAAACCGCTCGCATCCGCCACGAGCTCGGCCGCGTGGCCGAACCTCTTCGCCTCGCACGTGTACAGCCGTTCGTCGACGCGCTCGTAGCTGCGTCGATAGCCCGACCGTCCGCTCCACCGACGTTCTGACGCGCAGAGCCCGCGCACGAATCCGTGGCAGGTTCGTCGCGGGCGTGAGGCCGAGTCGAACGGGTGCAGAGGCCTCGGAGTCGCGGTTCCTCGCTCCTGCAGGGGACTGGTTACCGACGGCCGGGATTATGCACTTGACGTAGCACGCCCCCAGGGGTAGCGTAGGGGGCATGGACGCGATCGACCCCGCCAAGATCAACCTCGCTTCCCTCGGGAAACTCTCCGAGGACGACGCCCGGGCCATGCTGGAACGCCTGCGCTGGCCCAACGGGCCGGTCTGCCCCCACTGCGGCGTCGTGGGCGAAGCGACCGCGATGGAGTCCGCGAAGGGCACCAAGAGCAAGCTGCGCGCTGGCGTGTGGAACTGCCGCGCCTGCCGCAAGCCCTTTTCGGTCACCGTCGGGACCGTCTTCGAGGGCTCGCACATCCCGCTCGCCAAGTGGCTCCTGGGCTTCTACCTGTTCGCCAGCGCGAAGAAGTCGATCAGCGCGCTCCAGCTCCAGCGCCAGCTCGGGCTCGGCAGCTACCGCTCGGCGTGGCACATGGCGCACCGCATCCGCCACGCGATGCAGAACGATCCGAACCCCGGGATGCTCTCGGGCATCGTCGAGGCGGATGAGACCTACATCGGCGGCAAGATCCGCAAGGGCGCGCTGGGCAAGGGCGAGTCCGAGCACGAGCGCCGTAGCGAGTCGGTCAAGGCGTGGAAGGCGAAGCGCGTCCCCGTCGCAGTCCTCGTCTCGCGCGACGGCAAGGCTCGTGCGAAGGCGATGGACAAGGTCACCGCGACCAACGTGCGCGAGTTCCTGAAAGAGAACGTCGACCACGCGAACGCGACCCTGCACACCGACGAGTCGCCCATCTACCGCAAGCACGGCCGCGATTTCTCCGGCGGACACCACGCCGTGAATCACGCGATCGGCGAGTACGCGCGCGGGGCGGTCCACTCGAACACCGCCGAGTCGTTCAACGGCCTCTTCAAGCGCTCGATCCAAGGCTCCTGGCACCACATCAGCGAGCAGCACATCGGCCGCTACCTGGACGAGCAGTGCTTCCGCTGGTCGAACCGCGGCGTGAATGACGGGGAGCGCGCCATCCTCGCCCTCGGCCGCATCTCCGGCGTGCGCCTCTACTATCGAACGCCCCAAGGGAGCGAAGGCCAAGCCGGGCTTGTGGCTGGTGCCGGAGATCAGACCTCCCCGCAGGCGACCGCCTGAGCGCATCCGGCGACGCGGGCCGGTAGACTCCGGCGATGCCGAAGAAGAAGGCCGAGGAGAGCGCA
This sequence comes from Planctomycetota bacterium, assembly GCA_044221705.1. Taxonomy (GTDB): domain Bacteria; phylum Planctomycetota; class UBA1135; order UBA1135; genus JAEUHZ01. The sequence continues at coordinate 4,468 of JBGAOR010000133.1, forward strand.
GTCCAACGGTTCGAGCGCGCGCTACGAAAAGCGCTCGCGACCCCTCCGGAATTACCTCGAAAGAAGGCCACAACGAAGGCTCGGAGCAAGCCCGCGCGGCGCCCTCCAGCGCGCTAGAGGTAAGGCGTCCCGGCGATCTGCGCCATGCTGCGCCTGAAGTCCACGAGTGGCGCGAACTTCCAATCCGTGCCCTGAAACGGCACCGAGCGGATCCGGGTAAGCACGGGCTCCTCCGGGCGGCCTTCGAGGTAGTCCTTCATTCCTCGGTTCCAGTGCCACGCCACCAAGTCAGCAGCCTGAAGAGGCATGACCTTTTTGTCGTCCTCGAATGCGATCGACCCAAGCCATCTAGCCGCGCGCGAGAAAGGCGCGCCAGGCTTCTTCGCCTGCGCCTTCATCGTGTTGAAGATTGCGTGAGCGGCGATCGAGCACTCGGGCTGCGAGTCGTAGACAAGGCGGGGGCGCTCGTACGTGCCGCCCTTCAGCGACTCCATGTAGTCCGCGACGTACCGCACCGAATCCCAGAAGCACGGCAGGTACTCGTAGTCGTACTCGCGCGGGATGTAGCAGCGGGAGGCTAGCTTCGCGCGCTCGAACGTGCGCTTGTTGCACTGCGACGAGAACGACAGCTCGGCGAACTCTTCAAACACGTCGGTGAGGCGAGAGACCTTCTCCGCTGCCAGCGCTTCGGTCCAGCCCTTCGAGCGGTCGAACTCTCCCTTGAGCTTGGTCGCTTCGTGCATCTTGAAGTAGGCGATGGACGGGGACTCTGCGCAGCAAGCCCTCCAAGCCGTCCTGAAAGCGCCCCAGCGGTTGGACCGAGCCCCCACGCCCGCGATGCGGACGAACTCTGAGCGGGGCTCCTTGCCCGACTCGTCGAAGTAGAAATCTATCGAGACGGACACGGACAGTTCGTTCGCGGGTCCGTCGGCGTAAAGCCCGAGGATTCCGAGTCCGCCCGGAGCGGGCTGGACGGGTCCGGAGGGGGCGGCGGCATGTCCGCTCACGCTACCCCTCCCCCTGGTACCGTGCTACGGGAAGTGCATAATCCCGCCGACGGCGACCACCCAGGCCACCCCCGCCCGGTGGCTTGGGTTGGCACCCCCTCCCGGACGATGACATAATACTTCAAATAATTGGAACATTCGTGCATGCCCTACCGCTCCAGCCGAGGCGCTCTCCAACGCCTGCGCGACATCGCCATCGCGCAGGGCGGTTACGTCACCAGCAAGCAGGCCGCCGGGGCGGGATACGGTCCGTCGCACCTCGCCTACCACGTCGGCGCGGGGAACCTCGAGCGCGCGGGCACCGGCATCTACCGGCTGAAGCTGCTCCCAGTCTCCGAGTGGGACGAACTCATCCGCCTCGCGCTGTGGAGCCGCGACCGATCCGACCGCCCGCAGGCCGTGGTGTCGCACGTCTCCGCGCTCGTCCTGCACGAACTGACGCGCCTCCTGCCGAGCGCGGTGCACCTGACCGTGCCGGCGCGCCTGCGCAAGCGGGCACCGGCGGGGGTCGTGCTGCATCGCGGCATTCTCGCGCCCGGCGAGGTCGAACACCGCGAGGCCTACGCGGTGACGACGCCGCTGCGCACGTTGATCGATTGCGCGCGCGACTCCGAGGTGCCGCAGGACGAGCTCGACCACGCGGTGACGGCTGCGCTCGAGAGCGGACTCGTTCGGAAGGCGGCGCTCGAAGAGGTGGTGCACGAACAGCCCGATCTGCTGCGCCTCGAGGCCGTCCTGTCGCGCGCGGGCGAGAGGCCGCGTTGAGTCCGGCCTACGAGTCCGCGGAGTCGTTCCGGCAGGCACTCACGGATCGCCTGCGTCGTGAGGCCGCCCGGCGCGGCGTGCCCGTCGAAACCCTGCGCACGAAGGTGTTCATCGAGAGGCTCCTCGCGCGCCTGTTCCACGATCCACTGGCGCCGTGGCTCCTCAAGGGGGGCTATTCCTTCGAGCTGAGGTACCGCCCCCGCGCACGGACGACGCGCGACGTCGACCTTGGCGTGCAAGACCCGGGAGCAGGCTCGCGACTCGACCAGGTCGCCGCGGTGCGCGACGCCCTCCAGCGAGCGGCGGAGATCGACCTCGGCGACCACGTCGTATTCCGCATCGGCGCGACGCGCGGGACACTCCGTGGTGCGCCGATGGGCGGAGCGACATTCCCCGTCGAAGCGCGCATCGCGGGAGTACGCTGCGCGGTCTTCCATGTCGATGTCGGCTTCGGCGATGCCCGGATCGGCGGGTTCGAGGAGCTCCTGGGCGACGACCTGCTCGCGTTCGCAGGCATCGGTCCTGCGCACGCCCGCTGCATCTCGCGCGAGCAGCAGTTCGCGGAGAAGTTCCACGCCTACACCTTCGAGTGGAAGGACCGGGTGAACTCGCGGGTCAAGGATCTCGTGGATCTGGTCGTGCTGATCGAACGCGGCAACTTGAACCCCGAGCTGCTGCTTCGCGCAGTGAGGGCGACCTTCGATGCTCACGCGGCCCATCCGGTGCCCACGACCTTGCGGCGTCCGCCGGCGACGTGGGCCGGGGAGTTCCGTGGATTGGCGCAGGAGGCCGGGATCGAGTCTCTGGATCTGGACAGCGCGTTCGCTCGGCTCGAGGAGTACTGGAGCCGAGTTCCTCGCGCTTGAGTCGGCTCGCACGCGCGGGGCGGGGACCGATGAGGCGCCGCCCGCGACCAGGGTCCACCCCGGACGCGGCAGGCGCCGCGTTCGCTCGATCCCGCACCGCCTGCGCGTGCACGGCGCGGGACCGGCACTTCCCCAAGGTGCAAGGCCGGCCGAACCTGCGTTCCTACGCCCTGATCCCGCGTGCGAAATCGCGGGGACGCCTTACCCTTTGCGCCATGCGATTCCTCCTCGCCAGCTTCATCCTGCCCTTCGCGTTCCTCCAGCCCGCCGAACCGCAGAAGCCCGCCGAACCGGCCAAGCCGGCCCCGCAAGCGGCGAACCCGGTGACCACGCAGATGCTCGCGCCCTTGGAGCAGATCGCGCGCCAGCTCGCCAAGGGCGCGCGCGAGATCGAGACGCGGGACCTGCTCGATGCGCTCGAGAAGCTCGGCTATCCGACGGCCATCCACGACAAGCTGGCCAAGGCCTGCAAGGAGGACCTCTCGAAGTCCAAGACGCCGATCGACTCGCTGCCGGCGGGCGCGAAGCAGCTGCGCACGACGGCCAAGCAGCTGGGCGTCGTCATGAACACGCTGGAGGGCGACGCGAAGACCGAGCTGGCGCGGAACATCCTGCGCCTCGACGGCGAGTTCGAGCCGGCGCACACGGTCCTCGAGCACGAGAAGGTCGGGAAGAACTGGGTCCCGATCGAGATCAAGCCGCTGCGCGAGCGGCGCGGCCAGATCTTCGAGCAGGTCCAGGAGGCCAAGAAGCTGCCCGTCGAGCTGATCGAGGGCGAAGTCGACGACCCGATCATCGACGCGGCCTGCAAGGTCAAGGCGACCTTCGCGCGCTACGGACCGTACGAGGTGCGCACGAACTTCAGCCAGGAGAAGACGTCGCGCATCCTGCGCGAGGTCATGCGCGCGTGGGCGCTCAGCAACTACCTGATGAAGGGCTCGCTGAAGTTGCCCGTGACGCGGCCGAACCAGCTGATCACGCAGACGTGGGCGCTGATCGATTCGCGCGAGCAGTACAAGGCGTTCGCCGCCGCCGCCGCCGAGAAGGGCGAAATGCCCGAGGAATCGGCCAAGATCATCGACAACCTCGGCGGCTTCGTGCACAAGAGCAAGACGTACGTGATGCTCGGCCAGTGGGAGGGCGAGGTCGAGTCGGCGATCCTCGTGCAGACCGTGCCCATGTCGACCGAGGGCGTCATGGCCCCGCTGACGGCCGGCCACTTGAACTGGCTCTCGCTGATGTGCTTCGGCAGCCTCCTGCCGGGCCACACGTACAACACGTCGAAGACGGAAGTGCGCGGCACGACGCAGGTCGAGCAGACGGAGGAGCAGAAGCGCGACCGCGAGGAGCGCCAGCGCCTCGCCAAGGCCGGCATCGCCGGCTCGCGCTCGTGGATGGCCTTCCTGGCGGAGCGCGGCGAGGACCCGCCGATCTCGAACTCGTTCGTCGACCAGCTCGGGATGCTGACGGGCGACAACCTGCACAAGTGGACGTCGATCGTCGACTACATGCAGGAGGCCGACCTGCTCGCCCCGACGTACAACGGCTTGAAGCGCACGAAGAAGGACGCGCAGGTCTTCCAGCGCTACACCGACGCGCTCGGATTCGGCGTGGGTGAGCTCGAAGCGCGCTGGCGCCGCTGGATCCTGGGCGTTCGCCCCGGCATCGCCGAGCGCATCGACAAGCAGAACGCGAACGCCTGGCCCAAGGAGGCGCTCGAGGTGCTCGCCTACATGAACGAGATCCGCGAGGCGGCGTTCAAGGACAAGGTCGACGGCGCGTGGAAGCTGAAGTTCGACCCCGAGCTGTCCGAGGCGTGCGCGCTGCACGCGGACTACCTCAACCTGCACCCCGAGCAGAAGAAGTGGCCCGACGCGCACGAGGAGTACGCCGACAAGGAGGGCTTCACCGTCGAGGGCGCCTGGGCCGGCACGCACTCCGTGATCATCTGGGGCGACGTCAACGACTACATCGAGGCGATCGACGGCTGGATGGGCACCTTCTATCACCGCCTGCCGCTGACGGACCCGGGCCTCCTGCGCATCGGCTGGGGTTGGAAGGGCGAGTTCGCGGTGATGGACTCCGGCTCGCTCGCGGCCCCGTACGAGAAGCCGCACGTCGTCGTGTGGCCGTACGACGGCATGAAGGACGTGCCCGTGCACTTCTTCGGCGACGAGCACCCCGACCCGATCCCGGGCGAGACGCCGGGCTCGGTCGTCGAGCAGGAGATCTACGGGTATCCGGTGACGCTGCAGACGAACTCGTTTGACGAGAACGGCGTCATCGACCTCACGCTCAAGCTCTTCACCAACAAGGGCAAGGACGAGGTCGACTGCTTCTTCTCGTCGCCGACGAAGCCCACGAATCCCGAGCTCGCGCCCGGTGGCGCGTGGTGCCTGATCCCGAAGGCGCACCTCAAGCCGAACACCGAGTACAAGGTGGTCGCGGAGTGGCTGAAGGGCTCGATGCAGACGAAGACCGCCATGGCGAAGCGCATGGAGTGGTCGTTCAAGACGAAGTGAGCGCGAGCGGCGCGGCCGCGGTCGGATGAGTCGGGGTCGTTCCGGGCGTCGTCCGGAACGACGCATGCGTGAGTGGCTACCGGCGGGCCCAATTCGAGCGGGCAGGGCCGTCCGGAACGACCCCGACTCGCTCTGCCCCTGCGCCAGCGCACGGAGCATCGGGCTCGGGCCGGGCTTCGCGCGCAGTGCGAGGCGCCCGGCGGCGTCGCGCGGCACGATCCGCGCTCGCGCGCGACGAACTCCGAGGTTCAGTACACCGCGTCGAGCAGCACGAACACGCGCGGGGTCCCCAGGACGACTCGCCCCTGCGCGTCCCTGCTCGAAGTCTGCAGATAGCTCACGCGCGCTCCCGTGGCGCCTCGCGCGGCGTCGTAGATGCAGTCGAGGCCCAGGATCTGACCGTTGTCGACGCCGCTGTCCCCGCCTTGGAACGTCGAGTCGTACGCGCTGACGAACGACGCGGTCGAGTCGAGCCCGTTGCCGCCCCTGCGCGAGCACGGCCGCATGGACTGGCCCGTGCCGCCGCGCAGCGTGCAAACGGCGAACGACACGTCGGCCGAGTTCGCGACGCGCGCTCCGTCGCCGCCCTCGAGGTTGAGCTGGTCGTCGGGCAGGCACTGCGTGCAGAAATCGCTCGGTCCCGGCAGCACGATGCCGGCGGCGCCGAGCAACACGCAGGTGTCGACGCGCACCGGGCCCTGGCAGTTCGTCACCTGCAAGGCGTGCAAAGCGGTGCCGCCGCGCACTTCGATGCCGGACAGGACGACGGTCTGCTGAGATGTCAGCCCGCTGATCCTCACCCCGTTCGTGACGCTGACGGTCGCGCCCGCATCCGCGACGACAACGAGCGGCTTGGCGTTGAGCTGCAGCGCGTCGTAGACGCCGGAGCGGACCAGCAGGATGTCGCCCGCAGCCGCGGCGGTCGCGGCGGACTGCAGGTTGGTGAACGCGCCGCCGCCCTGGGCATCGACCACGACGACGCCGGCCGAGGCGGAGGGAGCGACCAGGGCGAGTGCGAGAAGAGCGGGCAGGGTGGGGGCGCGCATGTCGGGGGAGACAAGACGGGGTCGCGGATCCAGGGAGCGGGCCGGGACAGGCCGGAGCTCGCGGGAGTGCTAGCGACCGTAGCCGTTCGGCCATGGCCATCTGGTCGTCTTCGCGACGCACGCCACGCTGGCCGAGATGGGCCGACGAGACGAAGTGCAGCACTGGTTGGCATTGCGTGAGCGCGAGCACCTGACCTACCGCGAGCTCTCGCAGCG
>JBGAOR010000018.1:0-63863 GCA_044221705.1 Planctomycetota bacterium
GATCGATCACCGCGCGCGCCGTGCCGGTGACGTCGCCCTCGCGCCGGTACGCGTCCGCGGCGCCTTCGAGCAGGGGCACGAGCTCGTCGAAGCGTCCCGACCAGCGCGCCGCCTGCGCCAGGGCGGCGCTGTCGGGACCGCTCAACGCGGTGGTTCGCGCGGCCTCGCGGAACGCGCGGTAGGCGTCGTCCCACGCGCCCTGATCCAGGCAGTGGCGCGCGTGGGCCAGCTCGTCGGACGCTGCCGGCGACGGATCCGGCGGCGAACGGAGCGGGTGCACGAAGCGGTAGCCCTGGCGCGGGACGGTCTCGACGTAGTCGGCGTCCTCGCCGCAGCCGAGGGCGCGCCGCAGCGCCGACACGTTGTGCGTGAGGTTGCCTTCCTCGACGATCGAATCGGGCCACACGGCCGCGATGAGCTCCTCGCGCGTCACGAGCCGCCCGGGCGCGCGCAGCAGCACCACGAGCGTGTCGAAGACCTTGGCGCGCAACGCCACGGGCTCGGCGTCGCGGGTCAGGAGCCGCTCGGCGACGACGACCTCGAACGGCCCGAAGGCATAGCGTTCGTCGCGCGCGGGACGCTGGGACATGCGCCGGGATTCTACGGGCACCGGCTGCGCGCCGCAGAGGACCGCGAGAGGCCGCGATCCAGGAATCCTCCAGGACTGTTCCAGGTCGCCCACAGGTCGGGAGACCGGGGCGCGGACGAGGATCCGCGGGTCGGACGGGTTGCGCGAACGCTGTCGTCTCGCGAGCTCAGTCCGGATCGAACCCTGGAGATTCCCGTGAGAAAGTACCTGATCGAGCGCTCGATGCCCGGCATCGGCCGCTCCACCCCGAACGAACTGCGCGCCCTGGCGGAGACGTCGAACGAAGCGCTCGCCCGTCTCGCGCCCGACATCCAGTGGGTGAACGGCTTCGTCACCGACGACGTCGTGTTCTGCCTGTTCCTGGCGCGCGACGAGGAGCTCGTGCGCCGGCACGCGGCGTTGAGCGGCTTCCCCATCGCCCGCATCCTCGAGGTGCGCGCCGTCACCGACCCGACCACGGCGACCGCGCCGGTGCTCGAGGCCCTGAGCGGCGGAAGGAGCGCGCGATGAACCGCCTCCACGCACGCAACCTGTTCCTGGTCGCGGCCGGCGCGCTGGCCGCCTGCACCTCGCACGGCGATTCCGACCGTCTCTACCTGGACGTCCACCACCTCGATCCCGCCAAGGTCACCGTCGCGGGCGTCGCCGAGGCGCACCAGAAGGACCTCGCGCTGCAGGACTCCCGCGGCGTGAAGTACGAGCGCTACTGGGTCGACGAGCACGGCGGCACGATCTACTGCCTCGTGCGCGCGCCATCGGCCGAGGCGGCCGCGGACGTGCACCGATCGGGACACGGCCTCGTGGCCGACGAGATCCACGAGGTGACGCCGGGCATCCTGCCCGCGCCGGCGTCCGGCAAGCGGATGTTCATGGACACGCACCGGATCGGCCCCGGCGTGAAACCCGAGGACGTCGCCGAGGCGCACAAGAAGGACCTCGCGGTCCAGGGCCAGCACGGCGTGCGCTTCCTCGAGTACTGGGTGGACGAGCCGAACGGCGTCGTGCACTGCCTGGCCGAAGGACCCGACGCGCAGTCGGTGACGGACACGCACCGCGAGGCCCACGGGCTCCTGCCCGACGAGGTGCGCGAGGTCGTCGCCGGCCACTGATGCGGGCGATCGACGGCGTCGCCGATCCGCGGTTCGCCGCGAGATCGGCGTCGTCGCGTCCGTCGCCGCGTCCGTGCGCATGGATCCGTGCGCATGGATCCGCGCGAACGGCGTCGTGCGTCCGCAGTGCGCGGCGACGCGCCCGAGAGCGCGCCATCGAGCCCTGCTCGCACGAGGTTGGACCGGCGCTGAGAGAGTATCGGGGTTGCCCGCCCCGCGCGTGACCTGCGCGGTCCGGACTCCGCGGTCCCCACCCTCGACGGGACCGCGGCGTTCGCGTTCGCCGTCCTTCAGTTGCCGACGTCGGACGCGCTCGCCGCCGCGACGATCGCGTCCGCGTCGGCGGGCAGCAGGTAACCGAGGGATTCCAGCATGTTCGCGTGGTGTGCGACCCGCGCGACGTACTCCGCGTGGCTCGCGAAGCGGGCCGTCAGGTCGACGTGCCCGCCGGCGATCGCGCGTAGTTGCCCGAGGAACGTGCCGTCGGCGAACGACGGGGCGAGCGGGATGTAGGAGCATTCACCGACCGCGACGGAGGGCAACCGGTACTCCGTCGTGGCGACCGGCGAGCCGCCGACGTGCGTGACGAGCGCGTTGCCGTTCGCGTCGCGCGCGATCTGCGCCGAGTTCGGCGCGCCGAGCCACAGGCTCGGCGGCGGTTGGACGCCGTCGCACCAGCGATCGCCGGCGACGAAGAGCCCGCGGAAGAACGGGACCCAGTCGGCCGTGTTCGCGCTCGCCGGATCGGCGAGGCCGAACACCTGCGCGTCGACGGCGCGCAGGTGCGCGGCGCCCGCGAACTGGTACACGCGGTAGTTCGCTTCCTCGTGCCGCGTCTTGTGCGCGCCGAGGGCCATCTGGTCCGTCTCCGACTGGAAGTCGATCTCGAGCCCGGCTCCGGGAAGCGGCGCGCGCTCGGACTGGGTGAACCCGATGCCGTTGCCCGTGGGGTGCGCGAAGCCGTTGCCGCTGCCGCCGACGAGAGAGAAGTCGAACTGTCCCACGCCGGCTTGCATGCGCAGGAGGCCGCGCAACCGGTGCGCCGAGGCCGAGTACCCGAACGCGGCGCGGCGCTGGATCGGCCCGAGCGCGGGCGCCGCGATCGGGTCGGAGCGCAACGCGTCCAGGTACGCGACGACGATGTCGAACTCGTCGCCCGCGGACGCGATGAACTCGGACGACGTGTCGAGCAGGTCGTCCGACCACGGCCGCGTCGGGTCGATGACAGGCGACTCGGTCCCGATGCCGGCGATGTCGCCGCGCACGGTCGCGTACGCGATGCCGCGTCCGAACAGGAACTCGTCGGTCAGCGTGTAGCGCGCGTCCGCCTGCTCCTGTCCCACCGCGGTGGGGATCGTGCTCGGCACGAGCCAGTCGAAGAGCAGGAGGCCCGAGCCCTGACCCGCGATCGTCGGCGCGACGATCTGGCACGGCACGCGGAACGGCCGGCCGTTCGAGGTCAGGCCCTGGAACAGCGCCTCGTGTCGCGTGTACGCGACGCCGCCGAACGTCCCGAGCGGCGCCGAGACCCACGTCTGCGGATCGATGCGGCCGTGGGGCGCCGAGGACGCCGCGACGACGGAGGGCGAGGCGAAGATCGCGAGGGCCAGGAGCGCGAGTCGGGAAGCCAGGGAATTCAGCATCGGAGGATTCGGGGTCGGCGTGTCGCGGACCGCGCACCGCGCGCGACGTCCGCCCTGTCAGTCCGCTGCGGCGCGTTTCTTTCACGCGGCCGGCGATTTCCGGCGCGACGGCGCGTTCGCGACCCGCTCCGCGCTGACCGATCCGGCGAGCCGGGGTAGGCTGGCTCCCACCCCACGCCGCCCATGATCCAGCTCCTCTCCCTGCTCGCCCTCGTCCAGTCCCCCGCGGCGCCGGAACTCCAGACGGTCTACTGGGACGGCGTCGACGACCACGGGCGCCTCTTCGGCGGGACGCTGCAGATCGACGTGCCGCCGAAGGGCTCCGTCCGGGGCGTGCTGCCCGCGGGCGTCGAGAGCCTGACGCACGGCATCCTGCCGCCCAACTCGGCCAACCGGCTCGATCTCGTCTTCGTCGGCGACGGCTACACGAGCGCGCAGCTCGGCACGTACGCGACGCACGTGAACAACATCGTCGGCTCGTTCTTCGACCTGGAGCCGTACCGCACGTACGAGCCCTACTTCCTGATCCACCGCGTCGACGTGACGTCGAACCAATCCGGCGTCGACAACGATCCGACGCAGGGCATCCTGAAGGACACGGCGATGGACATGGGCTACTGGTGCGGCGGCACCGAGCGCGCCCTGTGCGTCGACACGACGAAGGCCTACCAGTTCGCCAACAACGCGCCCGGCGTCGACCTCGTGTGCGCGATCGCGAACTCGAGCAAGTACGGCGGCGTCGGCTATCCCTCGATCAACCTGGCGACGAGCGCGGGCAACAACGGCTCGGCGATCGAGATCGTGCGCCACGAGTTCGGTCACGCGCTCGGACACCTGGCGGACGAGTACGACTACGGCGGCAGCGGCTCGACTTACACGGGCGGCGAGCCGGGCTCGCCGAACATCTCGAAGCTCACGGCGGCGCAGATGACGGCGATGAGCGCGAAGTGGTTCCGCTGGATCGGGGTCAACAACGCGGCGTTCGACGGGCTCGTCTCGTCGTTCCAGGGCGCGGGCTACTACCCGATGGGACTCTACCGCCCGACGAACGACTCGCTGATGCGCAGCCTCGGGCGGCCGTTCAACCTGCCCTCGGCCGAGGCCGTCGTGCTGGAGATCTACACGTTCACGCGGCCGATCGACGACAGCTCGAGCACCACGGCGACGTACGCCGGGACCGAGACGCTCTTCGTGACGCCGATGGCGCAGGTCGGGGCCGCGCTGCGCGTGCAGTGGTCCTTGAACGGCGCGCCGATCCCGGGTGCGACGGGCACGACGCTCGCGCTCGCGCCGCTCGGTCTCGCCTGTCCCGCCACGGTGTCGGTGACGGTGACGGACCCGACGACCATGGTGCGCGACGAGGCCGCGCGCGCGGCGCTGATGACGCAGACGCTGTCCTTCGCCGTGGTCCCGGTGCCGGGCCCGATCACGAGCTCCTGCGTCGCCGCACCGAACTCGGTCGGCCCGGGTGCCTCGATGTCGTGGGGCGGGTCGAGCAGCGTGACGGCCAACGACCTGACGCTCGTCGCTTCGGGATGTCCGACCAACGCGGCCGGGCTGTTCTATGCCGGCCAGACCGCGGCGCAGGTGCCGTTCGGCAACGGATTCCGCTGCATCGGCGGACCGACCGTGCGGCTCGGCATCGTCCACGCGAACCTGTTCGGCGACGCGGTGCTCGCCCTCGACCTGAACGCCTGGCCGGGCGCCGCGCCCATCCAGACGGGCGACACCTGGCGATTCCAGTTGTGGTATCGCAACCCGGCCGGCGGCGGCGCGGGCTTCAACTTGAGCGACCTGCTCAACGTGCGCTTCTGCCCGTAGCGCAGGCACGCGAGGCACTCCGGCGCGGCTCGGCGGGACCGTCCCTGGGCCCTCCCGCTGCTTCGGGAACGAGAGTAGGGTCAAGGGACACGGTCCCCGGCTTCGGGGCGAGTTCTCGTCCAGGATCTCGCGCACATCGCGCAGTCAGGAGTCCCCCCATACTTCGTTCGAGCCTTCGATTCCGCTTCACGCTCGGCGTCATGATGTCTGCCGCCGCCTCGATCGCGAGCGCGCAAGAGGACGCCGGCCACGCGCCGCTCGCACCCGCGACACAGGTCGGCACGAGCAGCGACGCACCGGCCTTCGTGAAGGGCGAGTTGCTCGTGGCCTACCACTTCGGCGCGACGGAGGCCCAGAAGGCCGAAGCGCGTCGCCGCATCGACGCCGCGCTGATCGAGGACATCACGACGATGCCCATGCGCGACACCGGCTACGGGGACCTCGAGCTCGTGCGCCTGCCCGCGGGTGCGGACGTGTTCGCGCTGATCGACGTCCTGCGCGGCGTCCCGGCCGTGCGCTTCTCGGAGCCGAACTGGATCCTGACGCACGGTTCCGTGTCGAACGACGCCTACTACACGAATGGTTCGCTGTGGGGCATGTACGGCGACGCGACCTCGCCCGCGAACCAGTACGGCTGCCAGGCCGGCGAAGCGTGGGCCGCGAACCACACCGGTTCGAGCACGGTCTACGTCGGCGTGATCGACGAGGGCGTGATGTACGCCCACCAGGACCTGAGCCAGAACATGTGGGTCAACCCGTTCGACCCGGTGGACGGAGTCGACAACGACGGCAACGGCTTCGTCGACGACCAGCGCGGCTGGGACTTCAACGGCAACGACAACACGACGTACGACAACACCCAGGACGACCACGGCACGCACGTGTCGGGCACGATCGGCGCCGTCGGAGGCAACGCGGTCGGCGTCGCGGGCGTGTGCTGGAGCGTGAAGATCATCACGTGCAAGTTCCTCGGCGGCGCCGGCGGCTCGATCGCGAACGCGGTCCGCGCCGTGGACTACCTCACGGACCTCAAGACCCGCCACGGCCTGAACGTCGCCGCGTCGAACAACTCGTACACGGGCGGCGGCTACTCGCAGGCGATGTTCGACGCGATCGGCCGCGCGAACACGGCCAACATCCTGTTCGTGTGCGCGGCGGGCAACGACAACGGCCGCAACCTCGACACGACCCCCGTCTACCCCGGCAGCTACACGAACGCCAACGTGATCTGCGTCGCGTCGATCACGAGCACGGGAGCGCGCTCGAGCTTCTCGAACGTGGGCCTGAACAGCGTCGACCTCGGCGCCCCAGGTTCGACCATCTACTCGACCCTTCCGTCGAACACCGGCAAGAAGTACGGCGCGTACAGCGGCACCTCGATGGCGACGCCGCACGTGACGGGCGCGTGCGCGCTCTACGCGTCGACGCACCCGGGCTCGAGCGCCGCGGCGATCAAGAGCGCGATCCTCGGCAGCACGGTTCCGACCGGCTCTCTGGCCGGTCTCTGCGTGACGGGCGGCCGCTTGAACGTGAGCGGCTTCTGAGCGCCTGACGAGACGCTCCGGATCCGGCGACGGGCTCCGACCTCGGGCGAGGCCGGAGCCCGTCCGACTTTGGACGCGGAGCCTCCGCGATCGGCCTCGCGACCCGGCGCATGCGGAGCGCAAGCACACGCGCCGAGACGCCAGTGCGCGTGGGGCCGCCGATCGCAGGCCGCGGCGTCGCGTCCCGACGCGGACACGTTCCAGCGCGCGCACATTCCGGTCGATAGTCGGGGCTGCGAAGTCCATCCTGGAGGCCGCGAACGGGAGCCCTCCCGCGCGGATCGGGACATGCCCCCCACCGAGTCCCCGCAACCGCACTCCGCCGACGAGCCCGGCTCGCCCGTCGCGCCGGGCATCGAGCCCCAGGCTCGCGGGCAGATCCACACGCGGCGCTTCCTCGCCACGGTCGTCCTGCCGTGCGTGTGCGTTCTTCTCGTGCTGGGCACGCTCGCGTTCTCGCCGGCGGGCGAGCGCGCGCCGATCCTGCTCGCGGCGCTGGTCGCCGCGGCGTCCGGCTTCGCGGCGACGTCGATCGGCGTCTACGGCGGCGTGCTGGTGCCGGGGCTGCTCCTCATGGGGGTCGACCCGCGCTTTGCCGCCGCCGCGTCGCTCTTCCTGCAGGTGATCGTGATCCCGTTGGGCGCCGGCGCGCACATGCGCCTCGGGAACGTGACGCGCCACGTCGCCGTGCCGCTGATCGCGGGCGGCATGGTGGGCGCCTTCGCGGGACCGTTTTGCGCGGCCGCGTTCCCGAAACAGGTCCTCGGGCGCGTGGTCGCCGGCACGATCGTGCTCGTGGGCCTGCTCGTGCTCGCCACGCTGCGCTGGGGCGGACTCGCGAGCGACGGTCCGAACGATCAGGTCCCGCGCTCGCGCATCGGCGTCGTCGGGCTCGTGGCCGGGTTCGCGTCGGGCATCTCGGGGGCCGGCTGGGGACCGATCGGCGTCAAGCTCCTGCTCCTCCTGCGCATCGAGCCGCGCCTCGCGATCGGATCGTCGCTCCTGGGGCGCGTGTTCATGTCCGCCGCCGCCGTGACCGGATACCTCCTCAGCGCGAGCGCGTTCGCGGACATCGACCCGGACCCGTGGCTCATCGTGCCGCTCTTCGCGGGCTCGATCGCGACGATGGTCCCGGGCGTGTACCTGGTCAGCCGGCTGCAGCGCGACAAGGCCGTGATCGTGATCACGCTGCTCTCGATCGCGCTCGCGCTGCCGACGTTGCTCGGCTGGACTTGAGCCGGATCCGAGCTCGGTGATCGCACGCCGAAGCGGCGCGGTTCGCGCCCCGCGCGCGACGAGAACGCGCGGTCGCTAGGATGGGCCCGCGCTTCCCCACGAGAACTCTCCCATGCAGCACGCTCCCGCCCGGAATCCCGCCGGACGCACCGCCCTCCTCCTCGCACTCCCCTGCCTGCTCGCCGCGCCGGCCGCCGCCGACACGCTCGTCACGCGCGACGGTCGCGTGATCGAGGTCGCCAAGGCGCGCGAGGATCCGGCCGGATACCGCCTGAAGTTCCAGGCCGGCGAGATCACCGTCCCGAAGGAACACGTCGCCTCGGTCGAGATCGAGGGCGACATGTCGGACTACACGCCGAAGGACGACAAGGAGCGCGACTTCCTGGCGCAGGGCTACGTGCGGCACAAGGGCAAGTGGATCAGCAAGCCGCAGTACGAGACCGAGCTCGCCAAGGCGACGGCCGTGCGCAAGAAGCGGACGGACGAGCTGAAGTCCCGCGCCGACTTCAGCAACGGCTGGACCGTCGAGACGAAGCACTTCCAGTTCCGCTCGAACACCTCGCCCGAGATCCTGCAGCGCTACGTCGACCTGATCGAGGGCTACTACGCGCTGATGGACACGCGCATCGGCATCAAGCCGCCGCCGATCCTGGCGCGCACGAAGCTCGCGATCAACGTGTTCAAGCGCCAGTCCGAGATGATCGACCACGCCAGCGACGAGGACATCGACGAGCGCGTGCTGGGCTTCTTCGACCCGTCGACGAAGACGCTGAACTTCTTCCACGACTACAAGGACCCGGCGCGCAGCGAGCAGACGGCGCTGCACGAGTGCACGCACCTGCTGACGTTCCTGATCGATCCGGACTACCTGCCGGAGATCTGGATCAACGAGGCGATGGCCGAGTACTACGGCTCGTGCGAGATCGCGAGCACCAAGGGCAAGGTGACGCTGACGCCCGGACGCGTGCTCGAGGACGCCGTACTGACCGTGCAGCAGGCGATCGCGTCGAAGGAGCACATCCCGCTGTCGAAGCTCCTGGTCACGCAGCGCGACGACTTCGACGGCGTGCACTACGCGCACGCCTGGTCGTTCGTGCACTTCCTGCAGAACACCGCGAAGTATGCGAAGAACTTCAACAAGTTCTTCAAGGACCTGTACGGACTCGACCTGAAGGAAGCGAAGGCCGAGCTGCTCAGTGCCGGCTCCGACGACAAGAGCGGACTGCGTCGCCGCTACAAGGCGGACGACATCTACGACGCGCTCCTCGCTCGCCTGGGCACGAAGGACGTCGCCGCGCTCGAGAAGGAATGGCTGGCGTACGTGACCGCGGTGCCGATCGACGCGCCGCGCGCGCGCTTCCTGCGCGGCTACGAGAGCGCGCTGTACGGCGAGGACCCGAAGAAGGCGCTGGCCGACCTCGACGCCGCGATCGACGGCGGCTACCGCGACCCGCAGGCCTACTGGGCGCGCGGCTACGCCAAGTTCTTCACCTCGGGACAGGAGGCCGCGCTCGCCGACTTCCGCCGCGCGGTCGAGATCGACCCGCTCGATCCCGTGTACCGCGCCGACCTGGCCTGGTGTCTCGTCGCGTGGTGGGGCGCCGAGTCGGAGAAGATGTTCGGCACGCCGGAGCAGCGCGACGAGGCGCAGGTGCAGTTCGGCCTCGCGGCCGAGCTCGATCCGGAGAACGACTACCTGCAGACGCTCTACGACGAGTACGTCGAGGCGCGCAAGACGAAGTAGGGCGGGGCGCGCATACGCTGGAGCGAGCTCGCGAGTGCCGCGCGGTCCACGGCGCGAGCAGCCCACGACGGAAACATCAGGATCCCACCGTGACGAAACGCGGCCCTCCCACCGAAGTCCGGGCCTGGTACTTCCCGCGCGGCCGGGAGAGCTTCGCCGCGCTGAGCATCGCGCTCACGAAGGAGGGCGGCACGTCGCTGGCCGCGGAGATCGAGTCCGGCCTGCAGGCGGAGACGGGACGTCGCTTCGTCGTGCGGACGGCGGCCCCATCCGCTCCTGGCGCCCTGTCCCTGGGTACCAGCGAGCGCTACATCGAATGCTCGCTGCTCAAGTTCGATTGCCGCCTCGGACCGGAGACGAAGGACCACATCGTCGTGACCGTTCTCGATGACACGGCGACCGTCGCCCTGACCCGTGAGGGCTGCGAGCAAATCGTCCATGGCTGCAGGATCACCGCGAATGGCCACACCGACTTCATGACGCGGCACTGGAGATCGGACGAGAGCCCTGGGCACAGACGCGGCCTGTGGCTGTGGCATTGGTCGGGCGGCGTCCTCCACCAGTGATACGCCGGGTACGGGTCGCACCTGAGCGTTCGACGCTGCGTGCCACCCGGCCGACTCACTTCGGCGGCGACTCGATCGTACGCAGCCCGTCGCCATGGCATGTCGGGCAGGCGACGCCGCTTCGCCTCGGGCTTTCCTGCGATCTGGCGGGCTGTGGCGCAGGCTCCTGGCCCGTGGTGAATGTCGAGAGCGCCTCATGAATGACCACATTTGCAACCCGGAGCCCGGCGTCTGACGGCGGAACTCACGCTTCTACTGGTTGAATGTCGCCGCCGGGTGACTTCCACCACGGGCTGCTAGGATCCACCGAGCCACATCGCGGAACGGCCACGCCCGACGCAGACTCCCTCGTCGCTCGGCACCGCGTCCTTCCCACCCTCGCGGAGTCGTGCGCCGACGGATGCACCCGAGTCGGCGACTGCAGACACCATGCGCATCGCCATCCGAGTCCTGATCGCTGCACTGCTCGTCGTCGCAGTCCTGTTCGCGGCGACGTGGGTGAGCCCCTGGCCCGGCTCGCTCGCGATCCGTTGGTTGTTCGATCGTGGTGCGGCCGAGACCGCGCGCAAGCTCGCGCCGAAGGTGCCGGCCGGCATCGATGCGGTGCTCGACCAGGCCTACGACGGCGACACGAAACTCGACGTCTACCGGCCGACACCGGTGCAGCCGCGGCCGACGGTGGTGTGGATCCACGGCGGCGGTTTCGTTTCCGGCCGCAAAGAGGACGTCGGCCCCTACGCGCGGATCCTCGCCGCGCGCGGCTTCAACGTCGCCTCGATCGACTACTCGATCGCGCCCGAGGCCGCGTACCCGGAGGCCGTGCGACAGGCACAGCGCGCGCTCGCGCACCTCGTCGAGGACTCCGGGCGGCTCGGCGTCGATCCCCAGCGGTTGTTCCTCGCGGGCGACTCGGCCGGCGCGCTGCTCGCGGCGCAGACGGCCGCGATCGTCACTTCGCCGGCCTACGCGCAGGCCGTGGGCATCGCGCCTTCGATCGCGGCGGCGCAGTTGCGCGGCGTGCTGCTCTTCTGCGGCCCCTTCGACCTCGGCCTGATGGACCTCGACGGGTTCTTCCCGCGCACCGCGATGTGGGCCTACGTCGGGAAGCGCGACTTCCAGGGTTCAGCCGCGGCCGACCAGATCTCGGTGCTCCGGCACGTCACGGCAGCCTTCCCGCCCGCGTTCGTCTCGGTCGGCAATGCAGACCCGCTGGCGGCACACTCGCGGGCTCTGGCCGAGAGGCTCGGCGCGCTGGGCGGGACGGTGGACACCCTGTTCTTCGCCGACGACCACGAGCCGCCGCTCGGTCACGAGTACCAGTTCGACCTCGAGCTGGCGGAGGGACGAGAAGCGCTCGAGCGCTCGGTCCGGTTCCTCGAACGCCACGGCCGCTGAAACGCGGACTTCGCTCCGGGCGACGCCGTCGCGGTCATCGTTCCTTCCTTCGGTCCGGGGCCCACGGAGTTGATGCGGACGCCACGCGACCCGAGTTCCATCGCGAACGTGCGAGTCAGGACGTCGGCCGCCCCCTCGACGAGTTGTATGCCGACTTGTCCTGCGGCGCGAACGTGCTGACTACCGAGCGCACCGGGACACTCGGGCTCGTCGGCGCATCCAGCCGCGCCGCTCCGGATCGACGGTCGACCCGGCGCTATCCTCCGCGCGTGGATCGAGCGCTCCCCCTCCTCCTCGCCGGCCTCGCCGCCTGCTCGAGCGCTCCGCCCTCGCCGGCGTTCGGCGAGGCGCCGTTCGAGCTCGCCACGCCGTGCGTCGTCGCGCTCGAACCGGACTCGAGGCCGATCGCGCGCGTCGGGCTCGGCGTGGGCGAGCCGCGTCGGTTCCTGCTCGACAGCGGATCGTCGATCACCCTGATCTCCGGTGTCTGCGCGGACGCGCTCGGGCTCGAGCGTCGGCCCTACGGATCCACGTTCGAACTGACCGGGAGCGGGGGCGCGTCGGTCCGGCTGGGCGAGTACGTGCGCCTCGAGTGGCTCGACATCGGAGCGCTCGTCGTCCATTCGCCAGCCGTCGCGGTGATGGACGATCCGGTCCTCGCCCAGGCCGGCGTCGACGGGATCCTCGGGCAGGATCTGCTGGCGCGCCTCGTGCTCGTGGTCGACATGCAGCGCGACCGCGTGCACATCCTCCCGAGCTGCGGCACCGAGGCGATCCGGGCCCTTCTCGCGCAGACCGGCGCGGGCGAGGACGCGTGGACCACGACCCCGCTCGAGCTCCGTCCGTGTCCGTTCGCCACATGGGCGGCGGTCGGAGGCCGCCAGCCTGTCGAGTTCGAGATCGACACCGGTTCCGGAGATACGAGCCTCCCGGAATCAGCCATCGCGGCTCTCGGACTCGAGTGCGTCGGCCTGCGCATGTCCGGAGGAGTCGGCGGGAACTTCACGGAGAATCTGTACCGGCTCGAGGACTCCGGGCTGTTCGGGCTCGAGGGCGGCCTGGATGTGACCGCATCGCCGAGGGAGTCCGGGCTGATCGGCATGAACGTGCTCGGGGCGCGACCCTTCGTGCTCGACGGGCCCGGACGTGCGCTCTGGCTGCAGCGCGGCGGGTGAGCGCGCAGCGGGAACGAGCCGCGCTCTCGTCGAGATCCCTGCTCGCGCTCCGACGCAGGGCGAGTAACCTGCCGCGGCCCGCTCGCGAAGGGAGTACGCGCCGTGAGCCGCTCACGGCCCCCGACGCCTGGTTGCGGGCCCGAAGACACTGCGCGCATCGCGCACGAGAAGAAGCATGACGACGCGTCACGGGATGTGGATGTGTACGACGTTCGCGATGGCGATGGCGATGTCGGTGGGCGCACGCGCCGCGCCGCAAGGCACCGCGTCGGCCGAGGGACCGGCTCGCGCCGCGAAACCGCTCGACATCCTCTTCCTGGGCGGCACGGGGTTCCTCGGGCCGCACGAGGTCGAGTACGCGCTCGCGCGCGGCCACCACGTCACGCTGTTCAACCGCGGCCAGAGCGCGAAAGGGCTCTACGGCGATCGCGTCGAGGTCCTGATCGGCAACCGCGACGCAAAGATCGCTCCCGGGCTGGAGGCGCTGCAGGGCACGCGCCGCTGGGACGTCGTCATCGACAACTCGGGTTACGTGCCGCGGCACGTGCGCGACTCGGTCGCGCTGCTGAAGGATCGCGTCGGCCGCTACGTCTACGTGTCCACCGTCGCCGTCTACGACCGGTCGGCGGGAGCGGTGATGAGCGAGACATCGCCGCTCTTGCCCGCGCCGAGCCCGGAGACGGAGGAGGTCAGCGGCGCCACGTACGGTCCGCTCAAGGCGGAATGCGATCGCATCGTGCAGGCCGCGCTCGGAGCCAAGGCGACGATCGTGCGCCCGACCTACATCTTCGGTCCCGGCGACGACACGGACCGGTTCACGTACTGGGTCGACCGCGTGTCGCGCGGCGGCGACATCCTCGGTCCCGCGGATCCGAAGGCGGAGCTGCAGTGGGTCGACGTGCGCGATCTCTGCCCGTGGATCGTCCAGCTCGGCGAGCGCGACCAGCCCGGCATCTACAACGCGTCGGGGCCCGACGCGCCCGCGAGCTGGGAGCAGGTCCTGCAAACGCTGACGAAGCTCGCGGAGAAGCCCGTGCAGTTCCACTGGGCGACGCCGGAGGCCGCCCAGGAAGCGGGCATCGCGCTGCCGCTGGTCCGATTGGCCGCGGGAACCGGCGCCGTGACGGTGAGCGGACACTTCGACGGGAGCAAGGCCGCCGCCGCGGGGCTGCGCTACCGGCCGCTGGCCGACACGGCCGAAGCGACGCTGGCTTGGTGGCGCGCGCAGACGCCCGAGCGTCGCGCGAACGCCGAGCGCTGGCCGACGCCGGAGCAGGAGCAGCGGGCGCTCGCGCGGATCAAGAAGCCCTGAAACGCGCGGTTCGCGCGCGCCGCGCCTGATTCGATCGCACCCGGATTCGCCGGAGGCCGCGGACGGCGGGGTTCGTCGATCTCCAGGCGAGGACGATTCGGCGCTCCTCCGTCCGCGCTCCGCTACTCTCTGCCCGCGCTCGCGCAGAGCGCGCTCCAGCCCCCGATGCGATTCCATTCCTGGATGGCGAGGTCGACGGTGCTCGTCGCGTCGCTCGGCGCTCCGGCGGTGTGCGCGGCGCAGGACCTCGAGCCGCGGCGTTGGACGCACCTGCCCGTCGGGACGGACGTCTTCGGGGTCGGCTACGCGTTCACGACCGGCGATCTGAGCTTCGATCCCGTCCTGCGGATCGAGGACGCGACCGTCGACGTGCACACGGCGGTCGCGTCGTTCACGCACTACTTCGCGCTCGGCGACCGCACCGCGCGCGTCGACGTCGTCGTCCCGGCGCAGAGCGGCCGGTGGGAAGGACGGCTCGACGGCGCGCCGCGGTCGGTGAACCGCGACGGCCTCGCGGATCCGACCGTGCGGTTGTCGGCCAACCTGTTCGGCGCACCGGCGCTCGCTGGCCAGGAGTTCGCCGCCTACCGCAAGGAGCACCCGGTGCAGACCACGCTGGGCGCGGCGCTCGAGGTGCGCGTGCCGCTCGGCCAGTACTACGAGGACAAGCTGATCAACCTGGGCTCGAACCGCTTCGCGTTCGGCACGCAGCTGGGCGCGCTGCACACGCGCGGCGAGTGGTCCTACGAGCTGACCGGGTCGATGATCGCGTACACGGACAACGACGAGTTCTTCGGCGGCAACGAGCTCGAGCAGGATCCGCTCTTCGCGGCGCAGGCCCACGTCGTGAAGACGTTCGGGCCGGCGTGGTGGCTGTCGCTCGGCGCGGCGTACGGCTGGGCGGGCGAGTCGTCGATCAACGGCGTCGAGAAGGGCGACGACAAGAGCCTCCTCTATTTCGGTCCCGCGTTCGGGTTCCGGATCGGCGAGTCGCAGAGCCTGCGCTGCGCCTACGTGCGCAGCGATTCGCTCAGCGACGTCGGCGCGGACACGGACAGCTTCGCGCTGGGCTGGTCGGTCCGCTTCTGACGCGAACCGCGCGTCAGCCGCCGGCGATGCGCTTCACGTGCTCGCGCCACGCGCTCTCGAGCGCCTTCTCGTCGAGTCCGAGCTTCTCGTACAGGCGCGACGCGCCCGACTTGCCGACGTACGCGTCGCGCAGGTACTCGCCGAACTTCGCGCGCAGCTTCCCGTCCTGGCCGTGCGCCAGGAAGTGGACCAGCGTGTAGGCCGCCGCGACGTAGCGCTCGCTGCCCGGTCCGCCTTCGTACGCGCCGCGGCCCGAGCCGAGGATGCGCTGCAGCGGCAGCGGGTCCTTGTCGTCCGCGACGAGGCGGAACTGGCCGACGTCGGGCGACTTGAAGTCGAACGTCGCGTGCCCCGGGTCGGGACGGAAGCCGAATCCGAACGTCACCGCGATCCCCGATCGGACCCAGCCTTCGATCTCGCCCTGGCGCTTGTCCACCGTGCGACGGAACGCGTTGAAGATCATCAGCTCGCAGAACTCCGCCGCGATCGCCGCGCGATTCGGGTTCTCGGTCACGTTGCAGTTCAGCGAGTTGGCCACGCGGTCGAACCACACGCTCATCCCCGGCGCCGGCGGGCTCGGGTAGTCCTTCGGGTCGGACACGAAGTTCAGCTCGGGCGTCTCGTCGAACACGTACAGCGTGAGCGGCGTCGCGAACACGTCGTAGAACGCCATCCACGCGCGCTCGACGTCGATGGCCGCGTCCAGCACGCGCGACGGATCGCCGTCCGAGCGGACCAGGAAGTGCGCGGTCGGCAGCTCGAGCGCCGTCTTCCAGTCGCTCGTGCGCTTCTTCAGCTCCTCGAGCGAGTAGAAGCGCCCGCGCACCTTGAGCTTCCACACGTCGCGCTGCTTGACGCCGCCCAGCTTGACCCACGCGCGCTCGTTCTCGGGCTCGAGCGTGAGGATGCGGATCCAGCCGCACTGCGCCTCGCCCGGCAGACCGTTCGTCTCGGCCCACTGCGCCAGCTCCGCCAGCGCGCGCGGGTTGCCGCGGTCGCACTCGTCGTACTTCCTGAGGTACGAGCGCAGGCTGTGCTCGACGGACTCGACCGCGGTCACGGCGACGCGCGCGATCTCGGCGTTCTTCCTCTTCGAGCGATAGACGATCTTGTCCGTGTCCTCGTACAGCACGCGGCATTCGATCGTCTTGTCGCCAGCGAGCCGCAGGAGGTCGGGCTCGTCCTGCGAGCCGGCGGGGACGAAGGCCAGGGCGGAGACGAAGAGCGGGAGCAGCATGAGGATTCCTCGAAAGGGGCCGCAGAGGATACGGATCGTCGCGGCCTCCCGTCACCGCCGTCGTGGCCCCTTCGCGCACGGATTCCCGCCCGTCCGCGTGCGGCGCGCCGGCGTGATCCGAGGACGGGCCGAACGCGCGGGCCCGGTACGTACATCGCCGGATCGCCGGATCGCGCCCACCGCGCTCCAATCCGGGGGTCGACGCCGAGGTCGTGGATACGAAGGCACTCGCGTCGCGGAGTCGGGCCGTGGCCACCCGCCCGGAGGAATCGCGATGAAACCGAGCCTGTCCGCAGTGGAAACCCTGCGTTCCGTCGCAGTCGCTCTCGACGGCTCTCCGCGCGACCTCGATCACGCCGTCGAGCTCGTGGGCAGCGCGCGCTTCGTCCTCATCGGCGAGGCCTCGCACGGCACGCACGAGTTCTACCGCGTGCGCGCCGAGATCACGAAGCGCCTGATCCGCGAGCGCGGCTTCCACGCCGTCGCGCTGGAGGCCGACTGGCCCGATGCGCACCGCGTCCACCGTTTCGTCCACGGGCGCGGCGGCGATTCCAGCGCGACCGAGGCGTTGTCGGGCTTCGAGCGCTTCCCGCAGTGGATGTGGCGCAACGCCGACGTCCTCGACTTCGTCGGTTGGCTGCGCGGTTGGAACGAGACGTGCCCCAAGGGTCGTCAGGCCGGGTTCTACGGTCTCGACCTGTACAGCCTGCACCGTTCGATGCGCGCTGTCGTCGACTACCTGCGCGTCGTCGATCCGGAGGCGGCGCGGCGCGCGGAGGCGCGCTACGCCTGCTTCGACGCGTACGGAGACGACCCGCAGGGCTACGGTCAGTCCGCCGCGATGGGGCTGAGTCCCGGTTGCGAACGCGACGTCGTGATGCAGCTTCTCGAGCTGCGCCGCAAGGCCGCCGAGTACGCGCAGCGCGACGGTCGCCTCGATCCCGACTCCCAGTTCCTGGCCGAGGAGAATGCGCGCGTCGTCGTCCACGCCGAGCGCTACTACCGCACGATGTTCCAGGGCCGCGTCTCGTCGTGGAACCTGCGCGACGAGCACATGGCCGACGCGCTGGACGCCGTCGCCGGCCACGTCGCGAGGACCCGCGCGAGTCCGGCGCGCATCGTCGTGTGGGCGCACAACTCGCACCTGGGCGACGCGCGCGCGACGTACATGCGCCAGATCGGCGAGCTCAACCTGGGACAGCTGGTCCGCGAGCGCCACCCGCGCGAAACGACCGCCATCGGGTTCACGACGTACCACGGGAGCGTGACCGCGGCGCGGAACTGGGACGCACCGGCCGAGCACCGGATCGTGCGCGACGCCCTGCACGGGAGCTGGGAGCGCGCGCTGCACGCGCTCGGCGGCCGCAACCTGTGGGTGCCCTTGCGCGGGCTGCCCACGTACGAGCGCGCGCCGCTGCTCGAGCGCGCGATCGGCGTGATCTACCGCCCCGAGACGGAACGCGCGAGCCACTACTTCGAGGCCGACCTGCCCCGCCAGTTCGACGCGATCTACCACTACGACCGCACGCGCGCCGTCGAGCCGCTGGAGCCGAGCGCGGAGTGGGAGCGCGGCGAACTTCCCGAGACGTACCCCTCGAGCCTCTGATCCTCCGGTGAGAGGACGACGACGCCCGCCGCGGCGAATCCGGGCATTCCCAGGTCGCGCTCGACGCAGCGGCTCGCGCTCAGACGAGCGGCGTGCGCCCCGGCACCGCGACCTCGGGCACCACCAGCGGACCGAAGGCCAGGTTCGGCGGCATCAGGTCGAGCTTCGACTCGAGCGCCTGCTGCCAGCTCACCTCCTTGCCGGTGTACGTGCTCATGCGCCCCATCACCGCGACGAGCGTCGACTCGGCGATGCGCCGTGCCTCGTTGATGCGCCGTCCGGTCTGGATCGCGGCGATCAGGTGCTCGTGCTCGACCACGTAGGGGTTCTTGTTCTCGCCCGTGAACTCCCAGGCGTCCCCTCCCGCGCCGGCGCGCGGCTCGATGCGCGCGGAACCGGACGAGGTGTAGAGCGTGCCCTTCGTGCCCTGCACGATCTCCTCGACCGCGGACTGGCAGCCGTCGATCTGACGGCACATCGAGAGCACGCGCAGGCCGCCCGGGTATTCGTAGTCGATCGCGAAGTGGTCGAAGATGTTCCCGTACTTCGCGTCGGTTCGCACCTGACGTCCGCCCATGCCGACCGCGCGCAGCGGGAGTGAACCGGTGGCCCAGTTCACGACGTCGAGGTTGTGCACGTGCTGCTCGACGATGTGATCGCCCGAGAGCCACGTGAAGTAGAGCCAGTTGCGCAGCTGCCACTCGACGTCGCTCCACTCGGCCTGCTTCTCCTTCACCCACAGGCCGCCCTGGTTCCAATAGCAGCGCGCCGAGACGATCTCGCCGATCGCGCCGTCGTGCACGCGGCGCATGGCCTCGACGTAGCACGCCTCGTGTCGGCGCTGCGTGCCGCACACGAACGACAGGCCCTGCTGGTCGATCGACGCGGCGGCTTGCAGCACGGTGCGCACGCCCGCGGGGTCGACGGCCACAGGCTTCTCGGCGAACACGTGCTTCCCGGCGGCGACCGCGGCCGCGATGTGCAGCGGGCGGAACCCGGGCGCCGCGGCGAGGATCACGAGGTCGACGCCGCTCGCGATCACCTTCTGGTAGGCGTCGAGCCCGGTGAAGCGCATGTCCGCCGGGACGGTGCCGCGCGGACCCTGCTTCGCGAGGTTCGCCGCGCACGACTCGACGCGATCGGCGAACGCGTCGCCCAGCGCCACGATCCGCGTCGCGGCCGAGGCCGTGAGCGCGTCGACCGCCGCGCCGGTGCCGCGCCCGCCGCAGCCGATCACGCCGATCTTGATCTCCTGCGTGCGCTCCTCGGCGCGAGTGAACGAGGGTGCGCCGAGCACGACGGCGCCGGCGGCGGTGGCCTGGAGGAAGGTGCGACGCGACGTGTCGAGGGGCTCTCGTGCGTTCATGGGCGTGTCCGGACGACGAACGGGAATGGGACGCGCCGATCCTACTGCGCGCCGGCCACGAAGCGCGATCGTGGCGCGCGGCGCGTCGAGTAAGCTCGCGCGGATGGGGACCGGGACCTCCTGGACGCGGACGGCCGCCGCCGCGCTGCTCGTCGGCCTCGTCGCGTGCTCGCACGACGAGCCGCGGGGGCCGGCGCGGCGCGTCATCCTGATCACCTGCGACACGCTGCGCGCGGACCGCCTCGGCTGCTACGGCTACGCGCGGCCGACGAGCCCGCACGTCGACGCGTTCGCTCGCGACGCGGTCGTGTTCGACGACGCGTGGTCGACGGCGCCGTGGACCGGCCCGGCCCTGTCCGCGCTGATGACGGGACGTCTGCCCGACGAGCTCGGCGTGCCGGGCGGCAACCGATTTCCGCTCCCGGCCACGGCGCGCACGATCGCCGAGGACGCGCGCGACGCGGGCTGTTCGACCGGCGCGGTCGTGTCGAACTGGATCCTGCGCCGTCCGCCGGAGACGTTCGGCGACGCGGGCGTGGCGCAGGGCTTCGACCACTTCGACGACCGCATGGAGGTGCGTGAACGCAACCGCGAGTCGTACGAGCGGCGCGCGGGCGACACGACCGACGACGCGATCCGCTGGCTCGACGAGGGGCGCCGGGCGGGTCGCGACCGCGTGTTCGCGTGGATCCACTACCAGGATCCGCACGGCCCGTACGAGCCGCCGCCCGAGTTCCTGTCGCGCGTGAAGCGCGATCCGACCGGCGAGGCGCCACTCCCCGTCGGCACGACTGTGAAGGGCCGCGGACAGATCCCCTCGTACCAGGTCGTCGGCGACGAGCGCGCGCCCGAGCAGTATCGCGCGCGCTACGACGGCGAGATCGCCTCGTTCGACGAGCACTTCGGTCGCCTCGTCGCGTGGTTGAAGCAGTCGGGCTGGTACGACGACTCGCTGATCGTGTTCAGCGCCGACCACGGCGAGTCGCTGGGCGAGGGCGGCTACTGGTTCTGCCACGGCGAGAACGTGCGGCCCGAGGTCGTGCGCGTCCCGCTGATCGTGCGCTTTCCCGCGGGCAGCCGGCACGTCGCCGGCACGGCGCGCGACGGGTACGCGCGCGTCGATCGTCTCGCGAGCCACCTCGACCTGTGGCCGACGTTCCGCGAGGCGCTCGGGCTCGCGCCCGTGCCGAACCGCGGGCGGTCGCTGTTCGGGGACGCGCTGCCGGAGGATCGCGTCTTCACCCAGACGATGGGCCGCGTCGGCGCGCCGAACCGCTGGACCTCGTGCCTCGACGAGCGCTGGCGTCTCGTCGTCGAGAAGGACGGCGCGCCGCGGCTCTTCGAGCGCGCGAGCGACTCGCTCGAGGCGCACGACGTCGCGGCGCAGCACCCGGACGTCGTCAAGGCGCTGCGCGAGCGCGAGCGGCGCTTCCTGGATTCGGCGTCGGGTCCTGCGCTCGAGGAGCGCGCGCTCGAACCCGGCGCGGAGGTCGACCGCGGGCTGGAGAAGCTCGGGTACACCGGCGGGGACCACTGAGCGCGATGGCCGACGAGCGGGGTTCGGACGTCGTCAGCCGCCGCATCCTCGCGGCGCTCGCCATCGTCTGCATCGCGAGCTCGTTCTGGCTCGTGCATCCCTGGTACGAGGCCAGCGTCGAGACGAACGACGCGTCCATGTACATCCTCTCCGCGCAAGCGCTCTTGCGCGGCGAAGGCTACGCGTACCTGGGCGAGCCGATGATCATCCGGCCGCCGGGCATGTCGGTGCTGCTGGCGCCGGTGCTCGCCTGGCGCGGGCTCGACTTCGCGGCGCTGAACGCCGTCGCGAACGTGTTCGGGATCGCGGCCACCCTGCTCTTCCACGTGTGGCTCCGCGGGCGGGTCGGTCCGTGGGTCAGCGGCGCCGCGGCGCTCCTCTTGTGGTTCAACCCGGGCTGGCGGCACTACTCGAACGAGGTCATGTCGGACGTGCCCGGCGCCGCGCTGCTCGTCGGCGCGTTCCTCGTCGAGCGCTGGGCCGCCGCGCGTCCGGGGTGGCGGCGCGACGCGCTGCTCGGCGCGTTCATCGGCCTGTCGACCTACGTCCGCACCGTCGCGGTCCTGATCGTGCCGGCGATCCTCGCCGCGCGCGCGCTCGAGGCGCTCTCGCTGCACGGGCGTTCGACGCGGTGGATCGAGCTCTTGCGCACGCGCGCGCTCGCGCTGACGGCGGCGTGCGCGCTCGTCATGCTGCCCTGGAGCGTGCGCAACTCGGTCGAGGCCCCGCCGCCGCCGGCCACGCAGAACTTCATCTACTCGTATGGAACGGGGATGTTCCACGCGAACCCGCGCGACCCGAGCTCGCCGCCGCGCTCGATCGCCAAGGTCGCCGAGCGCGTGCCCGCGCGCGCCGTCGCGATCCTCGAGGTCCTCGGCTCGCGCTTCGAGGGACGCGCCGCGCCGATCCCGGCGATCGTGTTCGGCCTGTGGATCCTGGCCGCGTTCGCGTTCGTGGCCTGGAGGCGCCGCTGCTCGGCCGAGATCTTCGCCCTGCTCGTCGCGGCGTTGCTGCTCGTGTACTTCGGATTCCGATCGCGGCTCGTCCTGCCGCTGTTCGTCGTGGCCCTCGCGACGTTCGCGGAGGCGCACGTGATCCTGCTGTCGCGCGCGTTCGCGCCGGCGCGCGCGCGCGCGATCGTCGCGGCCGCGCTGCTCGCGATCGGCACCATCGACTTCCAGCCGCGCAAGGACTGGGACGAGATCGAGCGCGCGCACGCGGACGCGCTCGAGCAGGCCGCCGCGTGGCGGGCCGTCCTCGGCGACCGCACGCGCCTCGCGTCGAACATCGGCTGGCACGCATCGGTCTACGTCGGCCGACCGGTGTGGTCCTTCTACTTCGCGGCCAAGCGCGCCGGCACCGAGGACGACAGCCGTCCCGACCTCGACGCGGTCGACCGGGTGCTGCAGTCGGAGGACATCGAGGCCGTGATCCTCTCCAGCGATCCCGCGGACCGCGCCTGGATCCCCTGGCTCGAGCGGCGCTACGGCCGGCCCGAGGTCGCCGGGCGCGGACTCGTGTTCAAGACGCGCTGAATCGCCGCGTCGTCCGCGAGCGCGGTTTCGCGGACCTGATAACCTCGCGCGCGGGCGTCCGTCGGGAGCGCCCGTCCCCCGCGAGCACCGGTCCGGCGCGGGCGGTTCCCATCGAACGCGAGCCTCGACCTCGCGCGGAGCAGACAGTGAAACGCATCCGAACACCGTGGCTCGCGCTCGTCGCACTCGCGGCGGCCTCGTGCCGCACCGAGCCTGCGACGGATCCCGCGGCCGCGCCGCCGAAGGCTCAGTCCATGGCGGCCACGCCCATCGTTCCCGCGGCCAAACCGGCCGAGCCCGTCGCCGCCGTGAAGGCCGTGCCGATCGTGCCGGGCGCGGGCGCGGCTCCGGGCAGCGCAGCGCCCGCATCGAACTCGGACGCGCGCTCGGAGCGCATGAAGGCGGTGCAGTCGGAGTACGAGGCGGCGATGGACGCCTTCTACGAACCGTTCCGTCAGGCCAAGACCGACGAGGAGCGTCAGAAGCTCGCCGAGACGACGAAGCCGCCCGACGCCGCCCCCTACTACGCGCGCGCCCGCGCCATCGTGAACGAGGACCCCGCCGACGCGGCGGCATTCGCCGCGCTGAGCTTCCTCGTCTCGCAGCGCGGCGAGAAAGAGGCGGTCGCGCGCGACATCGGCCTGCTCGAGCGCCACCACTTCGAGAGCGCGCAGATGCTCGAGCTGCTCATGCAGCTGCAGTACTCGGATTCGCCGGCGGGGAAGGCACTGCTGGCCCGGCTCGCAAAGGAGAGCCCGCACCGCGAGGTGCGCGGACGCGCGCTGATGGCGCAGGCGGAAGCGCTGAAGGACGAACTCTCGACCAGCGCCCAGATCGCCGCGCTCACGGACGACAAGGAACGCGGCGAGTACGTCGGCTACTTCGGCCAGGAAGAGTTCGACCGACTGCTCGCGCTCGACCGCGCGCGGGTCGAGGCGGACGTGTTGGCGCTCTACGAGACCGTCGTGCGCGAGTACGCCGACGTCCCAGCCATGCGCTCGGGCGCGATCGGGGACCAGGCCAGGGCCGCCATTCACGAGCTGCGGAACCTGGTTGTCGGCAAGGTCGCGCCGGACATCGCGGGCGAGGACGTGCAGGGCGTGGCGTTCCACCTCTCCGACTACCGCGGGAAGGTGGTGCTGCTCGATTTCTGGGGCAATTGGTGAGGCCCTTGCCGGGCCATGTACCCGCACGAGCGGTCGCTCGTGAATCGTCTCGCCGGCAAGCCCTTCGTCATCATCGGCGTCAACAGCGACCAGGATCGCGAAGCGCTGAAGAAGGTCATGGAGAAGGAGAACATCACCTGGCGCTCGTTCTGGAACGGCGGCAGCACGAGCGGTCCGATCTCGAGCGCGTGGAACGTGCGCGGATGGCCGACCTTGTACCTGCTCGATCACGAAGGCGTGATCCACTACAAGGGCCACGGCGAGGACGAGGCCCGGTTCGACGCGCGCATCGACGCGCTGGTCGAGGCGGCGGAGAAGGCCGCGCGGCGCTGATCGCGGCCGCCACTTGACAGGAACACGCGCCCCGTCGACGGACGGGGCGCGCTGCTTCGAGGCGGTGCCGGCGAGCCCGCTCGTTTCGCGCCGACCGCGCGCATCCCGACCGCCCGGAATCCGCCCCAGCCGTTACGCTGTTGCCGAGGTTTCGCGCTGGGCTCTTCCGCCTCCTCCTCCAGCGCGAGCCCATGGATTCGAGGTCGTCGCATGAGATTCCCGGGCTCGTTCGTCCCCACCCTGATCGCCGTCTCTCTCGCTGCGACCGCGGCGCGAGCGCAGCTCCCGTCCGTGCCGGCGACGCGGGCTGTCCACAAGCCGGTTCCCACCGGTGGCCCGGCCGCGCAGCCGACGGCGCAACCGAGCTTCCTGGCCGCGGCGGGCTCCGACGACTGCGCCACGGCCAGCCAGTACACGATCTCGGGACCGGGCACCTTTCCCGTCGACACGACGAACGCGACGGACAGCCCCCAGGTCGGCACGGGCTGCACGCAGTCGCACCGCGACGTGTGGTTCGAATGGACCTCGACCACCACGGGCACCGTCGAGATGAACTTGTGCAGCGGGACGAGCACGGACACCGCGATCGCGGTCTGGTCCGGCTCGGCCTGTCCGTCGGGCACGCCGCTGGCCTGCAACGACGACGCGTGCGCACTGCAGTCGCGCGTCGTGTTCCCGGTCGTGAACGGCGGCGTCTACCTGCTGCAGATCGGCGTCTACGGCGCCAGCTCGAGCCCCGGGTTCAGCGGCACGTTCGTGATGATCGCGTTGCCGCCGCCGCCGCCGAACGACGAGTGCGCGAACGCGACGATCGTCAGCGGACTGGGCACGTTCGCCTTCGACAACACGACGGCAACGACCAGCGTGGAGGGCCAGAGCGAGCTGCCCTGCCTGATCTACGGCTGGACGGCGATGGAGACCGACGTCTGGTTCACGTGGACGGCTCCCACGAGCGGCGTGGCCGTGTTCGCGACGTGCACGCTGACCGGCGTCGACACGAAGATCGCCGCGTACCCCGGCGGCGGATGTCCGGCGCCCGGGACCGCGCTGGCCTGCAGCGACGACACGTGCGCGAGCTACCAGTCGTCGGTCGAGTTCGCCGTCACGGCCGGATCGCAGTACACGCTCGAGATCGGCGTCTACCCCGGCGCGCCCGGCGGAACGGGCATGTTCTCGCTGTCGCTCCCTCCGCCTCCGCCGCCCCCGATCCCGGCCGACGTGAACGTCGACGTCGGTCCGCCCGGGTCGCCCGGAGGAACGCCGGTCAACACGTACGCCGCGGCGTCCGGCCGCGCGGGCACGTGGAACGCGCGCAGCGCGACGGTCGCGAGCAGCCAGCTCGACGGCCTCATGGGCACGACCTCCGGCATCGTCCTGACGCGCACGGTCGCGACGGCGCACGATCTGTCGTTCGTGAACCCGGGGCCGACCGGCGACGCCGCGGCGCTCATGAACGACGGACAGGACGTCGGCGGCATCGGCGGCACGACGACGTGGACGTTCGGCAACCTCTACGGCGGCAACTACGCGATCTACACCTACGCGTGGGCGCCGGACAACGCGAGCTACCGCTCGATCGTCTCGGCCGTCGGCTCGACCGATCCGCCGCAGTCGGTGGGCGGCGCGTGGCCGGGAGCGCACGCGCTGGGCGTCACGTACGCGCTGCACCGCGTCGACAACGTGCCCAGCGGCGGCTCGGTCTCCATCACGGTCGCGACGGGCACGGGGTTCGGCACCCTGAACGGATTCCAGCTCGTCGAGCAGCCCGTGCCGTTCACGCCGTACTGCTTCGGCGACGGCTCGGGCGCGCCGTGTCCGTGCGGCAACACGGGATCGGCCGGCAACGGCTGCGCGAACTCGGTGAATCCGGGCGGCGCGCGGCTCCTGGCGACCGGCGTGGCGAGCGTCACGAGCGACTCGCTGCGGCTCGCGAGCAGCGGCATGCCGAACTCGTCCTGCCTCTACTTCCAGGGCACGACCCAGATCGCCGTGTCGTTCGGCGACGGGCTGCGCTGCACGAGCGGCGTGCTGATCCGGCTCGGCACGAAGTCCAACTCGGGCGGCGCCTCGCGCTATCCGGAGGGCGCGGATCAGCCGGTCTCGGTCCGCGGGCTGATCCCGATCGCGGGCGCCACGCGCGAGTACCAGAGCTGGTACCGCAACGCGGCCGCGTACTGCACGCCCTCGACGTACAACCTGACGAACGGCGTGGTGGTGCCGTGGCAACCGTGACGCGCTACCACCGGATCGCGAACGTCCCCCACGTCCGGCGGCCAGAGCCGCACGCCAGCTTCCCCTCTCCACGCTTGCGAGGTCCGACGACGATGGCTTCCCTCCTCGCCCTGGCGCGCGGTTCCGCGACCGCAGCCCTCCTGTGCACCGCGGCCAGCGCGCAGTTCGATCCGCGCCTCTTCCCCGCGCCGCAACAGACCGCGCCCGAGCCGCAGCCCGACCTGGACGTGCGGCTCGAAGCCGACGGCCGCACGCGTCCGTTCGTGCGCGCGGCGCTGGTCGCGGCGCGCACGCCCGTGCAGTCGGCGGCGCGCGCGCTGGCGCTGCGCAAGCTCGCGGAGCGCGTGCCCGACCTCGCGGTCGACGATCACGAGGTCTTCGGCACGCCTCACTTCGTGCGTTCGACGATCACGTTCCTGACGCCGTCCGTCGCGGGCGGCGCGGCGGCCGGCGAGCGCGTCGTGGGCGACTTCCTCGAGGAAAACCGCGGCCTGTTCGAGGTGCCGCCGGGCGAGCTCGCGCGCTGCCGCGTGTCGCGCGACTTCCCGACGGCGCACAACGGCGTGCGTCACCTGACGTGGAAGCAGCAGATCGACGGCGTGGACCTCGCGGGCTGCGAGCTGCGCGCGAACCTGACCGCGCGCGGCGAGCTGATCAACGTGTCCTCGACGCTGCTCCCGCGCCCCGGCGGCGAGTTCCCGACGGCGGCGCCGGGCATCCCGGACGTCGAGGCCCTGCGCATCGCGGCGCGCAGCGTCGGGATCACGCTGCGCACCGATCCCGTGCCCGCGGGCGATCCGGTCGGCGCGCAGCGACTCCGCGCGTGGCACGCGGACGGCGACCTGCGCTCCGCCGAGCCGGCGACGACGGAGCTCGCGTACTTCCCGCGCACGCGCACCGACATCCGCACCGCGTGGTCGGTCCTGGTCCCCGAGATCGGGATCGGCAACACCTACGAGATCATGGTCGACGCGCAGACCGGCGAGATCTTGCGGCGATCGAACCGGTTGCGCTTCGCGCTGGGCGGGACGCAGTCGGCCACGTTCCGCGTGTACCCGCACGAGTCGCCCGCGCCGGGTTCGCCCGGCAACGCGACGCCGAACGGCTTCCAGTTCCCGACCGAGTCGCAGCTGACCGTGACCGTGACACCGGCGTCCGTCGCCGCGTGGTCACCGAACGGCTGGATCGACGACGGCGTCAACGAGACGCTGGGCAACAACGTCGACGCGCACCTCGATCTCGACGCGGACGACCTGGCCGACCTGCCGCGGCCGATGGGCACGCCGGCGCGCAACTTCGACTTCCCCGTCGACCTGGCGCTCGATCCGACGGACCGGACGTACCAGAGCGGCGTCGTGACGGAGCTCTTCTACCTGAGCAACCGCTACCACGACCGGCTGTACGCGCTCGGGTTCGACGAGGCCGCGAGCAACTTCCAGCAGACGAACTTCTCCGCCCTGGGCGTGGGCAACGACCGCGTCGAGGCCGACGCGCAGGATGGTTCGGGCACGAACAACGCCAACTTCGGCACGGGCGGCGACGACGGCACGCAGGGCCGCATGCAGATGTACGTGTTCACCGGTCCGATGCCCGACCGCGACGGCGACCTCGACGCCGACATCGTCATCCACGAGCTGACGCACGGCCTGTCGATCCGCCTGTCCGACGGGACGGTCAACGGCGTCCAGGCCGGAGGCATGGGCGAGGGCTGGGGCGACTTCGTCGCGCTGTGCTTCAACGCCGAGCCGACCGACGACCCGAACGGCGTGTACACGGTCGGCGGCTGGACGACGCACCTGCTCTCGCCGACCTTCGTCGACAACTACTACTTCGGCATCCGGCGCTTCCCCTACACGACGGACCCGAACAAGAACCCGCAGACGTACGCCGACATCGATCCGGCGCAGCAGAGCTACCCGCCCGGCATCCCGCGCAGCCCCGTGATCGGCAACACCGCCGACGAGGTGCACAACGTCGGCGAGGTGTGGTGCAACACGCTCTGGGGCTGCCGCGCCAACCTGATCGCGTCGCTCGGTTTCGCCGCGGGCAACGACCGCATCCTGCAGCTCGTCGTCGACGGGCTGAAGCTCGGTCCGAGCACGCCCAGCTTCGTGCAGGCGCGCGACGCGATCCTGCAGGCGAACCTCGTGGACCACGGCGGCGCGAACCTGACCGCGCTGTGGACCGGCTTCGCCGCGCGCGGCCTGGGCAAGAGCGCGACCTCGCCCTCGGGCGCGACGTCCGCCGGCGTGGTGGAGGCGTTCGACGTCCCCGACCAGGTGCTGTTCGTCTACCCGAACGGTCGCCCCACGCAGCTCGCCGCGGGGCAAGCGACGACGTTCCAGGTCGAGGTGGTCGGGATCGGCAGCACGGTGCCCACGCCGGGCACCGCGCAGATCGCGTACTCGGTCAACGGCGGCTCGTTCACGGTCGTGCCGCTGACGCAGACGTCGACGAACCACTACAACGCCACGATCCCGCCGCGAGCGTGCCTCGATCGCGTGAACTACTACGTGTTCGTCGGCACGAACAACGGCTCGCGCGCCGATCCGCCGGGTGCTCCGACGGCGACGTACCGAGCGGTCTCGGCCTCGGCGATCGTCGACGTGTACGCGGACGACTTCGAGACGGATCAGGGCTGGATCCCCGCGAACCTGGGCGCGACGGCGGGCAACTGGAAGCGCGGCGTGCCCATCGCGGACGGAGGCTGGGATTACGACCCCGACACCGACGCCGACGGCAGCGGCCGTTGCTGGCTGACGGAGAACCTGCCCGGCAACTCGGACGTGGACGGCGGCTCGGTGCAGCTCACCTCGCGCGCCTTCGACTTCAGCTCGCCGCAAGGCAAGCTCGAGTACCGCTACTTCCTGGCGCTCTCGATCGCGGACGGCATCGACAAGATCACGGTCGAGATGAGCACCGCGGGCCTCGCCGGCCCGTGGACCCAGATCGCCGTGCACGACACCGACACCGGGCTGGCCTGGCGCACGCACGAGTTCACGGCGGCCGACGCGCTCGCGCTCGGGTTCGTCCTCTCGACGAACACGCGCGTCCGCTTCACCGCCAGCGACGACTGGACCGCGAGCGTCGTGGAAGCGGGCATCGACGCGTTCCGCGTGTCGCGCCCGGTGTGCGCGCCGCCGATCGGCACGTTCTGCTACGGCGACGGGAGCGGCGCGAGCTGCCCGTGCGGCAACAACGGCTCGGCCGGGCAGGGTTGCGCGAACTCGCTCGGGCACGGCGGCGTGCTGACGGGCACCGGCCTGGCGGTCGTCGCGGCCGACACGTTCCTGCTGACGGGGTCGGGTATGCCGAACTCGTCGGCGCTGTACTTCCAAGGCACGACGCAGGCCGGCGGCGGCGCGGGCCTCTCGTTCGGCGACGGCTTGCGCTGCGTCGCGGGCTCGATCGTGCGCCTCGGAACGAAGAGCAACTCCGCCGGCGGCTCGACCTATCCGGCGAGCGGAGATCCGTCGGTCTCGGTGCGCGGTCTCGTGCCGGCCGCGGGAGCGACGCGCAGCTACCAGGTCTGGTACCGCAACGCCGCCGCGTTCTGCACGACGTCGACGTTCAACCTGTCGAACGGGGTGAGCGTGACGTGGGCGCCTTGACGTCGACGGACCCGTGAACCCCTGAGCGACGGGTTCGTCGCCTCGAGCCGTACGAGGCCGGCCGGTTTCGGCCGGCCTCGTGCGTTCGCGCGATGGCGCGCGGAGAGACATGGAGGTCCGTGCGGCACCGCGTCGCGCGGACGCGGTGCGAGCACGTCGGCGCCCCCACTCCCGACATCGGCCTCCGTTCGCTGCATCCGGACCCGCTCGCCGCTGCGACACGGAGCCGTACGCGGGGTTTGCACCCGGTTCCGGTCGGCCCCGCCGCGAGTTCCGTCGGACGGCTACCCTGGACCCCGGGGATCCCGAGGACGGCTCGCGCGCGCGAGCCGGGGCTCCCCGAACACCGGAGCAGGAACCCACTCGACCATGAGATTCTTCGACACCATCACCGTGATCGGCGGCGCGCTCGCGCTCACCGCCATCGCCGGAGCGCGGCCGGCCCGCGCAGCCTTCGACAAGCCCGCGGGCGACAAGCCGGCCGCGAAGGAGGAGCCCAAGCCGGCGGAGGAAGTGAAAGCCGCGATCGGCAAACCCGCGCCCGACTTCGAGCTCAAGGACCTCGACGGCAAGACCGTCAAGCTCTCCGACCACAAGGGCAAGATCGTCGTCCTGGAGTGGTTCGATCCGACCTGTCCGGCCTGCGGCTGGGCGTACGGCGAGGGCGGCCCGCTGCGCACGATGCCCGACGAGCTCGTGAAGAAGGGCGTGGTCTGGCTGGCGGTGAACTCCGCCGGCGCCGACTTCGGCGGCTCCGACGTCAAGAAGAACCAGGAGTTCCAGAAGAAGAACGGCATGAAGTGCCCCGTGCTGCTCGACACGAAGGGCGAAGTCGGTCGCAAGTACGGCGCGAAGACGACGCCGCACGTGTACGTGATCGACGCCAAGGGCGTGCTGGCCTACATGGGCGGCCTCGACAACGCGCCGTACGGCAAGGTCGAGGGCGACAAGCGCATCGCCTACCTGGAGGACGCCGTGGCGGCCCTGATCGAGGGCAAGAAGGTCGGAACGGCGGAGACCCGTTCCTATGGTTGAAGGGTCAAGTACGCGAAGCCGTAGTTCACGGCTTCACCAACAGGCGCGGCGCGGCCCTCCACGCGGAGAGCACGCGCCGCGACCCATTTGCGGCGCGCGCGCCGCCGAGATCCGATCGCGCCGAACGGATAGGCTGCCGGGGAGCGCACTCGAACTCCCTCGCCGGCACGACCCGGCACGATGCCCATGACCACACCTTTCCTCCTGGCCTTCGCACTGCTTCCCCACTTCGCGCGGCGCCCCCTCGCGGAGACGCCCGCGCCGGCGCAACAACCGGTCTCGGTCGTCCCGGTGCCACGCACCGACGATGGGATCCTGTCGCGTCAGACGGAGGTCCTGCGTCGCGCGCGCGAGACGGCGAGCGCGAAGGTCGTCTTCGTCGGCGACTCGATCACGCAGGGTTGGGAGGGCGAAGGGGCGCGCGTGTGGAAGGAGGCGCTCGAGCCGCTCGGCGCGCTCGACCTGGGCGTCAGCGGCGACCGCACCGAGCACGTTCTCTGGCGGCTCGCGCAGGCGCCGCTCACGCGCCTCCACCCGCGCGCGATCGTGCTGATGATCGGGACGAACAACCTGGGGCACGGATCGAGCGACGCGACGCAGACGCTGCTCGGCGTCCAGCGCGTCGTGGCCGTGCTGCGCGAGCAGTGCCCCGAGGCGCGGATCCTCGTGCTCGACATCTTCCCGCGCGGCGAGCGCTTCAACCCGATGCGCGGCGACATCGCCCAGATCAACCAGGTGCTGGCGCGGCTCGACGACGGTCAGAAGGTGCGCTGCCTGCGCGTCGGCGACCGATTCGTGGAGGACGACGGTTCGATCCGCAGGGAGATCATGCCGGACTTCGTGCACTTGACCGAGGCCGGCTACCGCATCTGGGCCGACGCGATCCTCCCCCATCTGCGGGACGCGCTCGCCGAGAAGCGCTGACCGGCATCGAGGCGGATCGTCGGCGTCGAAATGCGCGAGGCGCACCGCCCAGGGCGACGCGCCTCGCATCTTCATTGCTCGTCGAACCCGCCGACCGCAGCCGGCGGGTTCGCGCGGATCACGGCTGCCAGGGGATCGACACGCCGTTCGTCAGGTTGAACGTCGACGCCGTGCAGAAGGCCGCGGCGTTGCGGTACCAGCACTGGTAGTTCCGCGTCGCGCCGGCCGCCGGCACCAGGCCGCGCACCGAGATGCGCTGGTCGGCCCCGACCGGGTACTGCGACGTGCCGCCGACGTTCGACTTCGTGCCGAGGCGGATCACGGAACCGCCGGCGCAGCGCAAGCCGTCGCCGAAGGTCACCGAGATCTGCGTCGTGCCCTGGAAGTACAGCGCCGACGAGTTCGGCATCCCCGTGCCCGTGAGCACGACCGAGTCGTTCGCGACGCTCGCCAGCCCGCTCGCGGCGAGGTTGGCGCCGTTCGCGTTCAGCGAGCTGGCGCAACCGTTGCCCGCCGCGCCGCTGTTGCCGCACGGGCAGGCCGTGCCGGTCCCGTCGCCGAAGCAGTAGCTCGTGAACGGGGTGCCGAGCTCGACGATCTGGAAGCCGTTCAGCGTGCCGAACTGCGTGACGGTGCTGACGGTGATGGCGATCGAACCGCCGTTCGGGACGCCGTACACGTTGTGCAGCGCGTAGGTGATGCCGAGCGTCTGCGCGCCCGGCCACGCGCCACCGACGTTTTGCACGGGGTCCGTGGAACCCGCCACCGAGACGCTGGTGACGTACGCCGCCGAGTCCGGCGCCCAGGCGTAGGTGTAGACCGCGTAGTTCCCACCGAAGAGGTTGCTGAACGTCCACGTCGTCGTGCCGCCCACGCCGCCGACATCCTGCGCATCGTGCATCAGCGCGGCATCGTCGCCGGTCGGGCCGGGGCCCGCGTAGCCGAAGTCGGCCAGGTTCGTGCCGGTGCGCGTCAGGACGGCGCCGCAGGGCGTGCCGTTCAGGTCGTCGAGCTGCGACGTGGCGACCGTCGCGCTGCGGGCGTTCCACACCCCCGGCAGGCCGCTGGCGGCGCCGTACGTGCTGCTCGGAATGCCGAAACCGGACGTCGGCGAGCCGATGTCCACGTTCATGCTCGCCGGGATCGGCGGCGGCGGCGGCCCGGGAATCGTGAGCGAGAACGAGCCCGTCCCTCCGATCGCCGTCGGGTAGACGCCGATTTCGAGCAGGTACTGCGAACCCGCGGTGACGGGGAAGTCGATCGACGACTGGAAGCTCGAGCAGTTGTCGTCGTTGCACGCCAGCGCGGTCCCCGCGGCCGGGCAGCCGGATCCAGCGTAGGCGGCGATCTTCGTGTCCACCGTCGTGAGCGTGCACGTCGCGAACGTGGCGGTGCCCGTCGCGGGGGCCGTCCAGCTGAACCACACGTCGCGGTTCATCGCGGTGGATCCGAAGAACAGGCAGGCGGCCTCGGTCTGGCCCTGCACGCTCGTCGTCGCGGCCGTGTTGTCGAACGCGTAGGTGCCCGTGCCCGTGATGACGGTCGGCGTCGTGCACTCGTCGTTCGCGGGCGGCGGCGGCGGCGCGATCAGGTTGAACGTGCCGGCGTAGCCCGGGTTCGTCCCGTACGAGCCGATCTGGATCAGGTAGACGCTGCCGTTCGTGATCGGAAACGTGACCCTCGACTGCAGACCGCACGAGTCGTCGTTGCACGCGAGCGCGGCTCCGGCCGGGCAGGCCGAGCCGGACCAGACCGCGATCACGGTGTCGGTGGTCGTGCCGCCGCACAGGTTGAGCTCGATCGTGCCCGTGTAGGTGGCGGTCCACTCGAACCACACGTCGAGGTGCGGCTGGACGCAGCCCGTCCCGATCTGCGGGCTGTCCGTGGCGGTCGTCGTGTCGACCGCGAACGTCCCGGGTCCGGCGATCGCGAACGAAGCCGCGTTGGCGCAGTCGTCGGCGCCCGCGGGCGGCAGCAGGTACGTCGGCGGCGGCGGAGCTTGCTGGCTCGCGCGCGACGTGGGCTTGATGGGCGTGCGGGAGCCCGGCGCGACGGGAGTCTGCGCGAGCGCCGAGCTCGCGAAGAGTCCCACGAGCAGCGGGGCGACGAATTGACGAGAACTCATGGGGGGACCTTGGCAGGGGGGCCTTGGGCTGGCTGTGGACGCGCTCTCGAGCGCGTTCGCCAGGCGCAGCGTTGCGCGAGTTCGAGTCTACCCCTGCTCCGAGTCCCTGGGCAGGTACCCGCACGAGCCCGTCCAGCACCGATCCCGGCGGCCCGAATCGCATCTCGGCCCGCCGCGGATCGAGATTCTCGCGGGTGCCGATCGCCACCGCACGGGGGGGGGACGAGCCGAGACCGCGCCGTTTGCCTGCGTGGTGGGGGGTCTATGGTGGGGCCCGCATTGCGCGACGCCCGCCGCTCGTCGCGGCGCGCCTCGTGGACCTCACCCGCACGCCCCGTCGACGTCACTCGACGGGTCCGCGTGCACTACGGGAACCAGGCGACCTGGACCGCGTTCGACAGGTTGAACGTCGCCGAAGTGCAGTAGGCGGCCGAATTGCGGTACCAGACCTGGTACATGCGCGTGCCCGGCGCGCTGACGAGGCCGCGCACCGAGATCCGCGTCTCCCCCGGGTTCGGATAGTCCGACGCGCCCGCCGAGTTGAACTTCGTCGCGAGACGGATCACCGAGCCGCCCGCGCAGCGCAGGCCGTCGCCGAAGATCACGCCGAGCCCGCCGTTCTGCTGTTGCGTGCCCTGGAAGTAGAGGACCGAGCTGTTCGGCATGCCCGATCCCGAGAGGCGCAGCGAATCGACGCTCAGTCGCGGCCAGCCGGCCGCCGAGATGCGCGCGCCGCTCGCGTGGATGCTGTTCGCGCAGCCGTTGCCGGGCGCGCCGACGTTGCCGCACGGGCAGGCCGCGCCGGTGCCGTCGCCGAAGCAGTACGACACCGACGGCGAGACCGGCACGGGCAGGCGCACCGTGACGATCGCGCCGGTGCTGTCCGAGAAGCCCACGCGCAGCGCGACGCGTCCGTCGTGTCCGAAGCCGAGCGCAGTGCCGGCCCCGTCGTTGTTCGGCACCCACGCGAACGACGTGATCGTCTTGAAGACGCCGGCGGTCACCTCGAGCATGTCGCCCGGCAGGACGATCGCTTGCAGGCCGAGCACCGGATCCCAGGCCCAGAGCGAGCTGCCAGCCGTGCCACCGAGCAGGTTCACCGAGAAGAGCAGCTGGCCCAGGTCGTTGAACGCGACCTGTCCGCCGCCGACGTGGTCGGCCACCGCGCCGGCCGTGCCGGGCATGACCATGCCTTCGCGCACGGCGAGCTGCAGCGAGCCGGGGATGCCGGTCCATAGCCCCGTGTCGTTCGCCATCGTCGACGTGCCGCCGGTCAGAGTGGACTGGAAGCACACGCGCCCAGAAGACGAGAGCCCCAGGCTGGCCGTGTTGAACTCCTCGAAGCGCGCGTCCGTCCCCGGCGCCGTCGCTCCGCGCCGCGCGACGATCGCCGGCGCGCCGTATCCGGCGCGGCACACGGCCAGGTCGTTGGCGCCGGGCATGACGTCGCCGCCGACCAGCTCGGTCTTGAAAATCGTCTCGCCCAGCCGCGTCCAGGCGTTCGGGCCGATGCCCGGCGTCCAGCCGTCGCCCATCGCCGCGTTGAACGTCGCCCCGGCAGTTCCCGGAACGACGTCGCCCTCGCGCAGGAGCACCGTGCTGCCCGCGCCGGGCGTGTGCACCATGAGGACGGTGTCGTTCGACGGCGTCGCCGGGTTCGCGCCCGCGGTCGTCGACAGCGTGAGCTGGTAGAGCAGCCGGCCCGTGTCGTTCATCTGGCCGATCGAGCCGAGCGAGAGACTGGTCGTCGCGATTTCGACGCCCGGGATGCCCGGAGCGGGCGAGCCGCGCCGCGCGACGAGCTCGTACGAGCCGGGGAAACCCGACCAGATCCCGCCCTGGTTCAGCGTGCCGTTCACGTCGCCGCCGGTGAGGGTGCCGGAGAAGTGCAAGCGACCCTCGCGGTTGATGCCGCTGGTCGCGATGTTCGGCGAGGTGAAGGCCTGCGCCCACGTCGCGCCGATCGTGCCCGGCGCGGGATCGCCCTGGCGCGCGAAGAGCGTCTGCGCGCCGAACGGACCGCCGAAGAGCGCTTCGTCGTTGGTCGAGTCGGTCGTGCCGTTCACCGGATCGTAGACGTACGAGGCCCACCACATGCGGCCGTCGGCGCTCAGGCGCACGGTCGAGGTCAGCGAGGCGACCGCGCCGCCGTTGATGGCCAGCACGAAGCCGGCGGGCAGGCTCGGCGCCGGATCGCCGCCGCGCACGACCATGCGCAGGTCGGACCGCGACGAACCGTAGAAGTACGCGCGCTCCGTCGTCGTGGTCTGCGTCCCGCCCGTGATGCGGCCGCGGAAGAGCAGGCGACCCGTCTCGTCGACGACCGCGTTGTCGCCGAGCGCGCCGGAGCCGCCGAACGTGAGACCCGGGATCGGCACGCCTGAGGAGTCGCGCACCGCGTCACCGGTCGCGGCGACGATGACGCCCTGCGACTGGACGAGGCCTTGAGCTCCGACCCCTCCGGCGAGAGCGAGCGACAGTGCGGCGTACGCGGCGGTGCGACGGGATTGGGAGCGGATCATCGTCCTCGGTCCTTTGGGTACGAGCTGCGGAGTGCGGCTGGAGGACGGCCGCGGCCCCGGAAGGCCGCGCATCGTCGACTCCTCGATCCAGAGTGCGCGAGGCGGCGAATCTCCACCATCGTCCCTTGGGGCAGCCTGGGTGCCCCCCCCCGACCGCCCTGGGCTGCCCGAACGTGCTATTCCCGGTCCCGCGGAAGCGTGCCAGCATTTCCTCTGGCCCCGAAACTCCGGAAGAACATGAACAACAAACTCGCCCTCCTCACCGCGCTCCTCTTCCTCGCCCCCGCCGCCACAGCCGGCGAGGTCCGCTTCCGCTTCCTCGGAACCGTCACCACGGCGTCGAACCCGAACGGCGCGTACGCCGGCGTCCAGGTCAACGACGCGGTCGAGCTCCTGTGCGAGGTCGAGACCGTGACGCCGCCGCCGGTCGTCGTCGCGCCCGGACAGTACGTGCAGTACGCGGTCGACACGACGACGATGACGCTGCGCATCGGCTCGCTCGT
This sequence comes from Planctomycetota bacterium, assembly GCA_044221705.1. Classification (GTDB taxonomy): domain Bacteria; phylum Planctomycetota; class UBA1135; order UBA1135; genus JAEUHZ01. Next base: position 36,956 of record JBGAOR010000018.1, read on the forward strand.
GATCCCCTACACCTCGGGCACGCCGGCCGTCGGGATGGTCAACGCGTTCCCCGTCTCGGACGGCGTCCAGGACGTCAACGCCTCGATGGGATCCAAGAACGTCGGCTACAGCCTCAACCACAACAGCGGGCTGTGGGTCTCGACGGATCCGTTCGGCAACATCGGCACGCATCCGATCGTGCTCGACGGTTCGTTCTCGTTCTCCTTCGGCGTGACGGGCGGCGGGACGTTCATCGAGATCTTCCCGTCGAGCATCGTGGTCGAGCGCGTCGAGACCGGCGTGTCCTACTGCTTCGGCGACGGCACGGGCGCGGCCTGCCCGTGCGCGAACGTCTCGCCGGTCGGCGCCGACGTCGGCTGCCTGAACTCGATGGCGGTCGGCGGCAAGATCCGCGCGTACGGACTCGCGAGCCTCGGCAACGACACGCTCCAGCTCGTCGGCAGCCAGATGCCGAACAGCTCGGCACTCTACTTCCAGGGCACTTCGCAGCAGAGCGCCGGCCTCGGCGTCGCGTTCGGCGACGGCCTGCGCTGCGCGGGCGGCTCGGTGATCCGTCTCGCGACGAAGTTCAACACGGCCGGCGGATCGCAGTACCCGGTCGGCGCCGACCTGGACGTGTCCGTGCGCGGGCTCGTCACGACGCCCGGCTCGCGCGCGTACCAGTGCTGGTACCGCAACGCCGCGACGTTCTGCACGACCTCCACGTTCAACCTGACGAACGGCATCTGGGTCACCTGGACTCTCTGACACAGGCTCGGGGGAGCCTCGACGAACCGCGCGGCGCGAGGGCCTGCGATCGACAAGACCGGCCGCGGGGCAGACGCTCCGCGGCCGGTCGCGTTGCGGGGGAGGTCGCCGCGGAGTGAGCGGGTCGGGCACGCGGGCCGCTCGGAGGTCCCGGATCGCGGGTTTGCCCCAAGATGCAATGGCGCGAATCGGCCGCCCCGGTGACGCTTCGAAATGCAGGGTCGCGCGGGATTCCCCGCTCGCGATCCCGACCCGCGATCCGCGGCCGGCACGAAGCCGCGCGGCGATCCGCGCGAGCTGACACCACGCTTCACGACGAGGACGACATGACGAAGTACGGCAACGTTGGAACGAGGAGCCTCGTGGCGCTCGCGGGGCTCGCCAGCCTCGCGGGCAGCGCGGCGGCGCAAGGCCTGATCGCGTCGCAGGGCGTGATCGTCGCGACGGACGGCGATCCGATCCCGAACGCGAACGGCGTCCCGATCCCGAACTTCACGTTCGGCAACTCGGGCGCGCTGGGCAACAACTGCGTCCTCGACCCCGACGGCAACGTCTTCTTCATGGGCCGCCTGCTCGACAGCGGCGGCAGCACGACAGCGAGCAACGACAAGGCCCTCTTCCGCGGCACGTCGCGCGCCGACCTACGCATGGTCATCCGCGGCGAGGACCAGGCGCCGACGCTCTCGCCCGGAGTGCTGCTGCGCACCGGCACGCAGTTCTCGTCCGCGCTCGGCTCGAACGTGCGCCTCACGCCGAACGGGCAGCTCCTGTGGGGCTCGACGTTCTTCGACACGGTCGGCACGGCCAACCCGCCGGTCGTGTCCACGAACGACGAGGCCTTCTTCGGCGGCTACCCCGGCTTCCAGGGCGTGCTCGTGCGCCAGGGCGACAACGCGCCCGGCACGGTCGGCGCGATCTTCGCGCAGACGCTCAGCAACCCCAACTACGCGACGCAGGGCATGAACCGCGAGGGCCGCGTGTACCTGTCGGGCACGCTGCAAGGCGGCGACACCACCACGACGACGGGCATGAACAACCAGGCCGGCCTGTGGTCGGGCTTGCCGGGCGCGCTCGAGATGGTCGTGCGGCGCAGCACGCCGGCGTCCGGCCTGCCGGGCACGTACGTCATCGACACCACGACGAGCGCGGTCAACTACGCGCAGATGAACGACGCGGGTCAGCTGCTCTACGACCTGGCGCTCTCGACGACGCAGGGCACGTCGCCCGCGGTGATCTCGAACGACCGCGCGCTGATGGTCCACACGCCCGGCGCGGGCAGCCAGAAGATCGTGCGCGAAGGCGACACGGCGCCGAGCACGTCGGGAGCGACCTTCAACGCCGTCACGGGTGACGCCTGGCAACCGATCGTGAGCGTCAACGCCTGGACTCGCAGCGCGCAGACCGTTTTCGTCAGCGAACTCCGCGGCGGCGACGTCGTGGGCACCACGAACGAGCGCGCGATGTTCCTCGGCGGGACCGGCGGCCTGACCCAGGTCGTGCGCAAGGGCCAGCCGGCCGCGGGCACGGACGGCAACTTCTCCGCGTTCAACACGTCGACGAGCAACGCCACGAACCCGATCCTCAACGCGAGCGGCCAGATCTGCTTCATCGCGACGATCGCGGGCGGCACGGTCACGACCACGAACGACACCGGCATCTGGGCCGGCACCCCCGGCGCGCTGAACCTCGTCATCCGCGAAGGCACGGTCATGCCCGGCACGGGCGGCAGCCTCGCCGGCAACTTCGCCACGACGGGCGCCGTCTACTACAACGACCTCGGCCAGGTCCTGTTCAACGTGTCGCTCGCGGGCGGCACGGTCACGGGCACGTCGCTGTGGGCGTGGGATCCGATCGGCGGGCTCTACCCGATGGTCCTGAACGGCGACCAGGTGCAGTACGCACCGGGCCTGTTCCGCACGGTCAACGGCTTCGGCACGGTCGGCAACGCCAACGGCGACGGCGCCGCGCTCGTCTTCGGCCACGACGGCAAGGTGGGCCTGCGCGTCGGCTTCACGGGCAGCCTCAACGCGATCATGATCGGCCAAGTCCCCCACCCGTGCATCACGCCGACGGTGACTGCCCAGCCCGCGGCGACCGGCGTCTGCGCCGGCTCGATCGCGCGCTTCTCGGTCGGCGTCGCTCACTCGACCGCGGTCACGTACCAGTGGTCGAGGAACACGCTGCCGCTCACCGACGGCGGGAACATCTCGGGGGCGACGACCGCGGTCCTCACGATCAACCCGGCGCTCGCAGCCGACGCTGGGTTCTACGAGTGCGTGGCGACCACGAGCTGCGGCACCACGATGAGCGCGCCCGCGGTTCTCTCGGTCGACTCCACGGACACCGATGGTGACGGCACGGCGGACTGCAACGACGGCTGTCCGAACGATCCGCTCAAGATCGCGCCGGGCATCTGCGGCTGCGGCGTCGCCGACGCCGACACGGACCTCGACGGCACGGTGGACTGCCTCGATGGATGCCCGAACGACCCGCTCAAGACGGCGCCCGGCACCTGCGGCTGCGGCGTCGCGGAAGTCGACACGGACCACGACGGCGTGCTCGATTGCCAGGACGGCTGCCCGAACGACATCGACAAGGTCGAACCCGGCCAGTGCGGCTGCGGCGTCCCGGACAACGACACGGACCTCGACGGCACCGCCGACTGCATCGACGGCTGCCCGAGCGATCCGCTCAAGATCGCGCCGGGCACGTGCGGCTGCGGCGTCGCCGACACCGACTCGGACGGCGACATGACGCCGGACTGCTTCGACGGCTGCCCGCTCGACGCGTTCAAGATCGCGCCGGGCCAGTGCGGGTGCGGCGTCGCCGACACCGACTCGGACCTCGACGGCACCGCCGACTGCAACGACGGTTGCCCGAGCGATCCGCTGAAGATCGCGCCGGGAGCCTGCGGGTGCGGCGTCGCCGACACCGACTCGGACCTCGACGGCACGGCCGACTGCAACGACGGCTGTCCGAGCGATCCGCTCAAGGTCGCGCCGGGCGCCTGCGGCTGCGGCGTCGTCGACACCGACTCGGACCTCGACGGCACCGCCGACTGCAACGACGGCTGCCCGAACGATCCGCTGAAGATCGCGCCGGGCGTCTGCGGTTGCGGCGTCGCTGACACCGACTCGGACCTCGACGGCACCGCCGATTGCTTCGACGGCTGTCCGAATGATCCGCTGAAGATCGCGCCGGGCGTCTGCGGTTGCGGCGTCGTCGACACCGACTCGGACCTCGACGGCACCGCCGACTGCAACGACCTCTGCCCGAGCGATCCGGCGAAGATCGCGCCGGGTGCGTGCGGTTGTGGCGTCGCCGACACCGACTCGGACCTCGACGGCACGGCGGACTGCAACGACGGCTGCCCGAGCGATCCGCTCAAGACGGCTCCAGGCCAATGCGGCTGCGGTGTCGTCGAGACGGACGGCGATCTCGACGGCGTCTCCGACTGCGTCGACAACTGCGACACGGTCGCCAACGCCGGCCAGGCCGACGTCGACATGGACGGCGTGGGCGATGCCTGCGACAACTGCCCGCAGGTCGCGAACGCGGCCCAGGGCGACTGCAACGGCGACCAGCAGGGCGACGCCTGCGAGATCGCGAACGGCGTCCCGGACTGCAACGGCAACGGCGTTCCCGACACGTGCGACATCGCGGCTCTGACGAGCGGCGACCTCAACAACAACACGGTCCCGGACGAGTGCGAGACGAACGGCGGCACGCCGTACTGCTTCGGCTACTCGGGCTGCCCGTGCGGCAACGACGCGGCTCCGGGCTCGAACCAGGGTTGCGCGAACTCGACGGGCCAGGGCGCGCTGCTCCTCGGCTCGGGCGTGTCCTCGCTCGGCGCGGACAGCCTCGTGCTGACCGTGTCGAACCTCCCGATCCCGGGTGGCGGTGGTCCGGGCTATGCGCTGTTCTTCCAGGGCGACGCGCAGACGAACGTGCCGTTCCAGGACGGCCGCCGTTGCGTGGCCGGCTCGCAGGTCCGCCTAGGCACGCTGTCGGGCACCACGGGAACGCTGAGCTACCCGCAAGTCGGCGGTCTGCCGATCAGCACGGTCGCCTCGATCAGCGGTCCGGGTGCGCGCTTCTACCAGGTCTGGTACCGCAACAACCTGGGCCCGTGCCACACGGGTTCGAACGTGTCGAACGGGCTGGCCGTGATCTGGGCCCCGTGACATGGACGGACCTGTCAACCCCCGTTGACGGGTTCGTTCGCTGAATCGTGTTCGAGGCTCGGTCCGCCGCGGCGGAACGGGCCTCGACTGCATTTCGTCGGGCTGGGCGCGCGCCCGGCGCCGCGCTGGACACGGCGGCCGGACGACGATCGGCGGCGACCGCGCCCGCGCGCTACAGACCCGCGAGGATCTGCGGCATCATCGCCTGCGCCTCGAGCAGGCACGTCTCGAACGCCGGCAGCGCCCAGTTGTCCTGGTTCACGAAGAACACGGCGTCGCGGTAGGGTCGCTGCAATTGCGCCGGCACGCCGTCCACCAGGAAGCGCGGTCGCGCGATCGGCATCGAGTGGCCCCAACGCGTCATCCGCACGGCGCGCACCTGCTCGCGCTTCACGCCCAGGACTTCGAGGACACGCCGCAGGTGCGGAGCGAGCCGCTGCGCGTTGACCTCGAACGCCGACTCCGCGAGCAGCGGGAAGACCGCCGTGCTGATCGGCATCGGCCAGTAGATCGTCAGCACGCTGCGCGGTTGCCCCGCGCCGTGCACGTAGTGACCCGCGATGAGATCGATCGGGCGCGGCTCCGCCTCGATCTGCGCGTCCGTCAGCGGGAACTGGCCGTCACCGAGCAGGAACAGGTCGTAGAAGTCCAAGGCGATCGGCGCCTCGAGCAGCACGTTCGCGACGAGGTACGGATGCGTGTAGACCTGCTGCATCGCGTCGTGCTTGGGCGTGTCCTTCCACTGGATGTCCTTGATCACGTGCTTGGCGATGTGCTTCGAGCAGCACATCACCGCCCGCTTCGCGCGCAGCGTCCGGAACCCGCCCGTAGGCGCGCGATACGTCACCAGCGCGCGACCGTCCGCATCGACGTCGACCTGCACGACGTGCGTCGCGGGCCTCAAGCGGTCGATGTGCCCCGCGGCCGCGTACTGCTGCACGAGCCGCTGCCACAGGACGTCCGTGACCCACGCGTTGCCGCCCGGACAGACCCAGCGCCCGTACTCCTCGGCCGCGAGGAAGTTCCAGGCCGCCGCGGCCGAGATCGACTCCCAGCCCGCGTCGAACGACGAGTAGCAGTAGCCCTGGATGCCGGCAGCGAGCAGTCGCGGCACGGGAGCTCCCAGGCGCGACTCGAGGTCCTCCTTCAGCGATCGCTCGTCGAGCGCGAGGATCCAGGCGTTGTCGCGGCCCTCGACGAGCGGGATGTCGGGGTACTGCTCGACGTGGTGCTGGACGAGGCGCGCGTAGCGCTCGAACGCGATCCGGTCCTCGGGCGAGAGCCCGGCGCCGGTCCAGAAGTCCTCGTGCACGACGCCGGCGATCTCGACCGGATCCTCGCCGCCCGGGCTCAGACGCTGCACGCGATCGAGGCCGAGGTCCTTGTACAGGCGATCGAGCCACGAACCCTCGTCGGGCGCGATGAAGTACGCGCCGCCCATCGAATAGCGCGTGCCGCGCCACTCCTCGCCCTTCGACACGCCGCCGAAGCGGTCCTGCAGTTCGAAGACGACGGGCGCACGATCGCGCAGCAGGTAGGCGAGGCCGAGGCCCGACAATCCGCCGCCGACGATCGCGATGTCGACCTCCTCGTCGGGCGGCGGTGGCGCGCCGCCGGGGAAGTCCGTCTCGGGATGGTGGAACGGGATCGCCGCGAAGCCCCACTCGTCGCCGAACCATCCGGGCGAGAACGGGAAGCCGGCGAGTTCGACGACCTCGGGCGCGTCCGCGATCGGAATGCTGGGCCGCGAGCGCGCGATCGCGCCGATCCCGGGCGGCAGATCGGGAGCGGGTGGCTGCGCGGGCAGAAATCGCCGCGCGAAGGCCGCGTGCGCGGGGCGGCGCGAGAGACCGAGGAGGAACGCCGCGAGGCCGGCGTTGCGGAGGAGTTCGCGGCGGGTGCTCATGGCGTCTTCGTCGATCGCGGCCCGCGCTTCGCGGCCGGTCCACGGACAGCTTACGACCGATCGCGCTCGCGCGGTCGGTCGCGATCGCGGCGCGACCGACGCGCTGCACGCGGGGCGTCCTGCGGAGCCGGGGCGACCCGCGTCGTTTCCGGCGCGGCCGATTCCCAGCGTTTCTCCGGCGACGCGTGCGCGCCCGCGCTCGTATCGTGGTCCCATGAGCGAGCTGCCTCCCTGCCCGAAGTGCGCGTCGACCTTCACGTGGCTCGACCGCGACCTCTACACCTGCCCGGAGTGCGCGCACGAATGGCGCGACGCGGCGGACGCTCCGGCCGAGACGGCGAGCGAGGGACCGCGCGTGGTCAAGGACGCCAACGGCAACGTGCTGCAGGACGGCGACACGGTCACGGTGGTCAAGGACCTCAAGGTGCGCGGCTCGTCGTCGGTCGTGAAGGTCGGCACGAAGGTGCGCAACATCCGCATCGTCGAGGGCGACCACGACATCGACTGCAAGATCGAAGGAATCGGTGCGATGCAGCTGAAGTCGGGGTTCGTGCGCAAGGTGACCTGAACCACGCTGGGGGCGGCGCACCCGCTCCACGCAGTTCTCCACAGGCGCTGGAAGTACGAACGATTCGCCTGCGCACTTCGTTCTTGACGGATCTGCGAACTCCCGACCTACTTGCCCTGCCGCTAGGCCCCGTGCCCACGAAACGTGGGGAGGCCCAGGCCTTCTCATTTCGTCCAGCCACGCTCCTACCCCACGCGCTGGGATCCGGCGCCCTTCAAGATGACGCTCGCAGGGGAACGCTTGCGCCGCCTCGACGCGGCGGTGAAGGAATTCCTGGCGCAAGCGGCACTGGGGAAGCCTCCCGAACTGGAGAGTTTCCTCGCTCGCCATGAGGACGTGCGCTCGGCGCTCGAACCGCTCGTGCGCGGCTACATGCAAGTCAGTACGGAACCGAGCGTCGGGGGAACCCCGCCTCGCAACGAGTTCCTCCCGCTCAGAGTCGGCCAGCGGATTGGACGCTATGAGCTGCTCGAAGAGGTCGGCCGGGGCGGCATGGGGGTCGTGTGGAAGGCCAAGGACGATGCCCTCGACGCGGTCGTCGCGCTCAAGTTCCTGCCGGGGGTGCTCGCCAGCGACCCACTGGCGCTACGCGCGCTGCGCGAGGAAGCGCGGGTCCTGCTCTCGCTGACACACCTGCACATCGTCCGACTGAGAACGCTCGAAGCCGAGGGTTCGTATGCGTTCCTGGTGATGGAGTACCTGGCCGGGCCGACACTCCTGCAGTTCATCCATGAGCGCACCCTGGCGACAGGGAAGGGGCTTTCGGCGCGCGAGGCGCTGTGGGTGATCGAGCAAGTAGGCCAGGCACTGGATTTCGCCCACCGGGAAGGCGTCACGCACCGCGACCTGAAACCAGCCAACCTCATGTTGGATCGCCCACACACGGGCGTCCTCGAGGGACCGAGTCCGCGCGTCAAGCTCACCGACTTCGGCTTGGCTTTCGTCGCGAACTCGACCGTCTCGCAGAAGACCGGCTACCGCCCGAGCGGAACGCTCCCCTTCATGGCGCCTGAGGTGCTGATGGGCGGCAAGCCCACGAGGCGAGCGGACATCTACAGTCTGGCGGCCACGGTGCACGCCTTGATCCGCGGCGAGCCGCCGTTCGCGACGGGTGATGTGGTCACACAGATCCTCCATCGAGAAGCACCGCCGCTCGCGAGCGGCGATCGATCTCTCGATGCGGCGGTGGCCGCAGGCCTGTCCAAGTCGCCATCGGAGCGTCCCGTGGACGTACCGCGGTTCTTGGCGCTTGCGCGTGGGGAGATCAGCGCATCCCAGGCAACCGTCGACACCGAGGATCTGGGCGAGTCCTCTGCGCCTCGCAGGCACAGGCGCAGAATCGCGGCCGGAATCGGTGCGGCAGTGGCACTGACCGCGGCCGGAGGCTGGTGGTCGTTGCATTCCCAGGACGATGCGCGAGCCGAGTCTCCGGCGCTGGCTGCGATCAGCGGGATCCCCGCACCAAAGCCGGTCCGCATCGAGCTCGACGAGCCGGCGGTACTGCCCGGCGGCACCGTCTTCGTGCGCGAGGAGGAGTTCGAAATCGCGGGCCACGTCGAGGGGGATCGCAGTACCGATATCGTCGACGTGGACCTGGACTCCCAGGTCCACCCCCACCGGATCGATGCCTCGGGGCGATTCACCGCCAAACACCATCTGGTTGGCGAGCGCACGGAGGTCCGGCTGAGTCTGCCGGGGGGAGATCACTCTCTCGCTTTCTGGATCGTGCGCGATGCCGTCGATCCGCTGATCGAGATCGTGGATCCCACGGATGGCCTGCGCACGAATTCGCGTGCGCTGCGGCTGGCCGTCGTGGCGACCGATGCGCACCTGACCCAAGTCGTCGTCGGAGAGCGCGTCTTCGCGCGTGCGATCGACGGCACCTGGTTGCTGAACGGGCAGCCCTCGGACGGCTCCTGGACGGCGTTCGACAACGACCAGGCGACGCGCATCGAGATTGGCGCGATGGACTTCCAAGAGGAAGGCGAGCATGCCGTGTCGGTGACCGCGCAGGATCGCGCGGGAAACACGAGCAGGGCAACCGTACGAGTCGTGGTGGACACGGTCCCTCCGGCCGTGAACACGGTCGTAGCGCGCAAACACGGATCGTCCAAGGAGAACACGCCGCTCGCCCCGGGCTCCGACATCGAAATCGAGCTCGGCTTCGACGAGGAATTGCGCGAGCTGACCATCGGCGACGCCGCAGCCATGCTGGACGTCGACCCGCGGCTCGGTCACGCGCAGCTGCGGGGACCCGACGTACCGGGTCCGTGGCGTCCGACCTGGACCGCGCGAGATTTGACGGGGAACATCGCGCAAGGGCAGCTCGACCTCGTGCTGTCGACGGGCGCGAAATCTCCCCCGGACGGTTTCGAGGTCGTGGACTGGACTGCCGGCAGCCAAGCCTGGCCACGACGCATCCGTGAGCCCAAGACGGGGATCGAACTCGTTCTCGTGGAGCCGGGTCGCTTCTCGATGGGCACTTGGGGCCGTGAAGGTGAGGAGGACGAGCGCCCTCAGCGTGCCCTGACGATAGAACGGCCCTTCTACCTTTCCTGTGACGAGATCACGGTCGGCCAGTGGCGCGCCTTCGCGAGCACGGCCGGCTACCGCACCCAGGCAGAAGTCGAGGGGAAGAGCTGGGTCCACGCCGAGCGTGGCCAGCAGAACGAGGTGCTGGGCGCGACCTGGGAGGCGCCGCAGGCCGGATTGCAGGTGGTGGACCAGCATCCAGCCGTGCATGTGAGCTGGAACGACGCCGGTGCGTTCTGTCGACACTTCGGGTTTCGTCTGCCAACCGAGATGGAATGGGAGTACGCGTGTCGGATGGCACGCGGCAGCTTGGCGTACCCGTGGGGAGACCGCCCGGAGTACGGGCGTGGAGCTGCCAACGTCCTCGGCTCCGAGTCGCGTGGGATGGCCCCGGCGGACGCGAAGACCTTCCCTTTCGAGGATGGCATTCCAGGTCTGGCGCGGGTCGATGCGACCACCCCGAACGCCTGGGGATTCCGCAACCTGATCGGCAACGTCTGGGAGTGGTGCGCGGACGCCTACGACGAGCACGCGGTCGAGGCTCCGATCGACGTCGACGCACTGCCCGCGCGGGACCGCTGGCGCGTCCTGCGCGGTGGCTCCTGGCTGAGCGGCCCGGCGGACGCGCGCTGCGCTCGCCGAGCGTTCGAGTTCCCCGACATGCGGTCGGACGCCATCGGATTCCGCGTCGTGCTCGATCCGGAGCCTGCGAAGAAGGAGCCCGTGGCACAAAGCGGGAAGAGGCTCTATCCCGTGATGCGGTCCGCCAGCCGAGGCCCTCTCGGGATGCTGCGACTGGACGGAGACTACGAACTCAGCTGGCCGGGTGGGAAGTTCGCCGTGAAGGGGCGTTACGAGGGTGGTCTGCGTGCCAAACGCTGGGTCTTCCGACGTCCGAGCGGACAGGAGAGCGCGAGCGGGCGCTTCAACCGAGACGGACTCGAGGATGGCGAGTGGACGATCACACCCGAGGACGGGAAGCCTCAACGTGTCGTCTACACAGCCGGAGTGTGGGAGGGCCCCACGTCGCATTGGACCCGCTTCTATTGGGGCGATGGGGCGACGCTCCGTGCCGAGGGCCGGATCGATCAGGGCCTGCCGGTCGGTCCGTGGACCTTCTGGTGGCCGAACGGACAGCGTCAAGTGCAGGGCGAGTACGTGCGCGGCCGGGCACAGGGAGCCTGGTCCTTCTGGCACAGCGACGGGACGCCGGACGAGTGGATGATCTCTGGCCGGTACGAGAAGGGCGAGCGCAAACACCTGCTCGCGGAGCACGCCTGGAATCCCCCCGCCGAGCTCGCTGGCGTCGTGCAGCCACCTGTGCCGCCCATCTCGCCCACACGACGCCCCGCGCCGGAATCGGCCGAACCCACGACTCAGGACGAGCGAGCGGCCATCCAGATCCGACTGCGAGAATTCCTCGATCAGCCGGGCAGTCGAGTCGAGGCGCTCCACGAAGAGGTGTTCAACCAGAAGAACTGGAGGAAGGCGCTGCCAGTCGCCCTCGAGCAGCTCCAGAAGGTCGATCTCACCTCGCTCCGCTCAGTTCAGGACGGACAACGCCTGGTCGTCGAAGTGCTGCCAGGACTGAACCCGAGCGGACGGGGTTCACCTCGCGGCCTGTTCCCCTGGGTCGCCGAAACGTCGCCCGCGGCACAGCAATGGAATGCGCGCACGATCCTGGCCTGGAGCTCGCTCTGGAATCTGACGGCGCAGGAGGCTGGCTTTTGGAGCGTGGATGCCTACTTCGCGGAGCCGATGCCGGCCTATGCGAACCTGGAGATCTGGCCACCCGATGCGGAGATCCTTCTGCGCGAGATGCAGCTGGCCAATCCCCTGCTCCGCCCCCCGTTCGGCGTCGAGCAGGCAGCGATCCGCGCGCAACTCGGGACCGAGGGGCCAACTCCGGCCCCTGGCCGGGCAAAGCGGGCAGTGAAGGCCGATCCCGCTTCTCGCGGGATCGTGGACGGCTTGCGCTGGCTGGCTCGACACCAGAATCAGGACGGATCCTGGAGCCCGACGACGCTCCGCGATCAATGCGGGTGCGGTGACCCGGCCTACAACCCCAAGTCCGCGTATTCACCGGCCGCCGATGTGGGACTCACGGCGATGGCTGTGTTGTGCTTCCTGGGGGAAGGACTCGATGTCGGATACGCAGGCGACCTCGTCGATGTGTCGATGGCGAAACGCCATCGACCAGGCATCGAAATCGTGCCCAAAGCCCTTGTCTGGCTGATCCGGTCCCAGGGAGCTGATGGTGAGTTCGGTTGGTACTCGGCCCCCTCGGAGCCCGCGGGCAGGCCCGAGGCCGCGAAGGACGATCGAAGCCTGCGTCCCAGCTTGGGTACTTGCCCGCTGTGCGCGGGCGTGGGCAGATTCAAGTCTCCTGCTGGAGAGACCCGCTGTCCGAATTGCGCGGGAACTGGATCGGTGCCCGATCCGAGCGGCGGGTCGACGGATCGGCCTGTCCCCCTGCCGATCCCGGTTCAACCGGGGATTCCGGGACAGCGGGGCCAGGTTCTTCCGGCGGCGGTCGGCAACCCTCGCATCGAGAATCAGGCTCTCGCGACGATGGCTCTGATCGTCGCTTCCGAGGCAGGCAGCGTCAGCACGCGCGGCGCAGCCCAACGCGGGATCAACTTCCTGACCGCGGCACAGAAGCCCAGCCCAACTGGCCAAGGGATGTGGGGCTGGGGCTACACGCCGCGACAGGAGGTCGAATTCCGCAATCGTGGTGCTCAAGGTAATCAAGCAAAGGAGCTCTTCGACGCCAACACGGTGTGCACGGCGTTCGCCGCGCTGGCCCTTGGGCTCGGACGTGAGCGCGGGTTCGAAGTTCCGCAAGAGTCGCTGGAGGGAGCTGCCGCATTCCTGAATTTCGTGACCCAGAGCGGCGGTGACGGGAAGCCGACCGGACTTGTCGGCCTGCTCGATGCGAGGAGCGCGGGCGCGAAGGTTACCGGCCCGTACGACCACTTCATCTACCACCCGGCTGCGCTGACGGCGCTCGGCGCCTGGGTGCGGATCATCACGAGTCGGACCCCGGACGATCCATTCGCGCGCACTGCGGCAGAGCAATTCGTGCGGGACCTGCCGGCGATCTCCAAGGACAAGCTCTCGATCGACCACAGCTACTGGTTCTTCGCGACTCTCGCGCTGAGTCACATCGATGGCCAGGATTCCCCCAAGCGCACGAGCAAGTACTGGGGCCCATGGAAGAAGGCGCTGGATGCGACCCTCGATCTCCAGAATCACAGCGAGCGCGCCTGCACGAACGGCGGGTGGATGGATCTCGACCGTTGGAGCTACGTCCAAGGCGGCCCCCTCTGTACGACCACGCTGGCCATCTTGACCCTTCAGGTCGCAAACGGGACTTGTGCGTTGTCGGCTGCGTTTCCCGGACGGCGCTGACCGCTGCGGCTGTCGACGACCTTCCTGTCGAAGGCTCACGCCATGGAGTGGTCGCAGCGCGAATCGTGGATTGGCCAGTCGCCGGGGGGGGGGCGAGCAAGTCGCCCGGGGCCGACGCCTCGCCCGCGTCGCGTCGAGGTGACCACGGCTCTCCGAAGGCGATGGCCGTCCGAAGCGGTCACGGCGACGTGCTGCGAAACCTCATGGGAACGCCGGGCGGGTGTAGGATCGGTTGGCCCTCGCGTCTCCGAATCCCCAAGCCCCCTCGAGACCCGTTCATGAACCGTTCTCTGCGCGTCGCCGCGTCCGCTTTCGTGTTCTGCCTGTCGGCCGCCAGCGCGAGCGCGCAGGGCTCGAACAGCTGCTCGACGCCCACCGTGATCTCCGGCACGGGAACGTTCGCCGTGAACACGGCTGGCGCGACGGACAGCCCCGAGCAGCCCGGCGCGTGCGTGCCGATCCACCGCGACGTGTGGTTCTCGTGGACGGCGACGACCACGCAGAGCATGAACTTCGCGACGTGCGCCGGCACGAGCGCCGACTCGGTCATCGCCGTCTACGCGACGTCGAGCTGCCCCGCGTCCGGCTCGCAGATCGCGTGCAACGACGACAACTGCGGGCAGCAGTCCTCGCTCTTCTTCAGCGCGACGAGCGGCACGACCTACCTGCTGCAGATCGGCGCGTGGAGCTCGACCACGACCTTCAGCGGCGTGTTCTCGCTGCAGCCCGGCAGCGATCCGTGCGGTAACCCCAGCAACGGCCCCGACGTGCTGATCGGCGACATCACGAGCATCCAGAACGCGAACCCGACCGGCGGGCTCGACTCGTTCACGCTGGGCACGACGGCCTGCAACGTGGGCAACGCCGTCCTGAACTGGTTCGGGCCCACGAACCTGCACCCGGTCATCAGCGAGACCTTCTACAAGTACAAGGTCGTGGACGGCTCCGGCCGATTCGAACAGATCGGCATGAGCTGGCTGAAGCACGGCTTCGCGTCCGACACCGGCAGCTACTGCTGCACGTGCCAGAACCCGGGCAACAACCAGATCATGGGCGTGGGCTGTTCGGATCCGTACAGCGCGAGCCAGTCCGGCAGCCAATCGACGCTGACGCCGCGCTGGCAGGTCAACGCGCACACCGGCGTGTTCCCCTACCCGGGCGCGAACCCGTCGTGGTCGGGTACTGCCGCGCGCCGTTGCGAGTCGCTGCTGACCGACCTCGAGCCGAGCAGCGCGGCGACGCGCTACTACGCCGAGTGCACGTACGTCACGTCCGACGACGCCGCGGCCGGGAACAACAACAACAACGCCAGCTACAAGGAGATGAACGTCACCGGCACGCCCACGAACTACACGTTCGCGACGGTGGGCAGCACGCAGCAGGGCATCCCCGCGATTCGCGCGTGGCCGCTGCTCGAGCCGGGCGTCACGCTCTCGAACGTGCAGGTGCCGGGCGACGGACTGTTCATCGTCGGCTCGCACGCGACGAGCCTCGGCGGCGGGCTCTACCACTACGAGTACGCGGTCCACAACATGAACGCGGACCGCGCGGGCGGCTCGTTCAGCGTCCCGGTGCCGGCCGGCGCGCTCGTCGCCAACATCGGCTTCCACGACATCACGCACCGAAACGGCGACGGCGTCGGCAACATCAGCCAGTCCGCCACGGATTGGACCGGTTCGGTCGTCGGCGGCGCGGTGACGTGGGCCTGCGAGACCGAAGCCCAGAACGCCAACGCGAACGCGATCCGCTGGGCGACGACCTACAACTTCCGCTTCGACGCCGACGTGGCTCCGCAGAGCGGCACCGTCACCGTCGGACTGTGGAAGGCCGGCTCGCCGAGCTCGTTCGCCGCGACGGCCGAAGTGCCCTCCGCGGGCGTGACGACGTTCGCGTTCTGCTCCGGCGACGGCACCGGAACGGCGTGCCCGTGCGGCAACAACGGCGCGGCCGGCGCGGGCTGCGCCAACTCGCTCGGACACGGCGGCGTGCTCGCCGCGAGCGGCGCGGCCAGCATCACGGCCGACACGTTCGTGCTCGCGGGCTCGGGGATGCCCGACAGCTCGGTGCTGTACTTCCAGGGCACGTCGCAGCAGAGCGGCGGCGCGGGCGCCGTCTTCGGAGACGGCCTGCGCTGCGCGGGCGGCACCGTGATCCGCCTCGGCACCAAGACGAACTCGGCCGGCGCGTCGCAGTACCCGGGCGCCGGCGACCCGTCGATCGCGGTGCGCGGCGCGAATGCGGCCGGCAACGTGCGCACGTACCAGGGTTGGTACCGCAACGCGGCCAGCTTCTGCTCGACGGACACGTTCAACCTGACGAACGGCGTGCAAACGACCTGGCAGTTCTGAGCCGGCGGTCGGCGCTCGCTCGTCGGTGCTGACCTTTCCGCAGGGCGCGCGGCACGCGGGTCGAACTCGGCTCGACGGTCGCTCGCGTCGCGGTCAATCGAACGCGAGCGCGACCTCGGTCGTCTGACCGTCGACCAGCTCGACCGGCGCGCGCGCGACGCGCCCGCCGGGCAGGCGCGCTTCGAGCGTGAAGCGGCCGGCAGGCAGGATCTGCGACACGCCGTCCGCGCCCAGGGCGAGGAACGGCGTGAGCCGCGAATCGTGAAACTCCTTCTCGAGGAACTCCACCTGGACGGGCCAGCGACCCTCGGCGCGCAGCACGAGCTGGACGCGCGCGGGGAACCGCTCTTCCCAGTTCGGCCAGCCAACCGAGAAGCCCCGGTAGAAATCGCGGATCGCCGCGCGGTCGGCCTCGCTCGCAGCACCAGACACCCGGACGGCGAGGCGCGCACCGGCGGGCAGCGTGCCGGTGAGTCGCGCGGTCTGGTCACGCGACACGCGCACGTAGCCTTCGAACCGGCCGGCCGCGCGCTCGGCGTAGAGCACCCCGTGGTGGTCGTCCACCTGCGGCTTCGCATCGACCACGACCCGATAGTCGCCCTCGGGCAGCGAGAATCCCTGCGGCCAACCGGCGTCGTAGAGCTCGTCGCGATCGACGATCGCGATCCCCGTGCGCGGGTCCTCGATCCGGATGGCGACGTCGGATACGTGCGTGCCGTCGGCCGTGGTCACGTCGACGAGCAGCGAACCGCTCGGGACGGCCGCAGCGGCGACGAGCCGGACGTCCACGCGTCCGGATCCCTCCGGCAGAGAGACCTCGAGCGGGGCCCACGGCTGGTCCCCGCCGAGCAGGCCGACTCGGTAGGAGCGACCTGCGGGCACTTCGAACACGAACTCGCCGGGCGCGACACGCTTGCCCTTCGACCAGGCCGACATGTTGCCGAACAAGTCGGCTTCAGGGTCGACGGCCAGCACGCCGACACACGCCTTGCTCGGCCAGCTGAGCGCGCGGTCGTAGCCCTTGGGGGCGTGCACCGCGGTCGCCGCGCTCCAGGGCTCCCCGCCCTCGTCGACAACGTGCACCGCGAGGTGAGGCCGCGCGACGACCAGCTCGAGCGGAGCTCCGTCGCTCGGGACGGGAGCGGGGGTCAGCACGGCTCCGCGCTCGCCGGATCGCGGACCTCGCAGGCGCACGAGGTAGCGATCCTCGCGCAAGCCGCGCACCTCGAACATCCCGTTCGCGTCCGTGACCGCGTCGACCTGCACGCGTCCGCGACCTTCGAGCTCGAGCTCGCCCAACCGAACCGCTCCGGGAGCGATGTTCCCGACCGCGGGCTCGTCGCGTGCGCGGTCGTAGTCCGCGGCGACGACATCGAGGTCCATGCCTGCCGCCGCGTGGCCTGCGCCGTCGCTCACGTGCCCACGGACGACGCCCGGACCGGACACGACGATCTCGATGGAATCCGGGACGCGGTCGGCGCTGACTTGAAGTCCGCGCGACACGCCCGTGCCCAAGTCGCCTGCATCGGCCAGGACCTCGTACGTCCCCGGCCGGAACGGGAGCAGTTCGAACCATCCGTCCGCGCGGGCGTCGGCCAGGCCTGAGTAGCCGAGCGCGAGGTTGCTGATCCACGCCCCCACGCGCACCTTGGCCGCGACCGGCGTGCCCGAGCCGTCGAGCACGCGCCCGCGCAGCGTGCAGCCACGGAACGCGATCAGCGTGTACTCCTGCGGCCCCGGCGCGTCCGGCAATCGGAGCGTGCGCGTGCGCTGCTGGTATCCCGGCTCGACGACGCGCAGCCAGAGCGCGTCGCCACTCGCGCGCGCCGACTCGATCGCGCTCCACGGCAGCGCGAGCTCCGCCGACCCGTCCGCTCCGGTCCGCCCCGCGACGATCGGTGCGCGCGTCGCATCGAACGGCGCGCCCAGACCGCCGGCGATCGCGATGTTCGGGACGAACTTCGCGTCCGGCATCAGGCTCTCGCGCGTCGACACGAGCAGTTCGACAAGCGGACCGGCCGACGCGGCTGCTTCCGCCGTGGACAGCGACGCGCGCGCTGGTTCCGTCGCGGGCGACGCGATGTTCGCGACGGCGACGTCGGGGACGTCGACTCCCGGTTCGCGCTCGGACGCGACCGCCGCGGACGCCGGCTCCTGCTGCACGGCGGGATCGAACGCGACGCCGCGCACGCTCCGCACCAGCGCGACGCACGCCGCGATCGCGACGAGCGCGAGGATCAGGCGGACGACAGGCGCGCGCGAGCGCGATCCGGGGCGAGCTGCGTCTTGCATCGAAGGAGGGGCCGGCGCAGGAAGAGAACGCCATCTCGTTGCACCTCAGTATCCCCTGGCCCGCCCGTCGGCAACGCATCGTTCCTGCTTCGGACGCTGGACGCACCGGACCGCGAGCCGGCCCGGTGCGCTTCAGCCATTCCGAAGGGGCTTTCTCACGCTCCCGTAGCGGCGTGGGGTCGCGTCAAGGCGTGAAGACGTTCGCGACCATCCGCGTCACGTTGGGGTTCGCGGTCGGCATCGGCCACACGGCCGACACCGCCAGCGAACCCGCCGCGATCGGGATCGAGGTGTTCCACCAGCAGGATCCGATCGTGAACACGGTCGTGGATCCGCGCATCGACCCGACGTCGGCGTGCGCCGCGAACGTGTTGTTGTCGGTCCAGGTGACCGCCGCGACCGATCCGTCGCGCGCGACCGAGGCGATCGGCCAGCTCGCGTCCTGGTCCGGCGTCGAGAGGACGGTGACGGCTCCCCACGCGCCGCCCATCGGCTGGACGCGCTTCGAGATCGTGCCGTAGTTGCCGACGTCGAGCGCCTGCCACGCCGCGAGGACGTTCCCGCGCCCGTCCATCGAGAACGCCGGGTAGTACACGTTTTCGCCGGCGGGCGAGATCGCGAACGGCACGTTCCATCCTCCCGCTACGGCCTTGCGCGCGACGACCATCCTGTTGCCGTCGAGGAATCCGACCGCGGCATTGCCGACGTCGTCGACGCCCGGCTTGGGATTCCACGTCGCGAGCCCGGAGCCGGACGGGATCGAGTGCGGCGCACTCCAGCGCGAACGCGACGGCGCGGCGCGGTACGCGGTGCCGATCGCGGCCGGACCGCCGCCACCGACCGGCGACTCCTGCCACACGGCCAGCGCAGCCCCGGCTCCGTTCAGCGCCAGATCGAGCAGGCTCGGATTCGTGTTCGGCGTGCTCAGCACGATCGGCGGCGTCCAGGCACCCTGCGGATTGCGCATGGCCGTGCGGACCGCTCCGCCCTGCAACCACACCACCGTCGCGGCACCATTGTCGGCGACGCCGATCTTCGAATCGAAGACGAAGACACCCGACACGAGCGTGGTCGGCGTCGAGAACGATCCGCCGACGGGCCGCACGGACACGACGAACTTGTGCGGGATGAACTCCTGGCCGGGGATGATCCACGAGACGGCCACGACACCGTTGGAGCCGATCGCGATCTGCGGCGAGAAGCCGCCCGCGGCGAGCGGGTGGACCGTCGCGGCGGCGGTCCAGTCCGCGCCCGGGTAGCGCTCGGAGAACGCGACGCCCATCGAGGGCGAGGTCCACGCGGCGACCGCGTGGCCGACAGGATCGCAGGCGACGACGGGGATCTCGGGCGGACTCGAGGACAGCATCGTCGGTTCCAGGACGCGGACGCCAGACCAGGTCCCCACGGCGGAGGACTGGGCCGGCGCCAGGAGCGTCGAGGCCGCGACGGCGATGGCGGGGAGCGCGAGGCGCAGGCTGCGGATCGATGGTCGTCTCATGGAACTGCTCTCTGTTCTGGGAGGTTCCCGCGCGCGCACGGGGTCGGCGCGGTCTCTCCGGGTGCACACCTGTTCAGGGCGTCACGGACACCGACGGGCAGGATGCGTCCTTTCGCGAACGCGTCCCGGAACGGGTGCGAAGCCCTCGGCACCAGCGCTCGATGGTCAGGTGGCGAAATCGTTTTCGAGCAGGGCCGAGGACCTCGTCGAATCCCTCTTACGGCCTTCTCGGCGGTTCCGAAGCGCGGCGTGGTGCGTAGGCGCGGTCCATCGAGTACGCACACGTGCGCTCGCGCCGTCCGGGCTGGCGAGTTCGTGCGGGACTCCCGGACCGCGCCCGTCGCGAGGCGCAGTCGACGGGGCCGCTGGCGTTCCCGCGCCGCTCCGGCCAACCTGGGGCGACTTCCCCGATCATGCCCGATCCCGCGGACGATCCGAACGGCACGCGCGAGCCCGGCGCGGACCGCACTGCTGCCGGCGATCTCGTCGACGTCGTCGCCAGCCTGCTCGAGGCGGATCCCGACCAGCGCGAGGCGCTGCTCGCGCGCCTCCCCGCCCCCGACGCGGACCTCGCGCGCGCGAGGCTCACGGCGCTGGGCGCGCTGGGCCTTTCGCTCGACGAGCCCGCGTCCGTCCTGGGTCTGCCGCGCCGGCTCGGACGCTTCGTGCGGCTCGAGCGCGTCGGCGCCGGGGGGATGGGCGAGGTCCACCTCGCGCGCGACGACGCGACCGGCGAGCTCGCGGCCATCAAGCTCCTGCGCCCCGAGCACCTGTGGTTCGAAGCGGCGCACGCACGCTTCCGCCGCGAGCTCCGGTCCCTCGCGCCGCTCGCGCACGAGGGCATCGTGCGCGTGCTCGAAGTCGGCGAGGAGCAGGGCGTACCGTGGCTCGCGCTCGAGTGGGTCGGCGGCGTGTCGCTCGAGCAGGTGCTCGACCGACTGCGTGGTCTGCCGCCCGACACGCTGCAGCCGAGCGACTTCGAGGAAGCCGTACGCGACGCGTGCGCCGGCCGCATCCACTCCGAGCCGTCGCGGCCGCGAGCGTTTCCCGGACGCACGTACGTCGAAGTCGTCGCGCGCGTCGCGCTGCGGGTGGCCGAAGCGCTCGCGCACGCGCACGCGGCCGGCGTCCTGCACCGCGACGTCAAGCCGTCGAACGTGCTCGTCACGCCGTCGGGGCGAGTGCTGCTCGTCGACTTCGGCCTGGCCTTGCCGCGCGGCGTCGACCGGATCACGCGCGCGGGCTCGTGGCTCGGATCGCTGCCCTATGCGGCGCCCGAGCAGGTCGACGGCGAATCGCACGAGGTCGACGAGCGCGTCGACGTGTACGGCCTGGGCGCGCTGCTCTACGAGCTCATCACGCTGCGTACGCCGTTCCTGGGCGGGCCGGAGCAGCAAATCCGCCGCCGCATCGCGACCGGCGACCTGGAGTCTCCGCGCCGGCTGAATCGCAGGATCCCGACAGCGATCGAGGCCGTGTGCCTGGCTGCGGTGGATCCCGACGTCGAGCGCCGACCCGCGGGCGCGCGGGAGATGGCGGAGGACCTCGAGTCCGCCCTCACCGGTCGGCCCGTGCGTTCGCGCCCGCCCCCGCTGTCTCTCCGGATGCGGCGCTGGGTGCGCCGCCATCCCGGCCGGGCTGCGGTGATCGCTGGCCTCGCCGCGGTCGTCGCCCTGGTGACTGCGTTCTCCGCGCGCGAGGTCTCGGTGGCGCGCCAGATCGCGCGTCTCGCCGACACCGAGCTCGTCCGCGGGCTCATCGAGGAACGTGACGAGTTTTGGCCCGCGGATCGGGCGCGCATCTCGGCGCTGGAGCGCTGGCTGTCGCGTGCGGCGCAGGTCCTCGACAACCGCCCCGACCACGAGGCCGAGCTCGCGTCGCTGCGCGAGCTCGCTCTCCCCGAGACGCCCGAGGAATGGACTCTGGCCCGATCCTCGAGCCTGGAGCGGCTCGGCACGCTGCTGCGCGAGATGGATGCGCTGCGCTCCTACATCGCGCGCACCGGGAAGGGCGTACAGCCCGCACCACCCGATCCCGACTGGGTGGAGTCGCGCGACCGCGAGATCCGCGCGCTGCTCCACGGCCCTGTGGAGCAGCTGCGGCCCGAAATCGAGGCCGAGATCGCGCGGCTACGCGATGCGGCGCGCGAGGATCCCGGGGCCTGGTCGCGCGACACGGACCAGATCGACTCGTTCGAGACGCTCTCGCAGCAGATCCTCCACGACCTGGAAGTGCACCCGCCGCCGCGCTTCGCCGAACCGCTCGACGCATGGCGTCACCACGCGCTGCGCCGGCTCCTCGAGGACTTCGACCGTCTCGAAGCACTCGTCGCGCGCGTCCGGCACCAACTCGACGAGACTCGGCGGCTCGACAGCCTGTTCGAGGACGAAGCCGGCGAGGATTGGCGTCGCGCGATCGAAGCGGTCGCTTCCTCCCCGCTCTACGCAGGCCTGCGGCTCGAGCCGGTCTTCGGCCTGCAGCCGCTCGGCGCGGACCCGCGCAGCGGGCTGCATGAGTTCCTGCTCGTGACGAGCGGCGACGCTCCCACGCGCGACCCGCAGGCTCCCCGCGGCTGCCGCGTGGAGCCCGAGACCGGCATCGTGCTCGTGCTGGTCCCGGGCGGTCGATTCGACATGGGTCAGCCGCGCGACTCCGGTCGCGAGGTCCCGAACGCCAGCCCAGTCCACCCGATCGTGCTCGATCCGTTCCTGATCGCGAAGTTCGAGCTCACGTGCGGACAGGCGGCGCGGCTCGGATACGCGCCGCCCCTCCCGCTGCGACGCGGCGGCGATCGGGCGCCCGTGCCGATCGACTGGAATCGCGCGCGCGACCTGCTCCGCGAGCACGGCCTCGAGATCCCGACCGAGGCACAGTGGGAATACGCGGCGCGCGGCGGCCAGTCGGGACCATGGCCCCTGGAGGGCCACGCCAACATCGGCGACCTCGCGCTCGCCGAGGCCTGGAAGGTCCAGGGTTTCCGCATGGGGAACTCGGTCGCCCTGTTCGACGACGCTTTCGTGGACTCGGCACCCGTCGGCAGCTTCCAGCCCAACGGTTTCGGCCTGCACGACACGCTCGGCAACGTGGCCGAGTGGTGCCTCGATCCTTTCATCTTCCGCGGCTACTCGTCACTGATACCACGCGCGGGCGACGGGCTGCGCGACTCCGCGTTCGCCGAAGGCGACCGGGTCGTGCGCGGCGGGAGCTTCGTCGAAGGCCCCGAACGAGCGCAGGTCTGGGCGAGGTACCGACACACGCCGAGTCGGCTCGACGAAGCGCTCGGCGTGCGACCGGTGATGCGCATCGTCGGACGGTGAACAGGAGGTGCTAGGGCTCGAGACTCGCGGCGAGCTGCGCCATCGCCCGCGCAACCGCCTTGCGAACGGTGTCCGGCGCACAGCCGATGTCGCGCGCGATCTCGGCGTGCGAAGCGCCCTGAACCTGCGAGCGGACGAGCAGATCGCGCTGTTCCTTCTTCAGAGCGGCGAACGCGCGGCGCAGGCGCTCCACTTCCTCGCGCATCTGCGCTTCGCGGACTGGATCCGCGGAATCCGGGGCGGAAGCCACGGCGTCGTCCGCATCCGACGATTCGTCCTCGAGCGGCTGCGCGGCGGCGCGCCGACGGCCCGCGCCCCAGTAGCGCGCACGGCTCAAGATCTTGTTGCGCGCCGCGGTGCGCAGCCAGGCCTGCAAGCTCGCTTCGCCGCGGTCCTCGAACGTCGCATCGCCCTGCAGGATCGAGCGGATCGTCGACTGCACGATGTCGGACGCGGATTCGCGCGCGCGCAGCTCGGGGTTCATCCGCCGGCGGACGAAGCGCGTCAGGCCGGGCAGGTTGGCCAGGATGCGCTCGGGGAGCTTCTCGTGCTCGACGCGGTCGGGATCCGTGGGCACGGTTCCATGCTACACGGCGGCGCACGAGCGGGAATCCGTCGGCGATCCCTGGTGTCGAGGGTTGCTCTCCGGTGGCGTCCGGGGTTCAGCTCTCGAGCATGACGACGAAGCGCGCGCCTCGACTCACCGTCCATCCGCTCACGACCGGACTCTGGGACGACTTCGAACGGCTCTTCGGGCCGCGCGGAGCATGCGGCGGCTGCTGGTGCATGACGCCGCGCCTCCCGCGCGCAGAGTACGAGCGCTCGAAGGGCGAGAAGAACCGCCGCGCGATGCGGAAGCTGGTCGAGTCCGGCGCGGAGCCGGGACTGCTGGGCTACCTGGGCCGCGAGCCCGTCGCGTGGCTCGCGATCGCGCCGCGCGGCGAGTACCGCGGTCTCGCGCGCTCGCGCGTCATGAAGCCCGTCGACGACCGTCCTGCGTGGACAATCGCGTGCATCTACGTCGCGAAGGAGCACCGCGGCGGCGGGATCGCGGCGCGCATGATCGCGGCGGCGCTCGACCACGCGCGGAAGCGCGGCGCGACGCTCGTCGAGGCCTGCCCGCACGAGCCGCGTGGCGAGAGGATGCCGGACGTGTTCGCGTGGACGGGGATCGCGTCGAGCTTCTTCGCCAACCAGTTCGTGGAGGTCGCACGGCGGTCGCGTTCGCGGCCGTACGTGCGCAGGGAACTCGGCCAGGCGCGGCGTGCGCGGGACACGCGTAGGTGAGGGCCGTCAGCGTCCATCCGTTCGATCGTCCGGGCCGGGTCCGTGCTGGTGCTCCGGCGCGGCCTTGGCGTCCGACCTCGTCACGGCGCCGACCGCGCCAGCATTCGGCCTTCACCGAGACGACGAGATCCCCGCGTCACGGGCTCGCACCGCTCAACCCCCGACGAGCACGCTCGCGCCGGTCTTCGGATCGAACCAGCCGGCGCTCTGGCCGTCGCTCATCAGGTGTCCGCCGGCCGTGGAGCGGTTGTAGCCCGGTGAGTTCGAGCTCGCGGCCTGCATCAGGTTGCCCAGCGGCCAGTCGTTGCCTTCGACGCCCCAGTTCCCCTGCGCGTCGAGCCAGTAGCGCGCCGGCAGGATCTGCCCGAGCCGCGCGAGAGCCTGCACGTCCGCACTGTGCAGCTCGCGCCCGTTGACGAACACGCCGGTCGTGCGGCCGTCGCCTCCGCCCGACGCATCCGCGCGCAGCGGAGCCGCGAACGGAAGTCCCGCCGGAAGGAACGCCGCCGTCGGTCCGCCGCGCGCGCCGCTCGCGCCGCAGCGCGCGTCGTACCAGTAGTCGCCGGACGGAACGCGGGTTCGTGCGATGCGATCGAGCTCGGCCAGCGCGCTCGCGTCGAGTTCCTTTCCGTTGACGACGACGTGCCGGGTTTCGTTGCTGTCGGCCATGGCCTTCGTGGGCGTCGGAGAATTCGACGTGCCGGGGGACTTCGGGGAGCCGTCGCACGCCGTACACGGCAACACCACCAGCACGACGGGAGCGATCTTTCGGAGGTGGAGCATGCGCGGATCCTACCGTCGCCGCGCGCGACCGGCAGCGTCACGTGCCGACCGCGACGGGCTCGTCCGCGGGAACGCCGCTCGGAGGCCGGGCCCGACTCGACACGAGGCTCGGGGCCTGCGCGAGCATGCGCCGCCGCGCGGCGACTACGATCCGGTGCGCGCATTCGACCGGCGTGGGCTCGCCGACCCGCAGGTGCAGCCGCTCGAGCCGCGCGTACTCGGCGAGGACGAGTTCGTCGTCCCCCGGTTCGAGCACGCAGCGCGCCAGCGGCAGGAGTCGTGCGTCTTCGAGATCCGCATGAGCACGCTGGACCTCGATGTACGCGCGCGCGGCGACCGTGAACGCGTCGCGGCTCCACGCCTCTCCGTAGGCCGCGCCCTCGATCCGCGCGCGCATCTCCGCGAGCCGGGTCCGTTCGTGCGCGTGCCAGCGCATCAGCTCGTCGAGGATGCGCCGCGTCCTCCGGGGCGCCCGCGCCAAGAGCCGCGGGAACAGGCCGAGCTCCTCGCGATCCTGGTGCAACCCGTCGGCGAAGCGCTCGAACCACTCGAGCGCTTCGAGCGCGAGCTCACCATCCAGTCGGTCGTCGACGCGCTGGTCATCCAGGACCAGCTCCAGGGCTTCGAGCACTTCGCGCAATGCCCGGTGCTCGTCGTGCAGGATCCGAATCGCACGCATGGCGGACCTCTCTGCGTCCCGACCTCTCAGGGGCTGAAAGGCCACGGGGATCGGCAGCTCGTCCGCCCTATCGACAGCAACGGCAGCGTGGACGAGCGCTCTTGTGCGTAGCGGATCGACTGAGGACATCGAAGTGCACATCGACGTACGCGTTTGCGCACATCGGTGCGTCGCAGTTCGGCATCGACGCGCCGGACTTCGCGCCGTCAGTCGTCCGTCGGCGTCCAGTTCACGTCGGGGTCGTAGGCCTGGATCGCGGCCACGCCCTTGTCCGTTCCTTCGCCGAGGTCGCGCTGGAACACGATGCCCTGCTGGTTGACGAGGAACGTCATCACGCCCGAGTTGCGATACGTCGCGGGCCAGGCGACGAACGCGAAGCCGCGCGTCAACCGGTCCTTGTCGTCGAGGTAGCTCTTCGCGCCGCCCGGCGCGCTCGGACCCTGCGCGGTGAGGAGCCGGTAGTAGTAGCCGTGGTACGGGATCGGCTTCTCGCCCTGGGAGCGGTAGCCCTCCTCGACCGCGTCGGCGATCAGGGGGCCGAGAGGGCTGTCCTCCTCGTGCTCGGCGACCGGCCAGTAGAGCCCGTCGTGCTTGCCCGGGCTGCTCAACACGCGCCGCGCGAACGCCGGCGGGTTTCCGTCGCGGCCCTCGCTGCCGTACTCGCGCTGCGCTTCGACCATGGCGCGCAGCGTCTCGATCGTCGAGAGCTCGTTGCGGCCCACGCGCCGGTTCGCGACCTCCTCGCGGCCGGCTTCGACGTCGAAGCGCCAGGTCTTCCCGTCGTCCGAGACGAGCGGGATCGGCAGCTCCCACGCATCGTCGCCGAGCAGCGCGATCTTGCAGCCTTCGTTCACGTCCTCGAAGGCGAGCTTCTCGCCGATCATCGCGACCACGGCCTCGAAATCCTGGCGGTCGGCGACCTCGTCGCCCGAGCGCAAGAGGTCGAAGCCGCCCGGACCGAGGAGCTCCTCGGCGGCGCCGCGATCCTCGGCCGCCTCGACGAGGCGGTGGACGGCCTGTTCGGGCGTGGCGAAGGTCGCGGAGCCCGACGATGCGCAGCCCAGAGGCAGCGCCGCGAGCGCGAGGAGAGCCAGACGGAAGTTCGTGTTCATGGTCGTTCGTCTCCTGCTCGACTCAGCGCCGTCCGCCGCCGCCGCGCCCGCCGCCGCCTCGTGCACCCGCGCTCCCGCGCGACGCCGCGCCGCGCGAGCTGCTCGCGCGGGCCGAGCTGCTCGGCCGTGCCGACGCGCCCGAGGGCCGTGAGCCGGTGAACGAGCCGCTGGTCTGCCCCGTCGGCCGCGCGGTCGGGCGGTTGCCGGCCGAGGACGCGCCGCCTCCCGCGGCGGGGCGCT
>JBGAOR010000134.1:0-10831 GCA_044221705.1 Planctomycetota bacterium
GGCCGAGAGCCGCGCGCAGCTCGCGCTCGCGCGGGAGTCGGCGCGCGCGACGAACGAGAACCTGGAGCGCGCGCGCCAGCTCCTCGCGGCGAGCGAGGAGCGGTCGGCCGCCGCAGAGCAGCGCGTGGCGGCTCTCGAGCAGGAGCAGTCCGTTCTCCGCGGGCAGGTGTCGGACCGCGACGGCGAACTGGCGCAGTACCGCGCCGTCGTCCGCGACGTGTCGGCGGACCTGGATGGCCACCGCGGGGCCCTGCGCGACACGCGCGCGGAGCTCGCGACGGCCCTGCACGAGCGCAACGTGGAGCAGCAGCGCCTCGAGGGAGCCCACGCCGAGCTGGCGCGCGTCGCGCTCATCCTCCAGGAGCAGGACCGCGTGATCCAGGCGCTGCGGTCGGACCTGCGGAGCCGCGCCAAGTCGCTGCGCCGCGCGCTCGGACCGAAGCGGCCCCTGCCCTGATCCCGGCCCTCGCGGTCCGGCACCGCGGCCCGTTCGTCGCCGAACGGTCGAGCCGCGCCGTTCCGATCCGCTTCTGCCGCGACCGCGGTCGTGCTATGAACGGCGGCCGCCACGATGACGCCCCCTCCGATCGACATCCGACGCTTCGCCGAACGCGTGGGCTCCTGGCTGGCCTCCACGGGGCCCGAGTCGGACGTCGTCGTGTCCTGCCGCGTCCGCCTCGCGCGCAACGTCGATGGCCTGCCGTTCGTCGCGCGCATGGACCCGCGCCAGGCCACGGACCTGTGCGCGCGACTCCACGAGGAACTCGTCGCGGCGCGCCTCGACGGCGAGACCCAGTGGGTCGCGATGTCCGAGGCCAGCCCGCTCCTCCGCGTGGTGCTGCGCGAGCGACACCTCGTGAGCCGCGACCTCGCGCCGTCGGAGGACGGCCAGGCGGCTTTGCCCGGACGCGCGGTCGCGTTCGGCGCGTCGGAGACGATCGCGGCGATGGTCAACGAGGAGGACCACCTGCGCCTGCAGGCGCTCGCCAGCGGGTTCGACCTCAGCCGCGCGTGGCGCAAGGCGCAGGACCTCGATCGCATGCTCGAGGCGCGCATCCCGTTCGCGCACACGCGCATGTTGGGATACCTCACGGGCTGTCCGACGAACGTGGGCACGGGCCTGCGCGCGTCGGTGATGATGCACCTGCCCGCGCTGTCGCTCGTGCGGACCGAGCTCGAGAAGGTCTTCGCCGCGGCGCAGCGCACCGGGCTCGCGGTGCGCGGCATGTACGGCGAAGGCAGCCGCGCGGGGGGGGACTTCTACCAGATCTCGAACCAGATCACGCTCGGCCGCAGCGAGGAGCAACTGGTCGCCGACCTCCAGGCGCTCGTGCCCGCGATCGTGCGCTTCGAGCGCGATCTGCGCCGCATGCTGGCGAACGAGCGCAGGTCGGCGCTGCAGGACCGCATCCAGCGCAGCCAGGGTCTGCTGCGCACGGCGCGCGCGCTGCAGACGGATCAGGCCCTGGCGCACCTCTCGACGCTGCGACTCGGGCTCGAGCTCGACCTCATCGCCGAGCCCAAGCTGGCGCTCCTGAACCAGCTGGGCGTGCAGGTCCAGAAGGGCCACGTCCAGGCGCTGCAACAGGAGGACGCGGGTGCGACGCTGGTCGAGGCCAGCGAGCGCGACCGCCTGCGCGCCAGCCTCCTGCGCCAGCGCCTGGGCGCGCGCGCGAGCTGATCGAGTCCGCGGGATCGGGACCCGACGGGATCGGGACCCGACCCTGCGCCCGCGACGGATCGGTGCGCGGCTCGTCCGGAACACGCGCGCGCCGCGGTCCGGGTGCCCGCGGCGCGCGCCTCGCTGCGTGGATCGGGACTACGTCGCAGTCCGCGGCAACGGATCCGCGCGGTGCAGACGGAGTCCGTAGATGCCGGGGACGCCGTTGCGCACGACCGTCGCCGCCTGCGCGGGCGCGCGGCCGATCTCGAGGTGGAGAGCCTCGCCGACTTCGAGCTTCCCGCCCGAGATTCGCAGCAGCGCGCCGCTGCGCGACATGTCGGCGAGATGGCCGCGGACCTCGCCGCGTCCGCGGCGCACGACGACCTCGATCGACGTCGGGGAGCGCGATTCCTCGCGGCGTTCGCGCTGGACCTCGACCGTCCCGTCGGGCGCGAGCCGCACGAGGTCGCCCGTCTGGATCGAATCGAGCGCGCCGCGCACGCCGACGACCGCGGGCAGACCGTACTCGCGCGCCTGGATGGCGGCGTGCGAGAGCCAGCCGCCGATCTCGGTCACGATCGCGCGGGCGCGCGGGAAGAGCGGCATCCACGTCGGGTCGGTGAAGCGAGCCACGAGCACTTCGCCGTCCTGGAACGAGCCGATCTCGTCCGCGGTGCGCAGAACGCGCGCGCGTCCGATCACGCCCGACGTGCCCGAGACCCGGGTGCCGCGCAGCGCGCCGGCGGGAACCGGGCGCGGGATCGCGCCGGGGGAGAGGAGGTCGAGCTCCTCGATCGACGCGGCGCAGAGCCGCGAGGGGAGCCGGACGCCGGCGAGCGCCGCGCGCTCGTCGGCGCGCTGCTCGAGGATCTCGAGCGCGCGTTCCGCGCGCCACGTGGCGTCGTCCAGCCGCGCCACCTCGTCGCGACGCAGGAGGAACACGCGCTCGCCGAGGCCCGTCCGCTCGCCGATCGCGAGGATCAGCCGGCGCAGGAACGCGACCTCGCGCAGGGCCAGGTGTTTCGCATCCTCCTTGAGCGCCTGCCAACGCAGAGCGCGCCCGATGGCGAGGTCCAGCACCTTCTGCCCGGTGGGGCGGTGCTCTGCGGCGGGGCGCGGCACGTTGCCGGCGCTGCGCTCGGCCATCGCCGCGACGAGCTCTTCGTCCTCGGCGTAGCGCGGCGTCGAGAGTTCCCAGTCGTGCGGCGCGCGGTGGCCCGAGTGCGCCACGAAGTCCGCGGCGGGGATCTCGCCGCGACCGAGGCGGCCGAGGAGCAGCGCCGCCTCGTGCACGACGGTCGTCGGGACGTGCGTGAGGTGCTCGGCCGCGTCGAGGCCCTGGCGCTCGAGCCCGCGGATGGCGGTCTTCACGTACACGTCGGCCGCGACGTTGATCTCCTCGGCGCGCGTGTAGTCCTCCTCGACGAAGCGCCGCGCGCGTTCGCGGAAGAGGGCCACGAGCTCGTCCAGCTCGAGTCGCCGCAGGTCGAGCGCCGCGTCGAGGCGCGCTGCCGCCGTCGCGCGCGGGAGGTGCTCCTCGCGCCACGCTTCCTCCAGGCGCTCGGCGCCGCGCGCGAGGCGGAACGAGGCCAGCGCGGACGGACCGCGCGAGACGCGGCGGCGCGACTCGCGCTCGTCGACGTAGAGCTGGCCGAACGCCGTCACGAGCAGCGGACCGGAATCCGGGCTCACCTCGTAGGGGATGCCCAGGGAGGCGCAGGCGCGGTGCGCGGCTCCGTCGTGGTCCCAGAGCGCCTCCATGATCGACAGGGAGAGCGGCGTGGGGTCGGGCAGCAGTTCGGAGAGCTCGTTCTGCACGAGCACCGCGTCGTCGGGTCGCGCATCGGCCAGGATCCCGAGCAGGCGGTGACGCTCGCGTTCGCGCAGCGCGCGCTCGTCGGATCCGAGGCGCGAGAAGCGCGTGACGTCGCGGGCCTGCAGCAGCAGGAAGCGCCCGTCCGCCCAGGCCCATTCGATGTCCTGCGGCGCGCCGAAGAGCTGCTCGACACGGCGGCCGAGCGCGAACAGCGGCGCCACGTCGACGGCCGGCGTGCCGCCCTCGAGCACGCGACCGCTCAGCCGGCCGAGACGGTAGCCGTGCGGCTGGCGGCGTCCCGAGACGAGGTCGTCGCCGAGGCCTTCGATCATCTCGACCGCGCAGGTGCCCGACTCGCCGGGGTGCTCGGTGAACAACACGCCGGCCCAGGCCGCGGGGACCATCGCCTGCACGACGATGCCGCCGCTCTCTTGGACGCCCTGGGCGTAGGCGCCGGCGCGCACGCCTTGCCACGAGCGCGCGACCTCCTCGATCGCGCTCTCGAGGCCGGAGAGCTCCACGTCGAGGATCGACTCGAAGACGCCGGCGTAGCTCTTGTCGGCGCCGTCCTCGTTCACCCCCGAGCTGCGCACGGCCACGCGCGCGGCGCCGAGCCGCGCGTGCGCGGCCAGCACCGCCGCGCGCGTGTCGGTGTCCAGCCGCGCTTCGGACACGGCGCTCGCGCGCAGAACGAAGCCGTCCGGAACGGGCAGGCCGGCCTCGATGAGCCGTCCGAGGCGCGCGGCCTTCGCACCGCAGCCCGGGACGACGTGCGCATGGCGCAGCGGCACCACGGCGGCGTCGCGGTAGCGCGCCTCGATCGCCGCGCGGCGACGCTCGGGCGCGCGCGCGCGCCAGCCGAGCCACGCGCCGACGAGCGCGTTGTGCACGTGCACGAGGCACAGGTTCGCCGCCAGGTAGAGCTGGGCTCCGGCGGAGAGTTGTGCGACCAGCGCGAGCAGCAGCGCGGCCGCGACCGCGGAGCCGACGGCGCGCCTCCAGGTCTTGCGCGCGGCGGGGAGCCACACGAGCAGGCCCATCGCGACCGCGCCGACGAGCGGCAGGATCCAGGTCGGGTCCGGATGGCCCATCTCCGGCACCCACAGGAACGGCTCGGTGGAACCGCGGCTCGCGCCGCTGACCACGCTGAAGAACAGCGTGAAGAGCCCGAGCTGCACGATGGAGCTCGCCAGGTTCCAGGCCGGTTTCACGCCGTGGCGCGCGAGCAGCGCCATGGTCGCCTTGGAGCGCGAGGCCGGATCGTCCGCGTGGCGCGCCTTCAGCGCGTCGATCTCGGGACGCAGGCTCGCCTCGGTGCGACGGTCGCGTTCGGCGCGCGCCGTGAGCGGGAGGATCGCGAAGCGCACCAGCAACACCAGCGCGAGGATCGCCCAGGCCAGCGAGCCGGCGTGCGTGCGGCACCACGTCAACGCCCCCGCGAGCGGCTGCGCGGCGACGGAGAGGAGGGTCTTCTCCTCCTGCGCCGCCTTCCAGGCCGCGACGTGAGCCTTCTCGTTGCCAGCGACGGCGAAGCTCTCGGGCACGGTGTAGCGGCCGAGGAACTCGTAGCCCATGCGCGTCAGGCGCAGACCGACGACGAGCCCGAAGAACGAGCTGCGCTTGTCGTAGCAGGGCACCACGATCGGCTTCTTCGGCAGCGCCGCGAGCGCCGCGTCGAGTTCGGGCGTCGTCAGCTTGCGGAAGGGGACGTTGATCGCGCCCGGGAGGTGCCCGAGCAGGTCGAAGTCGCCCGGGTAGCGCACGTCGAGGAACTGGATCTCGCGCTCGGCCAGGAGCTGCTGCACGTCCGGCGTGTCGAGGAGCACATCCTTGCCCGGGTAGTCGGGGATCTCGCGCAGGTCGCGCCGCTCGCGATCCAGCGTGAATGCGATCGGTCGTTCCTCGGCGATCCACTTCTCGTAGCCGCCGATCAAGAAGGACGAATCGAAGCCGCGCTTGCGCAGTTCCTCGGCCAGCTCCGAGCTGCGGTTGCCGTTGAAGCACAGCAGCGTGACCGGCCGCTTCCGGTCGAGGAACCGATCCGCGTCGGCGAGCACGTCCGGGAAGCGCGCGTGGGCCGCACCCTCGATCGCGCCGACCTCGTACTCCTCGTCCTCGCGCACGTCGAGCACCTGCGCGGCCTGGCCGGTCTGGATGCGCCGCTGCAACTCGTCCGTCTGGATCCCGTCCGCTCGCTCGAGCTGCTTGCTGAAGGACAGCTCGCGCAGCGACACGTCGACGATCTTCTTGCCCTCCTCGCGGGAGTTGCGGTTCAGGTTGACCTGGAGCCGCGTGTTGCGGTCGTCCGCGACCTTGGCCGCATAGAGCCCCCAGCCGACCGCGCTGACGGCGCACAAGGCCGTCGCGACCAGGAAGGCCGTGCGGTAGCCGCGTCCGCCTGCCGCCTGGGATCCGCGCTTCTTCCGCACCCAGAGCCAGCGCCCGAGCACCACGCTCACGAGCCCCAGAACTTGGGCCGAGCTGGCGAACAGGTTGACCATCACGTCCGGGGACGGGATGGCCCAGGCCACGGTCGACAGGCCGCACAGGCCGACGAGGCTGCCGAGGATTCGACCGGGGATTCCCGCCGGGCAGCGGGAAAGGTGGGGGCTGGACCACATTTCCATGGGGGCTCGCAGGGGGCGAGCGAGCTCGGACGGGCAGGCTCCCGGGCAAGGAGCTGGCTGTTTTCGACTCCGCAAGTCCGGTCCGGGGCGGGGCAACCAAGTTCACGAGATCTTGATAATCCGCGCGCCGGCCCGGAGTTCGGTCGTGGGCCCGTCGAGCGCGTCGCGCCTCCCCCGGGTCAAGCCCGAGGCTTCCTCGGGTCGATGAACCGGAGGACCGGATCGGGCCCCTCCCGATCCAACGCCCCCGGAACGCCCCATGAAGACCATCCTCCGCCGCCTGGCCGCCCTCGGCGCCCTCGCCCTCGCCCCCCTGGCCGCGCCCCTGCACGCCCAGGCGAAGGACAAGAGCGCCGAGACCCTGTCGCTGACGTTCGGCGTCTACCAGACCGACAAGGCGACGGTCATGTACCGGATGTTCACGCCCGTCCTGGAGGCGATCCAGGACGACATGAGCCGCCAGATCGGCCGGCCGGTCGACATCCAGCTCACCATCTTCAAGAGCTACGACGACGGCATCCGCGCGCTCGTCGAGGGCCACGTGGACCTGGTCCACTTCGGACCCGCCTCCTACGTCACCGCGAAGGCGAAGAACCCGGACATCCAACTCGTCGCGATGGAGCACGAGAAGGGCGAGAAGCGCTTCAAGGGCGTGATCGTCGTGCAGAAGGACAGCCCGATCCAGACGATCGAGGAGCTGCGCGGCAAGCGCTTCGCCTTCGGCGACAAGAACTCGACGATCGGTCGGTACCTCGTGCAGGCCGAGCTGGTCGACCACGGCGTCTACGCCAAGGATCTCGCCTCGTTCAAGTACCTCGAGCGCCACGACCAGGTCGCGGGCGCCGTCGAGCTGGGCGACTTCGAGGCCGGCTCGGTCAAGTCGAGCACGTTCAAGAAGTACGCGGACAAGGGCACGCTGCGGAAGCTGGCCGAGTTCGAGAACGTGACCAAGCCCGTCGTGGCGCGCGCCGGGTTCGACCCGGCCGTGTTCAGCGCGGTGCAGACCGCGTTCTACGGGCTGAAGGACGAGAACGCGCTCAAGGAGCTCAAGATCTCGGGCTTCATGCCCACCTCGGACGCCGAGTACGACTTCGTCCGCGAGGGGATGAAGAAGGCCGCGAAGTTCGAGTCCGCGGTCGGGAACTGAGCCCCGCCACGTGAACGAGGCCATCCGACGGGGAGCGCGTCGCTACGGACGGCTGCGCGTGCAGCTGATCGGCGCGACGCTGCTCGTGCTGTCGATCGGCCTCGTCCTCACGAGCGTGCACACCCTGCAGAGCGAGGAGCAGGTCCTCTCGGACCAGCTCGACGCGCGCGGGAACTCGCTGGCCCAGCTGGCGGCGGTCTCCTGCGGCGAGCTCCTGCTCGGATCGGACTACCCGCGCGTGCGCACGATCCTGCGCGCCCTGCCGCAGCGCGACTCCGACGTGGTCCACGTCCGCGCCGAGAAGGCCGACGGGACCACGATCTTCGAGGTGTTCGGCAATCCCTCCGACCGCGCTTCGGGTCTCGAGACGTCGCGTCAGTACTCGGCCGACTCGTTCGCCGCGGTCGAGACCGGACCGGGCGAGGCCGCGATCGAGCCGATCCGCGTGGGCCGCATCCACCTCGGCCTCTCGATCCACAGCCTCGCGGCGATCAAGGCCCAGCGCACGCAGGTGCTGGCGCTCGAGGCCGGCGTCTCGTTCGTCGTGATCGGCCTCGTCCTGGCGTACCTCCTGCGCAGCCGGGTCGCGGCCCCGCTCGAGCGCCTCGATTCGCAGGCCTCGGCACTCGGACGCGGCGACCTCGATACGCCGGTGGAAGCGGCCTCGAACAACGAGATCGGGCGGCTGGCCCACACGCTCGACGGGATGCGCGAGAACCTGCGCGCCTCCTACTCCGAGATCCGCGCCAACAACGCCGAGCTGGAGCGCATGGGCCTCGTCAAGGACCGCGCGATGGAGGACCTGGGCAAGGCCCTGGCCGCGTCGCACGCCGCGAACAAGGCCAAGGACGAGTTCCTGGCCACGATGAGCCACGAGCTGCGCACGCCGATGAACGGCATCATCGGCATGACGCACCTGCTCATGCAGACGCGGCTCGACGAGGAGCAGCGCGACGCGGCCGAGACCGTGCGCGGATCGGCCGAGGCGCTGCTCGTCATCGTCAACGACGTGCTCGACTTCTCGAAGCTCAACGCGGGCAAGATGGACCTCGCGCCGGTCTCGCTCGATCCGCGCAGCCTGGTCCAGGACGTCCAGAACCTCTTCCGCCACGCCGCGGCGGAAAAGGGGCTCGTGCTGACGAGCCAGATCGACTCGTCGGTGCCACAGCGCGTGATGGCCGACCCGACGCGGTTGCGCCAGATCCTGGTGAACCTCGTGGGCAACGCCGTGAAGTTCACCCAAGTCGGCAGCGTCACCGTCCAGGTCGGCGTGCAGGGCTGGCGCGGCGGCCGGATCGAGCTGCGCTTCTCGGTCGCCGACACGGGCATCGGCATCTCGTCCGCCAGCCGCGCGCGCCTGTTCCAGCCGTTCACGCAGGCCGACGGCACGATCACGCGCGGCTTCGGCGGAACGGGGCTCGGACTCGTCATCGCGCGGCGCCTCACCGAGATGATGGGCGGGCGCATCGACTTCGACAGCGAGCCCGGCCGCGGCAGCGTCTTCTGGTTCACCGTGGTGCTGGACCGCGCCGCGGACCAGGGCGCGCCCGCCGACTCCCTCCCGCAGATGGGGCCCGGGGTCGCGGCGCGCAAGGCGAACGTCCCGCTCCGATCGCTGCCGGAACCCGGGGCTCCGACCTCGCCGAACGGCGGCGCTCTCGTCCCGGCCGCTCCGCTGCCGTCGTCGCCGGTGGCGGGCAAGGAGCCCGCGTCGGCCCGGCCGGGCGTCCGCGTGCTCCTCGTCGAGGACAACCCGGTCAACCAGAAGGTCGCGGCCAAGATGCTGGGCAAGCTGGGCTGCGCGGTCGACCTGGCCGAGAACGGCGCGGTCGCGCTCGAGCGCTACGACAGCGGCCGCTACGCGCTCGTCCTCATGGACCTCTCGATGCCCGTCATGGACGGCCTCGAGGCGACGCGCCTGATCCGTCAGCGCGAGGCGCTCACCGGCCAGCGCGTGCCGATCGTCGCGCTGACCGCGAACGCGATGGAAGGCGACCGCGAGCGCTGCCTCGGCGCCGGGATGGACGAGTACTTGACCAAGCCCGTCCGCGCGGAGGGCCTGGCCGAGGTCATCGGGCGTTACGCGGACGGCGTGGCGCTGCCGCCTGCGCCGTGACGGCGGCCGGCGGCCCGCCGCGGTAGCTGATCACCCAGCGCGCCAGGTTCTCGCCGGGACAGCGCGTGCTGCGCAGGTCGCGGTGGCCGTACACCATGTTGCGCGCGATCCCGTAGCGCGTGCGCAGGTCGTCGAGCAGCCGGCGCAGCGCCGTGAGCGACGCCTCGGTCGGCTTCTCCTCGTCGAAGTTGCCGATCAGGCAGATGCCGATGTTGCGCACGTTGTTGTCGCCCTTGGCGTGCGCGCCCTGCCAGGCGAGTTCGCGGCCCTCGAGCACGCGGCCGTACGGGTCGATCACGAAGTGGTAGCCGATGTCGCCGTAGTGCGTCTCCTTGCCGTTCATGTGCGCGCGCTGGATGTCGCGCATCGCTTCGTACGTCCGCGCCGGGCTGCCGTCGAGCACGACCGGATCGTTGTCGGCCGAGTGGTGCACCGTGATCCGCGAGTACGCGCCGACCGTCTTGTCCATGAGCGCGGGCTTCGCCTTGAGCGCGCCCCACTCGGCGCGCGCGATCACGGGAAGTCCCGTGGCCTTCTTCGTCGCCGGCGCGCGGGCCAGCAGACGTTCGGCGCGCGCGGCGCCGTCCTCGGCGCGCTTGCGCTGCGCGGCGTTCAGGTCGTCGCGCAGGGCGAGTCGCTCGAAGCCGAGCTTCGCCGAGCGCAGCCGCGCCGTGATCGCGGCCGTCGCACCGGCTTCCTTGGGCGCGTCGCGCTCCAGCTCGCGCCGCGCGAACTCCAGACGGCCCGAGTTCAGGTCGAGCTCGGCCTGGTTGCGCCACTGCGGCGTCGCGGTGCGGCCCTCGTTCTCGAGCCACGTCTCGATGCGCGCCAGCTTCTCCCAGGACAGCGGTTCGCCCAGCCAGGGCGGCACCGCGTCGTCCTGCGCGAGCTGGTACGGGGCCGGTGCGCTCGACATCGATTCGACGGGGGGCTTCGGCGTGCTGCGGCAGCCGGCGGCGACGAGGAGGAACAGGCCGGCGATCGCCGCTCCGAACGTGCGCTGCCGCCCCCCGACGACGCGCGCGCTGGAACCAGAACCGTGGCTGAAAGGCATGGGCTAGGGGCATACAGAAGGCGTGAGAGCGAAGCAAGAAGTGCTCGAAGTCCCGGGCACGCCACTTGGCTCGCGGCGAGCGCCGTGCTCGACTGCCTCTCCGCGGAAGGTCCGAGTCCCGCGCCGCCCAGCCGGCCCAACGCCCGTGCGTCTCCAACACTTCGCCTGCGCCGTCCTCACCGTCCTCGCCTGCGCGGCGCCGAGCGCGCGCGGAGCCTCGACCCGTCAGTCGCCGTCGGCCGAGGACCAGGCGGCGCTGGCCGAGGAGCGCGCCGAGTGCGACCTCCTCGTGCGCCGCGGCCAGTCCGCGAGCGCGGTGCGGCGGCTCGACGACCTCCTGGCCGAGAGCGCAGGCGACGCGGAGGCGCTGGTGATCCGCGCCCGCGCGCGCATCGACCTCGGCGAGCC
>JBGAOR010000019.1:0-63509 GCA_044221705.1 Planctomycetota bacterium
TAGCTCTCGCGGCGGGGGAAAACGGCGGAGCCGAGCCTGGCTCCGTACGGCGTCAACCGCCCGGGTGCTGCGGGAACTTCACGTACGGCAGCCGCACGCCCAAGTACTCGAAGGCGTCGGCTCGCATCGAGGTCGGCGGCTCGAGCTCGATGCCCAGCGCCGCTTCGGCGCGCTGGATCCCGCGCTGGGTGACGTAGTCGTCCTGTTCGACGCCGTCGCCCGAGACGCCGATGCCGCCCACGAGCACGCCGTTCTTGTAGAGCGGCGCGCTGCCCGGGAAGAGGATCAGGCCGCTCTGGTTCACGTCGGGTGTCGCGAATCCCATCTGGTCGAAGCGGACCGGCTTGCGGTTCTCCAGCGCCATCGCATACAGCGGGCCGGGGTCGTTGCCGTCGATGCCGGGCGGATAGAAGGGCTGCGTCAGGAAGCCCAGCGTGCGACAGGTGATCGCCGTGCCGGGCGGGACGATGCCATCGAGCGGGTGCCGTCCAGCGCGCGGACCGTCGAAGTCGATCGAGTCCGGATCGCTGAAGTAGAACGTGTTGCGCGCCTTCGTGATCGCGATGTCGACGGAGAAGAGCGTGGCGTCGACCATGCGATAGAGCCCGACGATCTCGCCCGCGGCGTCCGTGACGGCGATCACCATCGAGACCGGCGATGCAGCGGGCAGGCGGATCGCGGCGTGGGTGCCGAGGGCTTCGACGACCGTCGAGTCGATCAAGGTGCGGATCTCGTCCTCGGTCAAGCCGCCCGAGCCCGGCGTGGGGCTCGTGCTGTCGCGCGGCGAGACCAGGTAGAGATCGGGGTCCGGCTGTGCCGGCACGCCGCCGTCGACCGTGCCCAGCGCGCTGTAGGTGCCGTCGCCGTAGCCAGCCGGCCGGTCGACCTGTCCCAGGTACGGCAGCAGGATGCCGACGAGATACACGCCGCCCTCCGGCGGGATCGGACCGACCGTGTAGTCCTCGGGCGGAGTCGGCGACGGAACGCCCGTGCGGATCGTGCGCGATCCGGCGAACGCGGCGTACTCGGACGCTTCGGGGTCGGGCGTGCCGGCTCCGAGGGGCGCGTCCGTGATGTACACGCCGACGGCGCCAACGAGCCGGCGCTCGACGTTCGCGATCGGCGTCGAGGACGCGATGGCCGCCGCGGTGCGCTTGTACAGCGGCACGCCGCCGGGGAGCGCGGTGAAGCCCGGCGACGGCGTCGATCCGTCCGGGTTCGCGAGAAGCGGCAGTTCCTGTCCCGCGTCGAACGGGCCGTACACCACGCCGCGATTCGATGCGTCGATCTGCCAGAGCGGGCCCTGAGCCGTGTTCGCGATGCCGAGCGTCGGTCGCGTGGGGGAGGTCGCCGTCGGGTCGAAGGGAGCGTCGTAGCCGCCCATCCCGAACGTGACGGGGAAGTGGAACGTGCTGATGAACTGGCCGGTGCGCGAGGTGAGCGGTGCCTGGCTGTGCGACAGGTAGGCCGCGGTCCGTGCGACCGAGGTCGCGATCTCGTTGTCGAGGTCGCCCGCGGCCGAGGCCGGATTGCGGTTCCACACGCGCAGGATGTTCCCGATGCGGTCGACGACGGCGATCGCCATGTTGGGCGCGTCGATCGACTCCGCGGTGGTCTGGACGATCGCGTCGACCTCGGCCGGAGTCAGCACGTCGGAGCCGGTCACGGGAGCGAACGAGATCGGCGGGACGTTGGGACGCAGTCCGTCCTCGCCTCCCGAGCAGCTCCACGCGAGGAGCGCGCCGAGCGACACAGTCACCGCGACGCGCAGCGCGGCGGTTCCGGCACGCGCGCGCCCTGAGAGTCCGATCGGCCTGGAATCCGGATGATGCGCGCCGATCGAACGCGTGCGTGCGGACGGACTCCGCGCGGGGGGGCGGGATGTCATTCGAGCTCCTTCGCGGGGCGAGGAAGCGCCCCGAACTTGGCGCGGAGCGTACTCCCGTGCTCCGAACTCGTCCACGGGTGCGAACGAGCCGCAGAGTCGAAGGTCGCGCGTTCATCACGAGTCCAATCGAACCTCACGTGGGATGCCGGTGCGGAATTTCCGCCGGCGACAATTCCCCGCGTGCACCTTGTGGCCTCGAGATCGCCTCCATACCATCCCGACCCGGGAGGCCCCCCCCGATGCCTCGCATCCCCTGTGCGCAGACCCGTTCGTCTGCGCGGCTCACGCTCGTATTCCTCTTTTCGGTCCTCGTCCCTGTGCGCCGTGCTTCGGCTCAAGAGCCGAGTTCGCCGCCGCAGGAGCCGCCGCATTCCGAGCCCGACGAGGCGGAATTGCAGCATTTCGAGCCATTTCCGAGCCGTTGGTACGGGCCCGGCTATCCGCAGAGCGGAGTCGACACCGCCGGCTACGAGATCAACGAGATCGGTGGTCGCTGGTACAGCCCGTACACGCAGAACCAGCTCAAGGGCGACTTCCCGATCCTCGGCACCGACGACGTGTTCCTCAACGTGAGCGGGCTGCTGCGGCAGTTCGTCGAGACGCGCAAGGTGCCGACCTCGTCGGTGAACACGGGAGCCGGCGGTTCGGACTTCTTCGGCAACGGGCATCAGCAGAGCTACACGACCCAAGTCGCGGTGAGCTTCGACTTGTTCTCCGCCCCGCAAGCCTTCGAGCCCGTGCACTGGCGGCTCAAGCTCACACCGGTCCTCCAGCGTTCGCAGGTGAACGTCGAGCCCGACGGCGTGCTCTACGCCGATCCCACGAAGGGCAGCAACCGGGTCGACAACGACTTCGCCCTCCAGGAAGCGCTGTTCGAATACCACATCACGGACCTGTCGAATCGCTACGACTTCCTCTCCGTCGAGGCCGGCATCCTGCCGTTTCGCAGCGATTTCCGCGGGTTCGTGTTCGACGACGTGAACCTGGGGACGCGCCTGTCGGGGAACGCCGACGCCAACCGCTGGCAGTACAACCTCGTCTACTTCGACATGCTGGACAAGGACACCAACTCGGGGCTCAACACCTTCGAGGACCGCCAGCAGGAAGTGTTCATCGCCAACCTGTATCGCCAGGACTGGCCCGTCGACGGATTCACGAGCGAGGCGTCGGTCCATTACAACCACGATCATCGCGGCGTCGAGTTCGACGACAACGGGGGACTGGTCAGCCCCGCCCCGATCGGCCTCGCGACCGAGAACACCGTCGAGAGCGTCTACCTCGGCGTCGCTGGCGAAGGGCACTTCGGCCGGTTCAACGTGACGACGGCGTTCTACCAGGCGCTCGGTCACGACTCCCTGAATCCGCTGGCCGCGCGCGAGGTCGACATCAACGCGCAGTTCGCGGCGCTCGAGGTGTCCTACGACATCGACTGGTGCCGTCTGCGCGCGTTCGGGCAGTACGCGTCGGGAGACGACGACGCCCGCGACGGAGACGCCGAGGGCTTCGACGCGATCTTCGACGCGCCCAACTTCGCCGGCGGCGGGCTCTCCTTCTTCAACAGCCAGGCGTTGCGGTTGCTGGGCGTCAACCTGACCAACGCCGGCAGCGGGCTGCCCGACCTGCAGAGTTCGCAGAGCCAGGGCAAGTCGAACTTCGTGAACCCCGGACTCGTGCAGCTGGGCGGCGCGATGGACTTCGAGCTCACCCCGCGCTGGCGCG
The DNA here is from genome assembly GCA_044221705.1 of Planctomycetota bacterium. Lineage (GTDB taxonomy): Bacteria > Planctomycetota > UBA1135 > UBA1135 > JAEUHZ01. The sequence continues at coordinate 3,608 of JBGAOR010000019.1, forward strand.
CGGCCGTCGGCGGCTCGTACCTGCTCTTCGACGAGACCGACACGCTCGAGGTCTACCTCGAGCTGCCGGACGTGGAGACCGACATCGGGGTCGAACTCTTCCTCGGCACGCAGTACCGGCCGTTCCTCGACAACCACGTGATCTTCTCCGTGGGCGCCTCGACGCTTCTCCCGGGCGACGGTTTCGCGCGCATCTACCAGAGCGACGACGCCGTCCACTCCGCGTTCTTCAACATGATCCTGGCCTTCTGAAACTCGCTGAACAGATGGGGCGCGGCATGGACCCGATGCAGACTCGCAAGCCCGGAACGAAGCGCACGCTCACGGCGATCTCGGCCGGAGCGTGCCTGCTGTCCCTCGTCATCCTCGGTTGCGCGGAGCACCGCGAGTGGACGGCGTACGAGCGTCAGCCGATGCCGCAGCGCGATGTCGACGGCACGCCGACGCCGCTGATCTCCCTGCCGGCCGCATACGTCGAGAAGCTCGACGCGAACTGCGTGGCTTGCCACACGGGCGCGACGGACCCCCACGGATCGCTGCGCATGGCCTGCGTCGATTGCCACGGCGGGGATCCGGCCGCGACGACCAAGGAGAAGGCGCACCCGACTCCACGCCACCCGGAGCGCTGGGCCACGGCAGCGAATCCCGAGCGTTCGTACACGCTCCTGAACGAGGAGAGCCGCGAGTGGATCCGCTTCGTGAACCCCGGTGACCTGCGCGTCGCCAACCAGAACTGCGGTGGATGCCACGCGGATCACGTCCTCGCCGTCTCGAAGTCGACGATGACGAACGCCGCGCCGTTCTGGGGCATGGCCGCGTACGCGAACGGCATCGCGCCGTTCAAGCGCACGCTGTTCGGCGAGTCGTACAGCCCCGAGGGCATCCCGCAGCGGACCAACAACCTGATCCGCGGCGAGGACGGGCGTCTGCGCTTCCCGACCGACGAGGAGATGCGCACGCACAGCTGGTCGCGGTTCCTCGTTCCGCTGCCGCGTTTCGAGGCCACGCAGCCGGGGAATCTGTTCCGCGTGTTCGAGGAGGGCAGCCGCCTCGGCACGGTGCCGCTCGGGCTCAATGGCGCGCCGGGCCCCGTGATCGGCGTTCCCGACAAGAACGAGGACCCGGGCCGGCCCAACAACCGCCTGTCGGACCGCGGGCTGGGCACGTTGAACCGTGTCGACCTCACGCTCCTCAACGTCCACAAGACCCGCCTGAACGATCCGCACCTCTCGTTCCTGGGCACGAACGATCAGCCCGGTGATTACCGCTCGAGCGGATGCACGGCCTGCCACATGGTGTATTCGAACGACCGCGATCCGATTCACGCGGGCCCGTATGCACGATTCGGACACTCGGGTCAGGCGGTGGCCTCGACGGATCCGACGATCCTCAAGGCGGAATCGGGCCACCCGCTCGAGCACAAGTTCACGAACGCGATCCCCTCGAGCCAGTGCATGGTCTGCCACATGCACCAGCCCAACTCGTTCGTGAACACGTTCTACGGCTACCAGATGTGGTCGTACGAGACGGACGGCGGCGCGATGTGGCCCGAGAAGACGAAGGAGCTCTCGGACGACGAGTGGTTCGCGAGGCTCGACCGCAATCCCGAGGGCGCATCCGAACGCGGGAAGTGGGGCGACCGCGATTTCCTGGCGAAGGTCACGGACCTGAACCCGACGCTGAAGCACACGCAGTTCGCGGACTACCACGGTCACGGCTGGGTGTTCCGCGGCGTGTTCAAGACGGACCGCAAGGGGAACCTGCTCGACTCGGACGGGAAGGTCGTCGACTACGAGGATCCGAAGAAGTTCGAGGGCGTGATCCCCGAACTGGGGAAGGTGCCCGCCGATCCGAAGACCGCGTTCGCGCCCAAGCCGGGCAAGCCGGTGCACCTGATGGACATCCACGCCGAGCGCGGGATGCACTGCGTGGACTGCCACTTCAGCCAGGACGCGCACGGCGACGGCACCGTGTACTCGGAGATGCAGGCCACGATCGAGATCACGTGCCAGGACTGCCACGGGACATTCAAGGATCGGGCGAAGGTGAATTCAGCCGGTCAGCTCCTGACGAGCGGGCCGGCTTCGAAGGGCGCGTCGAGCACGCAGCGCGTCCCGTCGGGCAAGAAGCGCTTCGAAGTGCGCGACGGCGGGAAGATCTACCAGCGATCCATGCTCTATCCGGACGTCGAATGGCTGGTGAAGCAGGTGACGGACATCGACGAGCCGTCGAATCCCTCGTTCAACTCGAAGGCGCGTGAAGCTCACGGAGCCAAGTCGACCTTCTGCCCCGGCGAGGACGCCCACGGCCCGGAGAAGATGGAGTGCCACACGTGCCACACGGCGTGGGTGACGTCGTGCTTCGGCTGCCACCTCCCGCAGGAAGCGACCGTGCGCAGCGAGGTACGCCACTTCGAGGGCGGCGAGCGCCGCAACCACGCCACGTACAACCCGCAGGTCGCGCGCGACGACGTCTTCATGATGGGCATCCAGGGCGACGTGAAGGGCAATCGCATCGCGCCCGTGCGATCGTCCTCGGCGGTCATGATCTCGTCGAAGGACGGTCAGCGGCAGGTCACGTACGGCCAGCAGATGCCCACCGCCGCGAACGGGATGTCGTCGCAGTGCTTCAACACGCACTTCCCGCACACCGTGCGCACGAAGGAGACGAAGGCCTGCGTCGATTGCCACCCCTCGGAGTCGGGGGACAACAATGCGTGGCTGGCGCAGACCTATCTCCTCGGCACGGGCGCCGTGAACTTCGTCGGCCAGAACGCGTGGGTCGGCGAGGACGACGGGATCGAGGGCGTGCGCGTGACGGAGTACACGGAACCGCAGGCCGTGATCGGTTCGCGGCTGCACGAGCTGGCCTATCCCGAGGCCTACGCCAGGCACGTCGAGGGCGGTCGCGAGCTGTCGACGGCCGAGCACCACGGAGGCGGCCGGATCGCGAGCCTCCAGCTGCGCGGCGAGTACCTCTACACGGCCGGCGGCCCGGACGGCTTCCGCGTCTACGACGTCGCGAACATCTACAACAAGGGCTTCTCGGAGAAGATCGTGACGGCGCCGGTGTCACCGTTGGGGCAAGACACGCACGTCGCGACGGCGGACGCGACGGCGGTCGCGCTCCCGACGAACAACTCGATCAGCATGCTGCGGAAGTGGCGGCCCGAGAACCGCGAACAGGGCTACGCCTACCGCGGAGAGATGCAGAACCTCCACGAGTCGTATCGCTATGCCTACGTGACCGACCGCCAGGAGGGCCTGATCCTCGTCGCGACCGACCCGCTGACCGATGGCGATCCCTCGAACAACTTCCTGGAGCGCGCGCTGACGTTCAATCCCGACGGCGTGTTGGACGGCGCCGTCAACCTGACCGTCGCGGGCGCCACGGTCTACGTCTGCTGCGCGCGCGGCGTCGTGGCCGTCGACGTGACGGATCCGCTGGCGCCGCGGGTGATCGCGACGGTGGGAGCTCCCGACGTGGACCGGCCGCGGGCGATCGCGGTGCAGTTCCGCTACGCCTTCGTCGCCGATGCGCGCGGCGTGCAGGTCGTCGACATCACGTTCCCCGAGAAGATGCACGCCGTACAGGGAGCGCGGGTGGAGCTCGCCGACGCCCGCAACCTCTACGTCGCGCGCACATGGGCCTACGTCGCTGCCGGCGCGCAGGGGCTCGCGATCCTGGACGTCGAGCGGCCCGAGGAGCCCAAGCTCGATCAGGTCTTCGACGCCGGCGGCGCCATCGACGACCTGAACGCGGTGGTCGTGGGCATGACGAACGACAGCCAGTACGCGTACCTCGCCGACGGCGAGAACGGCCTGCGCGTCGTCGCGCTGGTGACGCCCGAGGATGGCGGCCGCAGCGCCTACGGCTTCGCGCCGCGACCGATGCCGCGTCTGCTCGCGACGCGCGCGACGGATTCGCCGGCGCTGGCGCTCTCGCGCGGGCTCGATCGCGACCGCGCGGTCGACGAGTCGGGTCACCAGGTGGCCGTGTTCGGACGCATCGGCGGCCGTCCCCTGAACCTGCAGGAGATGCGGCGCCTGTACACCGACGTCGCCGGCGAACTCTCGCTGCAGCGCGACCGCAAGGCTGCGCCCGCCGCGAAGCCGCGGGGAGGCGCGCCGTCGGGGGCGACGCCGTCCGCCGGAGATGCCGGACGGTGAGGACGTGCAGCACACGAGCGATCCGGCTCGCACGAGAACCGCATACCATCGCCGGGGCCCGGACTTCCGGTGTTCGGCCCCGACGGGGAATCTCCTCTCCGTCGCGTCACGCTCGCGCTGATTCCGAGGAACTCTGACCCATGCGACTGCTCATCCAGGAGCCCGACCGGGAGCCGCGCGAGATCGAGGCCGTCGAGGGCCTGACGATCGGCCGGGGCGCGGCGAACGCGTGCGTCCTGGCCGACGACTCCGCCTCGACCGCGCATGCCCGGATCATCCGCGTCGACGGGCGACTCGCGGTCGAGGACGTCGGGAGCTCGAACGGCACGCGGATCGCGGGCGGCGCGAAGCTGTCGCGCGGCGAGCACTTCCTGCTCTCGTCGAGCCTCGAGTTCCGCATCGGCCGCTCGGTGCTGCGCGTGATCCCCTCGACGGAAGCCGCGGTGGAGCCGGGCACGGCTCGGCCCGGGCAAGCGGCTGTCGCCGAGGATCCGGGCGCCACGCGGCCTCGCGCCGCGGCGCCGCTCGAGCTGCCGACGATGCGACCCGTGGCCGCCGCCCGTCCGGCCGACAGCGAGATGGGCACGCAGCGACAGACGCCCCCCAAGCCGTCGATCGCCGCGGACGAGCCCACGCTGCGCCCTGCCGCGCGCAGCGTGCCGGCGGAGGTCGCGCGACAACCCGCGCCCTCGCCGGCGTCGGCGCCGGCACGGCCCGCGCCGCAGCCCGCGCCGCCGCCGGTCTCGAAGCCCGCATCCGCGGCGTCGATCCCGATCCCCGCGACGATCCCGAAGGCCGGCGACCCGCTCGCGGATCTGGGCATCGGCGGGACGATGGTCGTCGGCGGCCAGGCGACGGACGCGGCGGCGGTCCAGGCGATGCTGAGCGCGCTCGCACCGCGCCTCGTGTTCGTCGCGCACAAGCAGGGGCGCGTGGAGAGCTTGACCGAGCGCGAGACGCGGATCGGACGCCGCAAGGGCGGTCCGGTCGCGATCGGCCTCGACGACGAGGGCGTGTCGGCGAATCACGCGCTGCTCAGCTTCGACGGGCGCTCCTTCTTCCTCGAGGACCTCGAGAGCAAGAACGGGACGTGGGTCGGGGACACCAAGCTCGCACCGCGCTCGGGCCGACTCGAGGTGCGCTGCGACCAGAAGGTGCGCCTCGGCACCGTCGATGTCCTGTTCGTCCGCGCGCCGCTGCAAGGCGAGAAGCCCAGCCCCGCGGACTGCTATCCGGGCGCGCTCGAGGCGCTCCAGGGGGATCCGTCGGTGCCGCAGGACAAGCTGCGCGAAGCCCAGCAGCAGCTGGGGCGGAGACACCCGGGCGAGTTCCTGATCGCCGCGAACGCGATCACCGTGGCGCAATGGTGCGACGCCGTCGAAGGCGCGCGCATACGCGGCAAGGTCCTGGGTCCGAGCGCGGGCGGCGGGCCGAAGAAGCTCCTGTGGATCCTCGGCGGCGCGCTCGTCGTCGCGGCCGCGGTCATCGTCTGGCAGTTCGTGCGCTGACCGCGGATGGTCGCCACGCCGAATCCGCCGACGGTGCTCGCGCGCGTTCGACCCGGCGCCGTCGCCGCGCTGCTCGGCGCCGTCCTGGCGTTGTGCGCGACCGCCGCCGCACTCGCCAGCGCGGATCCCGGCGCGCCGGAGAAGCGGCCGTTCCGGCACCGCTCGCACGTCGCGGACGTCTGGTACAACCGCGGCGCGAAGTTCCGCGGGCAACCCACGGACAACGTGCCCGCATCCGACCGGGCCGAGGTCGCCCGAGATTGCCGCGGTTGCCACGACTTCGGGCGCAAGGGTCCGGACGGGAAGGCCGGGCCGCCGCACTCGCCGATGGAGGTCTGCACCGACTGCCACGTCGAGGGCGTGATGCGGATCGAGATCGTGCCCGGTTACGAGAAGGGGCTGCGCGCGGGCCGCGGTTCCACCAGCGCGTTCGAGCACCTCGACCACGACGCCCTGGCGTGCCGGGAGTGCCACTCATCGAAGACGGACGACGAGCTCGACGACCTGCCGGGGAAGACCGGCGTGCCGGCCTGCGTCGAATGCCACACGAAAGGCGGCGAGGATCGCGCTTACGACACGCTCTACGGGCGCACGATCGACCGGACGAAGCTGCGCACCGGCTTCGCAGCCTGGCTGAACGCCGATCCCTCGATGACGCGCGACGGGCGCGGGCCCTACCCGCACGACGAGCACCTTTCGCCGCAGAAGCTGGCCGACAAGGCCGCGTGCCAAACGTGCCACGCCGACGTCGACGATGCGTCGGCGGACGATCTGCACCTGAAGGAGTACACGGCCGAGAAGTGCGCCGACTGCCACGTGCAAGCCGGCAACGAGCCCGTCCGCGTGGATCGTGCCATCGATCGCCGCCCGTCGGTCGCGGCGCAGACGTTCGCGCACGGACAGCACCTCGGATCCCGCGACGCCGATCCGGACGCCGTGAGCCCCGGCGCGCGCGCGCAGATCGACGCCGAGGGATGCCTCGCCTGCCACGTGCACTCGCTCGGCCCCGTGCGCGCGCCCGACGGCAGCGCCCTGCCGCCGACCTTCGTACTGCGCGACGACCGCGACGACTACGCCGGCTGCATGACGTGCCACGACGTCCCGCGGTTCCGAGCGACGAACCACGGTCAGTGGGAGAAGTGCACGGGCTGTCACTCGTTCGGCGAGGGGGATCCGAAGACGACGCGGCCGCGGGTCGCCGTCGAGCGCGCCGTCGCGGGCAAGGTCGCGTTCCTGCTCGACGCGCAGTCGCATCCAGGGATCGCGGGCAAACCGTCCGAGAACTGCGTCGAGTGCCACCGCGCTTCGCTGCCGGGCTTCCCGTCGCGCATCGCCGGCCGTCGTTTCGAGCACGCCTCGCACCTCGGTCGCGAGCCGCGGACCGAGGACTGCCGCGTCTGTCACGCGTCCGTCGCGCAATCGGACGGATCGACGGAGATCGGCGCGCCCTGGGACGAGGCCCGCGCCGACGCGCTGCCCGCCGAGCGGCGCCTCACGTTCGAGATGTCCGCGTGCTCGACGTGCCACCCGGGCATCCGGCTCGATCCGAACTCCCTCGTGGAGCGCACGCGTCGCGAGGTCGTCGCGTTCTCGCACGCCGACCACCTGGGCAAGTCGCGTGATCCGCGGACGGGCCAGCCTGTGTCCTGCGCGAGCTGTCACGATTTCGACCCCGCGGCTCGTGGCCGGGACCTCGGAGTGAACGCGCAGGCGCTGACGTGCGTGCAATGCCACCAGCACGACGAGCAGCATGCTGCCTGGACCGGGGGGATCTTCGGCAAGGCGGTCGAGAGCTGCGACCAATGCCACTCGCGCGGGGTGCCCCGGATCGACTCGAGCATCGACGTCGATCGCGTGCGCGTCGCGCTGCGCGGTCCGCAGCACCACCCCGAGGGACGCCGCTGCTTCGACTGTCACGTCGAGGAGGCTCCCGGCCGCCTGGATCCGGTCACGGCCGTCGCGGCGATGTTCCCGAGGCTCGCGCCCGGCGTGAAGGAACTCGAGGCGCGCAGCCCGCACCGCTCGGCGGTCGGGAAGCCGTTCGTCCGTTCCAACGAGGTCTGCAGCGACTGCCACTGGGCGATCGAGACCAACGCGACCAGCACGAACGAGGGCCGCGAACTGAAGGCGTCGCTCACGAGTGAGCGGCGGGAGAAGGACGGCAACCAGTTCCGGACGTTCCCGGGCGGGCAGGATCGCGGGCGATGAACCGGACGCTGCTGCTGTCCATCCACGGCGCGATCTCGGGCGTCGTCGTCGCCGCCCTGTGCGTCCTGGCCGCGAGCGGCGGCGTCCCGGTCGGGCGCGCGCCGCAGGGTTCCCGCGCGTACCTCCTGTGGAGCGGCTGGATCGCGCTGGCCTTGTTCCTGGCTGCGTACGCCTACGTGCTGCGGAAGTACGCGCACAAGCTCGGGTACTCGCCCGAGTTCGGCCGTCAGGTCCCGCGCGCCGCGATGGAGCGCGCGGAGCAACGACTCGGCGCGCTGCGCGAGCGGGTCGCGGCGCGCACGCTGACCGACCGCGCGCAGATCCTGCAGCTGGCTCGCGACGTGCTGCGCGAAACGGGCTGTGGGCGGGTGCTGCGCGTGTCCGTCGCCGACGATCCCGCGGGCGGACCCGCGCTCGTGTCGAAGCGGACCGAGCCGCTCGGGCGCACGGCGCGCTGGATGCACGCGCACGTCTACTACGGCCTGGGCGCGGGGATCGTGACGTTCGCGCACGCCGGCGGCCGGTTCGACACGCCGATGGGCATCGCGCTGAACGGCCTGACGTTGCTCGTGGTCGTGACGGGCCTCGTCGGTCTCGGGTTCTGGATGTGGGGCCCGTCGTGGTTGACGAAGGAGGAGCGCGACCTGTCGCTCGAGGAGGCGTTCGTCCTGGATCGCCACTACGAGCGCCGGCTGGGTGAAGAGGCGGGCAAGCTCGCCGCGGCCGATCCCGCGCTGGCGTCGGCGCTCGCGTCGACGTCCGCTCCGGGTCCGGATTTCGCGGCCCGTCTCGCGACCGCTCTGGGTGCCGGCCCCGAGGCCGAGCGCCGTGCGCGCGACCTGATGTCCCTGGCCGGCCAGCGGCGTCGAGTGGCCGGCGAACTGGCGCGCCTGAAGCGCGTGAAGTTCGCGATGAATGCGTGGCGGCTCGTCCACATCCCCGCGTCGATCGTCCTCCTGGCGGCGATCTCGGCCCACGTCCTGTCCATCTGGCTCTACTGACGCACCATGAGCGCGAACCCCGAAGCCACGCTCTCGCCGCGCGACGAGTTCCGTCGCATGGGGCTCGACCGCGTGCCGCTCCTCGCGTCGATCGCATCCGACGCGAACGTGGCGGCGCTGCTGCGCGGCATCGAGTACCACGCGTGCGCGCCCGGTCTGCAGATGGTCAATCAAGGCCACTACACGAATCGGCTGTGGATCGTCCTGCAGGGCCTCGCGGACAAGTACCGCGCGGAACCCGGGGCGGAACGACCGCAGCACCTCGGGACGCTCCAGCCGGGCGACTGGTTCGGGGAGGGGAGCGCGCTGTCGAACCAGCCCGCGCTGTTCTCTGTCGAAGCCAAGACGCAGTGCACGCTGATCAGCGTGGAAGGCGCGACGTTCAAGCACCTGCGCCAGAAGGAGAAGGCGTTCCAAGCGCTCGTCGAGAAGCGCTACCGGGCGGATTCGCTGGGGGCGCACCTGCGCCTCATCCCGCTGTTCCAGGCGCTGTCCGCCGAGGACCTGAAGCGCATCCAGGAGATCGCCGAGTTCGTCGTGGTGGGACCGGAACAGGTGATCGCGGAGCAAGGCGCCGCGGCCGACGCCGTGTACCTCGTGCGCAGCGGCGCGGTGCAGTGCCACGCGCGAGAGAAGAACGGCGAGAGGCGCGTCCTGGGCTTCTACATGGACAACTCGTGCTTCGGCGAGCGCTCGCTGGCCGAGGGCGAGCCGAAGTGGGTGGGGACGTTCGAGACGATGGCGCCGACCGACCTGGTCAAGATCCCGGTCGCGGCGCTGCGCCGGCTCGTGGGGCCGGATTCGGCCAGCCAGCTCCTGAGCACGGCCAACCAGATCGTGCGCCAGGAGTCGGGCGTCCTGCCGGGCTTCTTCGACCTGCTGAAGCAGGCGCGCACGGAAGGAGCGTCCCCCGACGCGCTCGAGATCATGGTCTCGAAGCAGTCGGTGAAGGGCGGACACGCGCTCGTGATCGACCTCGCGCGCTGCGTGCGCTGCAACGCCTGCGTCGAGTCGTGCGTCGCCGTGCACGCCGACCGCGTGCCGCGCCTCTCGAAGACCGGCAGCCGCATCTCCACGCAGAAGACGCTCGCGTCGGCCTGTTATCACTGCGAGATCCCCGAGTGCATGATGGCCTGTGGCTGGGGCGCGATCCGTCGCGACGTGCGCGGGACGATCGACTTCGTCTGGGACAACTGCGTCGGTTGCACGGCCTGCGTCAGCAAGTGCCCGTACAACGTGATCCGCATGACGCCGCCGCCCGAAGCCGGGCCCGACGGAAGCGTGATCCGTGACGTCACGCCCTCGATCCTGGCGAGCCTGCCGCTGATCGGTCACTGGTTCCGCCCCGATTCGACGGCGGGCGGTACGTGCACGGCGGCGACGGCGGGATCGGCCGTCAACCCGATCTCGGGCCGCGAGGAGAAGAAGGCCGGGAAGGCCGTGAAGTGCGACCTGTGCGCCGGGATGCCGTTCGAGGCCTGCGTCTACAACTGCCCGTGTTCGGCCATCGAACGCGTCGCGCCCGAAGCGCTGTTCCAGGACTGAGCCGTGCCCGCGTTCACCATCCGCATCGCGAAGAAGCTGGTCGAGACCGACGCCGATTCGGTCGAGATCGGCACGCATTCGTCGTGCGCCGCGCACCTGCGCGACCCCGTGGCGTCGTCGCACCACGCGCGCATCGCGCGCGCCGGCGGCGGGTTCTCCGTGGAGGACCTCGGATCGGCGACCGGCACGTGGCGCAACGGCGAGGAGCTGCGTGGACGCGCGGTGCTCGCCAGCGGCGACGTGCTCGTCACGGGCTGCACGCGCAGCGTGGTGACGATCGACGCGGCGGGATCGGCGCTCCAGCTCGAAGTGCAGGAGCAAGGCTTCTTCTTCGAGCCGTCGCGCGCGCACAAGGGCGAATCCGGCGCGATGCAGGTGGGCGGCGACGCGGAGCGCTGGGTGCGCGACGAGGTCGCCTTCGGCCGGTTCCCGGCCCTGGCCCTGGGCAACAAGATCGCGCTCGGCGCGGCCCTGATCTTCCTGGTCGCGCTGCTCTTGCCGTTCGGCCGCGGTGCGGTGCTGCAGCCCGGTCCGCTGGCAGCCGCGCACGCGCGCCTGTTCGACTCCGTCCCGAACGCCGACACACCGGCGCGATTGCGCCACGCCTTCGAGATCGCCCGCGACCAGGGCTGCTCCGCCTGCCACGGCGCGTTGGGGGGCGCGCCCGCCCAGCGCTGCGCCGCCTGCCACGACACGCTGGTCGCGCAGAATCACCCCTTCTACGGCGATCGCAGCGCCGCCGCCGCGACGGCCGGCATCGCGCTCGACGACGACGTGTGCGCGTCGTGTCACCTCGATCACAGCGGCGCCACGCCGGTCGCCGGCACGTTCATCCCGGGACCCGAAGAGCTCCAGGCGTCGTGCGCGCGGTGCCATGCCGAGGTCCCGGCGTCCGACCGGATCACGCGCAAGCCCGTGCGCTTCGAGCCCGTGGCGCACGAGCTCGTGTACGACCGCTTCCCGCACGACAAGCACGCCGATCAGCGCTGCGACGTCTGTCACCAGCGCGACACGACCGACGGCGACTCGAGCGCGGCCGCGGCGGGGCGCGACTTCGGGAAGGTCGAGTTCGCGCGCTGCATGGGCTGTCACTCGGCGGACGCGACTCCGACGGCGCAGAACCGCTGGGGACGTGATCCGGCCCTGGCCGAGTTCGCCGCGAAGGTGAAGCCGGAGCACCGCGTGCGCCTCGCCTGGCACGGTTCGGCGGCCGACTCCGGCTCGGCGTCGCGCTGCCTCGACTGCCACGCGGAGGTGCATGCGAAGGAGCTGCGGCGAGCCGAGCGACAGGATCCCGAGTCGCTCGCGTTCGCGTTGAAGCGCCGCGCGCACTCGGAGCTCTTCACCGGTGCGACGAAGGTGGCGGATCCGCGAGGCCGACAGCGCGGCTGTGTCGAATGCCACGCGAGCGGCGGCCCGCTGCACGCCGGCGAGACGATCGATGGCCGCTTCTGGCACGAAGTCCACATGACCGGCGTACGTCCGGACGGCCCGGCGGCGTCGGATGAGCTGAGCGAGGCGTGCGCGGGATGCCACGTCGAGACCGCGAGTTCACGACATCTCGCCGGCGGTGCCGGCTCGCCGCCGCACTACGACGGTCCGCCGCTCGACTCGTGCGCTCAGTGCCACTCCGAGAAGAAGCTGGACGAGAACGGTGGGGAACGGCGTGAACCTCTCGTGCTCGCCGCGAAGCCCGAGGGACCCACGAGCGAGCGCGACCGCATCGACTTCCCGCACGCGGCGCACGTGCGATCGACGCCGGCCGCGACCGCGCTCGATCCGCTCGCGGGCGGGTGCTTCGCCTGCCACTCGTTCGAATCCGGCGAGCGCGCTTTTCAGGCCGCACCCACGACACGCGCGGACGCCGCGAGCTGTCTGCCGTGCCACCTCGACCACGCGAACGTGGGCGGTCCGGGTTCGACCGGCTGCGCGTTGTGCCACCCCGACGACGCCGCGGATGCCGCTGACCCGGTCTGGTCCGGCAAGAAGGCGATCCGGATGCGCGCCGACACGCCCGGCTTCTCGCACTGGAGCCGCGGCCACGCACGGAGCACGGACGCGAACGACTGCGCGACGTGCCACGGCGGAGTCGAGAAGGCGCGCACCGTCGCGGACGTTCCGATCCCGTCCGAGGCGGACGACGCCTGCTTCTCGTGCCACAAGGACGAGCGCTTCCACTGGCGTGGAGCGCCCGCGGCCGCCGCGGCGAAGGCGCGCTGAAAGAGCGCGCGCGACGGCTTCAGGTGCGGCGCGCCGAAGTCCGATCCCTTCCGACACCTTCCTTGTCCCGCGACCGCGGGATCCCTACCGTCGCACGACGGAGGCTCTGAACGCCGATGGCCGACCCCGAACGCCACGATCCGCTCGCAGGCTTCGTCGAGGAGTTCTTGCAGCGTCAGGCCCGCGGAGAGCGCGTCGATGCCGCGGAGTTCGCGCGGACGCGCGCGGGCGGCGACGAGGCGCTGCGCGCGCGCCTCGAGATCGAGCTCGGGAAGTCGGCCCGGGATGTGGGTGCGACGCGCACGCTCGGCGTAGGCGGGGGCACGATCGTCCTGGAGGAACCCGCGGCTCCGGCCTCGTCGAAGGGCCGCCGCATCGACGGACGCTACGTCGTCGAACGCGAGCTGGGGGAAGGCGGATTCGGCGTGGTCTACCTGGTCCGCGACGAGGTCCACGGCAACAACCTGCGCGCGCTGAAGACTCTGCGCGGCGAACTGACCAGGGACGCCGATCTCGTGCAGCGCTTCCGCAACGAGATCATCACCGTCAAGGCGATCTCGCACCGTTACGTCCCGCGCTTCCAGAACGACGGGCGCACGCCGGAGGGCGATCTCTACTACGTGATGGACTTCGTCGACGGCGTGCGCCTCGACGACGTGCTCAAGAAGGAAGGGGCGCTGAAGCCCGACCGCATCGTCCAGATCGTGCGGCAGATCCTCGAGGTCCTCGACTTCGCCCACCAGAAGGGCGTGTTCCACCGCGACCTCAAGCCGGCGAACATCATCCTCGTCAAGGCCGGCACGCCGGAGGAGGAAGTGCGCGTGCTCGACTTCGGCATCGCGAAGATCACTTCGCGCGAGGGCGAGTTCAGCGAGATGGAGTCGATGCACACCATGCAGGGCGGTGCCATCGGCACGCCGCACTACATGGCACCCGAACAGGTCACGGGCACGGGCAAGGTCGATGGGAAGACCGACCTGTACGCCCTGGGCGTGATCATCTACCAGATGTGCTCCGGCCGCGTGCCGTTCACCGGCAAGACCAGCATGGAGGTCGCGGTCGCCCGCCTCACGCAGGCTCCGCCTCCGCTCGAGGAGGACACGCCGGAGTGGCTGCGCGCGCTCGTGATGCGCCTGCTCGAGCGACAGAAGGAGAAGCGCCCGGACACGCTCGAGCTGCGCACCGAGCTGGAGCACCTGTCTCACGGACAGCGCGACATGCGCCGGATGCTGACGTGGATCGGCGCCGGGATCCTCGTCATCGCGCTGGGCGTGGCTTGGTTGCTGTGGGATCGTGCTCCGGGCGGGACGCCGGAATCGGCACGCGGCCCCGCGCCGAGACCGGAGAAGGGAGATCCGGTCCAGGTGGGCGCGCAACCGCCGAAGGTCACGCCCTCCGTCACCTTCGCGCCGGTCGCGTTCCAGAGCCCCGCACAGCAGTTCCGCGGGACCGACCCGGACATCGAGGTCGCCGTCGAAGCGCGGGGGCATGCCGCGGTCAAGATCGGGGATCGCGACGTCGCCGTCGACGCGGACGGGATCGCGCGCGCGCGCGTGCGCGTGGCGACGGACGAAGCGGCGCGCATCCTCGTGCGCGACCTCGACGGGAAGGAACTCGGTTCCCGCACCGTGTTCGTCGACACCCGCCCGCCCAGGCTGAGCGTCGATCTGCCCGACGGCGTCGTCGAGTCCGGCGGCCGCTGGCTCACGAGCCGGCGCGAGCTCGTCATCCGTGGTCGCATCAACGACGGAGACGGCGGCGAACTCGCGACCAAGCCCATCACCATCGAGGGGGCGCGCGGCTTGGAGTCGACGGAGGACGGCCGATTCTCGGCGACGATCGACCTGACCGAAGGAGTGCGCGACCTCTCGGTGCGCGGCGTCGACCGCGTGGGGCATCCCGCGGCGTTCACGCGGAGCCTGGCGGTCGACTTCACGGATCCGGTGGTCGAGTTCTCGACGCCGGCCGGGACGACCTCCGCCGATCGGGTCCGCCTCGAAGGCTCCGTGAAGGACGCGACGACGTGCACCGCGAAGCTGTCTCGGGCCGGAGAGCCCGACGCGCAGCTCGCGCTGGACGAACAGGGCCGCTTCGGCCGCGAGATCGCGCTCCATCCAGGCCGCAACGAGCTCACCGTGGAAGCGCTCGACGCGGTCGGACACGTGGGGCAGCGGACGTTCGCGATCGAGCGCACGCGCACGGCCGCTGCGATCGCCTCGGTCGAGCCGAAGTCCGGACGTCAGGTGGCCGCGAACTCCGAGTCGATCAGGGTCGTCATCACGTCGAACGTGGGCCTGTCGCGTGTCGAGGTCGTGCGTGGCGCACAGCGCATCCAAGCGCCGCTCGCGGCGACGAACGACGGCTACACGATCGATCTGCCGCTGGCGTTCGGCGCGAACGTCTTCGAGGTCACGCCGTACGACGCCGAAGGCCAGCCCGGCGCGACGTCGGAGCTGACCTACGTGCGCGCGTCGTCGGGCGTGCCGCCGGGCTGCACGCTTCCTCCCGACGTGCAGTTCGACGCGGCCGGCCGGCCGCTGCGCGTCGTGCACGAACGGTCCGGACTCGAGCTCGTGCTCGTCGCGGGGGGTATGCGCAACGGCGCGCGCGTCGAGGACTGCTATCTGGGCCGCACCGAACTCACCGTCGGCGAGCTCGAGCGTCTGCGCGGCGGCTACTATGCCGCGGCGGAATCCCGACCGGCCTTCTGGGGCGACATCGCGGCGCAACGCGCGCGGCACCCCGCCGTGAAGATCTCCTTCGCCGAAGCGCGCAGCCTGTGCCGCGATCTCGGCCTGCGCCTGCCGACGACGGACGAATGGGAGCTCGCCGCCGGCGGTGGCGACGGGCGTGCCTATCCATGGGGAGCGGATTGGACCGCGAAGGCCTGCAACAGCGACGAGGACGGAGACTCCTGGAACTACACCGCGCCCGTCGGATCGTTCCCGCGCGACGTCGCGCCGTGCGGCGCGTTCGACATGGGCGGGAACGTGTCCGAGTGGTGCACGGGCGGCGCCAACGAGAAGCCGGCGGTGCGCGGCGGCAACTGGTGGTCCACGCCCGAAGCGTGTCGCATCGCCACGCCGCGCAACCCGCCCGCGAAGGACTCCGAGTACGTCGGCCTGCGCGTCGCGCTCGACGCACCCGACTCGCCGCGCTAGACGCGCAAACGGAACGATCATGCGCACATCCATCGTGTTCCTGAGCCTCCTCTTCGTGGCGTGCGGCTCCACCCCGAAGCGATCCGGCACGCCCCTCTCCGGCTCGGCGGTCGTGCCGGTGGGAGAGTCGAGCGTGCTCGTCTTCTCTGGGGCCGGCGTCGAACGTGTCGACGGCAGCGCGCGAGCCGCCGTCGCCGCCGAAGTTCCGCGCGTCGCGCCGATGGCCGTGGCGAACGACCCGTCGTCGGGATGGGCCGCCGTCGCCTACCCCGACGCGATCGCGGTCGTGAACACGTCGGAAGCGCGCGTGAAGCTCGTCGAGGGCGTCGGCTGGGAGTCGCCGCCGCGCGCGCTCGGCATCGGCGGCACGACGATCGGGACGATCGAGGACGGCACGATCGCGCTCTACGACGCGCTCGCCGGCAAGCGCCTGTGGAAGGCGGACGGGGGCAAGCTGCTGCGCGAGCTGGGCCTCGAGGAATTGCGCTACGTCATGCCGCTGACGCCCGAGCGGATGCTCGTCGTCGCGTTCAAGAAGATGAGCGCGTTCGCCAACCCGCAGGCGATGGTCGTGGACATCGATCGCTCGGGCGGGACGCCATCGTCCCAGGAACGACCGTTCAGCAACGAGATGCACACGCTCGACGCCTGCGCCGGGGACGGGGCCTACCTCTACCTGGCTGGGACGACGGTGTCCGTCGAGAACACGGGCCCACGCGAGCAGCAGCAGTACGTCACGATCGTCGTGCTGCGGTATGACCCGGCTCGCGGCCGCAATCAGGTCCTCGTGCGCCTCCGACAGCGCCTCGCGACGATGGTCCGCGTGACGCACCTCGCTGCGGGGTTCGGTCGGTTGGCGTTCGCCCTCGACGACGGGCGCGTCAACGTCTACGACACTTCCGGCGAGCGCGAAGCCGCGCATCTCTGGGGCGACCCGCGACCTGGGCTGACGTCGCTCGAGTGCGTGGATCCGGGTCACGTCGCGGTCGTGACCGGAGACCGTGTCGAGCTCGTGCATTGGGATTGATGCGGCCCTCACGAACTCCGACACCCCCTCTGCTCAGGAGCACCGCGGTCGGTCCCGATCAGGGGCTCGCGGGCTGCAGGTCGGGCCGGGTTCCCTGCTGTGGGCGTTACCTATCGGGCCAAGCACCGGGGAGGGCCACGCGAGCCCACCACGCGTTGCTGGTCATGCTCGGCTTCCCGCAGGGAATGCCGCTGGGTGCGAACGACGAGTTCGCCAGTTCGACCGACGCGCCATTCGCAGCTTTCTGCACGATCGAAGTCGTGGCCCGGCCGTGAGCATCGTCCAGCCCCCACGCGATCTCGACGGGTAGCGAGGTCTCTTGCGGGGGAGGGACGCGTCCAGGGGGGGGGATGGCGCTTCCATGCACTCGTGCCTATGCTCCCGCCTACTCGGTCGATCCCTTCCGCAATCAACGAGCTGCTCATGAGTGTCCTGCTCGCGCTGGCCATCGCGACCCTGCCTGTCGATGTCCCCACATCGGGGAGCCTGCTGCTGTTCCCGTGGTTCGACTCACGCCCGGGCGCGCTGTCGGTGATCACGGTGACGAACACGAATCCGGTCCAGTCCGTGAACGTCGAGTTCGTGTACCTCGAGGAGGGGACGTGCAATCGGGTCAATCGCCTACGCAGCTTGACTCCGAACGACACGTTCACCGGCCTGATCAACCAGGACAATTCGAGCCAGCAGACTGGCTTCGTGTACCTGGTCGCTCGGGACACCGTTTCCGGGCTCGCGATCGACTTCGACCACCTCGTGGCCGAACTCACGATCCTGGATGGCGGAACAGGTGGCTCGTGGGGTGTGCCAGCGCTCACGTTCCGCGCTCGAACCTGCGCGGGGGACGTCACCGATCTCAACAACAACGGCGTTCCCGATCTCGACGGGAGCGAGTACGAGGCGGCATCCGAGGAACTGCTGTTCCCGAGATTCGAAGGGCAATCCGCCGGACGAGTCACAGAGCTGATCGTGCTCAACACGGACACGCTGAGGTTCGGCGCCACCCTGCTCACGACGGCGAGTCTTCTCGTCTACAACGACAACGAAGAGGCGTTCAGTAGTGCCGGTCCGGTGTCCATCCAGTGCATGGCACGTGTGCCTCTTTCCTCGCTCGGCGGCGTCTTCGACAATTCGTTCCTCGCGAGCACGAACCAGAACCCCGCGGAGCCGCTCGGGGGAGGCGGTGTCGAGAACGGCTGGTTCCGCATGCGAGGTCTATTCGCCTTCGCGGGCACCGAGGCTCCGGACAGGACTCCGCTCGTCGGCGTGCTCCTGGCGCGAACGCCCGTCCCTTTCGCATCGATGCCCTACGCGAACGCGGAAGACCTGTGATGCTCCAGCCTGGGATCACGCGCGTCCTGGCCGGACTGGGACTCGTTGCAGTCGTGTCGGCCTGTGTGCGCATCGACGATGCCCCGTGCTCGGGCGTCGAGCTCACTCCCCGCACGTGGTCCAGTACCATCAGTGGCTCTCAGCTGTTCCTGGCTCATGCACCGAACCTGAGTGATCCACGCTGCACGTTTTCCTGGGTCGGGGGCGGCATACCTCCTGGTCAGCTGATCGAGTCCGACCCGAGCGCCAGCTCCGTCCGAGCGGTCATGTCAGGACTGCAGGGCTTCTTCCAGCTGAAGGCCACGAGCGTCCAAGACCCCTCGCTCTACTGCATCGCCACGATCTCGTTGTCGGAGTTCGGCTTCTCGTTCGTCAATCCCATCGTCTATCCAGGTGGAGACGGGGACTACGCGACAGGGGATGTGGGGCTGACGCAAGGCGACGGTGCGCCGCGCGGTGTCAGCGCGATCGCGGTCGGGCCGACATCGGCGCGTGCATACGTCGCCTTCATCCGCGTGGATGCGTCCGGTGTGCTGGTCCAGCAGCAACTCGAGCAGTACGACCAGAGCGAGTTCCTGACGCAGCCGAACCCCACTCCCGTCTATGTCACGACGGATACGGGATTCGGCAACGGGGCGGCTGCGCGCCTCACCGTCGATCGCTTCGGGAACGCCTACTGGATCCGGAACCCGAAGCTCGGCGGTACCGTGGGGCGCGTCACCGCGAGTGCCGCCTCGGGCTCAGCCCCGGACTTCAGGGACCTTTCTGCGGCGGGCTCCGAGGTCGTCGCGGGTTCCGACTTGGCGAGCGATGGCGAGGGACGGCTCTACTTCTTCGGTCGTCTCAACGCCGGTCCAGCGTGTGCGGAGTCTCAGAACGGAGATCCAGAGCTGCTCCGCGTGACGGATCTCTTCGGTGCTACGCCCTCGACGGAGCGCCTGGGCGTGTTCGATGCGACAGCCTTCTCGACGATCGAGGTCGATCCGGAGGGCCGCCTCCTGATCCACACCGCTGGCGGGCTCTCCCGCTACGTGCTCCGCACCAGCGGCGGCGTTGTCTCGGCGGTTCGCGACGGCACGTTTCAGCCACCGCAGGACTTCCCGCCTGCGCCACTCCGCCTCGCCATCGACGGCGGGGGGTCCATCTACCTCGCGCGATACAGTCCGACCGACCAGGGAGTCTTCCGGGTCCTGAACGACGTGGGGCAGGTGATCTCCGTTCTCGGAGACGGCTCGTCGACGAGTCCAGACCTGGACCGCGTGCGCGGCCTGGCCGTGACGCTGGATGGCCGGCTCGCCGCCCTCGACGACGTCTTCGTGGGGGCAGGCAATGCTGCCGAGTTGGTGATCATCACGCCGGACCCGCTCGACTGACCATGGAGCCCAGGCGACGGGCGTGAAGCGCCCTGACTTCCCACCTACTTGACGACGAACGGTTCCTACCCGCGAAAGACCTCCGAACACCATGATCCTCGCCCTCGTCTCGAGCTTGCCCTGGCTCGCCACCGGTGGTCCATCCGCATTCGATCCTCGTGCAGGAATGTCGGGCTGCGAGTACGTGGCGATTCCAACAGGGCTCGATCCAGCTCAGGAGCAAGCGATCGGATCCAGTTCAGATGGCGCGGTGCCCGTCCAAGGCGACTTTCTCTTTCGGATCGCTACCTCGTTCACATACCTGAACAACGACGTGAGCGACTCGAACATCTTCCGGCTGGAAGCCGGACTGAGCTACTTCCTGACGAATTCGAGCGAAGTGGGGCTCGATCTGCGCCCGGGGTTCCAGCGGGTGGCGTTCGACAGTGGAGGCGGGACCGAGGAGTGGTTCGTTCGTCTCGGCACCTACTACCACTGGAATGTGGAGCTCTCGAAGGTGCTGGTCGGATTCATCGGACCACAGGTCGAATGGACGACCTTCGATTCACGGGGGGGGCCCTCGGACAGCGAGTTCGGCTATGGGTTCGAGCTTGGCGTTCGCTACTGGCTTCAACCCAACGTCGCGCTCGAGCTCGAACCGAGATTCACGCGGCGTTCGTACGGAGGCGCCGTTGGCGACGAGAACGAGATCCAGACGCTCTTCGGCGTGACCATCCGCCTGTAGCGCCGATGTTCTCGTACGCTCCGGCGTCGCTCGACGACATCGATCGCCTCCACATGGCAGTCGTCAGCGGATCCCGGGCCGCGATCCGACGCGTGCGCTGACGTCGGGCCACGCTCCGACGACTCGGACTGGCGCGTCACACGGGACTTGGAAGCGGACGGCCGGTCCGCCCCAGGCGCAGGCCACCGACCAGGTCCCGGCGGCGAGGTCCGTGAGCACGAACCGGCCGTTCGCGTCGGCGGGGCGCGCGGTCTCGCGCTCCACGGCGTGCCACGAACCGTCGCGGGCGAGGCGGCGGAGCTCGAGCGGCGCTCCCATCGGCCGTCCGTCGGCGTCGCGCACGGACCCGGAGACCGCGTAGCCCGGCTCGAGCGCAATCGGGCCGAGGTCGAGCGTGGCACCGGGCTCGAGTTCGAGCTCGAGCCGCTCCGCAGCACGGCCGGGCGTGGTCAAGCGCAGCCGCAGGTGTCCTGGCGGAGCGAGCAGGGACGCGTTGCGCGCGCCTGCCGCGACCGGGAGCGTGAACGCGAAGTCCGCGCCGACCGTCGCGCAGATGCGCGCGTCGCGCTCGAGAGGCTCCGTCAGGCCGATCCGCACCGTGGCGAGCCGTCGACGCAGAGCAACGACGTCGACCCGTGACTCGACGGATTTCGCGTTCTCGGGCACATCGATCGTCGCGAGTACATCGTCGCCCGAACGCAGGACCCAGCGCGTACGCGCGGCCTCGACTGCAGGGACCGAGCCGCCCTCCACTTTGGCGAACACGGATCCGGAGAGGAATCGTCGCGACGCGCCGTCCTCGATCACCTCGACGGCCGGCGCGAGCGCGAGCGGGAGACCCAGCGCGAGGAGCGCGTCCGCGAGCGGCGCCCCGTCCGCGTCGAGCAGGGTCAGGCGGACGCTTCGTTCGCGGCGCAGCACGAAGTCCGCGCGCGCGCCGTCGGTGCCGGGCAGGACCTCCACGCGGGCCGAGCCGGAGGCGAACCCACGTGCTTCACAGCGGATGTTCCAGGCGCCGAAGCCGAGGCCGCGCGCGTCGAACGAACCCGTCGCGTCCCAGCCACTCACGATCCGGCGCCCGGCGTCGTCTTCGAAGAAGAGCGCCGACCCCGCGCCCGGGACCGGCGAGCCGTCCGTGTCCGTCACCGTGCCGCGGATGCGCCCCATGGACTCGGATCCGACGGCGCGGCGCTCCGACGGGACCACGCCGAGCGTCCGATCCGGCGCCGCGGCGATCGGTTCGGGCGCGCCGGCCTCGACGGCGGTTCCGGACTGGCGCACGCGCGCGACGGACCATGTCGTCGAGAGGACGATCGCGCACGCGCCGAGCACGAGTGCCAGCCGACCAATGCGCCCCATGGTCGCCGAAGCGTACCCGCCGCGAGCCCCTTCCCGCGTCGGCTTCAAGCCGGTGCCGCGCTAGACTCCGCGCGCCGCCGTGGGCTTCGCCCGAAGTCACGCCGGTGGATCGCCGGCTCTCCCCGTCCCGCTCACCGGAGTCTCCATGCGCTCGACGACCACACTCGCTCTCCTCGGACTGTCTTTCGGCGTGGCGAACGCCGCCTTCGCCCAGGAGGTCGTCTACGGCGCGGACGAAGGCGAGGTCCTGCTCGGATTCACCGCCAGCTACCGCTACGCGAAGGCCGAGGCTCCGTCGGGCCAGGCCGACGAGACGGAGAGCTTCACCGGGCGCGGATCGCTCAGCTGGTTCCTGCAGCGCGAGCACGAGATCGGCGTCGAGCTGGCGCCGAGCTTCATCCGCAACGAACTCGGCGGCGACTCGATCGACGTCTACGGGGGTGCCTTCTACAACTACAACTGGTGGACGTCGCCGCAGACGACGATCTATGCCGGTCCGCAGTTCGGTCTGCTGCACAGCGATCCGTCCGGTGGCGGCAGTGACACCGCGTTCTCCTGGGGCGTGCACGCCGGCATCCGATTCTGGATCGATCCGCGCGTGTCGTTCGACATCGAACCGCGTGTTTCGTACACGTCCCTCGACGAATCGCTGGGCGGTGACGAGAACGTCTTCGATCTCCTGTTCGGGATCTCGGTGAAGCTGTGATGCGCACGACGATCCTCGCCCTGTCGGCCGGGCTGTCGCTCGCGTCGTGTTTCGTCTCGGAGGGCGATTGCGTGACGAACGGCGTCGTCGTCGAGCCGTGTTTGGTCAGCGCCAAGGCGGGCCAGACCATCGTGCTCCGCGCGGCCGTCGTCGGCGCGCCCTCCGAGCCGATCAACTGGTTCCTGCCACCCTCTGCTGAGTCGGCCTTCTCCAAGGTGGCGACCGACAACGAGCTGACCCTCGTCAGCCTGCAGAACGTCCCCGGAAGCTACGCGATCCAGGCGTCGAGCCGCACGGACCCGCTCACCTATGGCGGTTCCGTCGTCGGCGTCGGCAGCGCCTCGTTCTCGAGCCAGCCCCCGCCCTTCGTCGTCTTCGGCGGCGATTTCCCGGGCGGGAACACGTACGGCGCGACCGCGGTCGGAGGGAACCTCTACTACGTGGCCTACGCGAACACGGCGCCGTCTCTCGCCGCGCCGCCGGGGTCGAGCCTGCTTCCTCCGCCCAGCACGAACTTCTTCGTCAAGCAGTACGGGCTGGCCACGAACGCGCTGCTCGCGGACATCCCCGGCCAGTTCCTGCAGTTCACTTCTCCGTCCGGGCCGATCGTGCCGAACATCGCCGCGGACTGCGCCGGAAACGGCTACTGGATCGACGTCGCATCTTCCGGATTGCCGAACTACGTGCTGCGGAAGCTCGGTCCCGGGTCGACCACTGCGACCGAGCGATCGCTGGGCGCCTTCAGCCAGTTCGCCTTCCAGGCTTTCGCCGTCGGGTGCGACGGGGCGATCTACTTCGTGGCGCGGCCCGTGGGCTTCAACGCGGCCGAGCTCTTCCTCTTGACCTCGTTCGACGGCGTGCTGACGCGCGTGCGCACGTTGCCGGACTTTCTGGCGCCGGTTGTCGACGCCCTCGCTGTCGACGTGAACGGTCGCCTGCTGGCGGGTGATCGCAACCCCGATGGATCGCCGGCCATCTTCCGGCTGGTCGTCGATCGGCTTGCTCCGGGCGGACCGGTGGCGACGCTCGACACGAGCTTCGCCTCGGTCGGCGACCTCTCCGGTGCGACCGCCCTCGCCAGCGACGCGGCTGGCGTCGTCTATGGAGCCCTCGACAACGGCGACGGGACCTCACGGATCGCAGCCTTCAACGAACTCGGCGCCGAGATCTACTCGATCGACACCTACGCGTACTTCTGCCCGGGAACGTGCGCGAACCCGCTGTGCGACACGCAAATCCCATTCACGCAGATCCTCTCCCTGGGTGCCTCGCCCGGAGGTGCCCTGAGGGTCTTCGACGGCCCCGACACCAGCAATTTGCCGGCCGAATGCCAGGAAGCTCTGCGCTTCGTCCTGATCGATCCGCAGTAGGACCGGCGTTCGGGTTCTCGGCTTGCGGCTCTTCCTGGGGCCGCGGATAATCGAGCGCGCGGTCTTGCCACCGCCCCTGCCCCCCCGGCACGGCCCCGTTCCCCGTTCGCGCGAATGCCCCCCCCCGGCGTGCCTCCCGCACGCAGTCTCATGAGACTCGCCCTCCCGGTCTCGATCGTCGTCTTCGTCTCTGCCCTGCTCTCCGCCTGTTCCGGCGGCTTGCCCGAGGGCGTCAACGGCTCGCAGACGAGCTCGGTTCCCGGCGCTTCGTCGGCGCCGCCTCTGCCGGCTTTCACGGCCACGGCGAGCGAGGGGATCGCGCCCCTGACGGTCACCTTCGCGCAGACGGATACGGGTGGGACCACTTCGTGGAAGTGGGACTTCGGCGACGGGACGAACTGCACGAACGACGCCGGCGGGATCGCGTGTTCCCCCGAGGCGTTCGCGCCGACGCACACGTACACGACGTCGGGCGTGTTCTCCGTCAGCCTGACCGCGAGCGGTCCGGGTGGCACGCGCGTCTTCCGCATCGAGAACGCGGTCGAGGTCCTGCCCACCCCGCCGGTCGCGAGCTTCTCGACCAGCACGACGGGTGGAGTCTTGCCGCTGACGGTCAACTTCACGAACCAGTCCACGAACGCGTCGTCGTTCCTTTGGACCTTCGGTGACGGCGGCTCGTCGACCGATGCCTCGCCGACGCACGTCTACACGCAATTCGGCACGTTCGACGCGACCCTTCAAGCCGCCGGACCGGGGGGCAACAGCGAGGCCACGACCGCGATCCTCGTGCAGGCGCCTCCGCCGAATTCGAACTTCATCGCGCAGGTCGGCGGCGTCACCGTCCCCGCCGCCGCGGGCCCGCTGCCGTTTTCCGTGCAGTTCATCCAACCGGACGCGGCCTACACGACGTCGCGACTCTGGCAGTTCGGCGACGGCGCCTTCTCGACGCTGCAGAGTCCGACGCGGACCTACTCGACCCCCGGTCTGTTCACGGTGTCGCTGACGGCCGCCGGCCCGGGCGGACAGAACAGCACGATCCAGCCCGATCTCGTGGAGGCCTTCGACGAGCTCGCCGACGGCAGCTTCGAGAGCCAGGCGAGCGGGCAGGCTCCGAGCGGCCCATGGACTTCCTTCTCGGGCCACCTCGGCGGCGCGAACGCACACCGGGTGCTGCCCTCGCCGTCGCCCGCGACGGACCTCGGGATGCCGACGAACGGCGTGCGCTGGTGCGCAGTCAGCTCCGCGTCGTCGGCGAACACGACGCCGCCCTCGAACCCGGGCGGCATCACGAACCCGGCGGTCGGCGCGGCCGGCATCCGGCAGCAGTTCAGCTTCCGCAACGGGCAGTCGCGCCTGAAGTTCGACGCGCTCTTCGTGACGGGGGAGACGCCGGGCAGCACGACCTTCCGCGACTGGGCCAGCGTCGACGTCTCGAACGGAGCGACGACGCGCAACCTGTTCTTCCGGGACACGCTGAGCACGTTGACCGCCAGCGACTCGGCCTCGATTCCCGGCGTGCAGGCCTCCACGGCCCTCGCTTCCGTCAGCGTCGACCTCGCGACGCTCTTCCCCGGATCCACGGTCGGCACGCTCTTCACGATCAGCGCGCAGGCCGGAAACGTCGGCGGCGCCGCGCGGGACTCCTATCTCTTCTTGGACAACGTGCGACTCGAGGTCATCGCGAACCCGGTCGTCGCCAACTTCAGCGCGGCGCCGCTGAACGCGAACCTGAACCAGCGCGTCGTGTTCACGGACTCGTCGACGGGCAGTCCGGTCAGTTGGGCCTGGGACTTCGGCGACGGTGGCAGTTCGGCGTCGCAGAATCCGGTCCGGCCGTACACCACGACCGGGCCGAAGACGGTGCGGCTCACGGCGAGCAAGCCGGGCTCGAGCGACACGCTCATCCGCACGAACTACGTCAACGTTTTCGGCGCCCCGAACGCCAACTTCACGGCCAGCCCGCTCGCGGGGCGTGCACCGCTCCTCGTGTCCATCGACAACACGTCGACGAACGTCTCGGGGGTGACGTACTCCTGGAACTTCGGCGACGGCGCGACGTCGACGCTCGCCGAGCCGGTGAACCACTCGTTCCGGAACTCGGGCACGAGCGCGGTCACACGCACGATCACGCTGACCGCGAGCACGCCCACGAGCCCGGTGCAGACGGCGGTCCGACAGATCCAGGTCGTCGTCCAGCCCGAGTCGCGCTTCAGCACGGACATCTACCCGATCCTGTCCGGGGCCTCCTGCGTGGACTGTCACTCGACGGACGGGAGCAACGGCAACTTCGAGTTCGACATCGAGGCCTCGCTCGTCCGGAACGCCCTGGTCGGCGAAACGCCGCAGTGCGCCACCTGGAACAACACGCACAATCCGGACCGCTACGTGATCGCTGGCGACACCGCGAACAGCTTCCTCTGGCGCCGCGTCGGCGTGAACACGAACCCGGACTCGACGGTCGGCTGCCTCGACCGCGTGATGCCCACGTCCGGTGCGTTGGATCCGGACATCATCGACAAGTTCCGCAGTTGGATCGAAGCCGGCGCCAACTCCAACTGATCGCCGAGTGCCTGCCGCGCCGACCGGGCCGCACCCGCGCGGTGGTGCCCGAGTCTCACGCTCCATCCGAATTCACCGCATCGCTCCTGTCTCCAAGCCCCCCTGGACGAACCCTTGAGCAACCCGTTCCTTCGCTTCGTGCTCGGCTCCGCCGCGCTGGTCCTCACGCTTTCCGCCTGCGTCGTCGCGCCCGAATCCTCGCCGCGCGTGCGCTTCGATCTGGCGGCCGTGTCGCAGTACAACCACCGTGGCACCCCCAACGTCGACACGGGAGTCGTGCAGGGCTCGGCGGTCGTCACGCTGCCGGCCTCCGGCACCGGAAGTCTGTCGATCGGGGCATGGGGCAACGTGAACATGCGCGACGACACCGGGGATGCGTGGTTCCCGGACGGCGCGGCGGGCGACATCACCGAGGCGCGCTACTTCGGCCGCTACGCGCGCAAGTTCGGCGGGACGGACGTCGCGTTCGCACTCACGAACTACACGCTCACCCAGGGGTCCGAGTTCGTGCTCGGCCCCGCGCAGGGCGTGCGCGGCGCGACCAACGAGGCCTCGGTCACGGTCTCGCACGACAGCCTGTTCTTGGGCATCACGCCGCGGCTCGAGGTCCACTACGACTACGACGAGGTCGAGGACTTCTACGTGCGCGGCGGCCTCGCGCGGTCGTTCCCGATCGGCGAGAAGCTCGCGCTCGATCTCGATCTGCACCTGGCCTACTCGGGCTCGGACCAGTCCGAGTGGACGTACGGCATCGCCGAGAGCGGGCTCGCGGACCTCGGTGGGGAAGTGCGGCTGGCGTACCCGCTGGCCGAGAACTGGACGCTGGCGCTCTTCGTCGGAGGGTCGACGCTGATCGACTCGGACATCCGCGACTGGTTCACCGTGCTCACGGACAGCGGCCTGCCGATCGACGCGGACAACCTGTGGGTCGGGCTCGGTTCCAGTTGGAACTACTGAGCGCCGGCGTTCGCCCTTCCCGAGAGTCCAGGACACCCGTCATGAACGCACGCCACTTCCTCCTCGCGATCGCCGTCGCCTCGATCGCGATCGCCGCCTGCAACGGCGGTCTGCCCACGCCCGTCGGATCCCAGGCTGCCGTGCCGGTGAATTCCGATCCCGGCATCGGCCTGTTCCTGGGCGTGGCACCCTCGGCGCCGCTCTCCAACTACGTCGTGACGGGTGCGGCGATCCCGAACAGCGTTGGAGGTCACCACAGGGTCATGTTGCTCGCGTTCACCACGGCGGCGAGTGCCGCGGACTCTGACGGCGACGACCAGACGACGGATCCGCTCGACCTGTCCCGCGATCCGATGAGCGGCATGCCGACCACGCCTACGGACGACAACGGCGCCCAGGACGTGTTCCTTTCGGCCCTCGTGTCGAACGCGGAGGACATGTCCGGCGCCTTCAACCTGCGCATCTTCGACGTGACGCAGAACGCGCGCTGCATCAAGTGCCACGGACAGAACTACCCCGGTCCGTGCCTGCCGGGGAATTCGCACCCGACCCATGCCGGCGGCAGCCAGTGCGACACGAACAGCTGCACCGAGTGCCATATGGAGATCTTGCCCGGAGTGCCGCTCGACCCGGACGGGATGGCTTGGCGCTCGCCGCCCTTCTGTGACCAGCAGCAGAACCCGCAGTGCACCATTTTCGACTTCCGCAATCGCGGAGCCGACGACCTGTGCCGCAGCATCGCCAATCGGTTCGGCGGCGTCACGGCAGACATCGAGGAGCTCAAGGCGGACATCGAAGACCACCTCACGCAGGACCCCTTCATCCGCTGGGCGATCACGGACGGAACCGTGCCCACGACGCCGGAGAGCATCGTGCCGACCGTTCCGATCGACTTCGACACCGAGTGGCGCGCGGCGGTTCACCAATGGGTGCAGGGCTTCGACCCGGGGAGCAACGATCCCTCGGTCCGATTCAATTGCTTGAGCCTCGGCTCGCGTCGCGACATCGTCGCCGTCAGCCGGGCGCAGGCGGGCGGAGCGACGGGGAACGCCTCGTCGCGTCGCCCGAGCATCACGTACGTGCCGAACCCGGCGTTCCAGGCTCCGGGAATGGCGCCGGTCCTAGCCGGGACGGCCTACATCGCCTACGACTCCGACGCGACGAACCTCGTCGCGGGAGACACGAACGGCGCCGCCGACGTCTTCCGCTCGACGGTGGAGGTGTGGGTCGACGCGGCGTTCTACCAGGGCAATCCCACCGACGGCAGCGTCGACCTGCGCTACGTCGCGGGCGAGAATCGTCGCGTGAGCGTGCGCGACCTCACGAGCGCCCAAGGCTCGGGCCGCGCCACGAACGCCTCGATCGGGGCGAGCGGCGACCGCATCGCGTTCGAGTCCGAGGACACGAACATCGCCGACCCGAACGGTGACAGCGTGTTCGACGACGACTCGAACGGGTTCACGGACGTCTACGTGCGCGAGGTCACGGCCGCTCGCACGCAACTCGTGTCGATCGATGCGACCGGCCTCGCCCCCGGCAACGGGGACTCGACGGGTCCCGTCATGAGCCTGGGCTCGGACCGCGGTATCGTCTTCGAGTCGCTCGCCACCGACCTCGTCCCGGGCGACACGAACGGACAGCGCGACGTCTTCTACGCGCTGATGGGGCCGAGTTCGATCGTGGGCGTCGGGCCGGTCGCGCGCGCGAGCCTCGCCGACGGCGGCGGACAGGCCACGGGAGGCGATTCCGCGCGGCCGAGCCTCTACGTGCTCGACGCGGACGCCGACGACGTCCTGGTCGGATTCGAATCGACCGCGACGAACCTCGTGGCCGCCGTCCCGCCGAACTCGACGTTGCAGGCCTACCTGTACGAGAGCGCGACGCGCCGGACGACGCTCCTGAACCAGAAGCGCTTGCCGCTCCTCACCATGGGGTCGGCGCAAGGAGGGGCGGCTCCGGCGGACTCGATGGGCGTCCGCATCAGCCCGGACGGCCGCTACGTGTTCTTCGAGTCACTGGCGGACAACATCGACTTCGTGCGTCCCGTCGACGACAACGGGGCGAGCGACGTTTTCCGCGTCGAACTCGCCGCCCTGCTCGGTTCGGGGCGCGTGCGCCCCGAGCGCATCAGCATCACCCGCGACGGCGACCCGGCCGACGCCGCGTCGACCGCGGTGCTCGTCGGTGGGTTCCGGCGTCCCGGGGTCTCCGACGCGGGCGGTCCGGTGTTCGACGGAACGCCCGTGCTGTTCCAATCGTTGGCGTCGAACCTGCCCAGCGACGATTCGAACGGCGCGATCCTGGTGTTCGCGCCCTGAGCTCGAGACCCGCAGGCCGCCCGCGGCTGGACCGCGGGGCGGCGCTCCGGGTCACTTCGGGGCGAGCGGGGCGATCTGTACGTCCTGGAGGAAGAAGTCGCCGCCCAGGACCTTCACGCGCAGCGATTCGGGACGGCCCGCGTCCGCGGCAATGACGTCGAGGAGGGGCTTGGCCGGCTGAGATTCGCTGCGTGCCCGGACCGCGAGCTTCGTTCCGTCCCACTCGACGCGCAGATCGATCGCCTCCTCCTCGGGGATGGTGGTGCGCGCATCCCGGTCGAAGTTGCTGGTCTCGATCACGACCAGCGCCGACCCTTCCTTGGGGTAGATCTGGATCGAATGCGTGCGTCCGCCCGCGCGCTCGAGGATCAGGGACAGCACGGCGCGCACCTGTGCCGTGCCGCGCTGGACGAGGATGCGTCCCGTGAGGGCGAACGTGCCGCGCGGGAGGGTACGGCTCATCTCGCGCTCGTTCACGGATCGGCCCAGGACACCGAGATCGCCGACCTCGAACGCGTCGCCCTCGATGTTCCACAACTTCCGGAGCGACTCGTCGTCCTCGGGCGTGAGGACGACCGGGGCCTTCAGCGGCAGACCCTCGGCGCCGGCGGTCACGGAGAGCTTCAGTTCCTTCGGGGCCGACGCCAGGCCCTCGGCGTCCACCGCGCGCACCCGCGCCACGATCTCGTAGTCGCCGGCCTCCGGAGCCTCGGGACAGTTCAGGAGTCGCGAGGACGGCGTCGGGCCGCTCGCCGGGACCTTCCACCAGAAGGGTCCTTCGAGCGTCCACTCCCAGGTCAGCTCGCCGCCCTCGGGGTCGGTGGCCTCGGCCGTGACCAGGTTCTGCGTGCCCGCATCGACCCGGCCGGGGCCGCGCAGCGCGGTCAGGATCGGCGCGGCGTTCGGCGCGGGCGCGACGGTCCCACGACCGCGCACGATCGCCCAGGTCGTGGCCGAGACGGCGACGACCGCGAGGGGCAGCACAACCCGCAGGAGAACGCGCTTGCGGCGCGCTTCCTCGAGCCGAGCCGCGGGCTGGAGTTCCTCGATGATCGCGACGAGGCGCTGCTCGAGCGCGGCGTAGTCCAGCGGGCGCCCCTCCGGATCGATGGCCAGGAGCGCCACGATCAGCTCCGCCGTCCCGGCGTGGATGTCCGGCACGACCTCGCGCGGATCGGGCACGGGCCCGTCGCGCTTGTGCTTGCGCAGCGCCGCGATCGTGGTCTCGCGGAACGCCTGCTTGCCGGTCAACACGTAGTAGAGCACGCAGCCCAGGGCGTACATGTCGGCCCGGTGGTCGACGTCCGCGAAGCCGTCGAACTGCTCGGGCGCCATGGTCTGCGGCGAGCCCCAGGCTTCGCCCTGCTGCGTCAGGCGCGCGGCCCCTTGACCCTCGTCCGTGCGCGACAGCCCGAAGTCGGCCAGCTTCGGCACGAACGGGAACGACTTCGAGCGCGCGCGCGTGTCGGGCTTCAGCAGCACGTTCTCGGCCTTCACGTCGCGGTGCACGAGGTTCTTCTCGAGCCCGTGCTCGAGAGCGCGCGTCAGAGCCAGCGCGAAGTGCAGCGCGTCGATCAGCTGGAGCGGCCCGTGTTCGCGGATCCACTCGAGCAGGTTGGGTCCGCCGACGTATTCGAGGACGAGGTACGGTTCGCCTTCCCGCGTGGTGCCGCTGTCGTGGCAGATGACGACGTTCGGATGGTCGAGCCGCGCCTGGTTCTTGCCCTCGTTCAGGAAGCGCCGCTCGATCGCGCCGCCGCGGTAGTCGGTGCCGAGCGTCTTCACCGCCACGGTCCGGCCGAGCTTCTCCTGTCGGCCGCAGTAGACGACGCCCATGCCCCCGCGACCGAGCTCGCCGGTCAGCACGACGCCCGGGACGTTCGGAAAGCGGCGGGCCGGATCGACGCCCTCGAGGCGCGCCTTGGTCTCGGCTTCCGCGGGGGTCAGCTGCCGGGTCGTGGGCGGGCGAGAGGGATCCTTGGGCGAAGGGTCGCCGTGCGTGCGCGTGTCGGACATCGCTCAGCGGCCTTCGATCGGGATGCGGGCGGGGACCGCGGGGATCGGAGTCGGGATCTGGGATCGGTCGTACGTCACGGGGACGACGGTAACGCGCGGGAGCCGTGAGCGCTCCACGCGGGTCGGGGGGCTTGCGGTCGGTCGCCCGGTTCTCGCCCCGCGGAGGGCGTCCACCCAGAACCTAGGGCTGCTGCTCGCTCGTTCAGAGCTTGCGCAACTCCTCCAGGAGCCGCTCGCAGGACGGCCGGTCCTGCCTGTCCTTCGAAACCCACGCGAAGCGCACCTTGGATTCGGTGTCCAGGAGGAATGCGGCCGGGATGGCGAGGTCCTTGCGCAGCCCGAGGTTCTCGACGAGCTGGAACCCGTCGTCGCACGTCAGGCGGCACGTGCTGGGGGCCTGCGGCGAACCGTAGTGGACGAGGTAGTAGTCGCGCGCCGCGGTCAGGAACTCCTCGAGGCGTTCCGTGGGTCCCGGATACACGATGACGATCTCGCAGTTCAGGCGGCGGAAGTCCTCGACCCGACGCTGCAGAGCCTGGGTCTGCGCCGTGCAGTACTCGCAGATCCGCCCCTTCATCCCGCGCAGGACGACGACGAGGACCTTGGACTTGCCCCGGAAGGCGCCCAGGTCGAGCGAGGTCCCGTCGCCCTGGACGACCTTGGTGAAGGGCAGGACCTTGCCCACGAACGGATCGGACTTGGCGTCGTCGCGCTTGGGCTGGGACGGCGGGTTGCGGGGATCGCCCTTGGGATAGCCTCCGCCTCCGCTGTCCGCCTGCGCCTTGCCGCTGTCGTAGATCTCCGTGAGCTGCTCGATGGAATAGCCGCCCTGTCGAGCGTCCGGCACTTCCTCGCGCGCGACGTCCCTCGCGAGGGTCGTGATCGGCGGAGCGACCACGCCGAGCGGGGGCGTCGGCGGCGGTTCGACCGCGACCTGCGGGGGCGTCGTTCTCTCAGGCTGCGACGCACCCGCCCTCGGCTCCGTCGCGACCGCGGCGGTGGTGCTGCGGACGGCTCCGCGCACGAACGCGATCTCCTGCTTCACCGCGCCGTCGGGCGCGAAGTACCTCCACGTCCCGTCGCGCACGCCGCGGACGAACGAGCCCTCCGACGACTTCGCGCCGGTTTCGTCCCAGAAGGTCCACGGCCCCTGCTCGAGGCCCAGTTCGAACGCGCCTCGAGAGCGCGTCCTGCCGCTCGGCCACCAGGCCGTGCTCGCGCCGTCGAACGCCTCGTCGCGGAATCCGACCTCCCAGCGCTTCGTGCCGTTCTCGTGGAAGAACTCCCAGCGGCCGACCGGCCTGTCGCGCTCGAACCGTCCGGTGGCGCGCAGGTGGTCGTGCGCCGGATCGAACCAGTACTTCCACAGTCCCGTCTGCTGACCGTTCGACTCGCGCGGGCCGTATTCGAGGCGGCCCTGATAGAGGAACTCGGTGAACGAGGAACAGGACGAGGCAGCGGCTCCCACGAGCAGGAGCGCCAGGAGCAGGGGGCGTTGGAGCATGTCCAGAAAGATCCGTGGGGATGCGGAACGGGAGGGGCGGATCGACGGGCTCGGGATGGCCCAGAGAGCGAGCGTCGGAGTATAGCGGTCTCAGGCGCCCACCTCGCGCACGGGGAGTCGAGGGCGTCGCGGCTCGAACGGGCCGCGCGCGTGCGTAGCGCGTCAGTCCTTGCCGGAGCCGGTCTCGATCGATTCGGCGGCCGCGCTCAGGGAGGCGGCGCGGGCCTCCTCGCCGGCGCGCGCGGCGACTTCCGCCACGCGGCGCAGGCTGCCCGCCGCGCGCTCGGTCCGTTCGCGAGCCTGCTCGCCGAGCTCGGGGCTCGCGAGATCGGTCGCCAGGGACTGGAGCAGCTCCAGGTGCGCGCCGCGATGCGGGTCGCCCAGCGCCAGCTCCTCCGCGGCGTTCAGCGCATGCTCGGCGTGGACGCGCGCTTCGACGAGCCGACCGCGACGGCGGAGCACGACGGCCGCGGCGCGGCAGGCGTTCGCGGCCCAGGCGACGAAGTCGCGACGGCCGGGCTGGATCTCGCGCGCGCGGCGCGCGAAGCGGACGCACTCGATCGTGTGTTCGAGCTCGAGGTCCGTCTGTCCGGCCTGCTGGCAGATGCCGGCCATGACGTGGTGCGCGTCCGAGAGGTTGAAGACGTACTTCCAGTTCTCCGGCTCGCGCTTCTCGAGCTCGATCGCGTCGGAGAGCCGCCGTCTCGAGAGCCGTTCCGCCTCGGCGAGATCGCCGCGCTCGCTGGCGGTCGCGGCGACCCGTGACAGGCTCCAGCCCAGGTCCTCCAGGAACTCGGGTTCGTCCGGGTGCTCGCGGACCAGGCGCTCGTCGATCTCGAGCGCGCGCGCGAACCAGTCGTCGCGCAGGGCGGCATCGCCCAGGTCTCGCGCGGCCTCGCCGAGCTTCGCGCTGATCGCCGACAGCCGGGTCAACGACTCGGTGTCCGCCGGATCCTCGCGGTGGAGCTCCTCGCAGATCGCGCGCGCCGTCTCGAGCCGCCCGCGCATGGCGACGAGGTCGCCTCGCGCCTGGTCGAGGGATGCCAGCTCGTACAACGTCTCCGCGCGCGCGGCGCGCAGCGCGCGGCTCCGCGGATCGTCCTCGAGCTGGCGCTCGGTGCGTGCGACGACGGCCTCGAGACCGGCGCGCTGCTCCTCGCCGAAGCCGAGCTGCGGCGCGAGCTCCGTCATGCGCCGCGCGAGGAAATCGACCGTTTCGCTCGTGACGGCGCGCTGGCGAGCCTGGTCGTCCAAGGCCAGGAGCGCGACGAAGAGCCCCGCCGCCAGCGAGGAGAAGATCAGCACCGCCGCGACCGTGACCGCGCGGTTGCGGCGGACGAACTTCCACGCCTGGTCGATGGTCGTCGGCCGGCGCGCCAACACGGGGCGGCTCGCGAGCAGGTTCTCGATGTCCCGGCCGAGCTCGCCGGCCCGCGCGTAGCGTCGCTCGGGCTCCTTCTCGAGCGCCTTGCCCACGATCGCGTCGAGGTCGGCGGGCAGGTCGGGGCGCACGCGCGAGAGACGCGTCGGCTCGGCCGTGCACACGACCTGCACCGCGTCGAGGACGTCCCGGTCGTCGACGTCGAGCGGCAGACGACCCGCGAGCATCTCGTGCAGCATGACGCCCAGCGCGTAGACGTCCGCGCACGCGTCGATCGGTCCGCGGTCGCCGCGTGCCTGCTCGGGCGCCATGTAGGCGAGCGTCCCGACGACCGCACCCGTGCGCGTCCGGTGCGCCGGCGCGACCAGCTCGTCGCCCAGGATCCGCGCGACGCCGAAGTCCAGGACGCGCGGACGTCCGGTCGCCTCGACCAGCACGTTCGACGGCTTCAGGTCGCGGTGCACGATCCCGCGCTCGTGCGCGTGGTCGACGGCCGCGCACAGCTCGAGGAACAATCGCAGCAGCGCGTCCAGATCGGGTCGCCGTTCGGCGACGTACTCGTCGAGCGGCAGCCCGTGCACGAGCTCCATCGCGATCCAGGGCAGCGTGAGCGCGCCGTTCTCGACGGCGCCCGCGCCGTACACCTGGGCGATCCCGGGATGGTTCAACGCGGCCAGGATCTCGGCCTCCTGCTGGAACCGCGCGACCTGGCCCGGGCCGAGCGTGTCGAGGCGCAGCACCTTGAGCGCGACCTCGCGCTGCGGCGTCAGCTGGCGCGCGCGATAGACGACGCCGGCGCTGCCGGCCGCGATGTGTTCGACGATGCGGTAGCCCGGCAGCTCGAGCGCGGCGTGCCCAGGGCCCGCGACCTCGACGCTGCGGACCCCCTCGAGGAAGCTGTCGCTCGCGGAGGCCGCGTGAACGAGCAGTTCGGCCACTTCCTCGCGCAATTCGCCGTCCGCGCCGCACTCCCGCGCCAGGAACTCGTCGCGTTCCGCCCCCTCCAGCGGGAGCGCTTCGCGGAAGAGTTCCTTGACGCGCACGAATCGATCGCGGTTCATGGGGAGGGAAGCCCACAGCCAGGGTAGTCGAGCCGCCCGTTTCCACCACGGTCGGCGCGGCTCCCCGGCCGATCCGGGCCTCCGCCGCTTCGCGTGCAACTTCCCGCGCGACGACCGCGCGTTCGCCGCCGCACCCGCCCATGAGCTCGCGATCCGATGCACCGACCGACGACGAAGGGGACGATCCGCCGCAGCCGGACGTCCTGGATGGCACGGTCGCGAGCCTCTACGAGTCGTTGCGCGTCGTCGCGCGCCGCGCCGTGCGCAGCCGGGCCGGACAGCGGATCCTCGATCCGACCGAGCTCGTCCACGAGTGCTACCTGAAGCTCGCGAAGAGCCAGCGCCTCGGCGACCTGCCGCGGTCCGAGTTCCTGGCGTTGGCCGCGACCGCGATCCGCACCGTGCTCGTCGACCACGCGCGCGAGCTCGCGACCCTGAAGCGCGGTGGCACGGTGCGGCGCGTGACGCTCGACGGGAAGTCGCTGGTCGAGCGTGAGTCCGTCGACCTGATCGGGCTCGAGGACGCGCTGGTGCGGCTGGCCGCGCTCGACCCGCGGATGGCGCGCGTGGTCGAGCTGCGTTTCTTCGGCGGCCTCGAGATACGCGCGGTGGCGCAGGCGCTCGGCGTGTCGCCGCGCACGGTCGACCACGACTGGGCGTTGGCGCGCGCGTGGCTGCATCGCGAGCTCGAGAAGTTGAACTGAGCGGCGGTGCGGGATCGCGTCCGCTCCCGCGGCACTACGCTTCGCGAGGGCGGGCGAGCTGCAGCCAACGCCGCCGCTTCGGCTGCGCGGCGACGACCGCCTCCTTCTCCGCCTTCGAGAGGCGCTTGAGCGCGTGTTCGACCCGCTGCGCGGCCGCGCGGTCGCCGATCGCGACCCGGTAGACGAGCTCGAGCGGGCCCTTGCCGCGCAGCGCCTTCGCGCCGCGGCCGGTCACGTGCTGCTCGAAGCGCCGGTCGACGTCGTTGCTGATGCCCGTGTAGAGCGCGCCAGCGGACGTGCGGACGAGGTAGAGCGACCAGCGTGCGGCGACACTCCGCTTCCTCCCGTTCACGGGCGAGGTCATCGGACTTGTCCGCCCGAGCAGGACACCGTGAAGGGTTCCAAAGCCTTGCCGTGCATGGCCGTACGCTATTCGCGAACAGCGAACGGGACCAGGGCCACGCACGTCCGCGGGCCGGTTGGCGCCATCAACCGACGCTGGACCACGCGATGACCGGCGGCTTCACCGAGGCGCACAGCGGCATCCCGTCCTCCGCGGTCAGGCCGAGGCGCGCGACCAGCCGGCCCGTGCGCGCGCCCTCGCGCAGCACCTCGGGCGGGATCGCGTCGAGCCGCGACGCGGGCTGCGTCTTCGCCGGCGGATCCGGCAGCAGCGCCTTCCGCGCGCGCTTCTCGCGCGTGGCGGCGGTCTTCGCGGCGGCGACGTCCTCGCGCAGCATCCGGCGCTGTGCTTCCGTGCGAGCGAGCCAGCGCGCGCGAGCCGCGGGCTCCGTGTCGAGCACACGCTGCAGCTCGTCGGGCAGTTCGGTGGATGCGGGATGGATCGAGAGCTGCGCGAGGTCTCCCACCGACCTGGCCGCGGATTCGAGGTGCTCGCCCTTCAGCTCGATGAACCAGCGCTGGTCGTCCCAGCGCTTGAGCGAACGCCGGCCGAGCGGAACTCCGTCGAGCTTGCCTTCGATCGTGGTCGTGCCGGCGAGATCCCAGTGCGCGATCGCCGAGGCAGGCACCACCACGAAGGCAGGCAGGCCAGCCTGCTTGCGTTCGATCCGGACGGTCAGCTCCACGGCTCGCATCGTCGACGGGGCGCGATCCTACCGACCGGGCGCGGGCGCTTCCGGTGGCGGGATCGGAGTAGGCTGTTGGAGTCTCGCGCGCATCGACCGCATCCCATGGCCACGACGACCCCGGCTCCCGCACCGACCCGTTTGCGCACGATCGCGAGCTATTCCGCGATGATCGCGGCGACCGGCGCGATCTACCTCTACATCCGATCGCACGGCGAGCGGCTCGTGGCGCCCGAGCCGGCCGCCGGCGCGACCGGGCCGGCGGCGGCGACGCACTCGTCGGTGCTGGCGCACCTCCTGCTGGCATTGGCGGTGATCACGCTGCTGGCGCGCTTCATGGGTGGCGTGTTCCGGCGCTACCTGAAGCAGCCGCCGGTCATCGGCGAGATCGTCGCGGGCCTGATGCTCGGGCCGTCGCTCCTGGGCGCGATCTCGCCGGGGGCGTACGAGTTCGTGATGCCGGCGACGATGGCGCCGTACCTGGGCATCGTGTCGAAGATCGGCGTCGTGCTGTTCATGTTCCTGGTCGGGCTGGAGCTCGACACGAAACTCCTGCGCGGCAACACGCACACGACCATCGCGATCTCGCACGCCAGCATCGTGGCGCCCTTCCTCCTGGGCGCAGCCCTGGCGCTGGGGCTGTACCCCGCGTATTCGACGAGCGACGTCTCGTTCACGGTGTTCTCGCTGTTCCTGGGCGTTTCGCTGTCGGTGACGGCGTTCCCGGTGCTCGCGCGCATCCTGCACGACCGGCGCGTGCAGCACACGAAGCTCGGCGCGACGGCGCTCGCGTGCGCGGCGGTCGACGACGTTTCGGCGTGGACGCTGCTCGCCTTCGTCGCCGGCATCGCGACGGCGAAGGTGGAGGGCGCCGCGGCGACGGTCGGGTGGGTGGTGCTCTACGTCGCCGCGATGTTCCTCGTCGTGCGGCCGCTGATCTCGCGCTTCCTGGCGTTCGAGAACCGCTGCGTCGGCCCGCTCACCCAGACGTCGCTCGCGATCGTCTTCGCGGCGCTGCTCCTCTCGGCGGTCGCGACCGAGGCGATCGGCATCCACGCCCTGTTCGGCGCATTCCTGCTCGGAGCGATGCTGCCGCACGACGGCCGGCTGGCCGAGGGCCTGCGCGCGCGGCTCGAGGACGTCGTGCTCGTGCTGTTCCTACCGTCGTTCTTCGCGTTCACGGGCATGCGCACGCAGATCGGGCTGGTGAACACGACCCAGGACTGGCTGGTGTGCGCGCTGATCGTCGTCGTCGCGACGCTGGGCAAGTTCGGCGGCACGTTCGTCGCCGCGCGGCTCACGGGCCTGACGTCGCGCCGATCGGCCGCGCTCGGGATCCTGATGAACACGCGCGGGTTGATGGAGCTGATCGTCCTGAACCTGGGCCTCGACCTGAAGGTCATCTCGCCGACGGTGTTCACGATGTTCGTGCTCATGGCGCTGATCACGACGTTCGCGACCACGCCGCTGCTCGACGTGCTGCTCGGACAGCGCGGGTTCGCCGATGCGCCGGCGGCGGACGAGAAGCCGAAGGGTTCGACCGCGTAGGCCGGATCCGCCGCGGCGCGCGCTACGCCGACCAGTCGATGCGCAGCACGTTCGTC
Organism: Planctomycetota bacterium; assembly: GCA_044221705.1. Taxonomy (GTDB): domain Bacteria; phylum Planctomycetota; class UBA1135; order UBA1135; genus JAEUHZ01. The sequence goes on from JBGAOR010000019.1 coordinate 42,499, forward strand.
AGGTTGAACGTCGCCGGCGTGCAGAACCCCGCGGCGTTCCGGAACCACAGCTGGTACCAGCGCACGCCCGGCACCGCGACGCCGCCGCGCAGCGCGACCCGCGGATCGCCGGCTGCCGGATAGACCGACGCGCCTGCCGAGTTCGTCGCGATCTTCAGGCGCACCACCGTGCCGCCGGCGCAGCGCAGCCCGTCGCCGAAGGGGAGGCCCAGCCCGCCGCCGAGCGACGCCGAGCCCTGGAAGTAGAGCACGCTCGAGTCGGGCATCTGCGAGCCGCGCAGCACGAGCGTGTCGGCCGTGATGCGCGCCGTCCCCGAGGCGACCAGGCGACCGCCCACGCCCAAGGAGTGACGGCATCCCGACGCGCTGCCCGCCGGGCTCGAGTTGCCACACGGGCACGCCGCGCCGGATCCGTCGCCGAAGCACGCGGGAATCCCCGTGCCCGGCGGCACGCACGCGTCGAGCACGCCGTCGCCGTCCGCGTCGGTCGCCGTGCCGGCCGCGACGTCGGCCGCGTCGAGCACGCCGTTCGCGTTGCAGTCCGAGAGGTGCAGCACGAGGAACGCGCGCGCTTCCGCGTCGATGCTCGTGCCCAGGCCGCCGTGTCCCGCTCCCAGAGACGGCCGCCAGATCACGTCGACGCTCGCGGCCTGGAGCGCCGCGACCATGCGCTCGCCCTGGTGGATCGGCACCACCGGATCGTCCGTGCCGTGCGCGACGAAGAACGGCGGGTCCTGCGCGTCGACGTGCGTGATCGGATTCGCCAGCGCGGCCAGCGCCGCGAGGGCCGGGAACGGTGCCGCCGGGTTCGAGAGGTTCGCGCGCAACACTCCGAGCCCCTCGCCCGGACCGTCGAAGCCGAGCAACTGCGATTCCGGCGAGTCGGGCGCGTCGTGATCGATGATGCTCCCCGGCGGCGTCGTGACGTCGAGGTTCATCTGCACGAGGTCCGTCGGCCCGAAGTAGTCGACGGCCGCCAAGACCGCGCTCGAGAACTGCGCGTTGCCGCCGGTCGTGCCCTCGCACTCCGCGACGCCGGCCGAGGTCGCGAGCAGCGCCGACAGGTGTCCGCCCGCCGACGAACCCCAGCACGCGATGCGCGCGCCGTCGATGCCCAGAGTCGCCGCGTTCGCGCGCAGGTAGCGCACCGCGCCCTTCACGTCCTCGATCTGCGCCGGGAAGATCGCTTCGCTGCTCAGCCGGTAGTCGATCGTCGCCAGCGCGATGCCGTTCTGCAGCAGCGACACGGCCGTGCCCGGCAGCTGGTTGTGATCGCCGCTCATCCATCCGCCGCCGTGGATCCACAGCACGACGGGCACCGGCGCCGCGATGCCCGGCGGACGGTAGACGTCCATGCGGACCGGCATCGTGCCGCCGGCGTCGAGCGGCGCGTCGCCGACGACGAGGTCGTCGAAGGTCGGGACGACCTGGGCAGCGGCGCTCGCCGACAGGAACAACGCGCAGGGCAAGGCGAGTGCGACGGGTCGGGGAGTCATCGGGATCCGGCTCGAGTTCGAGTATGCACGCCCTGGACGAACCCGTGTCGGCTCGAGTCGTTCCGCGCGAATTGCCGCCGATGCGCCGGCTCGCGGGGAACCCTGCCCTCCCCGCGACGGGCCGCGGGCGGTGGGGATCACGGCCAGGTCGCCACGCGGCCCTTGCGGGGTGCCGGACCCGCTCGTAGACAGGCGTCATGAGGACGCAACTTCGGATCGGTCTCGCTCCGTTCGCCATCCTGCTGGCCCTGTCCCTGACGAGCTGCCGCGGAGCGCAGATCCGCGACACCGAGGAGCGCGTCGACAAGCTCGAGGCGCGCGTTGCTGCGCTCGAAGCGCAGGTGCAGATGCTCGCCAAGAAGTAGCTCAGGCCGCATCCGGCGCCGGACGTCGAGTTCGAGGCGCCGTGCTCCTGTGCAGTTGCGCAGCCGCTTGGTGTCTCGGGACTGCACCGCCGGTCCTGGCGTGCGACCCGATTGGCGATCGCCCTCCACGTGAGCGTGTCACCCGACGAGAGCGCGGGGCCGACCGCGATGGGTCGACCCCGCGCCATGTCGTTCCAGGACCCGTCAGCTTCGAGCCGACGGGTCGCTGCGCATCACGGAGCCCAGGTCAGGCTGACGCCGTTCGTCAGGTTGAACGTGGACGTCGTGCAGAACGCCGCCGCGTTGCGGTACCAGACCTGGTAGACGCGGAACGCGCCCGCGGTGTTGAGGCCGCGGACCGAGACGCTCAGGTCGGTGCCCGTCGGGTACTGGCTGCCGCCGGCGGTGTTGCTCTTCGTGCCCAGACGGATCACCGAACCGCCCGCGCAGCGCAGGCCGTCGCCGAACGCGACGCCGTTCCCGCCGCCGAGCGTGCCCGAGCCCTGGAAGTACAGCGCGCTCGAGTTCGGCATGCCGCTGCCGATCAGCGCCAGCGTGTCGGCCCCGATGCTGGCCGAACCGCTCGACGTCAGGTTGCCGCCGTTCGCGTTCAGCGAGTTCGCGCAACCGTTGCCGGCCGAGCCCGTGTTGCCGCACGGGCAGGCGAGGCCCGTGCCGTCGCCGAAGCAGAACGCCGTCGCCGGCGGACCGCAGGGCGTGCCGCCCGTCTCCGCGACGGAGAACGTGCCGTAGAGCGTGGCCGTCGCCGAGTAGTTGCCGATCTGGATCGTGTAGGCCTGGCCGCAGACGGCCGTGAAGGTCACGACCGAGGCCAGGGTCTGCGACGCGCACAGCGTCGCGCCCGCGTCGTCGTTGCAGACGATCGCGGCGCCCGCGGGGCAACCGATCCCGTTGTAGACGGCGATGCGCGTGTCCGTGCCGCCGAGGACCTGGCCGCACGTCGAGACGGTGACCGTGCCGCTCTGGGTCGGGATCCACGTCCACCACAGGTCCTTGTAGATGGCGGTCGACCCGACGTTGAGGCACAGGGGTTCAGCCTGGCCTTCCGTGCCCGTCGTGGCGAAGCGGCCGTCCCAGGGGAACGTGCCCGAGCCGCCGATCGAGACCGGGGTCGCGCACGAGTCGTTCGCGGGCGGCGTGGCGTCCACGATGCTGAACGTGCCCGTGCCGCCGACGGTCGCGTTCGTCGGGTCCTGGCCGAGCTCGATCAGGTACGTCGTGCCCGCGGTGGTGACGAGCGTGGCGCTCGCCTGCGCTCCGCACGAGTCGTCGTTGCACGCCAGCGCCGTGCCCGCGGCGGGGCAGCCGACAGCCGGATACACGGCGATCTTCGTGTCGAGCGTGGTCGTCCCGCAGGTCGTGACGGCGTAGGTGCTCGAGGTCGGAGCGGTCCACAAGTACCAGACGTCGCGCGCGACCGCGGTGTTCGCGCCGCACAGCGACTCGGCCTGACCCTCGGCGCCGGTCGAGGCCAGCGTCGTGTCGAAGTTGAACGGACCGTTGCCGCTGATCACGGTCGCCGCCGAGCAGCCGTCGTTGGTCGGAGGCAGCAGGACGTCGAGCGTGAACGTGCCCGAGTACGTGACGCCTTCCGTGAACGCGCCGAGCTGGAGGAAGTAGGCCTGGCCCGCGACGGCGGTCCAGCTGATGCGCGTCTGGAGCGCGCACGCGTCGTCGTTGTAGGCGAGCTGCGTGCCGGAGGGGCAGTTCGTGCCGTTGTTCGCGTCCCAGGCCGCGGCCTTCGTGTCGACCGTGACGCCGGCGCAGGTCTCGAGCCGGGCGGTGCCGCTCGAGGGCGCGGTCCAGTAGAACCAGACGTCGTTCTTGATCGTCGAGAAGCCGACCGGCTGCGGCGAGACACCCGTCGTCGCGCCCACCGTGTTGACCGCGAACGTGCCGGTGCCGGTGATCGAGTCGTTGGCGGCCGCGGTGGCGCAGTCGTTCGAGCCGCCGATGAGCTGCACGAACGACAAGCCGGGCGGGGGACCGTAGTGGCCGGGCGGATTGCCCTTGGGTTCGGCGGGCACGTCCTTGTTCTGTGCCGCGGCGATCGTCGAAAGACAGACGAGGAACAGCGATGTCGTCGTGAGCTTGTCCATGGAATCCTGAGGTGAAGAGGGAGGGCGCGGAGCGTTGGGGGAGCGTTCGCCAGCATCCGCCGCGCGCCGCACACCTCTCATCCTCTCCCGGAGGGACCGATCCCGCTACCGGAGATGCGTCCACATCGATCCGCTCGGGATGCGGAGACGCGCCCACGGGGCAGCGCGGCGGCGGAACGGGGCCTGGTCCTGCCGCTCCGCCGGGGTCGGGGAGCACGGTCGAGCAGCGCGGAAGCGCAGCGGGAACCGCGCTCCAGCCCCGAGGCGGTTGCCGCGCGCCTACCGGACCTCGAGCACGGCCACCCCGTTCTCCTCGCGGCGTGCGTCGACGACCACGATCACGTCGTGCTCGCCGTCGGCGTCGAGGATGCCGCCGAGGACGAGCACCTCGTCCGGTCCGAGGGTCGTCGCCGACGAGATCTCCTGACGCAGCGCGAGCGGCACCTGCACGACGACGTCGACGCCCGATCCGGGGAAGCGCACGTTGCTCTCCAGCAGCGGCCGCAAGAGCTGCACCTGCTTCCACGCGACCTCGACGCCGATCGATGTCGTCGCGTTGACGCGCACGCCGACGTCGAGCGTGAGCCCTTCCTCCGTCGTCGCGACGCGCGGGTCGCCGATCAGCTCGGCGCCGACGCGCGCGATCTCGAATCCGTCGACGAACGCCTGTTCGCGCGTGACCGACATCGAGGCCTTCCCGCCGTCGAGGACGAGCAGGGACGGCCGCGCCGATCGTTCCATCGAACCGTCCGCGATGCGCGCGTCGAGCACGCGCTGCACGTCCGCGCGCGACGCGACGCGCGCGAAGGCGCGGGCGCCGCTCGGCTGGATCAGGGACGGGAGAGAGCTCGAGTCGACCTGGTATTGATCGCAGCGGAGTCGCACGAACGGCCCGGCCGACGCATCGGCGCGCGCGGCCGGCTGGGCGGCGGCTGCGGCGGGCTTCGACGGCGCCCGAGCCTCCGCGGGCGCGAGCCGCGAGACGTGGTGGAAGTCGACCGTGCGTCCCGCCGGCAGGGCTTCGCGGGTGTCGGGGACCGGAGCAGCACAGCCGGCGACGAGCAGCGGAGCGAGGGCGAGTGCGAGTCGGACCATGGGTATCCTCGGAGGGGGGCGCGGTGCTTACGCCGGTGTACCCGCGAAAGACGCGCAGGTGACAGCCTCGTTCGGCCGGGATTCCCGGCCGATCGACGCCGAACCGAGGCAGCCCCCTCGGGCCCGCGGCCGCGCGATCAGCTCGACCCCGGGCACCGGCGCGAGTTGCGCCAGGCCTTCTGCGACTCGACGACGATCGGCGTCAGTGCGGAAAGCGCGAGGCACAGCGCCGCGTCGCGCACGTCGAGCGGCACCGTGCCCATGACCTTTGCGAGCGGCGGGAGGTACAGCAGCGCGGCCTGCAGGAGGAACGTCAGCCCGACCGCTCCGAGGAGCAACCGGCCGCGCTTCCAGCCCAGCGACAGGAGCGGCTCGCGGTCGCTGCGGATCGCGAGCACGTGCCCCATCTGCGCCAGCGTCAGGACCGTGAACGCCATCGTGCGCGCTCGCTCGGGATCCTCTCGCCCCGCGAGCGCGTGCGCCGCGAGGCACGAGAGCCCGATCAGGGTCCCGATGACGGCGGCGTGCCAGCCCAGTGCCGCGGTCAGCAGTCCGGAGCCCGGCGGGCGCCGCATGAAGTCGGACTCCGCGCGCTCGACCGCCAGCGCCAGGCCGGGCAATCCGTCGGTCACGAGGTTGACCCACAGGATCTGCAGCGGGAGCAACGGCAGCGGCAGGCCGAGCGCGGGAGCCAGCGCAACGGCCGCGATCTCGCCGACGTTGCCGGTCAGCAGGTACTTCAGGAACTTGCGCAGGTTGTCGTCGATGCGCCTTCCCTCGCGCACGGCGGCGACGATCGTCTGGAAGTCGTCGTCGAGCAGCACCATGGCCGACGCCTCGCGGGCCACGTCGGTCCCGCCGCGTCCCATCGCCACGCCGATGTCGGCGCGCCGCAGCGCGGGCGCGTCGTTCACGCCGTCGCCCGTCATGGCCACGTGCTCGCCGCGCTCCTGGAGCGTGCGCACGATCGCGATCTTCTGCTCGGGCGCGACGCGCGCGAAGACGCGCACCGCGTCGATGCGCCGCGAGAGAGCGCGCGCGTCCAGGGCGGCCAGCTCGGGCCCGGTGATCACCGCGCCCTCGCTGTCGTCGTCGAGGATGCCGACCTCGCGCGCGATCGCGCGGGCGGTGCCGGGGTGGTCGCCCGTGACCATGGCCACGCGGATGCCGGCGGTGCGGCAGGTCGCGACCGCCTCGCGCGCTCCGCTCCGCGGCGGATCGATCATTCCCACGAGACCGAGGAACTCGAAATCGTGCTCGAGCTCGCGCTCGTCGTGGCACGCGTGGTCCGCGGGCAGGCGGCGCCGCGCGAACGCCAGCACGCGCAAGCCGCTGGCGGCCAGCGCGTGCGCCTCCGCGAGGACGGCCGGTGCGTCGAGCGCGGCGCCGGCGAAGGCCGACGAACAGCGCGGGAGCACGCGCTCGGGAGCACCCTTCATCAGCGCCACGGCGACGCCTTCGTGCGCGTGCAGCGTGGTCATGCGGCCGCGTTCGGACGAGAACGGAAGCTCCGCGACGCGCGGCCAGTCCGCGGCGAGCGCCTCGCGCCGCACCCCGGCCGCGTCGGCGGCCTCGACGAGCGCGACCTCGGTGGGATCGCCGCGCCAGTCGCCGCCGGGAGCGCGCTCGACCTCGGCGTTCAAGGCGCAGGCCTCGAGGATCGCGTGCCAAGCGCCGCCGCGCAGTTCCTCGGAGATCGGCTCGTCGAAGCGCTCGCCGGCGCACGACCAGACGCGCACGCGCATGCGGTTCTCGGTCAGCGTGCCCGTCTTGTCGGCGCAGATCCACGTCACCGAGCCCAGTGCCTCGACCGCCGGCAGGTGGCGGATCAGCGCGTTGCGGCGCGCCATGCGCCGCGCGCCGAGCGACAGCGTGAGCGTCGTCATCGCCGGCAGCGCCTCGGGGATCGCCGCGACGGCCAGGCTGACCGCCGTCAGGAACATGAACGCCGGCGGTTCTCCACGCAGGAGTCCCCAGGCGAAGAGCAGCGCGCACAGGACGCCGACCGCCAACGCCGTCCGTCGCGCGAAGCGCGCGAGCCGGCGCTGCAGCGGCGTCTCCACGCCGCGCTCCTCGCGCAGCATCGCGGCGATGCGGCCGAGCTCCGTGGCGCCGCCCGTCGCCGACACGAGGCCGGTCGCGTGGCCGTGCACGCACAGCGTGCCCTTCCAGGCCATGCCGCGCCGATCGGCGACCGGCGTCTCCGCCGCGTCGATCGCGTGCGCGTCCTTCTCGACGGGCTCGGACTCGCCGGTGAGCGCGCTCTCCTGCGCGCGCAGATCGGCCGCGCGCACGAGACGGAGGTCCGCTGGCACGAGATCGCCGGCCTCGAGCAGGACCACGTCGCCGGGCACCAGATCCTCGGCGGGGATCGAGGTCACGTGTCCGTCGCGCCGCACGCGCGCGCGCGGCGCGGCCAGCTCCTGCAAGGCCTCCAGTGCCCGCTCGGCGCGGCGCTCGTGCACGAAGCCCAGGGTCGCGTTGAGCACGACGATCGTCGCGATGGCCGCGACGTCGTGCGGTTCGCCCAGCCAGACCGAGATCGCCGCGGCCGCGAGCAGGAGCAGCACGAAGAGGTCCTGGAACTGCGCCAGCAATCGACGCCAGGCGGGCTCGCGCCGCCCGATCGCGAGGCGGTTCTGGCCGTGCACCTCGATCCGGCGCGCGGCCTCGGCCGTGGACAGGCCGTGCGCGACGTCGGTGTCGAGCGCGCGCGACGCCTGCTCCGCGTCGAGCGTGTGGATCGTGCTCGTCGGGGCCGTCGTCACGAGCGACAGGATGACGCGCACGGCGCGCCGGGCGATACGTCGAAGTCCGGCCGGCAATACGGAGCCGGGCTCCGTGCCGCCTGGACTTCCGCCCTCACAGATCGGCGACGAACGGCACCGACGCGTCCGGCGTCGCGACCTCGTCGAGCAGGCCCGTCGCGATGTCGTAGACGAAACCGCGGATCTTGTCGCGGTGCGCGAGGAACGGCGAGGTCTGCAGCCGGCGGATCGATTGGCGCACGTCGGCGTACGGGTCCTGGAAGGACTCGAACGCGAAGCGCGGGCGCAGTCCGGTGTCGCGTTCGAGTTCGGCGCGCAGCGCGTCCTCGCTGATCTTGCTGAGGCCGCAGTCGGTGTGGTGGACGAGCACGATCTCGCGTGTGCCCATCAGACGCTGCGACAGGATCAGCGAGCGGATCACGTCGTCCGTCACCACGCCGCCGGCGTTGCGCAGGATGTGCGCCTCGCCCGAGCGCAGGCCCAGGATCGCGAAGATCGGCATGCGCGAGTCCATGCAGGCCACGATCGCCATGCGTCGAGCGGGTGCGAGGGGCAGCGGCCCCACGAAGAGCTCGCGTGCGTACTTGCGGTTCGCGTCGAGGAGTTGGTCTTCGGCCGACATGCTTCCGGGTGGGGGAGGACCGTTGTGACGCCGATCGCAGGCGACCGGGGCCCGAGCCGCGCACTCGGGCGCGAGAGGTTACCAACCTCCGCGGCGCGGGAGCACGCGCCGACCGGAGTTCTCTCCGGCTCGCGCGCGGGCGCGAGCCTTCCGCGTCATCCGGCCCGCGGATCGGCGCGCTCGGCGGGCGCGCGACGGAACACGAAGCGCTGGTAGACGAGGCTGACCAGGATCAGCGACAGCGCGAGTCCGAGCATCGACGCCGCGCGCTGCAGGCCCGCGAGGTGGCCGAGGTCGAACAGGAAGACCTTCGCGATCGTCGCGAGGAAGAGCGCCAGGCTGGCCCAGCGCGGCCCGCTCGCGCGGCGCGTGACGCCCAGCGCGAGCAGCACGAGCGCGTACACGGCCCAGCCGAGCGACGTGGCCAGTGCGCGGCCGCGCTCGTGCGGCTCGTGGATGCCGACGCGCTCGCCGATGGCGAAAACGCCGGCGATCTCGACGTTCAGCCACACGAAGACCAGCGCGACGGCCGCGAACCCGGCGATGCCGGACGCGAGCGGCTGGCGGCTGCCGATGACGCGCGTCTCGAAGCCGCGCGCGCGCGCCAGCTCGTGCGCCCGGAAGCGGATCGACGCGAACACCGCGCAGGCCGCCGGCACGAGGTACAGCCAGGCGTGCACGTTGGCGATCGGACGCGGCGGGACCGCGAACGACCACGGCTCGGACAGGAACGCCAGCCGGAACAGCGCGGCCGCGATGGACAGCACGGCGGTCCACTTCACCGCGAGGCTGTCCATGCGCGTCCAGAACGCCGCGAGCGCCGCGCCGAAGATCGCCAGCGTGAGCGCCGCCGGTTCGCGGTCCACCTGGATCGGCACGACGGAGCTGGCGCAGAGCAGCGCGGTCGTCGTCGCCGCGATGCGCGCGCGGCGTTGCACGCGCCGCTGGGCCTCGCCGGACTCGTCCGTGTCGCGCCAGACCGCGCGCGCGAAGGCCGCGGTGCCGAGCGCGAACGCGAGCGGCGTCGCGAAGTCCAGCGTGTCCGCGTAGCGCGCTTCGACGAGCGCACCGATCGGCAGCGCCCAGGCCAAGGCCTGGAACGACGCCGTGCACCACGCGAGCTGGCTGTCGCGCCAGCGCGCTCGGGTCGCGAGCGGCCAGACGGCGAAGAGCACGGTGGTCGCCGCCAGCAGGCCGACCCACGTCGCCCACGACGTCGACGCGGCGATCACGTCCGCATCGACGACGTGCGCGCCCTGCGTGACGAAGGCGGTCATCGCGGCCAGCAGGAAGCACGCGCCCGAGCGCGCTCCCGTCGCGGCGGCGAGCGCGCCGACCGCGAGCACGAGCGCCGCGCCGATCGCGAGCCCCTGCGCGGGCGCGAACCGGCCCAGGAAGACGTCGGTGCTCCACGCCGCACCCATCGCGGGCGCGAAGTACCCGGCCGCGGCCTCGAACGCGGCCGGGCGTGCCGCGGCGATGCGACGGTGCGCGGCCAGGAGGATCAGACCGCCGAGCATGGCGACCGCGGCGAGGACCGCGACGTCGCGCTCGAGGTCGAGCGCATCGAGCGTCGCGAAGCGCTGCAGTGCCAGTGCCACGCCGGCTCCCGACGCGCCGATCCAGGCCAGGCCGATGCGGTCGCCGAGCGCGGCCTGTCGCTGGAGCAGCAACGCCGACGCCGCGAAGCACGCGATCCACGGCCAGTGCTGCGTCGAGCCCGGATCCAGCGCCGCGTACGTCGCCAGCGCGAGCGCGCCGATCGCCGACGTCGCCGCGCCGGCGATCGCGCCCGGCGCGATCGAGCCGTCCGCGCGGCGCCACTCGGCGAACGCGTGCTGGAGCGCCGCGATCGCAAGCGCGCAGCCGGCGACGAGCCACGACGTGCCGCGGTCGAAGTCGACCGGTTGCGCCGCCGACCACGTGAAGAGCAGGGCGACCGAGCCCGACGCGGCCCCGATCGGCAGCCACGGCGTCGCGTCGCGCCGCGCCAGCACGCCCGCCGCCGCGCACAGGATCCCGGCGAGCAGCGCCAGCGCGCCCAGCGGGATCGACAGCGCCAGCTCTTGCGCGAAGTAGAGGACGAACCCGAACGGCAGCAGGACCGCGCCGGTCTGCGCCGGGATCCAGCTCTTGCGCTCGGACGGCGGCCGCTTCGCCGCGAACGCCGCGAAGGTGAGCGCGAAGATGCCCAGCACGCCGAGCCCGATCCAGCTCTCGCCGCGGTCCATGCGCCGCACGATCCACAGGCCCTGGATCAGCGTCGTGCCGGCCAGCGCGATCATCCCGATCGACGGCCAGCGCCGGCGTCCGGCGAGAAACAGAAAGGCCAGGTCGAGCAGCAAGACGTACCCGAACAGCCCGAACGGCCGGTCCTGTCCCGTCGACAAGACGAGGGGCGTGGCGAAGCCGCCGACGAGTCCGAGCACGGCGACGAGCTGCGCCCCGTAGGTCCAGGCGACGAACACGCACGCCGCGGTCACGAGCCCCATCGCCGCGAACGACACGAGCGGCGAGACGAAGCCGTAGAGCATGCTCGCGGCCCACGACGCCGCGTACAGGATCACGGCGCCGGCGCCGGCGAGCGCGCTGGCCGTGATCGCGTAGCCGCGCCGGCGCAGCGGGAACGACGCGGCGAAGCACGCGACGCCGCCGATCGCGGCCGCGACGACCCGCGCGAGCGGCGTGATCCAGCCGCGCTCGATCGAGTGCTGCAGGAAGAGGAAGCCCGCGATGGCCAGGAAGATGCCGCCCAGGACCGCCGCGCCGCGCACGCCGAGCCAGCGCTCGAGATCGAAGGGCTTCGCGGCGGGGCGTGCGGGGGTCGGACTCGCGGCGTCCTCGCGTGGCGCTGCGCTCGTCGGAGCGAGCGGAGGAGCTGTCGTCGCGTCGGCGAACGCGGGCGGGATCGCCGGCGGGAGCGCCGCGGGCTCGCGCTCCGCGCGCAGCGTGGGCGCGGGCGGAGGGACCGGCGGCGTCGCGCTCGGCGTCGTGCTCGCTACCGAGGGCGCGGATGCCGTCGCCGTCGGCGCTGCGGCCGCGCTCGTCGAGGCCGCGGGCGTCGCGGGCGCAGAGACCGTCTCCGCGCGAGCGGGCAGGAGCCGCGGCGTGCTCTCGCGATCGCGCTCGAGGTCCTCGACGCGGCGCTCGAGCCGCCCGATCCGCATGTACGCGAGCCAGCCGAGAAGGGCTCCGACGCCGGCGAACGCGAGCACGCCGAGGCCGATGCAGGCTCCGAGGAGATCCATGCGCGGCGCACCCTACCCGCGCTCCGACGGGTGCGCCAATCCGGCGCGCCGAGCGGAATCGTCGGCGACGAGACGCACCCCGCGCCGCCGCTTTTCCGCGTCGTTGCGCGCGGCGGTCCCGCGTCCGGGCGGGGGACGCTACGCTCACCGACATGCTGCGACCCCTGATGCTCCTCGCCCTCTCGACGCTGCCCCTCGCCGCGTGCACTTCGAAGTCCTCGAATACGACCTCGACGCCGACCTCCGCGCCGGTTCCGGCCTCCGCGCCCGCGGCCGCGAAGCCGGCTGAGCAGAAGCCGGCCGATCCGAAGCCCGCTGAGCCGAAGCCTGCCGCCCAGCCCGCGGAGAGCGCGAAGTCCGAGGCGAAGCCCGCGGAATCCGCCGGCGCGGTCGACCCGGCGATCGCCGCGATGCGCACGTTCATCGAGACGCAGAAGGTCGACAAGCAGAAGTCGGGCTGGAAGACGAAGCTCGCGATGCCGCCGAAGCTCTCGTTCATGCCCGAGCGCAAGTACTTCTGGCTGCTCACGACGAGCGAGGGGCCGATCAAGATCCGCCTCATGCCCGACGTGGCGCCGATGCACGTGTCGAGCACGATCTACCTGGCGGAGCTCGGCTTCTACGACGGGCTCTCGTTCCACCGCGTGATCCCCGGGTTCATGGCGCAGGGCGGATGTCCGCTGGGGAACGGCTCGGGAAGCCCGGGATACAAGTACGCGAGCGAGTTCGCGCCGAACGTGAAGCACGACCGACCGGGCCTGCTCTCGATGGCGAACACCGGCGCCCCGAGCACCGACGGCAGCCAGTTCTTCCTTACGTTCGTGCCGACGCCGTTCCTCGACGGCAAGCACACCGTGTTCGGCGAGATCGTCGAGGGGATGGACACGCTGAAGAAGCTCGAGAGCTTCGGTACGAAGCCGCCCCCCAGCAAGCCGACGAAGCCGCTCGCGATCCAGAGCACGAAGATCGTCGTCGAGTGATCCGTGCGCTCGATCCGCGGCCGCCGGTATCCTCCCGGCATGACGCAGATCCCGGCGCGAGCTCGTGAATTCGTCCTTCCGTTCGTGATCCTGTGCGTGCTGCCGTGCACGGCTCCGCTGCACGCGCAGGACTCCGCCCCCGCGAAGCCCGTCTTCACGGACGGCCAGGCGCAGATCGTGCCGGCCTTCCAGGACGAGAAGACCTGGATCCGCCACCACCTGTGGGTCGAGGCCGACTTCGACTCGGACGGCGACGGGAAGCCCGACCGGCTGCACGTCGACGTCACGCGTCCGCGGCAGACGGAGACCGAGGGCTTGAAGGTGCCCGTCGTCTACGAGACGAGCCCGTACTTCGCCGGCACCGCGCCCGACTCGCGCGACTACTTCTGGAACCCCGACCAGGAGCTCGGCAAGCCGGCGCCCAAGCGCGCCAGCGCGCCGTCGATCCCGTACCACGGACCGCGCACGCGGATCTCGAACTCGCAGGTCGATCGCTGGTTGCCGCGCGGGTTCGCGGTCGTGCACTCCGAGTCGCCCGGCACCGGCGATTCGCAGGGTTGCCCGACGGTCGGCGGGGCGAACGAGGCGCTCGCGCCGAAGGCCGTCGTCGATTGGCTCAACGGTCGCGCGAAGGGCTACACGACGATCGACGGGAAGGACGAGGTCGTGGCCTCGTGGTGCACGGGCAAGGTCGGCATGACGGGCACGTCCTACAACGGCACGCTGCCGCTCGCGGCCGCGACGACCGGCGTCGACGGGCTCGAGGCGATCATCCCCGTCTCGCCGAACACGTCCTACTACCACTACTACCGCTCGAACGGACTCGTGCGGCATCCGGGCGGCTACATGGGCGAGGACGTCGACGTCCTCTACGACTTCATCCACAGCGGGCCGATGGACCGGCGCGCGTGGTGCGATCAGAACGTGCGCGACGGCGAGCTGGCGAGCGGCCAGGATCGCGCGAGCGGCGACTACAACGCGTTCTGGAAGAGCCGCGACTACTGGGTGCAGCTCGGTTCCGTGAAGGCCGCCACGCTGCTCGCGCACGGGCTGAACGACTGGAACGTGATGCCGTCGCACAGCGTGCACGTGTACGAGGCGCTGAAGCAGCGCGGCGTGCCGACGGCGATCTACCTGCACCAGGGCGGACACGGCGGCGAGCCGCCGTTCGAGCTGATGAACCGCTGGTTCACGCACTACCTGTACGGCGTGGCGAACGACGTCGAGAAGGGGCCGCGCGCGTGGGTCGTGCGCGAGGACCAGAAGCGCGGCAGCCCGACGTCGTACCTCGACTACCCCAATCCCGACGCCGAGCCGGTCGTGCTGCACGCGCGCTACGGCGGGTCGAAGGTCGGGAGGCTCGGTCTGATCGCGTCGAACACGAAGGGCCGCGAGAAGCTCGTCGACGACGCGTCGCAGACGGGGGCGGCGCTGGCCCAGGCGGAGGAGTCCAAGAACCGGCTCTTGTACGCCGGACCCGAGCTGAAGGAGCCGGTGCACATCTCCGGCACGGCGAAGGTCACGCTGAGGCTCGCGAGCAGCAAGCCGGCGGCCAACCTCTCGGTGTGGCTCGTCTCGCTGCCGTGGGAGTCGGGCGAGAAGGTGAAGATCAACTCGAACCTGATCACGCGCGGCTGGGCCGATCCGCAGAACCGCGCATCGCTCGAGAAGGGCGAGCCGCTCGTGCCCGGGACGTTCTACGACGTGAGCTTCGATCTGGAGCCCGACGACCAGATCGTCGCCGCGGGCGAGCGCATCGGGCTGATGATCTTCTCGAGCGACCACGACTTCACGCTGTGGCCGGACCCGGGCACGGAGATCACGCTCGACGTGGACCACGCGTCGCTCGAGCTGCCCGTCGTCGGCGGCGAGAAGGCGCTGAAGAAGGCGTTCGGCGACGGCGCGCGCTGACCGGACGTACGGTGCCAGGAACGACCCCGACACTTTCGCCCCTTGCGAGCCGCGGCGAGCGACCACGGTTCGGAGGGGGCGAAAGTGTCGGGGTCGTTCCTGGCACCGTACTCAGACGGTCTTCGCGACTTCCACGTTCTCCGCGGACGGCGCGGTAGAAATCCGCTCGGTCTCGTACGACCACCCGGTCCTCAGGCCGACCACGAACCACACGAGCGACGCGACGCCGGACAGGAACACCGTGTCCCCGACGATGCGCAGCCAGCGCAGGTTCTCGAGCAGCGGCGCCTGCAGGAACTCGGAGCTGCGCGCGTACCACAGCCCCGTGTCGACGCTGGCGATCGCCTGCGCGATGCCGATCGGCAGGATCGACATCCCGACCATCAGGCCGAGGCCGACGTTCATCGCCCAGAAGGAGTACGACAGCGCGCGTCCCTTCCAGGCCAGGGTCGGCGACAGCCGGCGGAAGATCATCAGCACGAGGCCGAGCGACAGCATCCCGTAGACGCCGAACAGCGCCGTGTGCGCGTGCACCGGGGTCGTGTTGAGGCCTTGCAGGTAGTAGAGCGCGATCGGCGGGTTGATCAGGAACCCGAAGACTCCCGCGCCCACGAGGTTCCAGAACGCGACCGCCACGAAGAAGCGGATCGGCCAGCGGTAGCGCTCCATCCAGCTCGCGCGGCCCTGCATGCGCAGCGTCTCGACCGCCTCGCGTCCGATCAGGACGAGCGGGACGACCTCGAGCGCGCTGAACATCGCGCCGATCGCGGTGACCGAGATCGGCGTGCCGCTGAAGTAGATGTGGTGGAACGTGCCCGGGATGCCGCCCAGCAAGAAGATCGCCGTGGACGCCAGGAAGGCGCGCGTCGCGCTCTGCGTCTTGACCAGGCCGAGGCGGCTGAAGAGGAAGGCCAGGACGCCCGTCGCGAAGACCTCGAAGAAGCCCTCGACCCACAGGTGCACGACCCACCAGCGCCAGTACTCCGCGACGGTGAGGTGCGTGCGCGCGCCGAACATGAGGCCCGCGCCGTACATCAAGCCGATCGCGACGATGGAGCCGGCGAGCAGGACGATCATGCTGCGCTCGGTGTCCTTGCGCTTCAGCGCCGGCAGGATCCCGCGCACCATGAGCACGAGCCACAGGATCAGCCCGACGTAGAGCGCGATCTGCCACACGCGGCCCAGGTCGACGTACTCGTAGCCTTGCTGGCCGAACCAGAAGCCGGCGTCGAGGCCGAGCTTCTGGTGGATCGAGAAGAACTCGCCCGCCATCGAGCCGGCCACCACGAGGATCAGCGCCCCGAACAGCACATTGACGCCGAGCCGCTGGTACTTCGGTTCGCGTCCGCCGATCAGCGGCGCCAGGAAGAGCCCTGCGGCGAGGAACGCGGTGGCGATCCAGAAGACCGCGGTCTGCAGGTGCCACGTGCGCGTCAGCGCGTACGGCAGCCACTCGCCGAGCGGCAGGCCGAAGAACGACTGTCCCTCGATGGTGTAGTGCGCCGTCAGGGCGCCCAGCAGGACCTGCACGACGAAGAGTGCGATCACGACGACCGCGTACTTGCCGACGGCGCGCATCGACGGCGTCAGGGCGAAGCCGTCGAGCGGGTCGCGCTTCGGCATGGCCAGCGGCTCGTCCTCCTTGGAGCGCGCGGCGAAGTACCAGACCAGCGCTCCGGCGCCGGCGATGAGCAGCACGATCGACAGCATCGACCACAGGAAGTTGCTGCCGGTGGGCACGTTGCCGACGAGCGGTTCGTGCGGCCAGTTGTTCGTGTACGTGAAGGTCTCGCCGGGCCGGTTCGTCACGCAAGCCCACGACGTCCAGAAGAAGAACTGCGACAGGCGCTCGAGCCGCACGGGGTCCGTGATCGGCTGCGCGGACAGCGCGTAGTCCTCGCGCAGGCTCGCCAGCGACGCGTCGCCGCCGAAGAGCCGCGTGTAGTGGTCCGTGTTCGAGGCGATCGCCGCGGCGCGCGCGTCGCTCACCGTCAGCACGCCGGTGGCGGCGTCGAAGCGGTTCGCGCGCATCTCGTCCTGCAGGCGCCGCTCGAGCGCGCCGCGCTGCTCGGCGTGCAGGCTCGCGAAGGGCGCGTGGTGCTCGGCCAGGCTCCAGCTCTCGAGCTGGGCCAGCGCCTCGCGGTGCAGCCAGTCCGCCGACCAGTCCGGCGCCTGGTAGGCGCCGTGGCCCCAGATGGAGCCGACCTGCTGGCCGCCGATGCTCTGCCAGACCTGCTGGCCGTCGAGGATCTGCTCCTGCGTCATGAGCGTCGTGCCCGACGCCGTCACGACGCGCGCCGGGATCGGCGGGGCCTGCCGGTAGACCTCGCGGCCGTAGAACCCGAGGACGAAGAAGGCTCCGCCGACGACGAGCGCCAGCGCGAGCCACAGTTTCGACTCCTGTTTCATGGTGGGGGCTTTCCGTTCCGGTGCCGGGAGGCAGGAGGTCGTCGCGCGCCGATCGGCGCGCGGGCCCCCGGTGCCGGCAGGCGGGGCACTCGGCCCACGACCTGCGAAACCCCGGACGATGCGCACAAAGCACCGGGCGTGCCGCCCGCGCGGGCGTATGCGGGACAAGGACTTGCGTTCGCGGGTTGCGGGACGGACAACGCCGCTCGCGGTATGGGACGGACAACCCCGTTGTGAATGGGATAACGCCGGGCGCAGCCGGCCCCGATCGACTTCGGAGCGCAGGGAGTCGCGGGCGAGCTCGCCGCGAGGGCGACGCACGAAGGCGCGACACGAAGCCGCGCCACGAAGGCGCGCCGCCTCCGGCCTGCTGCACCTCTGGGCACGCCGGAATCGGACCGCGGCCCTCGACGGAATCGGCGTCGGCCTTAGTCTCTTGCGCCGACTCGGCGACCGATCCCCGACCGCGACCGCGCGCGGACCCCAGGAACCTCCATGAAAATCGTCCTCGCGCTCACCGCGCTCTTCGTTCTCGCTCCCGCTCCGGCCGACACGGTCGCCTTCGGCCCCAAGGAGGGAACCAAGGTCGAGAAGAGCTTCGAGGTCCGGATGAAGCTCGAAAAGCGCTCCATGACGATGTCCGTCGCGGGCCAGGAGCTGCCGGCGGAGATGCTCGAGGCCGCGACGATGGACCTGAGCTCGGATCAGAAGGTCGTTGTCGAGGACGAGTACACGAAGGTCGGCGACGACCGTCCGCTGGTCCTCTCGCGCCACTTCACCAAGCTGAGCGACGTCAGCGAGCAGAAGGTGCTGATGATCGGCATGGAGGAGGCCCAGGAGCACAAGAAGGAGAAGGAGAGCAAGCTCGCCGACCAGACCGTGCTCTTCCGCTGGAACGAGAAGGAGAGCCGCTACGACAAGGAATGGGTCGGCAAGGGCCCGGACGACGCGCTGCTCGCGGGCCTCGAGGAGGACATGGACATGCGCGACCTCCTCCCCAGCAAGGCCGTGTCCGACGGCGACACGTGGACGATCGACGTCAAGGAGTTCACCGAGTTCCTCGGGCCGGGCGGCAAGCTGGCCTTCAAGAGCGACGACCCGGACGACGACGACGATGAGGACGCCGACTTCGAGGACAACCTGACGGGTGAAGTGACCTGCACCTACAAGGGCACGAAGGAGGTCGACGGTCGCAAGCTCGCGCGGATCGCCGCGGTGTGCAAGGCCAAGACGTTCCAGGACTCGGAAGCCAAGGAAGACCAGCCGGCGATGCACATGGACTTCGACCTCGACCTCGAGGGCGAGTTCCTGTGGGACCTCGGGGGCAAGCACCTCGCCTCGTACGGCATGAGCGGCGAGGTCGCGTCCGAGATGAAGCTCACGCAGGAGCTCGAGATGAACGGCGAGCAGGGCGAGCTGCTGATCAAGATCTCCCTGGCCGGGACGATGGAGATCGAGAGCGAGTTCACGGCGAAGTGAAGCTCCGCGCGACCCGTCGGGCGGCACGGTCCGCGCGACAGAGGCCACGAACCGCGAGCGCGGGCGCACGGGCGCTCGCGCTCGCTGCACGTCCCGGCCACAGCGGGACCAGGAATCGCGATCCGATCCCGCCCTGTCAGCGCGGGTCGATGACCAGCTCGTCGTACCCCGAAGCCGGATCGTGCTCGCGCCGGTAGCGGAAGCGCAGGTGCTCCTCGATCACGACGACGAGCGTCGTGTAGACGCGGTTCCCGTCCATCACGTGCCCGCCGATCGTGCGGCCCTCGCCGTCGCTGACGGCCATGTGGACGTGGAACTCGTTCGCCGCGACGTATCCCGAGAGGGAGACGACCTCGTAGTGTCCGTTGTAGTGCGTCGCGTCGGGCTGGTTCGCGAGGCGCAACGAGACGTCGGTGAGGCTCCCGACCGCGCTCACGATCGACGCGGCCTGGAGGTCGTTCTCCCGCGCGAGCCGAGACAGCTCCGTCTTCACTTCCTGGCCCGGCTTCAATCGCACGATGTAGCTCCGCGTCTCGGGCTGGACGGAGGCGCAGGCGGCGAGGGCCGCAGTCAGGGATGCCGCCAGGATCGGCGCGAGGATTCGGTTCGTCATCGCCTCATGGTCGCGTCGGAGATCGCGCGCGGCACGCGACTTCCTGCACGCCGGGGGTCCGTGGTGCCCGGATCCGCAGAGTTCAGCCGGCGTGGACGAGGTCCTGACTCGCATCACGGCCGGCGCTCGCGCCCTGGAGCGGGATAGGGGAGACTCTGCGTCGAGCGCGCTCGAGTCGCGCGCAGCGCCCGGATGTCCATGCGTCGCAACTCGATCCTCGTGCTCGTCGTCACCGCGGTACTGGCCGCGCTGATCTGGTTCGGCTCGCGCGGAGAGCACGCCCCCGCGGCGCCCGCGGTCGAGCCGACGGAGGCCGCGATCGCGCCCGCAGCCCCGGTCGACGCGACGCCGCTCGTCGTGCCGGAACCGCGCGCGAGCACGCCCTCCGAATCCGCGCGCAGCGAGGCCGTCACAGCCATCGCGGCCGCGCCGGTCGCGACACCTTCGCGTTGCATCGTGTTCGGCCGCCTCCTCGACGACGGCGGCGTGCCGATCGCGGGCGCCCAGGTCCGCCTGTACGCCTACAAGGGCTGGGCCGAGGGTATCGACGTGCCGCGCCTCGCGGGCAAGTTCGATCATCACGGCTTCGAGGGCGCGACCGGCTCGGCCGGCGAGTTCCGCTTGGAAGCGCCGGTCCCGACCGTCGTCCGGACCGTGCTCGCGATCCGTCCCGATCGTTTCCACGACTCGGTGACGCTGTACTTCGGGGCGAGCGGCGATCACGCGCTGCCCCCGCTCGTCGCGGGCGAGCGCGACCTCGGCGAACTCCGCGTCGCGCGGACGGGCGCTCTCATCGGTCGCGTCGTCGATGCGGAAGGCCGCCCGATCGAAGGCGTGCAGGTGGACATCGGCGAGACGCGCACGTCGACGTTCAGCCGCGCCGTGGACACAGGTTCCGACGGGACCTACGTGGTCGCGCACGCGCCGGTCGGGACGTACGGCATCAACGCGACTTCCAAGCTGTATCTGGCTCACTTCGAGACCGGCTTGACCGTCGAAGCAGGCCGCGACACGCAGGTCCCCGACATCGTCCTCGCGCTCGCACCGACGATCGAGGGAACCGTGGTCGACGAGAACGGCCGGCCGGTCGCGGGGGCCAAGTTGTACGGCTGGCCTGTGAACAGCGGCCGCGGCGCGGGTGGGAACAGCGGGCCCGACGGACGCTTCGTCATCCCGTTGCCGCAGATCGAGCCGTACACGCTCTCGGCGCAGCTCGACGGCTACCTGACGTGGGGGAGCGAGCACGATAAGTCGGTGACTTATGCGCCCGGCCGCCACGACATCGAGGTCGTGCTGCGGTCGCTGCCGCGCACCCGGTTCCTGGTCGTCGACGCCGAGACGGGCGCGCCGATCGAGCGCTTCGGGCTGGAGATCAACGAGGAAGTGGGCTCGAAGTCGCCGCGCATGACGTTTCGTACCGCCCGATCGCCCACGCAGGAGTCGCACGCGGGCGGGATCGCCGAGGCGACGGGGCGCGTCGGCATCGACCAGTACGTCGTCGCGGCGGAGGGCTACGTGCTGGCGAAAGGCGACGTGGAGCACGATGTCGCGGGCGTGCCGACACAGACCGTGCGCATGCAGCGCGGCGCCGGCGTGCGCGGTCGCGTGCTGCGCGACGGTGTGGCGCTCGCCGACGCGGTGGTCGAGACGGTGAAGATCCGCGGGAACGCACGAACGGCCGACGGCCAGCCCGACCCGGACCGCTACAACGTGGATGGGAACACGCGCCGCGCCACGCGCACCGACGCCGAGGGGCGCTTCGTGCTGGGCGCGCTCGAGCGCGGCAACTATCGCCTGACCGTCCGGCCCTCGAGCGGCGCGCCGCTCGTGCTCGCGCCGGTGAGCGTGGCGCAGAAGACGACCGACCTCGGCGACCTGCACGTTCTCGCGGGCGCGACGATCGTC
>JBGAOR010000135.1:0-10564 GCA_044221705.1 Planctomycetota bacterium
CGGACCGGATCGTGCCCCGCTCCGCGAGCGCGACCTGGATCTCGCCCGTGGCTTCGTCCGGCAAGTCTCCAAGCAGTTCGGCCAGGTCGGCGCGCATTCGCTGCAGTCCGTCCTCGGAGGGCAGGCTCTTCCAGATGTCGCGCCGCGGCGCGGGCATCACGCTCCCGTTCACGAGGATCGTGACCGTGGCCTTCACGGGCCGATTCGAGGTCACCTCGAGCTCGGGCCGGGTCTTCGGCGTCAGTAGGGACCCGCGCGTCGATGGCGCAACCTCGACGGCGGGCGCCTCGGGGCCGCGGGAGGCGTCGAGCAAACGCACTTGCACCTCGAGCCCACCGGTCACGAAGCGGAGCTTGCGCCGCGCCGAGATGCTGCGTCCGGCCCGGTCCTGGATCGCGACCGTGGCCTCGACGGACGGCCCGCCGGTCCAGGCCGAAGGCAGCGCGACGGTGAATCCGACGCTCTCGATGGTGTCCGTGCTGGGGCGCATCCGCAGCGGTTGCGATCCGGGGCCGAGTTCGAGCTGTGCAGCTTCGATGTCGGCCGGGACCACGCCGTCACCCGCGACGCGAGCGACGAGCTCGAGGCCTTCCGGGTCGACGCTCACCTCCTCGTCCTCGAGCAGGATCGTCGAGCCGGCGACGATCGTTGGGAGGGACCACGCTTCCTCGCCGAGCCACACGAACTTCACGGCCCGCTCTCCGAGCCACAGATCGCCGAGCTCGCCGGCGACACGCGCCCGGACCTCTTCGCGTCCGCGCGTCGACCCGTCGTGGGTCACCACGATCTCGTCGGATCTGCCCGCGTCGGACCACGCGACCGACCAGGAGGGGGGGAGCGCAACGCCACTCGGAGTCTCGAGGTGCAGCGGGGTCCGACGCAGGCCCGACCAGTCGTCGATGCCCGGAGCGTCGAGGCGCAGGCGCGCCGACTTCCGTTCGGGTCCCAGGTGGATCGGTTCGCGGTCCGCTTCGATCACGTCGCCGTTGGCGGTCACGCTCCACAGCCGGACCGGGGTCCGCGAGTCCGGCCGCGTGAGCCAGGCCGTGCCCGCTGCCACGACGGCGACGACGGCCGCCACCCGCAATCCGAGCTTCCACGCCGGCGGACGCACGATCGCGTCGAGTTCGCGCCAGGCCTCGTCCGCCGACTTCCAGCGCTGTTCGCGGTCCCGCGCGAGCAGCTTGTCGACGAAGCGCGCCAGATCCCGGGGCACGCGCACGCCGCTCGCGCCGACCTTCCCGGCGTCGGCCACGACGTGCTGACGCACCACGTCGTACCGGGATTCGACCGGCGGGTAGGGCAGGCGACCCGTGAGCATCTGGTACGCCATGACGCCCAGCGAGTAGAGATCGGCGCGCCCGTCGAGCGCGACGATGTCGCTGTCGCCGAGCACGTGACGGCACAGCTCGGGCGCGGCGTATTCCGGCGTGCAGGCCTCGACGCGCCGCACGCCCGGCACCGTCGCGGTGGCGAGCAACATGCGCCCGAGCGTGAGCGTGCCCTGCGGAGCGTCGAGGCTGGCGGTCGGCGCCGACGTGTCGCCCGCGCGCGAGCTGACGGGCAGGGTCGCCTCGCCGCCGACGAACTGGCCGATGCCGAAGTCGATCAGCTTCACGTTGTCCTCGCCGTTGCGCCCGGGGACGACGAAGACGTTGTTGGGCTTGAGGTCGAGGTGGAGGATGCCCTGTCCCTCCCCGACGTCGTGTGCTGCGCGCAGGGCGTCGAGCATCTGCAAGAGGAGCTTCTGGACCCGGCGCGCTGGTAGGCGGCGATCGGGGGCTTTCTTCAGGAGCTTGTCGAGCTCTTCGCCGTCGACGAACTCCATGACGAGGTACAGGGTCCCGTCCTCGGCCTCGTCGAAGCTCTTCCAGTTCACGATGTGCGCGTGATCGAGGCGCGTGAGACGCCGGGCCTCCTCGCGGAAGCCTTCGAGTTGCTCAGGGCCCAGTTCCGCGGCATCGGATCGCAAGACCTTGATCGCGACGCGGTTCTTCACACCGCGCTCGTCTTGCGCCTCGTAGACGACGCCGAATCCACCGCCTCCCAGCCGGCGCAGGATCCGGTACTTGCCGTGGAACAGCTCGCCGAGCCGCAGCGAACCGCTGCGCTTCGACGTCGGGGCCGGATCGGGTCTCAGGATCGTCGTCGTCTTCAGCGACGCCGTCAGTCGCTGGTCGAACTCATCGACGAACTCCTGGGCCTCGAGGATCTCGACGCCGCGGACCGGCCCGCTCGCCGTGTCGTCGTCCGCGAAGCGGACCACGCCGGCGATCGCTTGCGCGCCGGGTGCCAGCAGCGTGCGAAGGCGAGAGACCACGCCTTCGTGCGCCAGGACGAGCAACGGGGCTTCGTCCGCGGCGCCAGAGAGGCGCAACTGGATGGCCGCCAGCACGGCCGCGATCTGCAGATCGAGGCCGCCGGCTTCGCGCGCGCGGCGGCTCCTCGCGACCAGGAGCGCGGGGCGACAGGCGGAATCCGCACCGCGCAGGAGTTGGCTCTCGAGACGCATCGCGAGCAGCGCGGCGATCGGATCCCCGGCAGCGCCGCCCACGCGCCGCGCGACCTCGGCGACCTCGTCCTTGGTGACGGCGGAACCGCAGATCGCCTCGACCATGTCGTTCGCGCCCGGCTCGAAGTTCGCCGACGGCACGACCTGCCCGAAGGCTCGCCTCAGCCGCTGGATCGTGCGGGCCGTCGGGACACGAACCGTGTTCGTGGGCGTGATCGGGAGGGTAGGGCGTTGCACAGAGGGGGGCAGGGAGCGATTCCCGGAGCGTACCCCCAGCGCGCAGGTCCGCCAATTTCGGCCCTCGACCAGCCGAAGGGAGTGAACCGGCGAGTGGCGCGGTCGTCCGGAGCTGGCGAAGCGCTCACTCCGAACATCACGGTCGAATTCGCGACGACGGCGGTGTCCTCCGTTCGCGAGGGATTCCTGACGGAGCCGTGGTGCATGCGACTCGCGACCAAGCGCGGCCGGTTTCCTCTCGGTGGCCAGGAGGAGGGTGGGGATTCCGCGCGCACCGGCATCCAAGGTGAGCACGGAGTGCGTGAGCACCGAGATCCGTGCGCGTCCTGTGGCCACGCCGTTTCGCACACGTTCGACGCTAGGATCTCGCCTCCGACTCGAACCGCCCGACGCGCATGAACACCTACGCCGACCGTCTCGAAGCCGCCGTCCAACGCTGCGGCAACGCCTGTCTGGTGGGCCTCGACCCGCACCTCGACGCTGTCCCTGAGGAGTTCGCGATCGCGCGCGACCCCAACGCTCCGCGCGCCGTGCGCGCCCGGGCGATCGGCGACTTCCTGTGCGCCGTCATCGACGTGGCGGCGGGTCGCGTGCCGGCCGTGAAGCCGCAGTCGGCGTTCTTCGAAGTGCTCGGCGCGGACGGCGTCGCGCAGTGGGAGCGCGTGGTCGCGCACGCGAGCTCGGCCGGCCTGCTCGTCATCGGCGACGTGAAGCGCGGCGACATCGACAGCACCGCGAAGGCGTACGCGCAGGCTTTCCTCGAGGAACGGCCGCGCTGCGACGCGATCACGATCAACCCGTACCTCGGCGCCGACTCCGTGCAGCCGTTCCTCGACATGTGCGCCAAGGTCGGCGGCGGCGTGTACGTGCTCGTGCGCACGTCGAACAAGCACAGCGCGCTCTTCCAGGACCACGGCACGCCGCCGTTGCACGAGAAGGTGGCCGACGAGGTCGCGCGCTGGGGGACTTCGCTCTTGGGCGCGTGCGGCCTGTCGAGCGTCGGCGCCGTCGTCGGCGCGACGCATCCGGCCGAGCTCGCGCGGCTGCGACAGCGCATGCCGACGACGCCGTTCCTGATCCCGGGCTACGGCGCGCAGGGCGGTTCGGCGAAGGACGTCGGCGTCGGGTTCCTGCCCGGCGGACGCGGCGCGCTGGTGAACAGCTCGCGCGGGATCCTGTACGCGTACAAGCAGCCGGCGTACCGCGACCTGCACTGGAAGGACGCGACGTCGAAGGCGCTCGCGGCGATGCAGGGCGAGATCGCGAGCTGCTGGCGATGATCCGCGTCGAGCACCTCGCCGCCGACGTGCTCGGCCTGTCGCCGATCGTGCGCGCGGCGCTGTCGGGCGCGCTCGACCCGGCGTTGTTGCGGGTGCCGCGCAAGCTCGAGGCGTTTCCGATGCCCGAGGATCGGCTCGACGTCGACGCGCGCAGCGAGCTCGCGAGCGCGCTCGAGTCGAACCTGGCGCAGCTCTCCCCGCACGTCGCGGTGCTCGAGAACGCGCGGGCGCTGGGCAAGCCGCGCGCATTCGCGGTCGTCACCGGACAGCAGCCCGGGTTCCTCGTCGCGCCGCTCTACTCGATCTACAAGGCGCTGCAGGCCGTGCGGCTCGCGCGCGATCTGACGCTCCTGTGGGAGCGGCCGGTCGTGCCGCTCTTCTGGAACCACGCCGACGACCACGACATCGCGGAGGTGCACCACGCGTGGGTGATGAACCCGCACCTCGACCTGCAGAAGGTCGCGCTCGCCGGACTCGCCTCGGGCCGCCAACCCGTCTCGCGCATCGTCGTCGACGACGTGCAGAACCGGCTCGGTCCGATCCGCGAGGCGCTGCGGCAACTCGTCGGCGGCGAGGAACACGCCGAGCGCGCGCTCGAGCTGTTCGTGCCGCAGAACGGCGAGACTCTGGCGCGCGCGTTCACGCGCGGCCTCACCGGATTGCTCGGGCCGCACGGACTCGTGGTGCTCGAACCCGACTGGATCCGCGGCGCGCTGTCGCGCGAGCTGGCGCGCATCGCGACGCACGATCCGCTGCGGCACCTGATCGTCGGCGCCGATCGCGTGCGCGCCGCGGGCTTCGAGGTCGCCATCGATCCGCGCGAGGCCGCGCTCGTCTACTCGCTCGACGCCAAGGGTCGGCGCGCGCTGCGCGGCGGCGGCGACGGATTCCGTTACGACGGCGAGGACGGCTCGCGCACCGGCGAGGAGCTCGCGGCCGAGATCGTGCAGGACCCGGAGAGCTGGTCGCCCGGCGCGTTGCTGCGCCCGATCGTGCAGGACCTCGCGCTGCCCGTCGCGGCCTACGTCGGCGGCGGTGGAGAGCTCGCGTACCACGCGGAGCTCGGCGCGCTGCGCGCCGCGGTGGGCGCGCCGCAGACCCCGTTCGTGCCGCGCGTGTCGGTCACGCTCGTCGACGGGCGCGTGCGCTTCGCGCTCGAGCGACTCGAAGCGTCCGTCGCCGACATCCTGCGCGCGCGCGGAGCGTTCGCACCGGCCGGCAGCGAGACGCCCGAGCCCGCGGTGCTGGCCAGGCTGCGCGCGGCCGGGGAACAGGCGAAGCGCGACCTCGACGCGCTGCGACCCGAGCTGGCCGAGCTCGACCCGGGACTCGCGATCCAGCTCAAGCGCACCGGTGACACCGTGAAGGACCTCGTCGCCCAGCTGGCCGACAAGGCGCAGCGCGTGCAGGCGAACCGCACCGGCAAGGGCCGCCGCCACGAGCGTCGCGCGAACAACGCGCTGTTCCCGAACCTCACGCCGCAGGAGCGCGTGTTCGGCCCGCTCCAGTTCGTCGCGCGCCACGGCGAGGGCTGGGTCGGGGAGCTCCTGCAGGAGGTCGACGCGCTCGGCAGCGAACACCTCGTCGTGCACCTGCCCGGCAAGTCGGGCGAGGACGAGTCCGCATGAAGCTCGAAGTGCTGATCGTCGCGGCTCACCCCGACGACGCCGAGATCTCGGCCGGCGGCATCCTGCTCACCCTGCGGAATGCCGGCCGCACCTACGGGATCGTGGACCTGACGCGCGGAGAGATGGGCACGCGCGGCACCGCCGACGACCGCGCGCGCGAGGTCGCGGCGGCGAACGCGATCCTGCGGCCGACCGTGCGCGAGAACCTCGGGCTGCCCGATGGGCGCGTGGCCGCGACGGTCGAGGCGCGCGAGAAGCTCGCCGCGCTGATCCGCCGTCACCAGCCCGAGGTCGTGATCGCGCACCACGTCGACGACCTCCATCCCGACCACGCCGCGTGCGGCCAGATCGCGCGCGAAGCCTGGTATCTGTCCGGCCTGCAGCGCCTGGCCGCGCCGGGCGAGACGGCGCGGCGGCCCAAGCGCCTCTACCACTTCCTCGGGCACGTGCCGGCGGATCCGACGTTCGTCGTCGACATCGGGCCGGTCTGGAAGGACAAGCTCGAGCTCGTGCGCTGCTACGCGAGCCAGCTCCAGCCCGACGGCGCGCGCGACGACGGGCGCCACTTCCTGTTCGGGGCCGACATCCTGCAGCGGATGGAGACCCGCGCGCGCTTCTTCGGCGAGCGGATCGGCGTGCGCTACGGCGAGGGCCTGCTGCACAAGGGACCGTTGCCGTGCATGGATCCGATCCTCGGCTGACAGGGGTGGGGCGGGGACGAGCGAGCGGCTAGACTCGCGCTCACCTTGCGCCGCATCGCGATCATCAACCAGAAGGGCGGGGTCGGGAAGACGACGACCACCGCGAACCTCGGCGCCGCGCTCGCCATCCAGGGGCGGCGCGTCGTCGTCGTGGACATGGACGCGCAAGCGAACTTGTCCTTGAGCCTCGGCATCGAGGCGCAGAGCGGCTCGCCGACTTCGTACACCGTGCTCACGGGCTCGACGAAGTTCGCCGCCGCGATCCGCGACACCGCCGTGCCGCGCTTGCGCATCGTGCCGGCGAACATCGACCTGTCCGGCGCGGAGCTCGAGCTCGCGGCCGCGATGGGCCGCGAGTTCATCCTGCGCGACGCGATCCGCGAGTGGGCCGAGGACGAACGCAAGCGCACCGGGCGCGCGCCGGCCGATTACGTGCTGTTCGACTGCCCGCCGAGCCTCGGACTGCTCTCGATCAACGCGCTCGCCAGCGCGGGCGAGGTGCTGATCACACTGCAGACGGAGTTCCTCGCGCTGCAGGGCATGAGCAAGCTCGTCGAGGTCGTGCAGCTGCTCAAGAAGCGCTTGAACCCCGAGCTCGTCGTCACGGGGATCGTGCCGTGCCTGTACGACTCGCGCCTGCGCCTCGCGCGCGAGGTGCTCGGCGAGATCCGCACGTACTTCAAGGGCCAGGTCTTCCCGCATCCGGTGCGCGCGAACGTGAAGCTCGCGGAAGCGCCGTCGTTCGGCCAGACCGTGTTCGAGTACGCGCCCGACAGCAACGGCGCCGACGACTACATGCGCGTCGCACGCGAGGTCGTCGCGCGCGAGGGCCGCGATCCGGAACTGGCCGGGCTGCCCGCGTTCGACGAGAAGGCGCGCCTGCCTCCGAAGGAAGTGATCCCGCCGCGCACGCCGCCGCCGCGTCCGCCGCCGCGCAAACCGGCACAGCCCGCTCCCGCACCGATCCAGCCGGCGGAACGCGCACCGATCCCGACGCCCGCTCCACCCGCGGCGGGCGCGGAAACGCGGCGTGATGCGCCCGTCGGGCACGCGACAGCTTCCGCGGAACGCGAGCGGAAGGCGCACGCGACGAAGGATCAGGCCGCGAAGGATCCGGCAGTGAAGGATCCGGCAGTGAAGGATCCGGCAGTAAAGGATCCGACCATGAAGGATCCCGCCGCGAAGAACCGCGCGACGACGGCGCGCGCGCCGGAGCCCGCATCCAGCGCACAGCCCGCGCCCCCCGCGCCCGCGCAGTCGAGCGCGTCGAGCGCGGCCCCGAAACACGGCGCTGCCGCACCGCGCTCCTCGGCACCGTCTCCGCAAGACGCGCCGGGCGCGAAGCCCGCGGCCGCGAGGCCCGCACCGCGCGCGGAACCGCGCGTGCTGCGCGCCGAGGACGTGCCGCCGCTGCCGCCCGACGCGTTCGAGATCCTCTCGATCCTGCCCACGGATTCATGAGCGCGCCGCTGCGCATCGGGATCCTGTGCCACCCGACGTACGGCGGTTCCGGCGTCGTCGCCAGCGAGCTCGCGCTCTCGCTCGCCGCGCGCGGACACACGGTCCACCTCTTCAGCCACGCGGTCCCGCCGCGACTCGCGCGCTCTCCCGGACCCGTGCAGATGCACGTCGCGCAGGGCGTGCCCTATCCGCTCTTCCACTCGACGCCGCACGACCTGGCCATCGTGTCCTCGATCCTCACGCTGCACCGCACGGAGGGGCTCGACATCCTGCACGCGCACTACGCGCTGCCGCACGCGGTGTCGGCCTACCTCGCGCGCTCGGCCGCGATCGCCGACCGCGACAAGCGCGCGCCGCGCATGGTGACGACGCTGCACGGCACCGACATCACGCTCGTCGGCAACGATCCGAGCTACGCGCCGCTGACGCAGTTCGTGATCGAGCAGTCCGACGCGGTCACGGCCGTGTCCGCCGACCTGGCGCAGCGCACGCGCGAGAACTTCTGCCGCGAGTTCACGCTGCGCCCGTGCGCGATCGAGGTCGTGCCCAACTTCGTCGACGTCGAGCTGTTCCACCCCGACGCCGCGCGCGACGCCGAGGTCGATCGTCCGCCGCGCGCCGTGCACGTCTCGAACTTCCGCGCGGTGAAGCGCGTGCCCTGGCTCCTGCGCGCGTTCGACCTCGCGACCCGCGGCACGAAGGCCGAGCTCCTGCTCGTCGGCGATGGACCCGATCAACAGCCGTCGCGGCTCCTGGCCCGCGAGCTCGGCATCCACGACCGCGTGCGCTTCCTGGGCGAGCGCGACGCCCTGCCCGAGCTGCTCGCGCCCGCCGACGTGTTCGTGCTGTCCTCCTCCGAGGAATCCTTCGGCCTGTCCGCGCTCGAGTCGATGTCCTGCGGCACGCCCGTCGTCGCGACCGACGTCGGCGGCGTGCGCGAGGTCGTCGAGAACGGCGTCACCGGCCTGCTCGCCGGGCTCGACGACGTCGCGGGCTTCGCGCAGAACCTGCGCGCACTGCTCTTCGACCGCGACCGCGCGCGCGCGATGGGCGTCGCCGCACGGAACGCCGCGGTCGCCCGCTTCGCCCGCGAACAGGTCATCCCGCGCTACGAAGCCGTGTACCAGCGCGTGCTGGCCTCGACGCGCTGGCCGTTCCCCTGACGCGAACATCTCTGCGTGGTGCCTGGCTCACTTCACGCGAGTTGAACTCGCGTGAAGTGAGCCAGGCACCACGCAGAGATGTTCGCGGGCCGGTCAGGGTTGGAACGTCACGCTCGTGCCGTTGCTCGTGTTGAAGCCGCCGCCGCACGGGTTCTGCGCGTCGCGGAACCAGGCTTGGAAGCGCCACGTGCTGCCGGGTTGGATCGCACCGAGCGCGCCGAAGTTCTGGTGGCTGTGCGCGACGATGCCGGGACCGAAGCGGAACGCGCCGAAGAAGCCGCTCGACTGCGCCGGTTGCACCGGGAAGCGGAACTGGCCGTAGCCGCCCGCGCCGGCGCACAGGAGTCCGTTGCCGAACGGCACCTGCGCCAGGCCCGCGCCCATGTAGAAGCGGCCGAGCGTCGTGTGCGGCAGGTCGAGCACGGCCAGCTCGAGGTCGTCGGCCGCCACGCTCGCGCTGCCGTACGTGATCAGCCGCGCGCCGATGCCGACGTAGTGCGGACAGCCGCCGAAGGAATCGCCGACGCCGCACGGACACAGCGCGGCGTCACCGAAGCAGTACCCGGCCCCGGCCTGCGCTGCGCCCATCGTGAGCGCGCTGATCGGGTTGCCCCAGTCCTGCGTGCCGAGCCGCGCGCCCGTCGCCGCGTCGTACGTGCGGACGATGCCGCTCGCCGCGGAGACGTAGAGCAGGCCCTGGTCGTAGACGATGCCGGTGGGGTCCTCGGCGACCTGGAACGAGGACGTCACGAACCCCAGCGCGCGATCGACGCGCCAGACGACCGCGCCGTCCGAGCCGAGAAAGAGCTCCGTGGCACTGCCGGTGATACCGCGGATGGCCGCGCCGCAAGTGCCGAGGAACGCGACGCTCCCGTCGTCGGCCAGCTTCATCACCGCTCCGAAGTCCGTCCCGGCGAACAGCTCGCCGCGGTCGACGGCGACCGTGGTGATCGGCAGCGGCAGGTCCCACTGGCGCAGGAACACGCCGCGGCTGCGGTCGTAGGCGATGACCTTCGCGCTCGCCGTCCCGATCAGGAGCTCGTGACCGCGGATCGCCAGGCCGACCGGCGTCTCGGCGGGCACGTCCGACCAGATCTCGGACTGCTGCGTGTCCTGGCGGTAGCGGTAGAGCAGCCCGGTGGGGGAGGCGAGGTAGAGCTCGCCCCCTTCGGCCGCCATCGCGGCGACCTGCCCGCCGCACGCGCCGATGGTCTGGAAGACGCCGCCGGGCGGCGAGGACTGGGCGAACGCGGTGTTCGGGCTGCCGACGTACAGATCGCTCGCGGAGACGGACGCCGCGCAGGCGGAGGCGAGGAAGAGGAAGGAGCGGAGAGCGTGGAGCTTCATGATCGAGGTCCTGGAGACGAAGGGCGCGGGGCAGGGTCCAAGAGGAACAGCGCTGCCGGACCGGCTCCGTGGCGGACGGGCTGCGCGGAACCGAACTCG
The DNA here is from genome assembly GCA_044221705.1 of Planctomycetota bacterium. GTDB lineage: Bacteria > Planctomycetota > UBA1135 > UBA1135 > JAEUHZ01. The sequence continues at coordinate 10,429 of JBGAOR010000135.1, forward strand.
CCCCAGAAGCTGACCCACTTGGCTGTCCGTACCCTCTCGCTGGGGGCGACCTGCGGGCTGGACCCCATTTGTTGGGGTCGGGGAAGGGCTCGCGGGCGACGGACACGCAACTGGGTCAGCTTCTGTTCCATCCCGC
>JBGAOR010000020.1:0-61601 GCA_044221705.1 Planctomycetota bacterium
GGCGCTTTTTCGACTCTCTCGGTTCGGTCCCCCTTGCGCGGACGGCCGTGACCTCGCCCCACCTCGCGGTGGGATGTGGTCGCGGAGGGATATCGCGCGCCAGGTGAACCCGGCCCGGCGTCTTGCGGTACGCCGGCCGGATCCATCTGCACTAGAAACGTCGTCTCGGGCCGCGCGCGCGGATAAATCTCTGAACTTTCCGCACGTGGTCCGCGGAGGTCAGTCGCCTTGACCACCCCGGAGGGAGCGGCTATCGTCCTCGCCCTCGCCGAGGCAGGTCTGGTCCTCGAGGCCGGCTGTGGTCGGCGACCCCGGGGCGGTGTAGCTCAGTCGGTTAGAGCGGCGGCTTCATAAGCCGCATGTCGGGGGTTCGAGTCCCTTCACCGCTACCACCTCCACCGCGACCCGCCTGTCCATGGTGCGGCCGGTTCAAGGTGCGGCCGGTCCGAGGGCTGCCGGTCCGAGGACTGCCAGGCGTGCTCCGCGGCCTGCGCGTCGCGTCCCGCTCCCCGGCCCGCGCGCGGCGGCGCACTTCAGTGCCCGGGCTGGGCGTTTCCCGCGGCGCTCTGGACCAGCCGTGCCAGGCCGCGGACGAACGTCTCCGAGGCGTTCAGCGCCGGCACGAGCACGAACTCCCGCCCGCCGGCTCCCAGGAAGTCCGCGCGCAGGCGCTCGCCGATCTCCTCCAACGTCTCCAGGCAGTCGGCCGTGAACCCGGGGACGAGCACGGCCAGCGTCCCGGTGCGCGCGGCGCGCTCGACGACAAACGTGTCCGTCGCGGGCTCGAGCCAGGGCTCGCGCCCGAACCGCGACTGCCAGGTCAGGGTCCAGGCACCGTCCGCCAGCCCGAGCCGAGCCGCCAGCGCGCGCGCCGTCGCCGCGCACTGCTCGGGGTAGGGGTCGCCGGCCCGCGCGTAGCGGACGGGGATCCCGTGGAACGAGAAGATCCAGTGGTCGACGGCCTTCCCGACCGTGGCCGCGCGCGCGCGCTCGGCCAGCGCGTCCACGTAGCCCGCGTCGTCGGGGTACGGCGGCACGACCGCGAGCGCCGGGATCGCGCGCATCCCGCTCAGCACGCGGTAGGTCTCCTCGACCGCGCTGCCGGTCGTGGCGCTCGCGTACTGCGGGAACGCGGGCAGCAGGACGAGCCGCTCGCAACCGTGCGCGAGGAGCTCCTGCACGGCGCTCGCGATCGACGGCTCGCCGTAGCGCATCGCCGTCGCGACGCGAAAGCCCGCGCCCAGCTCGCGCTCGAGCGCTCGCGCCTGCGCGTTCGAGTTCGCGAGGAGCGGCGAGCCCGCCTCGGTCCAGACCGTCGCGTAGGCGTGCGCCGAGGCGCGCCCGCGGCGGGGGAGGATCACGAGCTCGAGCAGGAGCCGCCACGCCAGGGGATTCAGGTCCACGACGCGCCGGTCGGTGAGGAACTGCCTCAGGTAGCGCCGGACCTCCGCCGGACGCGGCGCCGCCGGCGTCCCGAGGTTCGTCCACAGCACGCCGACCGGTGCGGCGCGCTCCCTCTCGCCGGTCGTGGTCATCCGTCCGCGATCTTCAGGTCGTCGTGGTAGAGCCCGCTCCGGTCGCCGTCGAGGCGTCCGTCGTCGAGCGAGAACTCCCACGCGCCTTCGCGCCGGCCGGCCCGATAGATGCCGCGGGCCGCGACCGCGCCGTTGGGATGCCAGAACGTCCACGGTCCCTCGCGCGGGCTGGTCCGCGTGCGCGCGTCGTACGCGCGCCGGCCCTCGGAGCGCCGCTCGCCGTTCGACCACCACTGGGACCACACGCCGATTCGGTGTCCGTCCTCCAGCGTGCCGCGCTCGCGCTGCGTGCCGTTCGGGTACGACCACGTCCACTCGCCGGTCTCGCGGCCCGAGATGCGCTCGGTCCGGCCCTCGATGCGCACGGACTCCGCGACGCCGGCGACGCGCACCTCGCGCGTGCAGGCCGCGAGAGACGTCAGGGCACCGACCGCGCAGAGCGCGGAGATGCCCCGGCGTGCTCGTGCGGGAACGCCCAGAGGCTGTGAAGAATTCACAGCCGACGCGCCGCGGAAGCGGCGCCAGCAGCAGCTGAGAGCCCGTAGGCTCGGTTCTTCACGGGCTCTCAGAGGCTGTGAAGAATTCACAGCCGACGCGCCGCGGAAGCGGCGCCAGCAGCAGCTGAGAGCCCGTAGGCTCGGTTCTTCACGGGCTCTCAGTGCAAGAACAGGAGTTCGCGGTACTTCGGCAGCGGCCACAGGTCGTCGTCCACGAGCGACTCGATCAGGTCGGCCTGCTCGCGCACCTTGACCATCGCCGGCACGACCTCCTCGCGGAACGCGCGACCGACGTCGTTCGGATTGCCCTTGGCCTCCTCGGCGTGATGGCGCGCCTTCACGAGCTCGGCGATCGCCGGGCGCAGGCGGTTCAGCGCGTCGGTGATCTGGCCGAGGTGCTCGCGCTGCGTGCGCAGGTCCGCCTGCGGGTTGACCGCGAGCACGCTGGCGATCGAGTCCGCGATGCGCTTCTGGGCCTGGAACGCGGCGGGCATGACCATCGTCTGCGCGATGTCGCGCATGGACAGCGCTTCCACCGAGAGCCGGTGGACGTAGGCCTGGTTCAGGACGTTCGAGCGCGACTCGAGCTCGCGCGCGCTGCACACGCCGAACTTGTCGAACAGCGCCGCGTTGGCGGTCGAACCGAGGTTCGCGAGCGCCGAGGGCGTATCGCGCAGGTTGAAGAGCCCGCGGCGCTCCGCCTCCTGCACCCATTCCTGCGAGTAGTTGTCGCCGCTGAAGAGGATCCGCTTGTGCTTGGCGAAGATCTCGCGCACGAGCGCCTGGATCACCTCGCGCCGATCGCCGGTGCCGCCGCGCTTCTCGATCTCGGTCGACATCCAGTCGAGGCTCTCGGCCACGATCGTGTTCAGGATCGTGTTCGGCCACGCGACCGACTGGCTCGAGCCGACGGCGCGGAACTCGAACTTGTTGCCCGTGAACGCGAACGGGCTGGTGCGGTTGCGGTCGCTCTGGTCGCGCGGGAGCGGCGGGAGCGTGTTCACGCCCAGGCGCAGTTCCTTGCCCGAGGTCGACGACTTCGGCGCGCGGCCCTCGACGAGGCTCAGGATCACGTCCTCGAGCTGCGAGCCGACGAAGATCGACACGATCGCCGGCGGCGCTTCGTTCGCGCCCAGGCGATGGTCGTTCCCGGCCGTCGCGACCGACGCGCGCAGGAGGTCCTGGTGGTTGTCGACGGCGCGCACGATCGCCGACAGGAACACCATGAACTTCAGGTTGTCGTGCGGCGTGTGACCCGGGTCGAGCAGGTTGTTCCCGAGGTCGTCGGCCAGCGAGTAGTTGTTGTGCTTGCCCGAGCCGTTCACGCCGGCGAAGGGCTTCTCGGCCAGGAGGCACGTCAGGCCGTGGCGCTCGGCCACGTCCTTCAGGACCTCCATCGTGAGCACGTTGTGGTCGGCGGCGACCGTGACCTGCTCGAAGATCGGCGCGAGCTCGAACTGGCTCGGCGCGACCTCGTTGTGGCGCGTCTTGATCGGGATGCCGAGCTGCCACAGCTCGTTCTCGAGGTCCATCATGAACGACAGCACGCGCTGGCTGATCGCGCCGAAGTAGTGGTCCTCGAGCTCCTGTCCCTTGGGCGGCTTCGCGCCGAAGAGCGAGCGCCCGGTGGCCACGAGGTCGGGGCGCAGCACGAACAGTTGGCGCTCGATCAGGAAGTACTCCTGCTCGACGCCGCACGTCACGTGCACCTTGCCGACGTCGCGTTCGCCGAGCAGGTGCAGGATCCGCACCGCCTGCTTCGACAGCGCCTCGCACGCGCGCAGGAGAGGCGTCTTCATGTCGAGCGCTTCGCCGGTCCAGCTGGCGAACGCGGTCGGGATGCACAGCGTCGATCCGTTCGCGCTGCGGCGCAGGAACGCCGGGGACGTCGGATCCCACGCGGTGTAGCCGCGCGCCTCGAACGTCACGCGGATGCCGCCCGAGGGGAACGAGCTGGCGTCGGGCTCGCCCTTGATCAGCTCCTTGCCCGAGAACTCGAGGATCGCGCGGCCGTCGCTCGTCTGCGTCAGGAACGAGTCGTGCTTCTGCGCGCTCAAGCCCGTCATGGGCTGGAACCAGTGGCTGAAGTGCGTCGCGCCGTGCTCGATCGCCCAGTCCTTCATCGCGTTCGCGACGGCGTCGGCGATCTTCGGGTCGAGCGCCTCGCCCACGTCGATCGTCCGGCGCAGCGCGGCGTACACCGACTTCGGGAGCCGGGCGCGTTGGACGTGATCGTTGAACACGAGGCTCCCGAAGAGCTCCGGCAGGCGCGCGCGCGGTCCCTGGCGCTCCGTCGCGCCCGAAGGGGGGGATTCCGTGGAGATGGCACGCACGGCGGCAAGCCGCTGGTTCATCGTCGAGGTCATGGCGGGTTGGCGGGGGGGTGTTCGAGGTCCGCTCGGCACGCGTGGCACGCCCTGGGGCCGCGGATCCGCGCGGATCGGCCCCGGCGATTCGAGCGGGGAGAAGCTAGCGGTGCCGCGAGGGGGACACAAGCTGGGCCGCGCTCCGCGAGCCGCCCACTTTTTTCCTTGCAGAGGTGGAAGTTCCCCCGGAAAAGAACACGTCCAACGGTGCGGCGGGCGTGGCGCGTGCGCAGTCCCCGTACCTTGGGCCGCGGCCACCCGCGCGCCGTGGATCCTGCCGACCCGTACACGACCCTCAGAAGCCCCCAAGACTCCCATGCGGCCCCTCGTACGCCTCCCGCAAGGCAATTCCGCGACCACCCTCCTCGAGCCCGACGGGCTCGTCGCGACGTTGGATCGCCCCGCGCTGACCGCGTTCGCCTCCGAGGACACCGACGTCGACTTCGACTTCGACCTCGACCTCGACGACGACGACGATGAGGACGAAGACGAAGACGAGGATGACGACGACGAAGACGAGGACGAAGACGACCTCGACGACGACGACGATGAGGACGAAGACGACGACGATGACGACGACTGAGTCGTCCGTCCGTCCCTCGTTCGCCCGCGACGCACGTTCTCCGGCCGGCACGCCGCCGACGCCCCGCCCGATCCGGCCGGGGCGTCGCCGTTTCCAGCGTGCGAGCTCGAGCCGCGACGCGCGCGGTTCCGCGGTCCGTCCCGAGACTGCGCGATGAAGCCCGCTCCGTCCGAGTTGCGCGCGCTGGCGCGCCGCGATCCGCGCCTGGGCGCCTGGATGCGGCGCGTCGCGCCGTTCCCGGGGTTCCCCGAGCCCGCGCGCGCGCGCGGGACGCACTACGAGACGCTCGCGCGCGCGATCGTGTTCCAGCAGCTCGCCACGCGCGCCGCCGAGACGATCCACGCGCGGGTGTGCGCGCTCACTCCGGGTCGAGGCTTTCCGACGGCGGAGGAGATCGCGCGACTGCCCGACGCGGCGCTGCGCGGAGCCGGGCTCTCCGCGGCGAAGCTCGCCGCGGTGCGCGACCTCGCCGCGCGCTGCGCCGACGGGCGCCTGCGGCTCGCCGGCATCGCGCGCCGCGAGGACGAGCACATCGTCGAGCACCTCGTCGAGGTGCGCGGCATCGGCGTGTGGAGCGCGCAGATGTTCCTCCTGTTCCGGCTGGGACGTCTGGACGTGCTCGCCCCGGGCGACCTCGGCCTGCAGGAAGGCCTGCGGATCCTCGACGGGCTCGCGGAGCGCCCCGGGCCGAAGGAGCTCGCCGCGCGCGGCGAGGCCTGGGCGCCGCTGCGCAGCGTCGCGAGCTGGACGCTCTGGCGCATCGTCGAGCACGAGCGCGCGGCCGTCGCCGCGGCCCCGAAGGCGCCGCAGTCCGGTTCGCCGCGCGCGCGCTGATCCGCGCGGCCGGCTGGCCTGCGCGCGCGGGCCGCGTCGACTACACTGCGCGCCGCTGAACGGGCTGGGGGCGGCGCCACCGAGGTCGGTGGCGCCTGAGAAGCACCCCTCGAACCTGATCCGGGTCGTACCGGCGTAGGAAATGCTCATGGACGGAACTGTCGAGACACCGCGCACGGCCGAGCCGCGCGCCACCGGCCCGCGCGCGCACAAGGTCCACAAGACCGTGCTCTTCGGCGGCGAGACGCTGCACGTCCCCGAGCGCCGCGTGCACCTCGACGGCGGCGAACCGCCGATCGACCTGTACGACACGACCGGTCCGCGGCTCGCCGACGCGAACCTCGGCCTGCCGAAGCTGCGCGAGCGCTGGATCGCGAAGCGGGTCGCGCGCGGCGACCGCAACTTCAGCCAGATGCACTACGCGCGCCGCGGCATCGTCACCGAGGAGATGGCGTTCGCCGCCGCGCGCGAGCACGTCGACCCCGAGATCGTGCGCCAGGAGATCGCCGCGGGCCGCGCGATCCTGCCCGCGAACCGCTGCCACCCGGAGCTCGAGCCGATGCTGATCGGACGGCGCTTCCTGGTGAAGATCAACGCGAACATCGGCAACAGCGCCGTGCGCTCTTCGATCGACGAGGAGGTCGAGAAACTCCAGTGGGCGATCCGCTGGGGCGCGGACACGGTCATGGACCTCTCGACCGGCAAGGACATCCACGCGACGCGCGAGCGCATCCTGCGCTGCTCGCCCGTGCCGATCGGCACCGTGCCGATCTACCAGGCGCTCGAGAAGGTCCACGGGAAGCCGGAGAAGCTCGAGATCAAGGCGTTCCTCGACACGCTGGTCGAGCAGGCCGAGCAGGGCGTCGACTACTTCACGATCCACGCCGGCGTGCGGCTCGCGCACGTGCCGCTGACGAAGAACCGCGTCACGGGGATCGTCAGCCGCGGCGGGTCGATCCTGGCCAAGTGGTGCCTCCATCACCACGAGGAGAACTTCCTCTACACGCACTTCGAGGAGATCTGCGAGGTCATGAAGCGTTACGACGTCGCGTTCAGCCTGGGCGACGGCCTGCGCCCCGGTTCGATCGCCGACGCGAACGACGCGGCGCAGTTCGCCGAGCTCGAGACGCTGGGCGAGCTCACCGACGTCGCCTGGAAGCACGACGTGCAGACCATGATCGAGGGTCCGGGCCACGTGCCCATGCACAAGATCCGCGAGAACATGGACCTCCAGCTGAAGCTGTGCAAAGAGGCGCCGTTCTACACGCTCGGTCCGCTCGTCACCGACGTCGCGCCGGGCTACGACCACATCACCAGCGCGATCGGCGCGGCGATGATCGGCTGGTTCGGCACGGCGATGCTGTGCTACGTGACGCCCAAGGAACACCTGGGTCTGCCCGACCGCGAGGACGTGAAGCAGGGCGTGATCGCCTACAAGATCGCGGCGCACGCGGCCGACCTGGCCAAGGGACACGCCGGCGCACAGGAGCACGACAACGCGCTGTCGCGCGCGCGCTTCGCGTTCCGCTGGCGCGACCAGTTCGCGCTCGCGCTCGATCCCGAGACGGCCGAGGCCTACCACGACGAGACGCTGCCCGCGGAGGGCGCGAAGACGGCGCACTTCTGCTCGATGTGCGGGCCCAACTTCTGCTCGATGAAGATCACCGAGGACGTGCGCCGCTACGCCGAGGAGCAGGGCGTCTCGGAGAAGGCCGCGCTCGAGGCCGGCCTGCGCGAGAAGAGCGCGCAGTTCGCGGCCGGCGGCGGCGAGATCTACACCTGACGCGCGGCCGCGGCGACGAGACGCCGCGGGTCGAGCTCCCTCGCGAGCGGGTGCGCGCTCGCGCCGTCGAGGATCCAGTCCGCCGCGATGCGTCCGACCGGCGCGGCACACGTGATCCCGTGCCCGCCCAGCGCCCCGGCCCACACGAGCCCGGGGACGTCGGGGTCGGGACCGATCGCGAAGCGCTGGTCCGCGGCGTGCGTGCGGATGCCGGCCCAGAAGCGCACCGGTTCGAGCGCGTCGTCGACGTCGAGGTGCCGGCGCGCGCTCGCGCGCGTGCGCCGCAGCTCGCGCGGATCCGCGGTCAGGTTCTCGGCCGCGATCGGCTCCTCGTCGCAGGCCGAGAGCATGAGCCCGCCCGCCTCGGGCCGCGCGTAGAACGGGTCGTCGTCGCGCCACACGACGGGCCAAGACGGATCGACGGCCGGGCTGGAGCGCGTGACGAGCAGGTGCCGCCGCGCGGGATGAAGCACGACACGCGAACCGGCGCTCGCCGCCAGCTTCGCCGCCCACGCGCCGGCCGCGAGCACCACGCGCTCCGCCTCGAGCACGCGTCCTCCCTCGAGCCGCACGCCGCGTGCGTCCGGGAGCAGCTCGCGCACGCGCGTGCGCAGCGCGAATCGGACGCCGGCCGCGCGCGCGCCGCGCTCGAACCCGCGCACGAGCGCCGGGACGTCGATCCGGCCCTCGCGCGGGATCAGGAAGCAGCGCGCGTCGTCGGCGCGCACGTGCGGCGCGCGCGCGCGCACGCCGGCCGCGTCGAGCTCGCGCACGTCGGCGTCCGTGCGTCGCGCGAGACGCTCGGCCCACACGCGCGCGCCCTCGCTGCCGCGCTGTGCGACGAGCAGCAGGCCGCACTCGTCGAGCAACGGCGCATCGGCGAAACCGCCCGGCGGCGCGCGCAGGAACTCCGCGCCTTCGCGGCCCAGCTCCTCGCCGACCGCGTCGGGCATCGGCGTGCGCAGGATCGCGGCGTTCTGCGCCGTGGCCTGCGCGCCGAGCCGCGCGCCGCATTCGAGGACCACGACGTCGCGCTCGCCGCGGCGCGCGAGCCACCACGCGGTGGAGAGACCGGCGATGCCGCCGCCGACGATCAGGATCTGTCCGCTCACGGCCACGAGTCTAAGCGCGCGGGCCGGGAGGGCGATGCGCCTGGAAACGGGACTCGGCCGCGGGATTCAGTACTGCGCCGACCGCTCGATCACGAGCTCGATCGGGCTGATCCCCGGTTCGGTCGGATACACGACGGCGGAGCGCTCGTGGCAGACCTGGAACCAGAGGCCGCGGATCGGATCGAACATCCACTCGTACCAGACGACGGACTTCTCGAGCGTGGCCAGCGGATGCGTCTGCATCACGAAGGCGTGGGCCTGCGCGCCGGTCAGCAGTTCGACGTCGAGCGGGGCGAGCCAGGCCTGCAGTCGCCGACTCTCGGCCGCGAGCTCCGCGTCCTGGACGAGGTCGTCGATCTTGTAGCAGGGCGAATGGCGCGCGAGTCGGACGATCGTGGTCATGTCGGACTAGTCCTCGACCTGGGAACTGCAGACGAAGCGGAAGGCGAAGGCCCCGCTGGCGGGCCGGCTGCGCTCCTGGATCTCGCTCAGCCGGGGCAACTCGTCGGCGATCGGGTGCACGATCGCGCCTTGCACGCCGCCGATGCGCCGACCGGTGAGGTACTCACCCGTGAACCCCGGCGGGAGCGGAGCCAGCCCGTCACGGGCGTCGCGGGTGGCCGCGATCAACGCGACCGCTTCCGCCCCCGTCGGCAGGCGGAGACCGAGCGCTTCGGCCAGGATCAGGACGTCGACGAGGAACAGGCGCGGGTGCAGGTCCGGATCCGCGCCGTCGGAGGGTTCCAGCGCGTTGGGCGAAAGGAGCGACGCGATCTCCGGGTGCAGATCGCGGACGGCGCGCGCCTCGCGCAGCGTCATCCAGCCGGGCAGCACGCGGAACGCGCGCGTGGCGCCGAACTGCGCGGATCCCTTCGACGCCGCGACCTCGATCATGCTCGCCCGCAGCGCGGAGGCCGCGGGTCGCAGCTCGAGCAGGCGCTGCGGCGCGGCCGGAGGCACGTTCAGGTCGATCTCCGACAGCACGCGTCCGCCGTCGTCCGCGAGCGCGACGCGGAACGTGCCCGAGCGCAGCTCGCCCTCGAACGACGCGACGCGCGACCAGGCCACCTGGAACGGCGCGGGCAGGCTGACGTGCTCGTAGACGTGGAGCCGGGTGCCCGGCTCCGGTTCCGCGATCCGCACGGACCCGCGTCCGCGGTCGGCACGATTCCACGGGGCGTCGGGGGCGGCCCGCGTCTCCAGGGCGAGCGCGCGCTGCCACTTCCCGATCCACTCGCCGTCGAGTTGCGTGCGCTGGGAGCCGGCGGCGCGCGCGTTGCTGTCCCAGCCGCGCGCCATGACCTGGGACAGCCGCTCCGAGATCTTGTCGATCAGCCGGTCCGCGGCTGGGGCGCGCGCGGTCAGCGCCAGTCGGGCGAGGATCGACCCGTCGAGGGCGGTCGCGCGCGCGCGCAAGTCCTCGGCCGCGGGGATCGCCAGCTCGAACGCGGTCGGAGTGTCCAAGGCCGCGACGCCGTCCAGCGCCGACTGGAGTGCCACGTCGACGCGCTCGGCCTCGTCGGTCACCCCGTGCCCGACGGCGGCGAGCGAGCCGACGAGCGCGAGAGCGAGCGGGACGGCCGCGACGAGCAGGTCGCGCCGGTGCCGCCGTGCCCACAAGCGGAGCTTGCGGCCGATGCTCGGGCCCGAGATCGCGATCGCGCGGTGGTCGAGGAACGCCTCGAGATCGTCGGCCAGCGCGTCCATGGAGGGATAGCGGTCGCCCGGTTCGCGCTCGAGCGCATGCAGGCAGATCGTCTCGAGGTCGGCCGGGATCGCCGGATCGCGCTCGCGCGGCGCGACGAGCAGCGTTCGCGCCACGGCGTCCAGCGTCTGCGTGCGCGTGCCGCGCTGGAACGGCGCCTCGAGCAGGAGCAACTCGTAGAGCAGCACGCCGAACGAGAACTGGTCGCTGCGCGGATCCGCGCCCGTCATGCCGCTCTCGACCTGCTCGGGCGCGATGTAGGCCGGCGTCCCGATCAGCCGCTGCGTCACGTGCTGCGATCCGGGGCCGTCCTGGCTCAGGTGCGCGAGCCCGAAGTCGATGAGCTTGGGCTCGCCGTCCGCGTCGAGCAGCACGTTCCCGGGCTTCACGTCGCGGTGGAGCACGTCGGCGGCGTGGCACGCGGCCAGTGCACGCGCGATGCGCAGCGCCAGGCCCGCGCGCGCGCCGATCCCGGCGTACCGGTCGGCGGCGGCGAGCACGCGCGGGTCCTTCGACGCGGGAAGACCACCGCGCTTGCGCGCGCGCAGCTCGTCGCGCACTTCGGCCAGGCTCGGGCCGTCGACGAGCTCCATCGCCACGTAGGTGCGCGCTGCATCGTCGGTCTGGCCCAGCGCGAAGATCCGCACGACGTTCTGGTGCTGCAGGCGCGCGACGGACCGGCCCTCGCGCAGCATCCAGTCGTGCGCGGCGCCGCGCGGGATCTGCTCGTTGGCGATGACCTTGAGCGCGACCTCGCGCTGCAGGCCGGGATCGAACGCGACGTAGACGCGCGAGAGCCCGCCCTCGCCGAGCAGCCGCAGGTTCTCGTAGGGGCCGAGGCGCGGGATCGCGGCCGCGCCGGCCGTCGCACCCTGCGCGCCTTCCGCGTGCCCGTCCTCGTGGTCGTCCTCGCGCAGCGCGTCGCCCAGGTCGTCGAGCACGGCCAGGGCGCGGATCCGTCGGCGCAGTTCCTCCGCGTTCGCGCCCGCGCGCGCGCAGAGGGCGTCGACCTCGAGCGGGTCGCCGGCCTCGCGCCGGGCGAGGTACTCGGCGAAGAGCCGGGTCGCGTTCTCGTCCGTCGGCGAATCGGGGTCGCGTTCGAGCATCGGGTCGGGGCGCTCAGAAGAACCCGCGTACGATGCTCTCGAGGAGCTGGTTGTAGCGCTTGCTCACCGTCGACTTCCCGAGTCCGGTGCGATCGGCGATCTCGGCCCAGCTGCGCTGGTCGACGAATCGCGACATCACGATGTCCCGGTCGTCGGGCGGGAGCGCGAGGATGCGCTCGTACATGCGCGCCATGAGCTCGGCCTTCTGCGCCAGCTCCTCGAGCGTCGGACCGTCGTCGGGGTGCTGCTCGACGACCTCGGTCGGCGGTCTCGTCTCGTGCAGGCCGGCGCGCGAGGCGCGCGCGATCTTGCGGATGCGGTCGCGCAGCTTGTTCATGAGCACGCGCGCGAGCCAGGCACGCAGGCTGCGCGCGTCGGCGAGCTCGAGATCGTGCCCGTGCTGGCTGAGCTCGAGGAACGCCGACTGCATGATGTCCTCGGTGTCGAAGCGCCGCCGCAGGCTGGGCGGGATCCGGTTGCACAGGACCCGGCGCATCAGGTCCTCGTGCTCGCGGTACAGCCGATTCCAGGCCTCCTGGTCGCCGTCCACCGCGCGGCGCAACAGGATCAGCGTCGGGTCCTCGACCGACCGGTCGTCGTTCGTCGCGGTCATGACGGTCGGTCGGGTCGCTGGGACGGAGCCCTCGTCGATCCGTCGACGAGGCGGGGCCGGCCGACGTCCGGGGTGCGGCGTGACTCATCTGGATCGCAGCCTGTGGGCGCTCTCGTCACGGGGTCCTGGGCACCAGGTCGATCGCCACCCCTCCGAGGCCGCCGAGCGCGGATCGCACCGTGTCCTCGTCGCGACGGGCGCTCACGCCCTGGAACAGCGCGGCAGTTCCGCGCGCGGAACCGAGCTCGTCGCGGAGCCACCGCACAGCGGCGTCGTCGACCACCGCGGCGTCGTCCAGCAACGCGGCGTCGCCCAGCGGCGCGACGGGGGAGACACCGGCGCCTTCGAGCGCGCGCGCGCGCGCCGAGAACACGTCGCCGTCGCGCGGGAACGTGGCGCGGGCGCCGCGCACGACTCCGCGCGAGCACGTGCCGGCGCCCAGGTCGATCCAGGCGATCCAGCCCGCGCTCGCTCCCGGAGCGGCCGGCGGAATCCGGACGCGGGCGCTGTGCGTCAGGGGATCCCAGTCGAATTCGGCGCCGCCCGCGAGGAGCAGGACGTCGCGGTAGCCGTACGCCAGCGCGCGCTCGACGACGCGATCCGCCGTCGGCGCGTCGGGCGTCAGCACGCCGACCAGCGGTCCCTCGAAGAACCCCAGGCCTTCCACCGGCAGGTCGAGCGACGTGTCGTGCGGATCCTGCGCGGGCTTGTCGAGGATCGCGCGCGGGACCGGCGACCACTGCGCGACGAACGACGCCGCGCCGCCGGACGCGCGCACCTCCGTGCCGCCCGCTCGCGCGCGGCGCAGGGCGCGCGTCCACTCGCGCTCGTGCCGGCCGGCGTTGGCGGCGTGGTACCAGCCGACCCAGGTTCCGCCGCGCAGCTCGATCGCGCGGGCTCCGCGCAGCGCCTCGGCCAGCGCGCGGTCCTCGGCGTCGGACGCCGCGGTCCGCGACGCGACGAAGACCGCCGACGCGTTCGGGTCGCCCGCAGCCGCTCGCGCCTCCTCGAGCGTGACGAGCACGGTCCCCGCCGACGGCACCGTGCTCGCCGATTCGGCGGCGAGCACGACGCGGCCGGGGTGGCCGCCCGACTGCGCGGCCGAAGCCGGCGCGCCGGGTGCCAGGACGGCCAGGAGGAAGCTCAGGGAAGCGAGCATGCGACCGGTCTAGCGCAAAGCGCGGGGCGAGTCGACGCCGATTCGCGGATCGGGCCCGCGGCCGAGCCGGCGCCGACGGCGATCCCGGCGCGGGAGCGGCGCGTTCGCGGGCTCACGTCGCACGCGCGCGCAGGTCCAGCACGCGACACAGGGCCGTCAACACGAGCGCGTGGCGGATCCGGCCGTCGGCGATCGCGGCGCCGACCGCGTCGAGCGGCAGGGTGCGGATCGCGATGTCCTCGCCCGCGTCGAGGCCCTGGCCCTGCGTGAGCTCGACGCCCTCGGCCAGCCAGTGGTGGCACAGGTTGTCGTGGAAGGCCGGGTTCGGCTGCACCGCGCCGAGGTAGCTCCAGGCGCCGCCCGTGTACCCCGTCTCCTCGGCCAGCTCGCGCCGCGCGGCGGCGCCGTGTTCCTCGCCGCGGTCCAGCACGCCGCCGGGGATCTCGAGCGTCACGTCGCCCGAGCCGAAGCGGTACTGCTCGACGAGCACGAGCTCGCGCCGCGCGGTGATCGCGACCACGTTCACCCAGTCGGGCGTCTCCAGGACGAGGCGGTCGAACTCCTCGTGCGTGCGCGGGTTGCGCAGGCGATCCCAGCGCGGCCGGAACAGGACGAGCGAGGGCTCGTGGCGTCTCGAGATCAGCGGCCAGGGCCGCGGCCGGCCGTCCGTGTCGAAGTGGGAACCGTCTCCGCGGTCTCCGGCGTGCGCGTTGGTCATGGTTCCCGGCGATTGTGCCCGCGCGAGCGCGTCGAGAGCAAAGTCCCACCAGGCGCGCGGCTTCCGTCGCGCGAGCTCCGCGGTCCGAACGCGCGCGGTTCCCGCGCGGCCCGCCGACTTGCTAGCGTGGCCCGGATGTCCACCGATCACGCCGCGCGCGAGAGGCGCTCCGCGTACCTGGCGCTGCTCGGCGTCCAGGTCTCGTTCGGCCTGTTCCCGGTGTTCAGCAAGCTCGCGTTCCGGCCGGGCGGCTTCACGCCGGCCGCGGTCGGCGCGTGGCGCATGGCGTTCGGCGCGCTCGTGCTCGTCGGGATGGCCTGGGCCGTCCACGGGCGCGCGTTCCTCGAAGCGCGACGCGACCTGCCGAAGCTCGTCGTCGCCAGCATCCTGGGCGTCACGGCGAACATGCTGCTCTACCTCGAGGGACTGGCGCGCTCGTCGGCCAACGAGGCCACGCTGGTCATGTGCCTCATCCCGGTGTTCACGTTCGGGATCGCGGCCGCGGTCGGACAGGAGCGCCTGCGGCTCGGCCGCGCGGGCGGGATCCTCGTGGCGCTCCTGGGCGTCTCGGCGCTCTTCTGGGCGCAGGAGCGCGAGATCGCGCACGAGCACCTGCTCGGGAACCTCCTCATGGCCGGCAACGCGTTCTCGTACGCGGCCTACTTCGTGTGGGCGCGGCCGCTCTTGAGGAAGCACCCGCCGCTCGTCGTGATCGCCTGGGTGTTCCTGCTGTCGGTCCCGGCCGCGGTCTGGATCGCCGCGCGACACGAGGTCGTCCCGCCGCACGCGAGCGCCGAGGCCTGGTGGTCGCTGGCCTTCGTGCTGATCTTCCCGACCGCGCTGGCGTACCTGCTCAACCTGTACGCGCTGGCGCGCGTGCCGGCCTCGACGACGGCCGTGTTCATCTACACGCAGCCGATCCTCACGGTCCTCGCGAGCTGGTGGCTGCTCGAGCAGGCGCCGACGCGCGCGATCGCGATCGCCGGCGTGCTCGTGTTCTTCGGCATCTGGCTCGTCGCGCGCCCGGCGCCGGCGCAGAAGGAGACCGCACTCGATGGAAGCACCGCGCGTCCCTGAATCGAAGGACCTCCCGTTCCGCGCGCGCCTGTGGACGCGCTGGTGCGACGAGGACAACCAGGGCGTCCTGAACAACGCGATCTACATGACGCTGTTCGAGGAGGCCCGCCACCGCTACTTCGGCGACCTCGGGATCCTGGTCGCGAACCAGTTCCCGTTCCTGCTGGCGCAGACGAACGTGCGCTTCGTCGCGCCGGGCGTGGGCGGAGTCGAGGTGATCGTGGAACTCGGGACCACGCACGTGGGCACGACGTCGCTCGTGCAGTGCTACCGCGTGCGCGAGGCCTCGAGCGGCGACGTGTGGTGCGAGGCCGAGGCGCTGCTCGTCGGCTGGGACGGCGAGAAGCGGACGAAAGCGGCCTGGTCGAGCGCGTTCCGCGCGGCGCTCGCGCGCGGGACCTGAGGAAGGCCCTCGCGGCGCGTCACGGCGGCGACAGGACCTGCTCGACCTCGCGCATCGGGCTGACCGGCTCGATCCACTGGAACGCCGGCCGCGTCAGCCATTCGCGCCGCCACGCGCGCGTCGCCTCCGTGTCGGGGAAGTGCTCGTCCGCGCGGTAGGGGTACCCGCTCATGCCGTGGAAGGGCAGCGGCTCGACGTTCAGCGCTTCGATCGTGTTCGGGTCGCGGTCCTTGGCCCAGCCGTCGAGGTAGAGCAGGAAGTCGCGCCGCATCCCGGCTGCGGGCGGGGCGATGTCCTTCGCGGCGAAGCGCAGCGTCGCGGCGTCGCCCGCGCCGAGGATCACGAACCGATCGTCGACGGCGGTGACGAGCTCGGTGCACGCGCCGTAGCGCGTGTAGAGCCCCGGGTGCTGGTTCCAGCGCGGCACGCCCGCCAGGACGTCCCAGTCGAAGCGCTCGGGCTTGTTCGCCGGATTCGCCTTGCCCGGCGGCACCGAGTCGAGCGGCGCGCTGAAGCCGCGCCGGTATGCCTCGGCGCCCGTGCAGGCGAGCTCGCGCACCTGGATGGGCGCGTCGTCGCCGTCCACCGCCAGCGCGATGCGGTCCCAGTAGAGGCGCAGCGTCGTCGAGACGCGGATGCGCGGATCGTCGCGCACGAGGAACGGCGCGACGTCCACGATCATCGTCTTGGTCTTGCCGGCCGGGAATCCGACCGGCGGGCCGGTCTCGCGCCAGCCGCCCTTGCCGTCCGGCACCTGGAACATCGGCGGCACGAACGCGACGCCCTCCGAGCGCGCGGCGGCCATGTTCGCGCTGGCGTCGCTCCAGTAGAACCAGCCGGTCATCACGAGGCGCAGCGCCTTGGCGTCGCGAACGCGCGCCGGGTCGAACTCGAGCTCGAGGAACCAGGGCTTCGCGAGGCCGGCGAACTGCGCCGGGTGCAGCTCCATCGGCTGCGGGAAGACGTCGTCCTCGCGCGCGAGGGCCGCGGTCCAGTCCTTCCCGTCGCTGCCCGTCGCCTTCTTCGGCGCGAGCGGGTCGCGCACGGTGTGGATGTGCGGCGCGGGGAACGGCGGGAACTGGAAGCGCTCGTTGGGATGGATCTCGGTGCCGGCCGGGCTGTCGACGACGAGCAGCTTCGCGTGGTCGAGGTAGGTGACCTCGCGCAGCTCCTCGGTGAGCTGGAACGCGTACTCGCCGTCCTTGGGCGCGAGCTGCTCGCCCTTCACGAGCACGTACTCGTCGTGGTCGGGCGGCACGAACATGCCCGGCGCCATGCGCAGTCCGAGCGGCGTGATGCCCAGCACGTCCGACACGAAGCCGTACGTCGCGCCGTTCCAGGCGTAGAGGAACGGGCACGAGCCGACCTGGCCGTCGCCCTGCGTCAGGACGCCCAGCGCCTCGGCCGGATCCATCGCCGCGCCGCCGTCCACGATCGCCGTGTCGAGGCGCGTGCTCTGCACGCCGTTCGGCCAGGTGATGCGCAAGACGTCGATCGACGTCGCCGCGCCGAGTCCGATGAGTTCGGGCTCGCCGCGCCAGTACACGCGGCGGTAGATCGCGCCGATGCGGACCTCCAACACTGCACCGACGGCGCGGCGATTGTCGCGCAGGCCCTTCCAGGCGAAGCGCGCGCCGTTTCCGACCGCGCTCGTGTTCGCGTAGACGCGCAGCTTGCCGGCCGACTCGATCGCCAGGTCGACCTTGCAGTCGCCGTCGAAGTCGCCCAGCGCGAGGCGGTCGCCGGACGGCGCGGGATCCGCCACGGAGAGCGCGCGCTCCTGCGGCAGGCCCAGGGCGAGGATGCCGCGCAGCTTGCCGTCCTTCTCGTCGAGCCAGACGACGTCGAGCGATCCGTCGAGGTCGAGGTCCGCCGTCGCGATCGAACCGTCCCGGGCGCGCACGTCGGCGCGCGTCGCGGGCTCCTGGCGCTGGAGCGCCAGCGTGCTCGGCGCGCCGGCGAACCACAGGTCGGGCCGCGCGTCGCCGTCGAAGTCGGCCACGACCGGCTCGGCGGTCAGGCTCTTCGGCAGATCGAACACGCCGCGCTTCGGCGCGAACTTCCCGTCGCGCAGCGAGTCGAGCACGACGATCCCGTCCGGCCCGCGCACGAGGAAGTCGACGTCGTTGTCGCCGTCGAAGTCCTCCGCGACGATCCAGTCGTACTGGCCGCTCGCCGGCAGTCCGGAATCGGCCGACGCGTCGGCGAAGCGCGCCTTCTTCAGGCTGACCGTGCCGTCCTTCGCGCGGTCGAGCACACTGTCGTTGCGCCACACGCGCACGCCGAACGATCCGGCCAGCACGAGATCGAGGTCGCCCTCGTGGTCGTAGTCGCAGGCGATCACCGCGGCGACGCCCGGCGGCAGCTCGGGCCATTCGGGCGCGACCTGCGCGTACGCCACGCCGTCGCGCACGCGGAGCGTCGCGCCTTCGGGCGTGATCGCGAAGAGGTCGAGGTCGCCGTCGTTGTCGACGTCGAAGGGCACGGGCGTCGTCGACTTGCCCGCGACGATCAGGTTCGAGGACCCGAGCGCGCCCTTGGCGTTCGCGAGCAGCCCGATCCCGTCCGATCCGCGCGCGATCACGTCGGGCGCGAGGTCGCCGTCCACGTCGCGCGCCAGGATCGCCGTGGCGCCCGAGGGCAGAGCGATCTCGGGTCCGGCGGCGAACGTGAACGCCGCGGCCAGCGGCGCGACGCGCGAACCCGAAGGCGCCGGCGGCTTCACGCGTCCGAGCTCGCCGAGCAGCACGGTGACGGTGTCCGGCGCGCGCACGCCGCGCGCTTCGAGCGAGCGCACGATCGGATCCAGGCGACCGGCCTCCGCCTCGCGCGACGGCACCGCGCGCGTCAGCAGGTTGCGCAGGCGGTAGATCGCCGCGACGTACCACTGCGCGCCGTTGCCCGGGCCGACCGCGACGATCTCTTTGTAGAGCCGCTCCGCTTCGGCGGGGGAGTCGAGCTCGTCCTCGGCTTCGGCCAGCGCGAGCTTCGTGGGCAGGTCGTTCGGCGCGCCCGCGAGCGCCGCGCGGAACGCCTCGCGCGCCGCCTTGGTCTGGCCGGCCTCGCGCGCGATCTGTCCGCGCAGGTAGGCGAGCGCCGGCGACTTCGCGTCCAGCTTCGCGGCGCGATCGAGGAAGCCCTGCGCCGCCTCGGGCTGGTTGTCGGCCAGCTCGATGGCGGCCGCCGTGATCAGGTCCTGGAACGCGGGCTTGCCGCCGTCCACCAGCGGACGCAGCGCCTCGCGGGCGCGGCTGCGCTCGTCGCGCAGGAGGTGCGCCGCGACGCGCTCGCGCACGAGGTCGGCCGTCGCGCCGCTCCCGTCCGCGGGCGCGGAACCCGTGGCCGCGGAACCCGTGGCCGGCGCGACGTTCCCGGGCGTCGCGGCCGGCTTGTCGTCGCCGCACGCGGCGGCGAGGCCCCACAGCACGCAGGCGCAGACGAGGCGGGCGGGGACGGAATTCCGGTTCGAACGCATCGCGGACCTCGGGGTGGACGGGGCCGTAACTACGGGCCGACCGCGCGCGATGCAAGACGAAGCGTGCCCTCGACGCTGGCCCGGGCCCGCGCGCGTCCGATACTGTCCGGACGCATGGCACAGGAACACTCACGCGGCGGCGGCGCGGGCCGCCGCGCGCTCGTGATCGGGGCGAGCTCCGGGATCGGCGCCGCGCTGGCGCGACGGCTCGTCGCCGAGGGCTGGAGCGTCGGCGCGGTCGCGCGGCGGCGCGAGCTGCTCCAGGACCTCGAGCGCGACGTGAAGGACGCCGCGACGCTGTCCGGCGGCCGCCTCGTCGTGCGCGCGCACGACGTCGGGCGCGCCGAGGAGGTGCCCGCGCTGTTCGAGGACTTCGTGCGCGAGCTCGCCGGTCTCGACCTCGTGATCTACGCCGCCGGGATCATGCCCAAGGTCGGTCCGCAGGAGTACGACACCGAGAAGGACCTCGATCAGCTGGCCGTCAACGTGGGCGGTTGCATCGCCTGGGGCAACGCGGCCGCGCGCTACTTCCAGACGCAGCGCTCGGGCACGATTGTCGGCATCTCGTCGATCGCCGGAGACCGCGGTCGCAAGGGGAACCCGGTCTACGGCACGACGAAGGCCGCGATGAACACGTACCTCGAGGCGCTGCGCAACCGTCTGGCTGAGTACGGCGTGCACGTCACGACGATCAAGCCCGGCTTCATCGACACGCCGATGACGAAGGGGTTGCCCGGACTCTTCTGGCTCATCTCGGCCGACCGCGCGGCCGAGCTCGTGCTCGCCGCCGCGCGGTCGAAGGCCAACGTGCGCTACGTCCCGAGGCGCTGGTTCTTCGTCGGCACCGTGATCCGCTGCATCCCGTCCTTCCTCTTCAAGAAGATGAACGTGTGAGCGCGCGCACGACTCCGCACTTCCCGCGGCTCGCGCGCGGCTACGAGTACGTCGAGGGCTGGGGGATGGCCCACGGCGCGGACGCGCGCGTGCTGCGGCCGAAGGACGTCGACGGGATCCGCGAGGCGTTCGCGCTGGCGCGCAAGGAAGGCACGACGATCGGTCCGCGCGGCACGGGCAACAGCTACGGCGACGCGAACGTCGCGAGCTCCGGGTACGTGCTCGAGACGACGCGCATGGACCGCATCCTCGACTTCGACGCGCACGCAGGCGTCGCGACGTGCGAGGGCGGCGTCACGATCGAACAGCTGTGGAAGCACGTGCTGCCGCAGGGCTTCTGGCCCGCCGTCGTCAGCGGCACGATGTACCCGACGCTGGGCGGCGCCGTGGCGATGAACATCCACGGCAAGAACCAGTACACGGTCGGCACGATCGGCGAGCACGTGCGCGAGATCGACCTCGTGCTGCCGACCGGCGACCTGGTCACCGCGTCGCGCGAACGCGAGAGCGACCTCTTCCACGCCGCGATCGGCGGCTTCGGGATGCTCGGGATCGTGACGCGCGTCGTCCTGGGCACGAAACACGTGCATTCCGGCGACCTCGAGGTCACGGCCAAGAGCGTGAAGAACCTGCGCGAGGCGATGGATTGGATGGAGGCGCGGCGCACGAAATCCGACTACCTCGTCGCCTGGCTCGACGCGTTCGCCGGCGGCGAAGCGCTCGGCCGCGGCCTGATCCACGCCGCGCGCCACCTGAAGCCGGGCGAGGACCCCGATCCCGCGAAGACGCTGACGGTGAAGCACCAGGAGCTGCCGCGCGCGATCCTGGGCGTGTCGAAGGGCGAGGTGTGGCGAGCGCTGCGCCTCTTCAACCACGCGGCCGGGATGCGCTTCGTGAACGCGACGAAGTACACGTTCGGCGCGCACGAGGAAGCTCAGGGCCCGCACCGCCAGTCGCACGCCGCGTTCGCGTTCCTGCTCGACTTCGTGCCGAACTGGAAGTGGGCCTACGGCCGGCGCGAGAAGCGCGGGCTGATCCAGGTGCAGCCGTTCGTGCCGGCGGCGCGCGCTCACGACGTGTTCGCCGCGATCCTCGAGGCGAGCCGGCGCGCGCGGCTCGTCCCGTACCTCGCGGTGATGAAGCGCCACAAGCCCGACCCGTTCTGGTTGACGCACGGGCTCGACGGCTGGAGCCTCGCGCTCGACTACAAGGTCGAGCCGTCGACGCGCGCGGAGCTGTGGAAGCTCGCCGCGGAGATCACGCGCATCACGATCGACGCCGGCGGCAAGTTCTATCCCGCGAAGGACCTCGTGATCGGTCGCGAGGACGCGCGCCGCATGTGGGGCAGCGAGAAGCTCGACGCGTTTCTGGCGCTGAAGCGGCGCGTCGATCCGCACGGCCTGCTGCAGACGGACCAGTCGCGGCGGATCCTCTAGGGCTCGCGCGGATCAGTCGCCCGTCGCGTACGCGCGCCGCGCGTCGACCTGCACGATGCGGTCCTCCTCCGCGATCCAGGCCGTGAGCTGCTTGCCCCACACGCAACCGGTGTCGATGCCGCGCACCTGCGGTCTCTCGACGAGTCCTTGCCGCGCCCAGTGCCCGAACACGACCGTGCGCCGCTCGCCCGGATCGCGCGGCCAGAAGTGGAACCAGGGCTTGTACGGCGGGCCCGGCGGTGGCCAGTCCTTCTCGGGGCGCGCGCCGAATGAATCGCAGTAGCGCACCGCGATCGCGAACCCGAGGTCCTGGTTCTCGACGAACGGATCGAGACCGCTGAGCCGCTCGAGCGGATCCACCCAGCGCGGGTTCACTCCGGCGTGCACGAGCAGCGCACCGGCGCGCTCGAGCACGAACGGCTTGCGCCGCAGCCATCCGAGCAGCTCTGCGCGATCGTCCGCGCGCAGGATGTCGCCGAACGTGTCGTCCGGTTTCGGCCGCCGCAGTCCGCGTGCGGTGCGGAGCAGCGCGACGTCGTGATTGCCGAGGACTCCGCCGGCGTTCAGCTCGCGCAGGAGGCGCACGACACCGGCCGAATCGGGGCCGCGGTTCACGAGGTCGCCGCACGGCTCGAGGCGGTCGGCGGCCGGGTCGAAGCGCAGGCGGTCGAGCAGGAGCTCGAGTTCGACGCGACAGCCCTGCACGTCGCCGACGAAGATGGTGCGCCCGCGGCGCGGCGGGGTCTCCGGCGACGGGGCGTCGCTCGAGCCGAGGGTGCGGACGGTGGCCAAGGTGGGGGAGCCTAGCGGAGACGCACGCGGGCTTGGAGGCGGGCCCGCGCCGCGCGACACTCCATCGGCCATGGGAAAGCTCGTCCTGTGCTGGATCGGCCTCGTCGGCGCGGTCGTCTACGTCCTGAACCCCGGGCTCGGGATCTTCGAATTCCTGCCCGACAACCTGCCCGGCGTCGGGAACCTCGACGAGGCGGCGGCCGTGGGCCTCGGGATCGCCTGCTGGCGCACGATCCGGCGCTCCCGCGAAGATCGCCTTGCCGCTTCCGGGGGGCCGCGGCTACAACCTTCCCCCTCGAATCGCGGCGGGAAGCCGGGCGATCCGACTCACACGAGCTGACTCGAGCGCTGGCTCGGGCGCCGACTCAGGAAGAAGCACGACATGGCCAAGGCACGCAACAAGAACATGGGTCCGACGCGCGGTCGCGCGAAGCCGCGCAAGATGGGCATGGGCTCCGGCAAGTCGCGCAAGCAAGTCAACACGAAGCGCAAGCCCTGATCGCCGTCCGGACGCGGCGTCTTAGCGCGTGAGCGGCACGGAGATCCTGCCGGCGCTCGCCGCGCTCGGCTCGGCGGCCACGTGGGCGCTCGGCAGCCACCTCTTCCGCCGCTCGCTCGAGCGCGGCGGAGCCTCCGACGGGCGCGCGCCGACCGCGGCCGCCGCGAACCTCTTCAAGAACGCGCTGGCGTTCGCGGTCTTCGCCGTCGTCGTCGCGGCGTCGGGGGGGATCCTGCCGCAGTCCGAGCGCTGGCCCGCGCTGCTCGTCAGCGGCCTGTTCGGCTTCGCGATCGGCGACACGCTGTACTTCGCGGCGCTGCCGCGCTGCGGCGTGCAGATCGCGGCCATGGTGTCGCTCGTGCACGTCCCGGCGGCGGTGATCCTGGGCTGGATGCTGCACGGCGAGCGCCTGCCGCCGCTCGCGCTCGTGGGCGCGGCGGTCATCGTCGCGGGGCTCGCGCTGGTGCTGTCGGAAGCGCCGCGCGGAGAGGTGCTCGACGCGCGCGCGCGTCGCACGGGCATAGCGTTCGCGGCCGCGTCGGCGGTGGCGCAGGCCGTCGGCGTCGTCGTCGGCCACGGCGCGATGCAGGGCGCGGAGGTCCTGGGCGGCACGCTGGCGCGCATGAGCGGCGGGATCGTCGGCGCGTTCGTCGTCGCGCTCGCGCTGGGGCTCGCGCGACCGTCGTCGGGCGCCGCTCGCGAGCTCGCCGACCTCGTGCGGCCGTGGCGAGCGCGATCGGATCGTCGCGGACTCGTCCTCGCCGCGGTCTTCGGCTCCGTGATCGGACTGCCGCTCTTCCACCTGGCCCTGCGCGGATTGCCGAGCGGCGTCGCCGCGGTGCTCTTCGCGACGACGCCGCTCTTCACACTCCCGCTCGGGCTCGCCCTGGGCGAACGCCACGGAACCCGCGCCGCGCTCGGCGCACTGCTCGGACTCGGCGGCGTGGCCGGAGTCGTCTACGCTGTGACTGGATCGGCCACGCCGTGAGGTGGTCGGCTGGGCCGTGATGTCGTGGACTACGCCGTGTGACGCGATCGCGAACGCCGCGATCAGGCGTCGAAGATCAGCCGTGGAACTCCGGCCAGGACGCACGTGAGGATCGCGGAAGCGGCGATCGTCACCCACAGGAACGCGAGCTCGAAGAAGCGGAAGGACGTCTCTGGAGTCGGATGGGACATGGGGCGTGGTTCTCCTCGGGTTCGGAGCGCGGGGTTCGGCTCCGGCACGCTCGACTCCGCCCGGGCATCCGCGCGCGGGCGCTGAGTTCTCCACAGGCCTGCGCGGGCGCGACCTAAGTCGTTGTGCGCATGGCGATTGTGGCTGGTCCCGATCCCGGCACACGGGCCGGGAAGAGAAGCAGCAGCGGTGCGAGGAGCCCGAGCCACGCGAACCGCGGATCGGCGATCCACGGCGCGCGGTCGCCCAGCACGACGATCGCGTTGTAGCCCGCGTGCAGCACGACCGCGGTCGCGAGGCTCCGCGTGCGCAGCACGAACGCCGCGAGCACGACGCCGAGCACCGCCGACGGCGCGAAGCGGTAGATCGAGGCGTGCACGGCGCCGAAGAAGAAGCCCTGCAGCGCCAGGATGCGCGGCCACGACACGTCCTTCCTCAAGCCCCCGAGGAACGCGCCGCGGAAGAAGAGCTCCTCGCAGATCGCCGGCGAGAGGGCCAACAGCACGACCTGTGCGGCGGGCGAGAGTCCGGCGATCTCGAGCGGTAGCGCGACGCTCTCCAGCGACGACGGCACCGGCAGGAACTCCTTCTGCCACTCGAAGAGGAACTTCGCGCACGCCGCGGCCGCGGGCGCGGCGCACAGCGCGGCCGCGACGTGCGCGAGCCGCGGCGCGCGCAGCGACAGAACGGAGGCGATGCTCTCGCGCGCGCGACGCGCCGTGCTGCACGCGGAAGCCCACGCGGCGATCGGCAGCAGGATCCACAGCGTCGCGGCGAGACCCCAGACGGGATGCAGCGCCTGCAGCCAGCCGCCGACCAGGTAGACCGCGAACACGACGACGAGCGCCCAGCGCAGCGCGCCCTGCGATTGCAGGCGACGTCCATCGGCCTCCGCTTCGTTCGCGCCGTGCTGCACGAGGCGTTCGGAGTCGAGCGCGGTCGCGAGGCGCCACAGCGCGAGCGCGGCCCAGCCCGAGCTGGCCGCGAACATCCACAGCGCGAGCGGCACCGACGCCGTTCCGCGCAGCACGTCGCGCAGCACGAGCGACGGGCCGGTCAGCGGCACCGCCGCGAGGAACGCGTCGAGCCGCACGTCGGGCTGCAGCGCCGGCAACGTGGGCAGGACCGTCACGAAGAGGAGCGGCAGGAGCAGGTTCTGCCCCTCGCGGAACGTGCGCGCGCGGCCGCACACGAGGCACAGAAGCGCGCACACGAGCACCGCCGCCGGCAGGAACGCCAGCGCGCCGCCCAGCACGCGCGTCGCGTCGAGCGCGAACTCGCCCTTGTGCGCGCCCGGCAGCATGCCCAGTCCGAAGCCGAGCGACGCGACCACGCTCGCGGCGTTGAGGAGCAGCGTGACGATGCCGACCGCCAGCACGGCCGCGAACTTGGCCACGACGACGACGAGGCTCGGCACGGGATGGACGAGCAGCGTCTCGAGCGTCCCGGCCTCGCGCTCGCCCGCGAACGCCGACAGCGCCGCGTGCGACGCGCCGCCGAGAAGCACGAAGATCGCCAACAGCGGCAGCCAGCGCCCCAGGCTCGCACCGCCCTGGTCCTCCGCGCTCGCGACGTCGACCGGAGAGAGCTTCAGCCCGCGCGCCGGGTCGTAGCCCAAGAGCGCGAGCCGGCGCTCGTCGGCGATCTCGTCCGACAGCGCCAGCACGGCCGCGTGCACGCGCCGCTCGGCCTCGTTGGCCGAGTCGCGCGTGCCGTCGTAGTACGTCAGGATGGACCACGTCGGCGCGCGTTCGCCCGGCAGCGCGATCACGAGCGCGTCGCAACCCGTCGCGAGCAGTGCGGCCGCGTGCTCGCGCGCCGCCTCGTTCGACTCGGGCCCGCGCGCCCAGTCCCAGCCCTCGAGCAGGCGCGCGGCGTCGACGTCCTCGATCTCGACGGGCGCGCACTTCTCGATCGCCGCGCGTGTCCGCTGCCGCGCGTCCTCGGGCGCGCGCGAGAGATCGACGGCGACGCGCACGGTCTGCGACTCGAGCGAGTGCGCCGAGATGCGCTCCAGCAGCGACCGGCCCAGGAAGAGGACCGGGTAGAGCAGGATCGGCAGCACGAACGCCGCGAACAGCGCGCGCCGGTCGCGCAGCAGGGTCCGCAATTGCATTGAGCAGATCGCGCGCGCGAGCGCCGCGTTCGTGGCATGCCGGGATCGCGCCGGTGCGGCGCGATCCCGTGCCGGCGGACGGTCCGGTCGGCGCGGGCCGCGGCGCCCCGCTCTCCCGGCGTTCAACGTCCGTCCTCGTCGGCGCGGCGCACCAGCTCGCGGAACACGTCCTCGAGCCACACCTTCCCCGTGCGCGCGCACAGCTCGTCGAGCGTGCCCGACGCGAGGAGGCGCCCGGCGTGCAGCACGCCGATGCGGTCGCACAGGCGCTCGGCCTCGGACAGGACGTGCGTGCTGAACAGGACGCAGGTGCCGCTCGCGCGCGCCGACTCGATGAAGTCGATCATCGCCGAGCTGGCCAGCACGTCGAGGCCCGTCGTCGGCTCGTCGAGCACGAGGACCGGCGGATCGTGCAGCACGGCGCGCGCGATCGAGACGCGCTGGCGCTGTCCGGTCGAGAGTCCTTCGCAGCGACCGTCGGCGAAATCCTGCATCGCGAAGGCCGCCACGAGCTCCTCGACGCGCCGCTCGAGCTCCGCCGGCTCCATCCCGTGCAGGCGTCCGAAGTACGTGAGCGTCTCGCGCGGCGTGAGGCGCGGGTACAAGCCCGTCGTGCCCGACAGGAACCCGATCCGGCGTCGCGCCTCGAGCGGATCGCGGGCCACGTCGACGCCGTCGACGGTCGCCGTGCCGGCGGTGGGGGCCAGGATCGTCGAGAGGATGCGCAGCGTCGTCGTCTTGCCCGCGCCGTTCTGACCCAAGAGGCCGTAGATCTCGCCGGCCGCGCAGTCGAGGTCGAGCCCGAGCAGCGCCTCGACGACGCCGCGCCGCGGATCGACGTAGCTCTTGACGAGCCCGCGCGCCTGGATCGCGGGCGTGCTCATGCCGGCTCGCGCTCCGTGCTCCGTGACCGGAGTACGACACGCTGCAGCCAGCCGGCGCGCGGCGATCCCTCGCTGGCCAGCATCCGCATCGCGATCCACACCGCGATCGCGGCGCAGACGAGCAGCGACACGGCCGTGATCGAGTACTCGAGCGGCATCGCGCGACCCTGCAGGAGTCCGCGGAACGCGAAGACCACGTTGAGCACGGGCACGCACGCGAGCCACGGCGTCAGCTCGACGCCCGGGATCACGCCCGCCATCGCCGGCAGGATGAACACCATCTGCACGGGGCCGAGCAGCGCCTGCCCTTCCTGGAACGTGCGCGCCAACACGGCGATGCCGGTCAGCACGGCGCTCACGAACAGCGCGAAGAGCAGCGCAAGCGGCGCGATCGCCAGGAACGCCTCGACCGGCAGCTCGATCTCGAGCTCGGATCCGAGGCGCGCCAGCGAGACCAGGTGTCCGGCCGAGAGCCCGAGCGCCAGGAGGTTCAGCGCGGTGGCGGTCAGCGCCGTCGCGCACACGGCCAGGATCTTCCCCTGGTGGACCGCGGCGCGCGGCACCGGCAGGAGCAGCGTCGTCTCCGCCGTGCGCCGCTCGCGCTCGCCGGCCGTCAGGTCGACGGCCGGATAGAAGGCGCCCATGACCGTCATGACGACGAGCAGCATCGGCAGCAGGAACGACAGGAGGTACGCGCCGCGGTCGCGCACGGCGGCCACGTCGACGGGCTCCTCGACGCGCAGCGGTTCGAGCTCGGCCGGATCGCGGCGCCGTTCCTGCGCGGCCGACTCGCGCAAGTGCGCGGCCAGTTCGGGCAGCCGGCGCTCGACGCGCGTGCGCGCCAGCTCCGAGCGCGATTCGGTGCTGTCGAAGAAGAGGCTCGCCCCCGCGCCCTCGCCGGGCGAGTCCTCGCGACCGCCGCCGCGCAGCAGCAGCACGGCGTCCGCGCCCGCGGGATCCGGCTCGGGGCCGTGGCGCACGCGCTCGCGCGCTGTCGGCTCGTCGCCGGGTCGGACGAGCGGCGCGACGTCGACGCGCTCGAGGTCGCGGCCGTCCGGATCGTCCGTCAGCGCGCGCGCGAGCTCGTTGGGCACGTCGGCGCGCTGTTCGGCGAAGAGCGCCACGTCGACCTCGGTGCGCTCGCGCGCGCCCTGCAGGTACAGCGAGCCTTGGATCATCGCCCAGAAGAGGAACGGGTAGAGCACGATGGGCACGACGATCGCGTACAGCGTCGTCTGCCGGTCGCGGAAGCTCGACACGAGCTCCTTCTGCGCCACGAGCAGCGTCGCGCGCGTCACGGACGGCGCCGACGCGCGCGCCGGGGATCCGCGACGTCCGCCGTTCATGCCGGCGAGCGCACGGACGCCTGCCACGCGCCGAAGTGGTCGGCTCCCGAGTCGGTGACCGCGACGACGTCCTCGATGCGCACGCCGTACTGCCCGACGACGTAGATGCCCGGTTCGTCGGAGAGCGTCATGCCGCTCGCCAGCACGACGTCGCTGCCGCCGTCGAAGTAGGGGTCCTCGTGGCCTTCCATGCCGATGCCGTGACCGAGCCTGTGCGTGAGCGCGCCGTAGCCGCCGGCGAAGCCGTGGGCGACGAGGACCTCGCGCGCGCGCGCGTCGACGTCGCGCGTGATCACGCCCGGACGCACGAGCTCGAACGCCTTCTGCTGCGCGTCGCGCACGGCGGTCCAGGCCTTGTCGACCGCCGCGCTCGGCGGACCGAAGCACGACCACGTGCGCGTCGTGTCGCTCTGGTAGCCGTGCAGGCTCGCGCCGGTGTCCACCAGGAGGCACGAGTCCTGCGCGAGCACGCGCCCGTGGTCCTCGCCGTGCGGCAGCGCGGCCGCCGCGTCGATCAGGCACAGGGCCCACGGAGAGCGCATCCCCAGGCGCTCGTGCGCGGCGGCCATGCGCGCCGCGACCTCGCTCGCGCCGAGTCCGGGCCGCAGCGTCGCCGCCACCTCGCGGATCGCGAGCTGCGTCAGCTCGCTGGCGCGCCGCAGGATCGCGATCTCGTGCGCGTCCTTGCGCGCCCGCAGCGCGAACACGACCTGTTGTCCCGACGCGAACCGTTCCTTCCCGAGCTTCGTCGCGAGCCGGTCGGCGAACGTCCAGCGCAGCTGCGGTTCGATCGCGACGCGCTCGAGCCGTCGCTCGCGCAAATGCGCGGCGAGGATCGTCTCCGGGCGCTCGTGCTCGGCCCACGGGAGGATCGCGCCGCCGGGACCGTCGGGTCCGTCGATCGCGAGGCGCGCCTTGCCCTCCTCGAATGCCGGGACGATCCAGCGGTGGTCGCCGTCGGCCGTGCCGACGAACGCGAACAGGCGCTCGGAGCGTCCCCACGCGACGCCCGTGAGCCAGCTCAAGGTCGCGCCCGGTTCCACGAGCAGCGCGTCGAGTCCCTGCTCGCGCAACACCTGCGCCAGTCGAGCGCGCCGTGCGGCGCGCTCGGCGGCCGAGATCGGCGCGACCGAGCCGCGCTGGTCCGCGAGGTGCGCGAAGAGCTCGCGGGTCGCGGAGTCGGCGTCCGCGCGCGCGGGATCGGGACCTGCGCGCTCGGGAACGACGCGGCCGGGAACAGCCGCGTCGGACGTCGCGTTGCCGCTGCGGCAGCCGGCGAGGCTCGCGGCCGCGGCGCCGAGACCTCCGAGCGCCACGCCGCCCAGGAGGGTCCTGCGGTCCACACCGTGCATCCTGGGGGTTCCTTCCTGGCCTGTCATCGCTCGCGGGACCGTTCCTCCCGGCCGGAGAGCTCGTGGCCGCCCGGCGGAGTGCGCGGACGAGAAGGTATCCGTGCGCGCGACGGCGAGGAAGGCCGGCCAGCTCAACCCGCGGCGCCGCTCGCGCCGATCCGTACGGTGCGATGGTCCCCGAGCCCAGCACCGCGATCGTTCCCGAACCCGCCGCGGCGCCGGTCGAATCGGCGCGGCACCGTCTCGCGCCCGACGTCGAGCGCTGGTGCTTGCCCGATCCCGCGGCGGCGAGCGCGTCGCGCGCGTTCCGCATGCGACACCGTCTGCGCCGCAGCACGCACCGTCGCCTGCGCTCGGCCTTCTACACCGGACTGCAGCTGGGCGTCCTGCTGCTCGTCGCGTACGGGCTCGTCTTCAACTTCTCGATCGTGCGCGGCAGCTCGATGAGGCCCGGGATCGAGGACGGTGACCGCATCGTGATCGACCACCTGAGCTACGTGCTCGGCGGCGTGAAGCGCGGCGACATCGTCGTGCTCGAGTACCCGCTCGACCCGAGCGTCGACTACATCAAGCGCGTCATCGGGCTGCCCGGCGACGAGGTCCGGATCGACGGCCGCGACGTGTGCGTGAACGGCGTCCGGATCGACGAGCCCTACGTGGACGTGCCCGATCCGCGCACGCATCTGTCGCTCGTCGTGCAGCCGGGCACCTACTTCGTCCTGGGCGACAACCGCTGCCACAGCTCGGACTCGCGCGAGTTCGGGCTCGTGCCGCGCGAGAACCTCGTCGGCAAGGTCGACCTGCGCGTGTGGCCCCCGCAGCGCGCGGGCCTCCTGGACTGACGCGGGGGCTCCGCGTAACGTCGGACGCGTGGCCGAATCGCACGAACGCATCGCGCTGGTGTCGGGATCCGTGCGCGGGCTCGGGCTCGCCGTCGCGCGCCGGCTGCTGGGCGCGGGATACAAGGTCCACGTCACGTGGCGCAGCTCGGCGGCGCGCGCCGACGTGCTGGTGCCCGAGTTCGAGGGCCGCGTCCACCGCGCCGACCTCGAGGACGAGGACGAGACGCGCGCGCTGGTCGCCGCGGTGCTGGAGCGCGACGGCCGCCTCGACGCGTTCGTGCACGCGGTGGGGGACTTCACCGCCGGCCCGCTGGCCTCGACGACGGCCGCGGAAGTGCGCCGCCTGCTCGAGAACAACGTGCTCTCGGCGGTGAACGCCTTCGACGCCGCGCGCGAGCCGTTGCGCGCGAGTCGTGGCGCCGCGCTCTTCTTCGGCGTGGCCGGGCTCGAGGGATTGCGTGCGCGGCGCGAGGCGGCGGCCTACGCGGCGGCGAAGAGCGCGCTGCTGGTGCTCGTGCGCTCGTGGGCGCTCGAGGAAGCCGCGCACGGCGTGCGCGTCAACCTCGTCTCGCCCGGCATCGTGCCGCACGCCGACGCAGCGGCCGAGACGAAGGACCCGCAGCGGCAGTCCCGGATCCCGCTGGGCTTCGTGGGCACGCCCGAGGACATCGCCGGGGCGGCCCTGTTCATGCTCTCCGACGAAGCGCGTCACGTGACCGGAGTGGACCTGCCGGTGGCCGGCGGTTGGATGCTCACGGTGGACTGACTGGGCCGCGCGGGTCCGTCCCGCGTAGACTGACGGTTCCTCTCGTCCGGTCCGCCGCCACCCCGAGCGTCCCCATGCAATTCCACCGAGCTCTGCGGCCCTTCTCGCACCGATCGCCCTCGCGACCACGGCACCCGCCCAGCAGCCCGCGCCCGCGCTACGCTGGCGTCCGTCTCGCTGACCGTGACACCGCCGGCGCTCGACGAGATCGCCGAGACGGCGTCCGCGGGCGCGGTCGGTGCGTGGATGGGCCGCGTCGGTCCGTCGCAGGTTTCGGTCCGCGTGCTGTCCGTCACGGGTCCGACGGCCGGTTTCGCCAAGCGAGGACGTCGCCGAGTCGGTGCGCGCCGCCTTGTGGAAGGAGTTCGACAAGACGCCCGAGAGCAAGACGCAGCGCCTGTCCTTCCAGCCGCTCGAGGTCGTGGCCGGGAAGTTCGGCGCCGCGCCGCACGGCGCGATCCTGTGCGGCGAACGTGTGCCGGCGAAGGGCGGCACGGCGCTGGCGCTCGTCCTGATCGCGGCCGGCCTGCTGGAACGTGGCGGATACGCGGTCGTCGTCGACGCGGCGCCGGCCCCGGACGCGACCGGTCGCGCGCGCCTCGAAGCCTGCTTGCGCACCGGACTCGTCTCGTCGGCGAAGCCGCGCGATCCCAAGTGGGCCGACGGGGAGGCCGAAGGCGCGCTGGAACGCGATCGCGCCGCCATCCAGCCAGATGAAGCTCGGCAAGCTCGTCCGCACGGCTCACTTCATCGTGATGTCGAACGCCTCGGGCGCCGATCGCTACGGGAAGACGCTCGAGGAGCGCTACGCGACGCTCAAGAAGACGCTGGGTTTCGCCGAGGTGCCGACGCACCGGCTGTTGCCGGTCTTCTACCTGCGCACCGGCGACGAGATGCGCACCGTCGTGCTGAAGAACCTGGGCATCGCCGACCACGACGACTCCGTCGACTCCTTCGCGGAGGACGACTACCTGATCACGTCGGCGGACAGCGACGACGAGATGGAGGAGACGGCGGATCTCGTCGACGATCTGTGGCGCAACCGCCTGCGGGCGAGCGGCGGCGGGGTGTGGCTCCGGCGCGGCACGATGGAACTGCTGGGATACCCCGATTCGAACCGCACGATCACCGCGAGCCAGCTCAAGAAGCGCCGCTTCGCCGCGTCCAAGCTCCTCGACAGCGCGACCTGGGGCGACCGGAGCAACACGGAGATGCCGTATGCGGAGCAGTGCGCGTTCTTCGTCGAGTACCTGCGCGAGTCCAAGGGGACGAAGGACGTGTACCCCGCGCTCGAGCGCGCGATCGGGGCGCTGCCGCCGGACGACCCGGCGTGGACGCAGGACGTGCTCGCGAGTTTCCTGAAGGTCGACTTGCCGACGATCGAGAAGAACTGGATGATCGACTACGGTGCGGCGAACAGGCGAGACATTCGCGCCGCCGCGCACTGCGCGACCCTGGTCTGCGCAGCCCGCCGCGCACTGCGCGACGGGCGCGAATGTCTCGGGTTCGTTCCTGGCACCGTACGCGTCAGACGTCCTCGACGAACGGCAGGTCGGCCGCGCTGTTCGGCCGGCGCTCGACGAGGAACCCGAAGATCTGCGGCGCATTCTGCGTACCGCCCGGCCCGACCGCGGTCGTGCCGCGCACCTGGAACCAGCCGGCTTCCATCGCCGGCGCGCCCTCGATCTCGTTCGGGTTGTCGTTCGAGTTCGCCAGGAACGTCGCGCCGAAGACGCCCGAGATGGACAGGAGCGGCACGCGCGTCCAGCAGCTGAACGAGCGCTCCGTCGAGAAGGACTCCTCGTTGTCGTTCCACACGAGCCAGGCCGTGTTCGTCGTCGTGCTCGGGCCGCCGAGCACGTTCAGGAGCACCATCTCGCTCGCGGCGGTTCCGCGCGGCAGCGGCTCGGCGGCCTGGCCGAAGAAGCGCGGGACGTAGATCGTCCGCGGCGCGCGCTCGTACTCGACGCCGTCGAGGTCGCGCCGGCCGTTCGTGTTCACGTCGGTGGGGAGACCCGCGCCCGGCACGCCCTGCAGGACGAGCGGCGGGAGCGAGTAGTCCAGTCCCGCGACCCCATCGATGCGCAGGGCCGCGCCGACCAGGTGGTCGAAATCGATCGGGGTGCCGGTCGTGCTCTGCGCGTAGGCCCACATGTAGCCGCGGGCGACGCCCGGAGCGTGCGCGGCGGTCACGAAGGTCAGCGTGTCGCGCGGGGTCAGGGTCGCGAGGCGGTTCGTGATCTGGCAGGTCGACGCGTCCACGTAGTTCAGGTGGAGGCGCACGGTCCCCGACGTGGTCGACGAGTTCACGTTCGTGATCGTCAGGTACGTGGCCTGCCCGGGCCGGTTGTCGAACTCGGGGAAGAGCAGGAAGCTGCCCGGCTCGGTGCCGCCGGCGAGCGCGGACGTGGCCGAGAGGACGCTGGCGAGCGCCCAGCCGAGGGCCGTGGCGAGGGCCGCGGGGAGGATCCGCCGGGAGGTCGGGTCGAGGTGCATGGCAATCGGTTCCGTGGCCGTCCGCGCGCGACGACCGCGCACGGCGTGACCCATCGATTCCACGCGCTGCGGCCGGATTCGGCAAGGCGGAGGCGGTCTCAAGAGCGCGCACCCGGCCTGCCGATGCCGGTGGGGTACGAGCGCGTCCGGGTTCCGCCCGCACGCTCGGAGACTGCCGTCGCACCTGGACGGTTGACTCCGGGCGTCGAGCCGGGTCCCGTGTCCGGCCTCCACCCGGGGCCGACGCGCGCACGCCCCCACGGACCCCCGACGACCATGCCCGAGTTCCAGACGGTCAGGCTCAGCGAAGCCGCGCAAGGGCTCTTCTCGGCCGAGGACGTCGAGCGGCTCATGCGCGCGGAGTTCGACCGCGCGGTCCGGCACAAGTTCGCGCTGGTCGTCATGTTGATCGGCGTCGACCGGC
Organism: Planctomycetota bacterium; assembly: GCA_044221705.1. Taxonomy (GTDB): domain Bacteria; phylum Planctomycetota; class UBA1135; order UBA1135; genus JAEUHZ01. The sequence goes on from JBGAOR010000020.1 coordinate 33,991, forward strand.
TGGGGCAGCTCCAGGACCTGTACGGCTGGGAGTCGAAGGACGAGATCCTGAAGGCGGTCGTCTCCATGCTGCGCGGTTCGCTGCGCGACAGCGACCTGCTCGGGCTGACGCAGGACGATCGCATCCTGCTCGTCTTCCCGCACACGACGCCGGAGTCGGCCGGCCTGCTCGCGAAGCGCGTGCTTTCGGGTGCGCGCAAGCTGCGCTTCGACCGCGACGGCCGCTCGATCCGCATCTCGCTGTCGATCGGGATCGCGAACAACCGACAGACGGCGGACCTGTCGTTCGAGACGCTCGTCGCGGTCGCCGAGGACGGCCTGACGGTCGCCGACGGCGCGGGCGGGGACCGGTCGGTCGAGACCGAGCTCTACCAGCTGTACGAGAAGAAGCGCAAGGCGCGCGCCCGCGCACGCGAGACGGCCGGGCTGTCGCCGGAAGCACCGACGCGCATCGTCGCCGCCGTGCCGCCGCCGGAGTCGCAGAGGAAGGACGGACCGCGGCTCACGCCCGACGATCCGATCGGGCAGGCGCTGCTCGAGCTCTTGGCCACGCAGGGCTTCGAGGGCTCGCAGTTCGTCGGCATCGACCCCGAGGCCGTCGCCGCCGCGATCCGGCGCGCGAAGGACAAGAAGCCCGAGCCGGCCGTGCCCGCGCACCCCGGCCCCGCGACGCCCGAGGAGATCCTCGAGAAGGAGCGCCAGATCGACCTCCTCGAGCGGCGCATCGCGAAGCTCACGAAGGAACTCGGGCTGACCTCGGAAGAACTGCAGCGCGTGGCGCTGCTCAAGGGCGTCGACTTCGGGCTGCCGTCCATCTACAAAACGGTTCAGGGCTTGAGCGCCGGCGAGGCGGAGTTCGAGCGCAAGAAGGCCATGATGCTCACGATCCTCGAGGCCAACCTGGCCTTGAAGCGCGAGCTCGAGAAGTGAATCGGCGCCGCGTCTCGCGCGCGGCAGCAGCAGGGAGTCGACGATGAGTGCAGACGGGAAGACCGACGACGCGACCAAGAAGGACAAGGGCGTCCTCTACATGGGGATCGACCTGGGCACTTCGCGCACTTCGGTCGCGGCCAGCAACGGCGTGCGGACGACGGTGAGCTCGCACGTCGGCTATCCCAAGGACGTCGTCGCGCGCAAGCTGCTCGGCAAGGAGGTGCTGTACGGCGACGACGCGGTCGAGCACCGCCTGTCCCTCAACTTCTTCCGGCCGTTGGCGGCGGGCGTGCTCAAGCAGAGCCAGCGCACGGCGACCGACGTCGAAGGCAACCTGAAGGCCGCCGCCGACCTGATCCGCGAGATCATCCGCCTGGGCAAGCCGAAGGCGGACGAGCTGGTCTACGGCGTGATCGGCGTGCCGGCGCAGGCCGCGATCCACCACAAGGAAGCGATCATCAAGGCCGCGCGCGAGTCGCTCGACTCCGTGATGTTGTGCTCGGAGCCGTTCGCGGTCGCGTACGGGCTGGACATGCTCGACGACGTCCTCGTGATCGACATCGGTGCCGGCACGACGGACCTGTGCCGCATGCACGGCACGATGCCCGAGGAGTCCGACCAGATTACGAACACGTTCGCCGGCGACTACGTCGACGAGAAGCTGGCCGAATTGGTGCGCAAGAAGCACCCCAAGGCGCAGTTCACGACGCGCATGATCAAGGAGCTCAAGGAGCGGTACGCCAACGTCTCCGACGCGATGCCGGCCGTGACGGTCGAGCTGCCCGTGGACGGCAAGCCCACCTCGTTCGACATCACCGAGGAGATGCGCACGGCCTGCCGCTCGATCGTCCCGCCGATCGTGGAGGGGCTGTCGCAGCTGATCGCCACGTTCGACCCCGAGTTCCAGTTCCGCCTGAAGAACCGCGTGCTGCTCGCCGGCGGCGGCAGCCTGATCAAGGGCCTCGACATGGCCGTCGAGGACGAGATGCGCCGCCGGCTGGGTCACGGCCGCGTGATGCGCATCGACGAGCCGGTGTACGGCGGGGCGAACGGCGCGCTGAAGATCGCGCACGACATGCCGGCGGAGTACTGGGAGAAGTTGAAGTAACCCCGTCCCGTCCGGCGCGCTTGCGCGCCGGCGCACAGGCAACGCTACCGACAGTCCGCGCCTGCCCCCGCGACCTCACTCCCAATTCCCAGCTCCTCAATCGAACGCGCCCGGCCGAACCGGCCTGGTTCGACGGGGCGCATTCGATCGGTGACTGCGCGATCCGCGCAGTCCCGGTCGCGTCACTTGCGCTTGTTGGTCATCTCCAACGTCAACAACGCATACGCCGTCCCGAGCACCGGGTTCCCTTCCTGCCAGCGCGACGAGTTCTCGTTCACCCACGCGCCGTCCGTCTTCCGCACGAGACCCAGCACCCGCCCGGCCAACTCCGTCCGCCACGCGTGCTCCTTCCCCTGCGCGTCGACGACGGTCTCGCTGCCGTACAGGTCGAGCGCCTTCGCCATCGTGTGGAAGTAGTAGAAGAGCCCCTGGTACGCCGCGGTCGGATCCGGACCCGCCTGGAAGCCCGGGTTCACGTCCAGGGTCCAGTTCTTCGAGACCCAGGCCCACGCGGCCTTCATGCGCGGATCGTCCTTCGGCAATCCGGCGAACGCGTACCCCTTGAGCAGCGCGTACGTCATCGACCCGTACGAGCGCGCGATCTTCTTGCCGCCCTCGAGCTCGATCGTGCCCGCGAACGACGAGCCGGGCAGGTACGCGGCCCCGCCGTCGTCGCCGGACACGACCACCTGGCCGCCGTCGGGGATCTGGATGTCGTTGGACTCCGAGCGGTTCTGGCAACGCTGGAGGAACTTCAGCGCGCGCTGGAACGCCTGGTCGTCCTTGGGCAGGCCCGAGGCCGACAGCGCCTCGAGCGCGAACTGCAGGTTCGAGAGGTCGGGACGCTCGCTCGACCCGTAGCCGATGCCGCCGTAGTAGGGGTGGTCGGCCGAGTAGCCCTCCTCCTCGCCGACCTGCAGGCCGACGAGCCAGTTGCGCGCCTTCTCGATCACGGGCTTGTGCTCGGGGTTCCCGTTGCGCACGAGCGCGAGGATCACGGCCGACGTCGTGTAGTTCGCGTTCTTGCCGTCGTGGATCGAACCGTCGGGCTTCTGCAGCATGAGCAGCCAGGCGATGCCGGCGTCGATCGTCGCCTGCACTTCCTTCGCGCGCGGCGCGGGCGCCGCGATCAGCGCGCCGATCGCCATCGCGGTCAGCCCCGCGTCGGGCCGGCCCTGGGCGCCGAACTTGCCCGCGTCGGCCTGGGTCGCGAGGTAGCGCGCGCCGCGGTCGATCGCGGCCGCGATCTTCGCGGCATCGGCCGTTTCCGCCGCGGCCAGCGGCACGAACTTGCCCGGCGGCGGAGCGGGCGGCTTCAACGCCGGCACGGCGCGCACGAGCACGGTGACGTTGCGCGCGGTCTCGCCGACCTTGCCCAGCGGTCCTTCCCACGTGCCGTCCTTCGCGCGCTTCGCGAGCAGTTCGGTCACGCGCGCCGTGAGCGCGTCCTTCGCCTCCGGCAACGCCGGGTCGTCGAACGGCGGCGCGTCGGGACCCTGCGCGGCGAGGAAGGCCAGCGCCTTCGTCAGCGTCGCCTGGGTCGTCGCGTCGGCGTGCAGCGCCAGCGCGCCGGCCGCGGCCCGCGTCTGCACGACGACGTCCGCGCCGGCGGCGTTCGCGTCGGCGATCGCGCCGTCCGCGCGCTGTCGCGCGGCCAGGAACTGCAGCGCGCGCTCGACGAACGGTCCGTCGAGGCGCTGGTACTTGCGCGGCGACTGGATCATCGCGCGCAGGGTCCAGGCGGTCGTGGCGACGCTGCCGCCGTAGGAGCCCGTCTCCTGGTCCTGCGCGTAACGCAGCCAGCGCAGCGAGGTGTCGATCTCGCGGCCGAGATCGAGCGCGGGAGCCTGCGCGGGCGCGGCGGCCGGGTTGGCCGGAGCCGCGGTCTGCGCGCGCGCCGACGCGGCGCCGAGGATCGCGGCGAGCACCAGGCCGGCCGCGGGAGCGATGCAGAGGCTTCGGATCGTGACGTTCATGGCGCGGATCCTAGTGCCCCGGCGCCCGATGGAAACGGTCGGTCCGGCGAGTTCATCCGGCCGCGGCAGGCTCGTTCCGGCTTCGCGGAATCCCTTGGCGCGCCACCGACCCGCCGCGCTCTACGCTCCCGGACCGGGGCCGCCGCGGGCCGGCTCGAGGCGCACCGCGGTCCCGTAGACCAGGATCTCCGCGGCGCCGTCGGCGATCTCGCACGTCACGATGCGGACGCCGACGATCGCGTCCGCTCCGAGCGCACGCGCCTCGGCGCGCATCCGATCCAGCGCCTGCTCGCGGCTCTCGGCGAGCAGCTTCGTGTACTCGGCGATCTCGCCGCCGACGAGGTTCTTCATCCAGGCCGAGAGGTCCTGGCTCGCGTGCGCGCCCCGCACCGTGTTGCCCTTGACCAGCCCGACGACGTCGCGGAGGACGCGACCGGGCACCGTGTCCGTGGTCGTGACGATCATCGGCGCACGCCGTCGTAGGGGTCGAGATGTTGCGTCGCGCGTCGCACGAGCCACGCGCGCAGCGCCAGGAGACCGAGGCCGAGCGTCGCCGAGAGCGCCGCGCCCGCGATCGGCGGTCGCCACGCGCCTTCGAAGCACGCGAGGCCCATCCACACCGCGAGCCAGGCGATGGCGAGACCGAGCAGCGCTCGACCGAAGCTCGCCAGGAAGGCGTGCGCCGCGCCGCGTTCGACGATGAGCGTCGCCAGCTCCAGCGGTTCGGAGGGCGCCGCCTCCCGCGCCAGGAGGGCGATGCGCTGCTGATCGGCGACGAGCACGCGCAGGCGTGCTTCGCGCGACAATCGGGCCTCGAACGCGCGCACCGCTTCCTGCGACAGCTCGCCGTCGGCGTAGGCCATGGCGAGCAGCTCGTCCGTCGTCGGGGCGTCGGACGGCGGGCGGGGGCGCGGCGCGGAGGTCACCGGCCCATCTCCCCGAGGAAGCCCTGGAACAGCTCCGGCGACAGCTTCTCGCGCAGGCGGCGGCGGGCGTGGAAGAGGCGCGACATCACCGTTCCCTCGGGGATTCCGAGCGTGCTGGCGATCTGCAGGTAGGAGAGTTCCTGGAAGTGGCGCAGGGCCAGCATCTCGCGGTCGCGCGCGGAGAGGCTCTTGAACGCCTTCCAGAATTCGAGGGCGCGCTCGTTCTGCAGCAGGTCCTCGGCCGGTTGCGAGTCGAGGTCCGCGATCTCGAAGTCGCGGTCGTCGTCGAATCCCGCGCCCGACGGCGCCGAGAGCGAGCGCACGCGCTTGGATCCGCGCAGGAAGCTGAAACAGGTGTTGCGCAGGATGCGGTGGAACCAGGGCAGGAACCGCTCGCCCTCGCGGAACGACGCGCGCGCCTTGTAGACCTTGAGGAAGGTCTCCTGCGTCAGCTCGAGGGCGTCGTCGGGCGAGCCGACCATCGACCGCGCGACGTGGTAGGCGCGCGTCCGCAGTCCGTCGACCAGCGTGTCGAACGCCCGATCGTCGCCGCGCTGGACCTGCAACATCAGTCGGGTGGCTTCGAGACCCATGGGTTCGGACCGGTACTCCGGGTCGGGGAAGTCCTTCAGCGCGTGCGGGGGGAAATCGGCCGGGAGGCGCGGATCGTCCTCGTCGGGTCGCGCGGTTTCTTCCGGTACGTGCGCGCTCTCCGTGGTCACGCGTTCGCTCCCGGAGCCTGCCGGCACGCGACGGCCAGCGTGTGTCCGGCCGCGCGGCGCGTCGCTCCCGCCGGCCCCAACCGCCGGCGCGCGTCGGCGAGCCCGGCCCGGCAGCGCGCGCGCGTCTCCCGGTCGCGCCAGGCGGCCATCACGGCCGCGCGCACGCGCTCGACCGGCCCGTCGCCCTGGAACGAGAACTCCGGGAGCACCTCCCGGCCCGCGAGCAGGTTCACCGACGAGAACCAGGGCGCCGTGAGCAGATGCTCCTTGCCCTCGGCCACGAAGCGCGAGCCGAGCCGGTACGCGACGACGGTGGGCAGGTCGTGGTGGAGCAGGTCGAGCAGGACCGTGCCCGACACGCTGAACGCGGCGCGCGCGCGGCGCAGCGTCGCGTGCAGATCGCCCGACTCGACGCGCGCCCAGTTCTCGGCGCCGGCGCGCGCGATCTCGGCGCGGATCAGCGCGTCGACCTCGGGGCGCGCGTGGGGGATCACCACGCGCGGGATCGCGCCGCACGCGACGAGCGGCTCGAGCGCGCCCAGCATCCAGGCCAGGTTGCGCTTCACGATGCCCGTCCGGCTGCCGGGCAGCAGCACGAACTCCGTCCCGCGCTCGGGATCGCCGCGCTCGACGTGCGCCAACTCGTCGAGCAACGGGTGGCCCACGTGCGCGACGCGGACTCCGCGCTCGGCGAACCAGGCCGGCTCGAACGGCAGGATCGAGAGCGCCAGATCGACGGCCTCGGGGTAGTGCGCGACGCGCCAGGGCGCCCAGCCCCAGTACTGCGGCGTGACGAAATGCACGACCGGCACGCCGACCTGGCGCGCCATGCGCCCGAGAGGGACGTGCAGCGCCGGCGAGTCCACGCACAAGAGCACGTCGGGACGATCGACGTCCAGCCGCGACACCGTGCGGCGCAGCAGGTCGAGGTAGCGCGGCAGCGCGCTCACCACGCCGCCGAAGCCCATGCGCGCGTCGCGGACGACGTCGTCGATCAACTCCACGCCCTCGGCCGCGAGGCGCACGCCGCCCAACCCGACGAGGCGCGGAGCGGGCGCCCCTTGCCGCGCGAGCTCGGCGCGCAGAGCGCGCACGGCGTTGATCGCGTGGATCTCGCCGCTGGCCTCGGCGCACGACAGGAAGATCGAGAGCGCTCGCTGTCGCGGGGCCGTCGAGGCCGGCACCGGGTCGGGCGCGGCCGATGTGGAGAGCGCGCGGGCGAACGCGGCGCGCTCCTCCTCGCGCCGCACGAGGTAGTCCGCCGCATGTCCGGGCAGCGCCACGAGGTCGAATGCCGCACGGGCGACCTCGCCGCGCACGAGCCTGCGAGCGCGCGCCGAAACGGCGCCCGTCTCGGGGAGTTCGCCCGCGGCGATCTGGAGCGTGGCCTTCGGCACGGGCGGGGAGGATACTGATCGGCGTGCTGCGTCTCGCGGGATACGTGCTGGGCGTCTTCGCGCTGATCTCCGTCCTGCGGTACGTCCCCGGGCTCGGCTGGCTGTTCGGCATCCCGCTCCTGAACTTCTTCCTGGCGGCGGCGATCCTGTCCGCCGGCATCGGCTGGTGGACGGCGCGCGCGGTCGAGCGGCGCCGGGCGCGCGGGCTCGAGCGCACGTTCGGCTCCGTCGACACGCCCCACAACCAGGGCAAGCTGGGGGTGCTCTACCTGACCTCCGGGCGCGCGCGGCGGGCCCTGCCGCACCTCGAGCGCGCGGCCGCGGGCGAACCCGACCGCGCTGAATGGCACTACCGGCTGGGCGCGGCGCGGCTCGAGCTGGGCGACGCGAACGCGGCCGTCCTGGCGCTCGAGCGCGCGCTCGCGACCGATCCCGAGCACGCCTTCGGAGCCCCGCGACTGCGCCTCGCCGAGGCGCGGCTCGCGGCGCGCGACGCGGCGGGATCGCTGCGCGCCGCGGAGGAGTTCGAACGCCACCACGGCCCGACGGCGGAGAGCTCCTACCGCCGCGGGCTGGCCCTGCGCGCGCTCGGACGGCGCGACGAGGCGCGGCGCGCGTTCGCGAGCGTCGCGGAGCTCGCGCGCACGCACTCGCGCGGCGTGCGGCGCGAGGGCACGTGGCTCGGCCTGAAGGCCTGGATCCTGGCCCGGCTCTGACGCGCGCCGACCGCGCCGCCGCGGATCGGATATGGTCAGGGGATGCCCAGCCCCCGCGAGATCCGCCGCCAGGAACGACGCAAGAACCGCAGCCAGGACCCCGCGGGCGCCGCTCCGGCCGCGCCGGCGCCGAGCTTCTCACCCGTCTGGCTCGTGGCGATCGCCGCGGTCGGCGGAGCGGCGATCGCCGGCGCGGTCGTGTTCGAGATGACGCGCCCCGACTCGAAGGCCGAGGTGCGCGCGCCGACGGGCACCGTGCCCGTGACGATGCCCACGCCCATCCCGTCGGGCGCCACGCCGACGTTCGTGCCGCAGCCTCCCGGCGAGGTCCCGCCCGGCAAGGTCTGGTCGCCCGAGCACGGACACTGGCACGACATCGCGCCGGCGCAGCCGCCGCGGTAGTCGCGCGCGGGCTCAGGGCTTGTCGGCTCAGGGCTTGTCGCCTCAGGGCGTGCGCCGCTCGAACGCCGCGAGCGACGTGGCGACGAGGATCGCGCTGACGAGGAGGAGCGGCGCGCAGATCCGCCAGTCGAGTGCGTGCGTCGCGCCGATGCGCGCGAACGCCTCGATGTCCGTCAGGCGGAAGAGGCTCGCGTGCGTGACGACCATGATCATGTACGCGCCGAACTCGACGACCACGAAGAGGAGCATCCCGAGCGCGATCAGGATCGGACGCGAGGACAGGCACGACCACAGGAACGTCGCCGAGTAGATGGCCAGCAAGAGCAGCGATTCGTGCACGGCGCCGAGCATCAGCGGGCCGAACGCGATCTCCGCGTCCACGCGCGTCAGGAGCCAGGGAACCGTCAGCGTCGTCGCGAAGACCGGGCCGACCGTCGCCGCCGCGCCTCCCAGCCAGCGCTCGAGCAGCAGGCGTCGCCGCGAGACCGGTCGCGCGAGCCAGATCTCGAGCGTGCCGCGCTGAGCCTCGCCCGCGACCGCGCCCATCGCGAAGATCACCGCCGCGAGCGCGCCGAGCGCGTTGCAGGCCTTGAAGAAGTGCTGGCCGTTCACGTACGCCGCGACGCCGCCGACCTCGATCTGGTCGAGCATCCCGCGCAGCGCCTCGATCGGCGCCATGTCGCGCAGGGAATCGACGTTGTCCTCGAAATCGGGCCAGAACAAGATGGCCGCGACGAGCAGGAGCTCGAGCACGACGCCGTACGCGAGCGAGCCCCACAGGTAGAAGCGGCCCTCGCGTCCCATCAGCAGCCCTCCACGCCGTACAGCTCGCGGTAGAGCTCCTGCAGCGAGAGCTGGCCGTACTCGACGGAGGTCGGCACGCCCTCCGTGGCGGCCAGCGCCGCGAGGAACGCGCGCGGGTCCTCCTCGGCGATGTGCACGGAGAAGCGGTTCGCGTCGCGCACCACGCGCGTGTCCGGCATCGACGCGAGGCGCGCCTCGATGCGCGCGAGATCCGCGTCCGCCGCGTACGCGAGCCGCACGAGCTTGCGCGCGCGCCGGGCGACGGCGTCGGCCGTCTCGTCGGCGATCTTGCGGCCTTCACCCAGGAACACGAGGCGGTCGCAGGCGCGATCGACCTCGCCCAGGTGGTGCGACGACAGGAGCACCGTCGTGCCCTTCCGCGCGTCCTCCGCCAGGAGATCGAGGACCGTTCCGCGCTTCGTCGGATCGAGCCCCTCCGTCGGTTCGTCGAGGATGCGCACCGGCACGTCCGGCGCGAGCGCGGCGGCGAAGAGCATCTGCCGCTTCATCCCGTGGCTGTACGTGCGCACGCGCGCGTCGACGGGCAGGCCGAGGTCGGCCGCGATGGCGACGGCCCGCGCGAGGGCGCCGCGGTCGCGCCCGCGCAGCAGCCAGGCCAGGTGGTCGCGCGCGCGCAGCTCGCCGTAGACGGCCAACTCGCCCGGAGCGTATGTGCAGCGCTCCCGGATCGCGGTCCCGTCGCCCGCGAGCTCCACCCCGTCGACCGCGGCCGTGCCCGCGTCGGGGCGCACGAGGCCCACGAGCATGCGCAGCAGCGTGCTCTTCCCGCTGCCGTTCGGGCCGAGCAGCCCGATCACCCCGCCCGGCCCGAGCGCGAGGTCCGTCGGATGGAGCGCCGTGCGCGGGCCGAAGGCGCGCGTCAACCCGCGCGCGACGATGCGCCGATCGGAGGAGGTGGTGGGGGACACGCGTTGGAGGAACGCGCGAAGGTGCGCACAATCCCGGGCCCTTGCAAGCCCCGGAACTCCACAAGCAGGACGCGCTCGGCCGCGTCGAGAGGATCCAGATCGACGGCTCCGCGTACGCGCGCCGCGTCGCGGCCGGCGGCTCGGTGCCGGGATGGGGTTGTATCGCGCGGCGGCTCCTGGCGCGCGAGCGACGCGCGCTGCGCGCGCTGACCGGCGTCGAGGGCGTGCCGAGCGAACGCAGCGCCGGGCCGGGCGTGGACGAGGCGGCCGTCCTCGTGCGCGCGTGGGTCGAGGGCGTCCCGCTCTCGCGCGCGCCGAGCCTGCCCGAGGACTTCTTCGACCGTCTGGACGAGCTCGTCGCGGCCGTGCACGCGCGCGGCGTGTGCCACAACGACCTGCACAAGGAATCCAACGTCCTCGTCGGAGCGGACGGGTGGCCGTGGCTCATCGACTTCCAGCTCGCGAGCGTGCATCCGCGCGGCGGTCGCGCGTTCGAGACGCGCTGCCGCGACGACCTGCGGCACGTCGAGAAGCACCGGCGGCGCTACACGCGGCACGGGCGCGGCCCGGGAGGCGTCGAATCGCACGGGGCGGGGAGCGGGATCCCGCGCTCGCGGCTCGCGCGGACGTGGCGGAGGTTCGGGAAGCCGGTCTACGTCGCGATCACGCGCGGCGTGTTCGGGACCCGCGACGGCGGCGATGCGCAGAGGGATCCGGGCGGGCCGTGGCCGACGTGGACGACGGCGGTGGGGAAGCGGGACGCGAAGCCGCGAGGCGGATCCGTCACGACCCCCGACGGGTGAGGTGATCCGCCGTGCGAGCGCCTCGACGTCCTCTCGCCGGCGGGTGGAGCAGGACCCGGGCGTCCAGCTCTAGAGGATGTCCTCGCGGTACTTCCACGGACGCCGCGCGCCGGCGTCGTGGCGAGCGGTGACGATGCGCCAGAGCTCCTGCGGTCCGACGATCGCGAGCACCTCGCGCTCGCCGGCGGTCGTGCGCAGCCGCACCGTCCCCGCGACGAGCCCGACGAGCTTCTTCGTGCGCTCGTCGCCGCCCGCGGGGTACGTGTAGACGCCAGCGCCGACCTGATCCGCGGCGCCGCGCAACCGGTCGGGGATCGTCGTCACGAGGCCCAGGATGCGCGGGTCGCTCTCGACCGTGACGTCGGCCGTCCACGCGCCGCGCGCGTCGCGTCCGTACACGTGCAGGACGTCGCCCGGCCGCGGGTCGCGGAAGTCGAGCACGACGTCGGGCAGCCGGATCGGCGTGTCCGCCGTGCACAGCTCCGTCCCGATCGGCTCGATCACGGACTTCTCGAGGCTCGGGCCGTCGCCGAACCAGGCGGTGATCCGCACCGGGCCCGAGCGCGCCGTGCGCCCGAGGAACACGACGCCGTAGTCGGTCGCGACGCCCAGCTCGCGACCGCCGTTCGTCTCGACGACGAGCGTCGGGTCGGAGAGCGTCCGCATGCCGGCGCATCCGCTCGTGAACGCGCAGAGGAGCAGGATCGTGAGTGCCGCGGCGACGCGCAGGAGGTGTCTCATTCGAACCGTTCGTACCACACTCGGAAGCGATCGTTGTCGGGCGCGAGCTCGGAAGCGAGCCCGGCCTGCGCCTTGGCCTCCGGGTTCTGGATCTTCGGGGCGTTCGGATCCCCATCGACGTCCAGCGAGGCGCCGCTGGAGCCCGCGGCCGCGGCCTTCATCACCGCGGCGACTCCGGCGAGGATCCGCGAGTATTCGTAGCGGAACCCGGCCGAGAGCGGGTCCTTTTCGATCGCCGTGCGGTAGTCGGCCAGGGCCTTGTCCAACTCGCCGGTCACCGACAGCGCGCGGGCGCGCGCGGCCCACGCGCGCGGGTCGGTCGTGCCGCCCTCGATCGCGGCGTCGAGGTCCGGCAACGCCTCCTCGTAGCGCAGCTGGCGCGCGGCGAAGAGCCCGCGCTTCAGCCGCGCCGTCGTGCCCTCGACCGGGATCGCGGCCACGAAGTCGCGCCACTCCTTCTCGAGCGCGGGCACGTCCTTCACCTTGAGCTTCGCCAGGAGGTACGCGCGGATGTCCGCCGGAGCGACGAGCTTGCCGACGCCGCCCATCTCGGCGACCGCGCCGCCGGCGTTCTCGACCGTGAAGGGGATGCCCTTCTCGAGCGTGTACAGACCCTTGAAGAACTTCTCGAACGACTTGCGGTACTTGCCGTTCGACGCCGTGTTCAGGAAGTAGACGAACGACCAGGCGTGCGCGTACTGGAAGCCGTCGAACTGATCCCGGTTCAGCACGAACAGCTCCTCGAGCTTCGTGAAGGGGCGCGAGGCGGAGGCCGCGGGCGCGTTCTTCGGACGAGCCTTCTCGCCGGTCGCGGTGCCCTCGGCCTTCAGCGCCTGCTGCACCGTGAGCGTGCGGTCGAGCTGCAACTCGCCCGGCTCGATGTGCAGCTTGCCCTTCTTGTCGCGGTAGATCTTGGACGAGCCGAAGAAGTCGGCGACCGCTTCGTTCAGCCAGATCTGCGGCAGGTACTGCGGATCGATCAGGAACGTGAGCAGGTGCGTGCACTCGTGCAGCGCGACCCACTCCGTGCGCGAGGGCTCGGCATAGTCGTGGTAGAGGTTCAGGGACTTGGCCATCGGCGAGAAGAACCCGAGGACCGACGGGCTCCCCGGCTTAGCCAGCGCCTGGAACTCCTCGTGGCTCTTGTAGACGTTGACCTCCATCTTCGCGCGCTTCAGCGAAGGCGAGGGATCGATGCCGATCCGCTCGTCCATGAGGTCGTAGAACGTCTCCATCAACTCGGCGTAGTACGCCAGGATCTCCGGGCTCGTGTTCGAGCGCACGCGGAAGTGCGCCGTCTCCTTCTCCCAGGCGTTCGACCAGTCGGAGTGCGCCGCGAGGTCCTCCGTGCGCTTCTTGCTGGCCTCGGTCTGCTTGCGCAGCTCCTCCTGGTAGCCGGCGCGCGACAGCCATTTGCCTCGGTACTTCACGTATCCCTGCGCGAGCTTCTCGCGCTCGTCGTCGTTGGCCGGCACGTAGTCGGACATGTCGCCTTCGATCTCCGCCGAGGCGACCAGCGACTTGTCGGCGAGCACGATGACGCCGTTCTCGAACGTCAGGCGGTACCCCGCGCCCTCGACGCGCGCCTTCTTGGGGGCCAGGATGCGCCCGTCCGTCGTCAGCACGCGGTCGGCCCGCGCCGGCGCCGCGCCGCACGCGAGCAGCACGAAGGCCGTCGCGACGCGCGCGGCGGGAGACAGCGGGCGCTTCACTAGGTCGAAGCCTTCCAGGCGGCCTCGAGCGCGTCGAAGTCGATGCCTTGGAAGGCCTCGGTCACGGCCTGGTCCAGGTCGCCGGACGTCGCCAAGACGCGGAAGTAGGTCGAGAGGATCTCGTCCCACGCCGGGTCCCAGTTCTTCGGGAAGTTCTTCTTGCCCGTCCTGAGGAAGTAGATGAGGGACCAACCCTGCGCGTAGTTGTTCCCGATCAGGGCGCCGAACTTGTTCGTGCCGTAGTACTCCGGCTGCGTGAAACGCACGAAGTCGGCCAGCGGCACGTGCTTGTTGGCCTGGACCACCGCCTTGATCGTGTCGCGGCGCCACAGGTTGGCCTTGAGGCTGAAGCGCTTGTTCTTGTATTCGAGTCCGCTGTAGAAGTCGCCGGTGCCTTCGTTGTACCAGCTGTGCGGGCTGATGTTCCCGTACAGGTAGAAGATGTACTGGTGGAACGCCTCGTGGTTCAGGACGATCCACGTGTCCTTGCGGCCTCCGTCCGCCTGGTCGTCGTAGAGCACGAGCTCGCGGTCCGTCGCGCTCCAGTATCCGGCCGAGCCGCCGGGCGCGCCGTAGCTCATGTACTGGCCGTGGTCGGTGAAGATGCGGACGACCGAACAGCGCGACAGCTCGCGCGGGTCCGCGCCGCCGAAGAGCTCGGCGGCCATCTTCTTCTCGAGCTCCTTCTCGCGCTTCTCCTTCTCGGTCAGGCCGGTCTGCGCGGCCGCGCCGGCTTCGCGCAGCTCCTTGGCCTTCTCGTAGGGGTAGTCGACCTCGTAGACGGCGCGGATGGCCTCGAGCCGGTCGCACAGCTCGGCGATGAACGCCTTGTCCGTGTGGGGCGTGACGACGAAGTAGTTGGGCGTCTCGTACAGCTTCCAGTCGCCACCCAGCGCGTCGAGCTTCGCCTGCTGCTTCGCGCGCTCGCGGTCGCGCAGCGTCGCATCCGCGGCCAGCGCCGGGCCGGCCGCAGCCGTCTCGATCTTGGACAACGACTTCGCCATGGCCTCGAAGACCGTCTCGTACTTCGGCCACTTGGCCTTCGACCCCGGACCGGTGAAGACGATCGCGACATCGAGGTCGGGCGCGAGGCTGTACTGCACCGCGTAGACGCGCTTCGCGGTCTTTTCCTCGCCCGGCGTCATGAACTGGTACTCGACCGCGGGGATCTTGCTCGGCAGCGAGAGGTCCTTCTTCCCGTCGGGCTTGTGGGCGCTGCCGTCCTCGACTTCGCCGGCCTTCTGCACCCACTCCGTGACGTCCTTCAGGGCCTTGCGCTGGAACTTGGGCTTCTCGGCGCCCTCGACCGTGCGGCGGTCGAACTTCAGGAGCCAGCACGACAGGAACACCCGGTCCCCGGAGCCGGGACCGGTCTGGACGTACTTCGTGTTCTGCGGATCGAACTTGGCCAGCACGTGCGGGTCCCCGGGCTGGGGCGGGATCAGGTCCCACTCCGCCGGCGTCTTGACCCGGAACCCGAGGTCGGTGCGCTCGTACTGCTTGCCCACCTTGGGGGCCTGCGCGAAGCCCATCGCCATGGTGACGAGGAGGGCGAGCAGCGCGGCAGCGACGCGGCTCGGAACTGCGGACGTCATCGGCGGATTCTCCGTGGGGCGGCGCGGGAAGGGATGCGCCAGCTCCCGAGCATGAGACACCTCACGGATCGGACCTGCAAGGGACCCAGGGTTCGTGGTTCCATCCGGAGTCGAGCCCTTACAAACTAGGATCGGATCCCGGCCGTACGTCCGCGCCCCGGGCGTCGCCGCCCTCTCCCTGTGAGGCGTGGCCGGGAACCCGACCCCCCTCCGAGCCGCGCGCACGCGCGCGTCCGTTTCCCATGCGCCCCATCCACGGTCTCGCTGTCCTCGCCGTCGTCGTCCTGCTCCTGATCGGCGGGCTCCTCCTCTGGACGAGCGGAGATCCGAAGCCCGCGCCCGGTCCCGAGATCGCGCAGCGTCCGGCCACGAACCCGGACGCGGGGCGTCCGGCCGTGGACCTCGCCGATGCGCCCCACACGTCGCGCGACCGCACGGCGCAGGAGACGATCTCCGCCGCCGCGCCCGGGCGCGCCGAGACTCCGGCCGGCGAGGGCAAGGCGCAGCGCGTCAGCGGTCGCGTGCTCGACGAAGGGGGCAAGCCCATCGCCGGCGCCACGGTGTACGCCGCGGCGGGCGGGGGTTTCGACGAGATCGCGCTGGACGAAGTCGATCCGGCCGAGGCGTTCTGGTTCCAGCGCGCCGAAACGAAGACCGACGCGCAGGGCCGGTTCGCGCTCGACCCGAAGATCAACGCGCGCGTGCGGATCGCCGTGCGCGCAGGCGGATTCGCGCCGCTCGACCTGGAGCGCACGATCTCCGAGACGAAGCCCGACGTCGGCGATCTCGTCGTCCAGGCCGGCGTCGTGCTCGAGGGCCGCGTGATCGATCACCTCGGCCAGCCCGTCGCCGGAGCGGAGCTCCGGCGTCGCCGGCCGAACTCGGGGCCGATGGCGATGTTCGCCGGCCGTGGCGGCGCGGTCGCGGCAAAGAGCGACGCCAACGGCAACTTCCGCGTCGACACGATCGCCGTGGGGACGTGGAACCTGCGCGTGACCTCGGAGATCGCGCCCGACAAGGACGAGAGCGGGGAGACGACGCGCAGCGGCGAGGTCGTGCGCGGGCTCCTCATCCAGCTCGAGGAGGGCTTCGAGATCTCCGGCCGCGTCACCGGCATCCCGGCCAACGAAGCCGGCCTCCTGCGCGTGATGGCGATGCCGCGCGGCAACGATTTCGGCGGCGAGTTCGCGATGCCGATGGGCGGCGCGCAGCGCTCGGCGGCGATCGCGGGTGACGGATCGTTCGTCGTGCGCGGCTGCAAGAAGGACGGGAAGTACCGCCTGTCGGCGCGGCTCGCCTCGCAGGGGCTCGGCGGCATGATGCGCAGCCCGACGCGCTCCGCGACCGCGGACGCGTCCGCGGGCGAGCGGGGTGTGCAGATCGCCTACCGCGCCGAGACCGCGCTCTCGTTCCAGGTCGTGGACGGCGCGAGCGGCGCGCCTGTGACGACGATGACCGTGTCCGCCGGCGCGGGCTTCGCGGCGCCGCTCACGGACGACAAGAACAAGGCGATCCGCGAGTTCCCCGGCGGCCGCGTGCGCTACGGCGGTCTGCGGCTCGGCGGCCGCGGCGGACCCTTCGGCCGCGGCGGCGCACCGGGCACCGTGACGCTGCGCGTCGAGTCGGCCGGATACGCGCCCTACGAACGCAAGGACATCCAGGTCAACGAAGGCGCCGACAACGACCTGGGCGTCATCCGCCTCGAGAAGACGTCGGTCGTCCAGGTGCGCGTGACCTCCGCGGACGGGCGTCCGGTCGTCGGCGCGAAGGTCTCGCTCGAGAAGGTCGAGCCCGAGGGCCAGCCCGGCCAGCGCACGTTCACGATCCGAGCCGGCGGCGGCGACGACGACGAGCTCGACTTCGGCGGCGGCGACGCGCACCGCGCGCGCACGGACTCCGCGGGCGTCGCACGCGTCTCGAGCATGCCGGGCGAGAGCGCGCGGATCGTGGTGAAGCACAAGGACTACGCCGAGTTGCGGACGGAGCCGATCGAGTTGCCGCGCAACGCCGACGTCGAGCGCGCCGTCGTCGTCTCGGCCGGCGGGACGATCGTCGTGCGCGTGGTCGACGCGGCCGGCAAGCCGGTGAGCAACGAGGGGATCGAGCACCGCGGGCCGGGGGACGAGGACGCGCCGATGTTCTTCGGACCGAATGGACCGCTCGCGACGGACGCCGAGGGACGGGCCACGCTCCGGAACCAGACCCCCGGCGTCCACGGCTTCCGGTTGCAGGGTGCCGGCGGCCCGCGCATGTTCGGCGGCGGGGGGATGCGCATGGCGATGTCGCGGACGATCGATGGCGCCGACGCGACGCCCGAAGCGCCGTGGACCGAGGTCACGGTGACCGAAGGCGGCTCGCACGAGCTGACGCTGACGGCGCCCGAGCGCGCGCGCGTCGTCGGGCTCGTGCGCGAAGGTGGACGTCCGCTGTCGGGCGCGAGCGTGCGCCTGCGCCAGAAGGACGGCGACGCGATGCCGTTCTTCGACGACGGCGCGAAGGCCGACACCGACGGGCAGGGCGGGTACGTGCTCGAGAACGTCGCGGTCGGCGAGTACGTGCTCTCGGTCACCCACCCGAACCGCGCGATGGCGTACGAGGTCGACCTGCGCGTCGGCGCGGGCGAGACGCGCGAGAACGTCGACCTGCCCCTGTCGATCGTCGAAGGGCGCGTGACGGACGAGGAAGGCCACGGCGTGCCCGGTCTGCGCATCCGCGCCGAGCGCCCTTCGGGCGGCGACGGCGTGGTGCGCGAGTTCGTCTTCGCGGTCGACTCGGGCGACGGTCCGGTCACGTTCGGCGGCGGCGGCGGGGGCCAGGTCACCACGGACTCCGACGGCCGCTACAAGCTGCGCGGCGTGCAGGCCGACACCGACCTGACCGTGGTCGCGACCGGACAGGGGGTCCAGCGCACCACGAGCGACGTCGTGCGGGTCCCCGTCGACGGCACGCGTTCGGGCGTCGACCTGCAGGTCAAGAAGGGCGCCACGCTCGAGGTCACGTGCCGCCGGCCCGACGGCACGCCCGCGACGCCTTGCGAGGTGCGCGCCGAGCTCCAGGCCGAGGGCGACGCCGACACGAAGTACGAGATCACGCGCGGCGACGGCAAGGCGCGCTTCCAGGGGCTGAAGCCCGGACGCTGGCGGATCGTCGCGCGCGACCTGGGTACCTCGCCCGACGACCGCGAGCGCGCTCCGACGGAGCAGACCGTGGATCTCACGATCGGTCCGCCGCGGCAAGTCACGCTCGAGGTCCGCGGCTCCTGACCGCCCGGCGCGTCGGACGGTCCGCTCGCCGGGCGGCGCGCTGCCGCCCGGCGGTCGGCGTCACCCGGATCGGGGAGAGCCGGTTCGGGAAGATCGCAGTGCGTCCGCCACCGAGCTTTCCTGGTTTCGCTTCGCACTCCCGGAGGCCTCCCGTTCCGGGATCGCGGGACCAGGGTGTAGGCTCGAAGGTACGTTCGACCCTCGCGGGGCGGCGAGACCATCCGATCCATGCGCAGTTCCCACCTCGCCCTGATCGCCGTCGCGCTCCTCGCCGCCGTGCTGGCCGTGGTGCTCGCGCTCGCCGGCGGACAGGGCGTGCTCGCCGCGGATCCGGGCGGCGCGAGCGCGTCGCTCGACGGCGTCGGCCCGGGCGGGGAGTTGGCGCGCTCCGACGCGCGCACGGACGCCGCGTCGGCCGGGACGACGACGCGCAGCGCCATCGGGAGCGCGGAACCCGCGGTCGCCGCCCCGAAGGTCGCCGCGCGCACGAAGACGCGCGTCACGGGCCGCGTCGTCGACGAACGCGGACAGGGCGTGCCCGCGGCGCGCGTGTGGATCACGACCAGCGAGTTCTGGGCGCGCATCCCGCTCGACCTCGAGATGGAGGCGCTGCCGTCGCGCTGGCTGAAGATCGAGCGCGCGGACTGCGACGCGGAGGGCCGCTTCGCGTTCGAGGACCTGAAGCCCGGCCGGCTGCGGCTCGCGGCGCGCGGGGCGCGCTTCGCCCCGGCGTACCGCGAGGACCTCGAGACGCTGCGCGACCACGACGTGACTCTGGGCGACGTCGCGCTCGCGCCGGGCGTCGCGGTCGCGGGCGAGGTCCTCGGTCCGGACGGCAAGCCGGCGCCCGGCGTGCGCGTGCTCATCGCCGCCGACTGCCTCGCGCGCGGCGGCGGGATCGAGGTGCCGGGCCGCGGCGTGCCCGCCGGGGCGACGGACGCGCAGGGTCGCTTCCGCGTCGACGAGCTCGCGCCCGGGCCGTTCCACCTCTTGTTCCTCGCCGAGGGGCTGGCGCTGGCCGAGCTCGCCGGCCGCACCGAGCGCGCGGGCGAGGTGCAGGACGGCTTCGTCGTGCGCCTCGATCACGGTGTCGAGATCTCGGGACGGATCTCGGCCGAGGCCGGCGCGCTGCCCGCGGAGCTGCGCGTGGTCGCGCGCCGCGCCGTGAAGGAGGAGTCCGAGGCCGAGGGCGGCGACGTCGAGGGATCCGCGGCGCCGGCCGACGCGGCGGAGTTCGAGGCGCGCCCGCGCATCGCGCTCGTCGCGGCCGACGGGACCTTCCGCGTCGCCGGGCTGCGCGCGGGAGAGACGTATCGGCTGTCCGTCGGACAGAAGCGCGGCGACGCCTGGAAACCCGCCGGCTCGACGGGGTCGCGCGAGGAACGCGCGCCGGCCGCCGGGGTCGAGATCGTCTACAAGCCCGAGACCGCGATCCTCGCGCGCGTCGTCGACGATGCCACGGGACAGCCGCTCGAGGACCTCGTCGTGTGGGCCGGCACGGGTCGATTCCGCGCGCTGCGCGACGAGAAGAACGAGGTGCAGCGCGCGTTCCCGCTGGGGGCGGTGCGCTACGGCGAGCTGCGCGTGCAGCCGAACTCGAAGCCGGGCTGGCTGCGCATCAGCGCGCCGGGATACCAGGACTACGAACGCAAGGACCTGCGTCTCGCCGCGGCCGTCGAGCTCGACGTGGGCGAGGTGCGCCTGAAACCCGAGCGGCGCATCGTGGTCACGGTCGTCGACGCCGCCGGCGACCCGGTCGACAAGGCGCGCGTCATCGTCACGACCGAGAATGCCGAACGACTGCGCGACTGGTCGCGCATGCCGGCCACGCAGGACCTGTGGGGCGAGACGTCGGTGCGCTACGGGCGCACGGGCCCCGACGGCGTCGTCACGTTGTCGAGCTTCCCGGGCAAGAGCGTGCTCGTGCAGGTCAGCGCCCGCGGGTTCGTGCCCAGCGAGGCGCTGCCGCTGACCCTCGCGAAGGACTCCGACCACGCGCTGACGCTCAAGCTCGGGCGCGGCGCGAGCGTGCTCGTCCGGGTGCGCGACGGCGCCGGGCGCGCGGTGCCGGGCGTGCCGGTCGGTCACCGGCTGCCGCGCACGTCGGAAGCCGGCGGCGAGGACCAGTACGACGAGAACGTGTCGAGCGACGCGCGCGGCGAGTCGCGCTTCGAGGCGCTCGAGGCGGGCGTGCACGCCTTCCGCATCCAGCAGGAGGACGGCGAGTCCTCGTGGTGGGAGCAGGACGGCGGCGCGGAAACGCGCGAGGAACCGTGGCAGGAGGTCACGTTGTCCAGCGCGGCCGAGGTCGTGCTGTCGCTCGTCGCTCCGCCGCGCGGGACGCTCCTGGGCGTGGTGCGCGAGGGCGGTCGGCCGCTCGAAGGCGCGCTCGTGAAGCTCGTGCCGTACGTCGAAGGCCGCGACTCGGGCTGGACCTGGGGCGGCAACGGGATGGATCCGTTCTCCTCGACCACGGATCACCGCGGCGAGTACCGCATCGAGAACCGGCGCGCGGGCGAGTACGTCGCCCTCGTCCACCATCCCGAGCGGCGCATGGCCTCGGAGTTCCGGCTCGTCCTCGGCCCCGGCGAGCAGGTGCAGGACTTCGCGCTGGACCAGAACGCGATCGAGGGCCGGGTGACGGATCCGGAAGGCCGACCGCTGGCCGGCGTGTCGATCGGCATCGCGCGCGCGGAGGCCGGGATCCAGATGGAACCGCCGCACTCGATGGTCCTCTCCGAGGACGACCGCGGGAACCCCAACGTGGAGTGGCGGCAGGCCCGCGGCGACCGCGAGGCGAAGACCGACGCGCAGGGGCGCTACGTGCTGCGCGGGCTGGTCGAGAACGTCGCGCTCCACGTCCACTGCCAGGGCGACGAGGTCGAGAACAAGTCCTCCGACGCGATCACGCTGGCTCCCGGAGAGATCCGGCGCAGCGTCGACTTCGTCCTGCGCCGCGCCGGCCGCGTCCAGGTCGAGATCGCCGGTGCGCTGCCCGACGACGCCTGGTTCGAGGTCTCGTTCGTGCAGGGGACGGGCGAGAACGAATCCGTGCAGCGACAGGTCTGGCTCGGGAACTGGAACCGCAGCGAGACCGTCGGTTCGATCGTGCCCGGCACGTACACCCTGCGCCTCGTGAAGCGCGACCAGCAGGGTGGCGCGACGCGCATCGGGGAGACGAACGTCGAGGTCGAGGTCGGCAGGGTGGCCCGCGCGACGTTCCAGGTGCCATGATGCGCGGATCGTGATCCACGCACCGAGTCCCGCCATCCGCCCCCTCCGCGTCACGCCGTACGCGGCGATCCTGCTCGACCTCGACGGCACCCTGCTGGACGAGAGCGGGCGCGTGCATCCCGAGAACGCGCGCGCGCTGCGCGAGCTCGAGGCTCGCGGCGCGCGCGTGATGATCGCGACGGGGCGCTCCACGGTGTCGACGATCCCCATCGTGGAAGAGATCGGCCTCGCGACGCCGGCGGTGACGTTCAACGGCGCGGGCCTGTGGTGTCCGCGGCAGAAGCGCATGCTCGAGGAGCGCGTCCTGTCCGGCCGGACGGTCGAGCGTGCGCTCGATTTCGCGGCGGATCGCGGGCTGCTCACCGTGGTCATGACGAACGACGCGAAATACGCGAGCCCGCCGCGCGACGAGCTCGAGCGGCTCTCGATCCAGGGGCTGGTGGGCTTGCGCACCGTTCCGCGCGAGGAACTGCGCGACGTGGAGTTCGTGATCCGCGTCACGCTGTTCTCCACCGACCACCACAGCTCGCTGGCGCTGCACGACGAGGTGTCGGCGCGCATCGCCCAGCCCGTGTACCTCACGCACTTCCCGTTGAACGCGCTGCCGACGCACCGTTCGAGCCCGATGGCCGTGCTCGACCTGCACCCGCCGTGTCGGGGGAAGGCGGAGGGAGTGCGCGCGCTGCGCGAGCTCTACGGCGTCGATCCGGGATCCGTGGTCGCGGTGGGGGATGCCACGAACGACCTGCCGATGTTCGCGGCGGCCGGGCTCGCGGTGGCCATGGAGACCGGCATGGCCGAGGCGGTCGCGGCGGCGGACCGCCTGCTGCCGCACAACGAGGGGACGGCGATCGCGGAGCTCGTGGCCGAGCTGTTTCCGCGGTAGGGCGCCAGTCCGGCGCGACGTGCGGCGATCAGCCGCCCTTCGCCGGCTTCTTCTTCGCGGGCGGCGCGCCCTTCGCCGCCGGAATCGAGGCGGCGGGCTTC
Organism: Planctomycetota bacterium; assembly: GCA_044221705.1. Lineage (GTDB taxonomy): Bacteria > Planctomycetota > UBA1135 > UBA1135 > JAEUHZ01. The sequence continues at coordinate 56,238 of JBGAOR010000020.1, forward strand.
GCGCCCGACTTCTCCACGGCCGGGGAGTTCGGGCTGGGAGTCGCAGGCGTCGTCGACTCAGCGGAAGGCTTGGCGTCGGAGCTCGCGCCCGATTCGGCCTTCTGGCCTTCGGTGTACGACTTCGACCTGTAGTCGGTCAGGTAGAACCCCGAGCCCTTGAAGAGGAAGCCCGCGCCCGCGCCGATCCGCCGCGCGAGCTTCGACTTGCCGCACTTCGGGCACTTCTTCTTCGGGGCCTCGGACATCGACTGGAAGATCTCCAGCGCGTGCCCGCAGGCGTCGCACACGTAGTCGTAGGTGGGCATCGGTCAGGCTCCCGCGCCGCCGCTCGTCGACGCATTCGCGGGCGTCGCCGCGACGCGCACCTGCGCCGGCCGCAGCACCGTGCCGTCCCAGGCGTACCCTCGGCGCATCACGGAGAGGATGGAGCCTTCGGGCGCGTCCTTCGTCTCGATGCGCTCGGCGCATTCGTGCCAGGCCGCGTCGAAGGCGCCGGTCTCGCGCACCAGCGATACGCCCTCGCGCTGCAGCGCGCCCCACAGCTGTTGCCGCGTCATCTCGACGCCGGCGCGCAGCGCGACGGTCTCGGCGTTCTTCGCCGGCGCGAGCAGGGCCATGTCGAGGTAGTCGAGGACCAGGAGCAGGTCGGTGACGAGCGCCTTCTTGCCGCGCTTGACCGCGTCCTCGACGTCCGTCGCGAGCCGCCGTCGCAGGTTCTGGTAGTCGGCCAGCGCGCGCTGCCAGTTCTTGTGGTTCTCGTCGCGCTCCTCGAGCGCGAGACGGAGACGCTCCTCGATCGGCCGGTCCTCGGCCGCATCCGTCGGCTGGTCGTGGTCTTTCATGGCATCAGGAGAAGTAGCTCGCGATCTTCTCGAAGAAGGACTTGTCGCCCGAATTCTTGCGCTCGATCTGGGCGAACTCGCGCAGCAGTTCCTTCTGCCGCGCGTCCAGCTTGGTGGGCACCTCGACGAACACCCGCAAGAGCTGGTCGCCGCGTCCGTGGCCGTCGAGCTGAGGAACGCCCTGGCTGCGCATGCGGAACACCTTCCCGCTCGCCGTGCCCGGCGGGATCTTCAGCGTCGCGCGGCCGCGCAGGGTCGGCACCTCGACCTCGTCGCCCAGCGCGAGCTGGGCGAACGTGAACGGGAGCTCGCACAGGACGTCCGCGCCGTTGCGCTGGAACATCTTGTGCTCCTTCTCGCGCACGACGCAGTACAGGCTGCCGCGCGGCGCACCCGGATCGCCCGCGTCGCCTTCGCCGGTCACGCGCAGTTGCAGGCCGTCCTCGACGCCCGCCGGCACGTCGATCTTGATCTCGACCTTCTGCTCGGTGCGGCCCTGGCCGCTGCACGTGGGGCAGGGGTTCTCGATCGTCGTGCCCGCGCCGCGGCAGCGCGGACACACGAGCCCCATCGTGAAGAAGCCCTGGTTGCGGTAGATCTGCCCGCGGCCGCCGCACTGCGTGCACGGCACGGGCGCGCTGCCCGACTTGGCGCCCGTGCCCTTGCAGGGCGAGCACAGTTCGCGGCGCTTGATCTCGACGCGCTTCTCGACGCCCGTGTCGATTTCCTCGAGCGTCAGCGACAGCTCGATGCGCAGGTCGCGGCCCGCTTGCGGACCGGCTCGGCGACGTCCGCCGCCGAAGAGGTCGCCGAAGATCGAGCCGCCGAACGCCTCGAAGATGTCCTCGACGTTCGTGAACTGCGGGCCGGAGCTGGCCCCGCCCGAACCGAAGGCCTGGTGCCCGAATCGATCGTAGCGCGCGCGTTTTTCGGCGTCGGAGAGGACCGAGTACGCCTCGGCCGCCTCCTTGAACCCCTCCTCGGCCGCCTTGTCGCCGGGGTTGCGGTCGGGGTGGAGCTTCAACGCGGCCTGGCGGTAGGCCTTCTTGATCTCGTCCTCGCCCGCCTTGCGGTCGACGCCGAGCACTTCGTAGTAGTCGCGCTTCTCGCTCATCCGTCGTCGTCGGGGCGTCGGGTCGAAGGTCTCGTCGTCGTACGGCTCGCTGGCGAGCCCGGATACCGAAGGACGGCGGCGGTGGACGCCGCCGCCGCCCTTCCAGGGGCTGGATCCCGGCAGCTCAGGCCATCGTGCCTTCGACGCGCGGCTTCTCGTCCTTGATCTCCGTGACCATCGAGTCGGTGGTCAGGAGCAGGCCGGCGATGGACGCCGCGTTCTGCAGCGCGCAGCGCACGACCTTGGCCGGGTCGACGATGCCGACCTTGTACATGTCGACGTACTCGCCTGTGAGCGCGTTGAAGCCCTGCGACTTCCCCGACTCGCGCACGTTCTCGGCGACGACCGGGCCGTCCTCGCCGGCGTTCGCGGCGATCTGGCGCAGCGGAGCCTCGAGCGCCTGCTCGATGATCTTCGCGCCGAACAGCTCGTCGCCCGACAGCTTGAGCGCGCGGACGGCGTCCGCGGCGCGCAGCAGCGCGACGCCGCCGCCCGGCACGATGCCCTCCTGGATCGCGGCGCGCGTGGCGTTCAGCGCGTCCTCGAGCAGGTCCTTCCTGGACTTCATCTCGGCCTCGGTCTTGCCGCCGACCTTGATGACCGCGACGCCGCCCTTGAGCTTGGCCTTGCGCTCCTCGAGCTTCTCCTTGTCGTAGTCGCTCTTGGTGGCCTTGATCTGGACGTCGATCTGCGCGACGCGCTCGTCGATCGCCTTCTTCTGGCCCTTGCCGCCGACGATCGTCGTGGCGTCCTTCGTGATCCGCACGCGCTTCGCCGTGCCGAAGTGCTCGGCCGTGACCTTCTCGAGCGGGAGGCCCAGCTCCTCGGTGATCGCCGTGCCGCCCGTGAGGACCGCGATGTCGCCCAGGTAGGCCTTGCGGCGCTCGCCGAAGCCCGGCGCCTTGACGGCGCAGACGTTCAGGATGCCCTTCAGGCGGTTGATGACCAGGGTCGCGAGGGCTTCGCCCTCGAGGTCCTCGGCGATCACGAGCAGCGGGCGTCCGGTGCGGACCGCGACGTCGAGCAGCGGCAGGAACTCGCGCACGCTCGAGATCTTCTTGTCGTAGATGAGGATGTAGGGGTCCTCGAACTCGCAGGTGAGCTTCGTGAGGTCCGTCGCGAAGTACGGCGACAGGTAGCCCTTGTCGAACTCCATGCCCTCAACGACGTCGACCGTCGTCTCGAGGCCGGTGTTCTCCTCGATCGTGATGACGCCCTCGTCGCCGACCTTCTCGAAGGCCGTCGCGAGCATCTCGCCGACCGCGCGGTCGTTGTTGGCGGAGATCGCGGCGACGGAGGCCTTCTCCTCGCGCGTCTTCACCTTGCGCGACTGGGTCTTGACCGACTCGACCGCCGCGACGACAGCGGCGTCGATGCCGTTGCGCAGCGCGATCGTGTTGACGCCGGTGGCGAGGTACTTGAGCCCCTCGTTGAAGATCGCCGAGGCCAGGACGGTGGCCGTCGTGGTGCCGTCGCCGGCCACGTCGTTCGTCTTGTTGGCCACCTCGAGCACGAGCTTCGCGCCCATGTTCTCGAAGGGGTCCTCGAGCTCGATCTCCTTGGCGACGCTCACGCCGTCCTTGGTGACGGAAGGGGCGCCGAAGGACTTCTGCAGGATGACGTTGCGGCCCGCGGGCCCGAGCGTCACGCGCACGGTCTTGGCGAGCTTCTCGATGCCGACGCGCATCTTCTGGCGCGCGTTGTCGTCGAACAGGATCTGCTTGGCCATGTGTTCTCTCGTGTGTGCTGGTGTGTGGGGTTGTGCTGGTGGTGGCGCGGGTGGTCTCAGAAGTCCATCCCGCCGCCCATGCCGCCCATGCCGTCCATGTCCTCGCCGCCCGGACCGCCCTTGGCGGCCTTCTTGGGCTCGGGCTTCGCGACGATGAGCGCGTCGGTCGTGAGCAGCAGCGTCGCGACGCTGACCGCGTTGTTCAGGGCCGCCTTCGTGACCTTCGCCGGGTCGACGATGCCGAGCGCGAGCATGTCGCCGTACTCGCCGCGCAGGGCGTCGTAGCCCCACGTCTCCTTCTTCTCGCGCAGGACGCGGTGCGCGACGACCGCGCCGTCCTTGCCAGCGTTGGCCGCGATCTGCTGGATCGGCCGCGCGAGGGCCGCGTGCAGGATGTCGAGGCCCATGTCGTAGTCCTCGTCCTTCTGCGTCTTCAGGCCGGCCAGGACGCTGCGCGCGCGCAGCAGCGCCGTGCCGCCGCCCGGGAGGACACCGCCCTCGACCGCCGCGCGCGTCGCGTGCAGCGCGTCCTCGATCAGCGCCTTGCGCTCCTTGACCTCCGTGTCCGTCGCGCCGCCCACGTTGATCTGGGCGATCCCGCCGGTCAGCTTCGCGAGCCGCTCCTGGAGCTTCTCCTTGTCGTAGTCGGACGTCGTTTCGGCGATCTGCGCGCGGATCTGGTCGACGCGCGCGGCCACGTCCTCGCGCTTGCCGACGCCGCCGACGATCGTCGTGTTGTCGGCGTCGATCGTGATCTTCTTGCAAGAACCCAGGTCGCGGACCGTCAGGTTGTCGAGGTCGATCCCGAGGTCCTTCATCACGGCCTTCGCTCCCGTCAGCGCGGCCAGGTCCTCGAGCATCGCCTTGCGGCGGTCGCCGTAGCCCGGCGCCTTGATGGCCACCGTCTGCACGATGCCGCGCAGCTTGTTCACGACGAGCGTGGCCAGCGCCTCGCTCTCGACGTCCTCGGCGATGATGACGAGCGGACGGCCGCTGGCCTTCACCTTCTCGAGCAGGGGGAGCAGCTTCTGGAGCGACCCGATCTTCGACTCGTAGACGAGGATCAGCGGCTTCTCGTACACGCACTCCATCGTCTCGGGCGAGTTGACGAAGTGCGGCGAGAGGAAACCGCGGTCGAATTGCATGCCCTCGACGATCGTGACCTCGGTCTCCAGCGTCTTGCCGTCCTCGACGGTGATGACGCCGTCCTTGCCGACCTTCTCCATCGCGTCCGCGATGAGCTTGCCGACCGAGGCGTCGTTGTTCGCCGAGATCGTGGCGACCTGACGGATCTCCTCGTTCTTGCCGACCTTCTTGGCGGTCGCGTCGAGCTTCGTGCAGACCGCCGCGGCGCCGTCCTTGATGGCCTTGGTGAGGCGCGCCGGGTGGGCGCCGGCCGTCACGGCGCGCAGGCCCTGCGTGAAGATGGCCTCGGTGAGCAGCGTGGCCGTCGTCGTGCCGTCGCCGGCGATGTCGCTCGTCTTGCTCGCCACTTCCTTCACGAGCTGCGCGCCGAGCTGCTCGTAGGGATCCTGGAGCTGGATCTCCTCGGCGACGGTGACGCCGTCCTTGGTGATCGTCGGCGCGCCCCAACCCTTGTCGAGGATCGCGTTGCGGCCGCGGGGTCCGAGCGTGGTCACGACGGCTTTGGCGAGCTTCTCGACGCCGCGGCGGATCGC
>JBGAOR010000136.1:0-10347 GCA_044221705.1 Planctomycetota bacterium
CTGGCTCGCCGCGCGCTCGACCAGCGCCGGAACCGCGACCTTCTTCCAGTCGAGCTCGGGGCACTCCCCGTAGAGCTGCTCGAGCGCGTAGTACTCGCGCGCCTCGGGCTGCAGGACGTGCACGACGACGTCCGAGTAGTCGAGGAGGACCCACCAGCCGAGTTCGGATCCCTCGGCGCGCGAGTGCTTCTCGCCCAGGGCCTTCAAGCGGATGTGGATCTCGTCGTGGATCGCCTTGACGTGCGGCCGCGAGAGCCCGCTGACGAGCACGAAGTAGTCGGCGACCTTGATGTGATCCGAGACGTCGTAGACGCGGATGTCGACGCCCTTCTTGGCGTCGGCGAGCTGTGCGGCGAGGGCCGCGAGGACCTTGGATTCGATGGTGCTGGACTCCGCTCGGGTGCGTGGCGCGAGGACCCTGCCGGCCCCGCCTGCCTGAAGTCTAGCCCGACTCCTCCGATCCGGGGAGCCGCGGGATCACACGTCGAGCGGCGGCTCGACCGGCCGCGTCGGCGGCGGGACCGGAGCGACCGCCGCGGCCGCGGCCGCCGCTCGGCGCTTGCGCATCCACTTCCAGAGTAAGACCCCGAGGACGACGACCGCGACGCCGATCAGGACGAGGTGGTTGAACTCCGAGACGGCCTTCGCCGCGCCCTCGAGCTGGTCCCCGAACTTCTCGAAGAAGACGTGCGCGACCCAGATCGAGGTCGGCACCGACACGAGCACGCCGATGCTGTCCAGGACGAGGAACCGGGCGTAGCTCATCCCCAGCGTCCCGGCCGTGAAGTACCCCGGGATGCGCAGGCCGGGCAGGAAGCGGCACGTGAAGATGGCCCAGTTCCCGTTGTCGGCGAACTTGCGCTCGAGCTGCGCGAAGCGCTCGGGGTGCAACACGCGCGCGAAGATCCGCGACTTCAACGCGGCGAGTCCCCAGCGCCGGCCGAGCCAGAAGGGGATCGAGTCGCCCAGGAGGATCGCGGCCGAGCACACGCCCGTGATCTGCCAGAACCCGACCTTGGCCTGCGCCACGAGCAGGCCGCAGCCGATCAGCGTGATCTCCTCGGGGAGCGGCAGCCCCAGGCCGCACAACAGGAGCACCGTGAACGGCGCGAGGTAGTGGAACCTCGTGAACCACTCCGTGAGGTACTCCAGGGAGTCCGCGAAGAATCCGCCCAGCAGGAACACGGTGGGAGATCGTACCGACGCGGAGCCCGCGGCGTACGGCGGTTCCTCAGCCGCCGGCCCGGGCTTCCTCGCGGGCCAGCCGCGCCGCTTCGGCCGCCACCGGTTCGCCCGCGGCGGCCGCGCGCTCGAACGCGTCGGCCGCGAGCGTCCACGCCGTCCGGCGCGAGATGGGCAGAGCGCGCTCGTCGTCCGGCTGGTTCGCGAGCGAGATGTAGACGACGCCGGCCTTGAAGGCGACCGGGCCCGGATCGCGCGCCTCGCGCTCGCCGCGCGCCAGGAACGCGAGCCCGGTCTCGACCCAGCGCCGCCTCTCCTCGGGATCCGCGGTCCGCCGCGGCGAGCCGCGGTCGTACACGGCGTGGTGCGCGAGGAACGTCCAGCCGTCGGAGGCGTCGGGCGCGAAGACGAGCGCGCGGTCGGCGTGCTTCCAGGCCCCCGCGTCGTCGCCGGCGCGCGTGGCCGCGTCGAACCGGCCCCACTCGATCGCCGCGACGAGCGGGGCGAAGGGCCCGAGCAGGCGGCTCGCGAAGCTGCCGCGAGCGTCCTTTCGCTCGGCCGGCGCGTAGGCGATCGTGGCCCAGGCGCAGGCTGCCGCGAGGGCGAGGAGTGCGATGCGCTTCACGGCCGCCCTTCCGGTCCGCGCCGCGAAGCCGCCAGCGCGATCAGCGCGCATGCGACCGCGGCGCCGAACTCGATCGCCGACAGGCTCGACGGCGCGCGGCCCTCGGCCGCCGTCGCCAGGTCCTCGGCCAGACGCGCGCCGGGCAGCCACGACGTCCACGCGCCCGGCGGCGCGTCGCGCCACCAGATCGCGCACCACGCGCTGGCCATCAGGCCGAGCACGAGGAATGGCGCCATCCACGCGCCCAGGCCGAACGCGAGCAGCGTCCAGACCGACAAGGCCAGCGCGGCGCGGGCGGCGATGCGGACCCGCGCCGCGCGAGCCGGCTCGTCGCGCCACAGCGTCATGTCGCCGGAGGCGACGTAGCCGCGCGCGCCGGGTTCGGGCAGCGAGAGCTCGAACTCGGCGTCGCCCGCCCCGTCGGGCACGGCGACCTCGACGCCGCCGCGCGGCAGGACGCGCGCGCGCCCCTCTTCCGCGGTCGCCGGACCGCCGACGCGCCGCGCCGCGAGGCGCACCTCTCCACCGCCGCCGGCGGAGATCACGAGCGAGACCTCGACCCGCGCGCGCAGACCCGCGCCGGCGGGGACCGCGCTCCGCCAGACGAGCGGGCGCTCGTGCTCCACGAGCGGCCTCGCCGGCCCCACCGTGCGCCCCGCGAAGCCCGGCACGTCGCGCGCCGCCGCCGGACCGGTGGCGACGAACGCGGTCCACCCCGCGGCGATCGCCAGCACCGTCGCCAACGCGCCGAGCGCGAGAGAGCACTCGCCGCGCGCGACCCCCGTGCGCGACACGGACGTCCAGGCGACCTCGCCGCGCGTGCGCAGCGCGGCCGCGCGCAGGACGATGCACGGCGCGGCCAGCGCGAGGAACGCCGTCCAGGCGGCCTCGGTCCACGCGCCGGCGTGCACCGCCGCGTCGGATCCGGCGCCGCCGGCGCGCACCAGCTCGGCGACGGCGCCCGAGCCGAGAGCGATCCAGGCCGCGGCCGCGATCGCGACGAGCACGGTCGGCGCGAGGCCCAGGCGCCGCGCGGCCAGGAGGGCGAGCCGCGCGTTCACGGCGCGGTTCGGGCGTGACGCCGGTAGATCTCGAGCAGGCCGCCGCCCGCCAGCACGTCCGCGGGTGGTCCGTGCACCGCGACGCGCCCGTCGAGCAGCACGGCGATCTGGTCGCAGCGCCCGGCCAGGTCGCTCGCCGCGTGCGACGCGATCACGACGGTCGTGCCCGCGGCGCGCGCCTCGTCGAGGATCTCGTGCAGCACGACGAAGCCCTCGGCGTCGAGGCCGGCCGTCGGTTCGTCGAGCAGGACGAGCGCGGGATCGTGGATCCAGGCCTGCGCGATGCCGAAGCGCCGCAGCATGCCGCGCGACGCGCGGCCGAGCGACTGGCGCGCGTGCGTGCGCAAGCCCACGCGCTCGAGACGCTCGTCGGCGCGGCGCACGAGAGCCTTGCCGCGCAGTCCGTGGATCGCGCCGGCGAGCTTCAGCGCGGCGCCGATCGACATGTCGCTCGGGAAGAGGGCGTCGTCCGAGAGCCAACCGACGCGGTCCTCGGACGCCGCCCGCCGCGGCGCGAGGCCGAGCACGCGGATCGAGCCTGCGTCCGGCGCCTCGACGCCCGCGACGAGACGCAGCAGGGTCGACTTGCCCGAGCCGTTCGGCCCGGCGAGGCCGAGCGTAGAGCCGCGTGTCACGCGCAGGTCGACGCCGCGCAGCACCGCCGTGCGCCGCGCCCCGAACCAGCGCGAGTAGCTCTTGGCGACGCCCGCGAGTTCGAGGGACAGCTCGGTGGAAATCGACATTCCGGCGCGCGAGGCCTGCTCGCGCGCCGGAATGCTAGTGGAATCGCCGCTCGAGCGTCAGGGCGTGAACGTGATGCTCAGCGCGTCCGAGCTGTTCACGCCGAAGCCCGGCGAGGCCTGGTCGGTGAACACGAACTGGTAGTTCCAGGTCGAGCCGGGCAGGACGATCCCGGCCGGGTTCGGCTGGCCGGCGAAGTTCACGGGCGCGAAGCCCGAACCGCCGACGTTCGTCTGCAGGAAGCGCATCCCGAAGACCATCCCGCCGACGCACTGCACGCCGTCCCCGAAGGGCAGCAGGGTCTGGGTCGTTCCGTAGACGAAGCGACCGCGCGCGTTGCGCGGCGCGCCGTCGACGCACAGCTTGAGCGAGTTGCTCGTGACGCTGGCCTTGCCGAGCGCCAGGATCGACGCGCGACGCCCGCTCGAGTTCGGGTTCGACGTGCAATAGCGCGCCGAGAAGGGCGCGGTGCTCACGATGTCGATCCAGCCACCCTGGAAGTCGTCCATGCCGACGCCGACCGCGTGGTCGGGGCTGACCGCCACGCCGTCGCACCACTGGTAGAACGCGTTCGTCCCGACCGGGCGGTGCTCGAACGAACGACCGCCGGTGCCCAGGTGGAACACGCTGACGCTCGCGTTGCCGGTGACGACCGCGGTGCGCGCGTCGGGGCTGATCGCGACGTCCGTCGGACGCGTGTTCGGGATCAGGGTCGACGACACCAGCTCGAGCCGCCCGCGCGCGATGCTCCAGAACCAGGCGCGCATGTCGGCCAGGTTCGGGGCCTGCGTCAGCGTGACCGCGAAGTCGTTCGAGGCCGCGACCGAATCGAGCCCCGACTGGTACCCGTTCGTCGCCGACGGAGCGTTGAGCCAGTCGAGCGGATCGAGCACGCCGCCCGGCGGCAGGCTCGTCAGCCGGTAGAGCGCGACGCCCGCGCCGGTGCGCACGATCGCGCGCGTCCCGTCCGGCGTCACGGCCAGGTCGTGCGGCTTGCCGGCGATGCGGCCGGACCAGCGCGCGCCCGACCAGTCGATCACCTCGACCTGGGTCTGCGGCGTCCCGCCGGCGACGTTCGCCAGCGTGACGAGGAAGTCGTTCGTGACCTCGACCGAATCCATCGCGGTGTCCTGGAACGGACCCGGGTCGTTCGTCAGCGCGCCCGCGAAGATGCGCGTCGCCGTGCCGTTCGCGAGCGTCCAGACGCCGACGGCCTCCTCCGAGCGCACGATCGCGTGCAGCCCGTCCGGCGTGATCGCGACGTCGTGCGGCGCGCCGAGGAGGTCGCTGCGCGATCCGCTGCCCGTCTCGAGGATCACGACCGGCGTTCCTCCGACCGGATGCAGGTCCCAGATCGCGACGCGGGTCATCGCCTGCTGCGCCATGACGTCGGCCGCCAGCGAGAGCGCGACCACGTAGCGGTTCGTGACCGCGACGCTGTCCGTGTCGAACGAGTACGTGGGCCCCGCGCCGTAGTCGTAACGCGGCGCGATGCCGGCCGAGAAACCGATCTGGGCGCCCGTCGACATCTGGAACAGGTACGTTCCGCCGACCGCGACCCCGTCCGAGTTCCCTCCGCGCACGATGCCGATCGTCCCGTCGGGCGTGATCGCCACGTCGTTGGGGCGCGAGCCGACCCACGGCTCCGCCAGCAGCGGGTTCGCGAGGTTCGTCAGGTCGAGGATCGCGCAGCGCCGTCCGCCGAGCACGATCGCGCGTGTGTTCGTCACCGCGACCGCGTCCAGGGCCTCGCCGCAGGTGTCGGGGAAGGCTCCGACGGCGGGCGCCGCGGTCAGGAGGCCCGTGTTCAGGTCGTAGACGCGGGCGTACTGCTGCGAGTGGTTCTGGCGCACGACCGCGAAGTGCTGGTCGGGCGTGATCTCGACGTCGTCGATGGCCAGCAGGTTGTTGGCCGTGCTCTGCAGGGTCTGGGCGCCGGCGGTGGCGGCGAACGCCGCCAGGAAGGCCGAGACGGCGGGGATGCGCGGGGAGGACATGTTCGAACTCCGGGACGAGGGGCAGCCCGATCGGGCGCCCGAGGAAGGCCAGTTCCGGCCCACCTAGGGGTGGGTCGGAGACGGGTCACGGTGCGGAGACGTGTTTGCGCAGGAAGTCGGCCACGCGCTCGACCCACTCCGCGCGCTGGAGGAAACCGCCGCCATTGTGCCCTCCCGAGGTCTCGAGGAACGATTTCGGTCCGGGATGGGCGTCGAACAGTCGCTGGCCGTGCCGGAAGGGCACCAGCTGGTCCTCGGGGCTGTGGATGACGAGGAAGGGCACGCGCAGCGCGCCGACCTTGGCCAACGAGTCGTACCGGGTCCGCGTGATCCAGCGCACCGGCAACCAGGGGTACACCTCGGCGCCCACGTCGGGCAGCGCCGTGAACGTGTCCTCGACGATCAGCGCGGCGGCCGGGCGTCGCCGCGCCAGCTCGACCGCGACCGCGCCGCCCATCGACTCGCCGTAGATCGCGGTCCGGCGCGGCTCGAACCCGCGCGCGGCGAGGTGGTCGAGCGCGGCCTCGGCGTCCAGGTAGGTGCCTTCCTCGGACAGGGTGCCGCGACTCCCGCCGTACTGGCGGTAGTCGAACAGCAGGACGTCGTAGCCGAGCAGTCGGAACGCCTGCGCCAGCGGCAGGCGGCCCTCGATGTTGCCGGCGTTGCCGTGGCAGATCAGGACCGCGCCGCGCGGGTGCTCGGCCCGGACGTGCCAGGCGTGGACCGTCGCGCCGTCCCGCGTCGCGATCTGGAGGTCCTCGAAGGGCGCCGAGATCGCCGCCGGAGTCAGCGTCGGCGGGGGACCCGGGTACCACACGAGGCGGTCCTGGAAGAACCAGGCCACGAAGACGACGAGCGCGTAGAGCGCGACGGGCAGTGCGAGGATCCAGATCCACACGCGCGGCATCAGAGCATTCCGCTCAACGTCCCGCGACGTTGCGCCAGGTCAGCGCCGCGAGGAGGAAGGCGGCCACCTCCTCGTCCCGGATGCGCTTCCAGCTGCGCATCGCCTGGCGTGCCGCGAAGACGCTCGAACTCGCCTGCGCTCGACGGATCGGAGTGGCCCGGTCGTAGTCCGCCCGGTGTCGGAGTTCCTGCAAGGACGCCAGCGTCTCGGCGACCTGCTGCAGTTCCGGCGAGATGGACACGTCCCAGCAGCCGCGGAGGGCGGCTGGGAGGTTGGCGGGTGCGCCGCGGGACGCGATCCGTTCGCACGCCGAGCGCAGGGATCCATGTTCCAGGGCCCGTGCGACGGCCGCCCGCAACGCGCGCTTCGACGACCGTCCGCCGACGAAGCAGCGGCCCGCTTCGTCCGCCAGGAAGTGGAACAAAGCGTAGTACGCCGTGCTCGTGGCACGTCGCGCATTGGCCTGCGTCGGCCTGCGCGGGTCACGGCGCAGCAGATGTTCCGCCTGCTCCAGAAGCTGCTCCGGGTAGCTCGCGACGGCCTGTCCCATCGTTCAGGCCCCCGCCTCGGGGTCGAAGCGCTCCGAATCCTCCGCGCGTGTCACGAAGAGGATGAGCGGAAAGCGCTCTTCCCCCAGTTCGTGCAGCGCCGATCGGATGGCAGCGCGGAACGGACCCTCCCACGAAAAGTCGCGCAGCTGCGTCTTGGAGAGCTCCTCGACGACGACGAGGACCTCCAAGCCCTCGTCGCCCAGCGCGTTCACGTAGGAATCCGTGCGGATTTCGACGACCTTGGGCCTGGGCGGAAGGTTCAGTCGCGCGGGGTCGAGCTGGGGCAAGTCGCGGCGGCGGATCACGGCGCACCTATTCTCCCAGGCTCGCCGAAAGCCGTCCATGTGCACGGTTCCCTGCGCACGCGACCGCTCGCTAGTCTGGGCGTGCGATGCCGCGCATCTACGTGCTCTCCGGACCCGATCTCGGGCGGACCTTCGACGTGAAGGAGGGTGCGACGTTCGGGCGCACGGCGGAGTGCCAGGTCGTCCTGCGCGACGCGTCCGTCAGTCGCGCGCACGCGCGGCTCGAGCGCGGCGGCGCGGGCTGGCGCGTCGTCGACGCGGGCTCGCGCAACGGGCTCTTCGTGCGCGACGAGCGCGTGCCCGCGGCGGATCTCGACGACGGCGACGAGTTCCGCCTGGGCGAGGTGCTGCTGCGCTTCCGCGCGGACGTGTCCAGCACGCCGTCGGCGCCCGCGCCCGCGCCGGCGTCGGCGCGCGAGCCCGAATCCGCGCCCGCGCCCGCTCGCGAGTCCGCGCCGCAGCCCGAGATCCGCTTCCACGCGCGCGGCGCGTCGCGCGCCGAACCCGCCGAGGAACCGGCGGAGATCGAGCTCGAGGGCGACTGGTCGCAGCCCTCCGCGCCCGCGCCGGCGCGGCGGCGCCCGGAGCCCGAACCCTCGCAGGGCGCGACGGATGCCGCGCGGCCGGGCGCGCCGTCTCCGACCGCCGCACCGCGCTCGATCGCCAGCGACGAGCGCGCGCGCAAGCTCGCCGCCGCCGGGCTCGGCTCGACCGCGCGCACCGGCGCGGCGGACGCGCGCGGCGTCCTGCAGTTCCACAAGGTCGAACAGCAGGAGGGGATCCTGCGGCAGGAGCTCGACCAGCAGCCGGCGTGGCTGCGCTTCACGGTGATCGCGGGCGTCCTCGTCCTCGTCGCCGTCCTGTCGTGGCTCGGATACCAGGCCGCCACGGCGACGAAGGCGCGGCTCGCGCCGGCGGAATCGGTCGAGGACGAACCGCGCTGATCGCGTCGGATTACGCCGCGCCGCGCGGCCGATTCAACCGCCGCCCGCGAGCGAGCGCTTGTGCAGCGCCTTCACGACCTCGTCCGGATCGGGCCAGCCGCCGCCGGTGAAGTGCGTCAGGAACCCGCGCGACTTCGAGGCGACCAGCTCGCCGTCGGCGAGCACGTCGAACTGGCCCGTCGAGCCCTTCCGGATCTCGACCTCGAGGCCGAGCTCCTCGCGGATGTGCGCGGCGAGACCCGCCGCGCGTCGTTCGTAGCCTCAAGCGGTGCAGTAGAGGATCTGGATCTTCATGGCGTGCGCGCATCGTACTCCAGCGCGCACCAACCCTCGCACCACAGCTCCGCGCAGCGATCCCACGTGTGCCGCGCCGCGCGCGCGGCCGCGCGGTCGAGCTCCGCCGGCGTCGCGGCGAGCGCGCGCCGGATCGCCGCGGCGCACGCCTCGGCGTCGTCGGGCGCGAAGCGCGGGACCTCGTCGCCCGCGACCTCGGGCAGGGCGCCCGCGTCGGCGATCGCGAGCGGCGCGCGCGCGCGCTGGGCCTCGAGCACGCCGATGCCGAAGCCCTCGAGCTTGGAGGGGATCACGGCGGCGGCGCAGCGAGCGAGGATCGCCGCGAGCTGATCGTCCGCGTAGGGCCCGCGGAAGTGCACGCGGGCGGAGACGCCGAGCCTCCGCGCCGAGTCCGCGAGCCGTTCGGCCTCCTCGCCCTTCGGCGCGCCCCACAGGTCGAGCGCGGGCAGCGACGCGTCGAGCGCGAGGGCCGAGATCACGACGTCGAGGTTCTTGCGCGGCTCGAGGTGCCCCAGGTGGACGAGCGGTGCGCCCGCCGCCGCGCTCCTCGGCAGCGGCGCGAAGTGGTCGCCGCCGTTGCCGATCACGACCGCGTCGAGCACGCGCAGATGCGCGGCGATGTCGCGCGCCGTCGCGCGGCTGACGGTGAACACGCGCGCCGCGCGCCGCGCCGCGCCGCCGAGGACCGGACCCGCGACGAGCCGGCGCACGAGCGGCGCGCCGGCGTGCTCGAGCGCGCGCAGGTCGTGGATCGTCAGCGTGAACGGCACCGCGATCGAGCGGGGCACGGGAAAGTGCGCCGTGTGCACGAGGTCGAACGGCCGGCCTGCGTCGCGCGCGGCGCCGAGCGCGGCGCGCAGGGCGTGCCCCTCGGCCGCCGCGCGCAGGATCGGCGGGCCGGCGGGCACGGCGCTCTCGATGCGCTCGATCTCGCGCGGCAGGTCGAACGCGATCCGCTCGCGGCCCTCGAGCACCGCCAGCGATCCGCCGCGCGCCGCGAGCCGCCGCGCGACGCGCGGCAGGAGCTCCGCATTGCGCCGACGCACGCCGCCCGCCGGCTGACCGAGCACGACGCCCGACACGAGGACGCGCGGCGCCCTCACGCGCACAGCTCCGACCACGCGTCCTCGACCAGCGCGGCGCAGCGGTCCCACGTGAACTGCGCGGCGTGCGCGCGGCGCGCCGCCGCTTCGGCCGGCGAGCTCGCGAGCGCGTGCGCGAGGCCCTCGGCCACCGAACCCGCGTCGTCGGGATCGACGGGGATGCCGCACGCGGCCGCGACCTCCGCCTGTGCGCTGCCGCGCGTCACGAGCACGGGCGCGCCCGCCGCGCAGGCTTCGATGGCCGGCAGTCCGAACCCCTCCGACCGCGCCAGCACCGCGACGGCCGCCGCGTCGTGGTACAGCGCGGCGAGCTCCAGGTCGGAGACGTCGCCCACGAAGCGCGCGCCGCCGTCGCTCGCCACGCGCGCGTCCACCGGCCCCGTGACCACGACGGCGAGGCTCGGGCCGCCGCGCCGCGCGAGCTCGACCGCACCGCGCAGCGCGGCGTCGGTGCGCTTCTTCGCGCGACCGCCGCCCGCGCACAGGACGTACCCGCGCGCGACGAGACCGCGCCGCGCGATCGCCGCCGGGTCCGCCTCGTTCGCGAGGAACGTCGCGTCGATGCCCCTGGGCACGACGCGCACGCGCCGCGCCTCGACGCCCGTGTAGCTGCGCACGTCGCGCGCGGTCGCCTCCG
>JBGAOR010000021.1:0-59401 GCA_044221705.1 Planctomycetota bacterium
GTCCTTCCGCGTGCGCCGCCGGCTCGCCGGCCGCCGACCCGATCCACGTGACCTCGTGCCCCTCGCTCCATGCGTCCATCGCGTCCTCCCTTCCGAGGACGCTCGACTTCCGCGCCGGTCGCGGGATTTCCGGCCGAAATCCGCGCTGGGCCGACCCTCAGCCGCCGCCGGTCGGCCAGCGCGGTCGGCCGTCGACCTCGCGCGCCCGCGGCGCCCGCCGCGACGCGCGCCACGTCGCGAAGGTCAACGCGCCGAGCGCGATCGGCACGAGCGCGAGCAGGAGCCACACGCTGCCGTTCCAGCCGCGCGCGACGAGTGCGTCCTGGGAGGCGACCGCCTCCCGGCACATCGGTCATGTCGACCCGCGCGGCGAGAGCGCGAACCAGGTCGCGGCGAGGAGGAGGGCGCGGCGCATGTGCTCCCCCATCCTGTCCCGGACGCGGGCCCCCGCGCAACGCCGCGTCAGTGGATCGCGCGCACGCGCAGCCAGGGGCCGGACACGGCGCCCGCGGGGACCGGCGACGCACGCGGCACGGCCGCTTCGAGGTCCGCGGGCAGCGTGACGCGCTCCACGTCCCGGATCGGCTGCGTGGCGAAGCACAGGTCCGTCCAACCCGCCACGACGAGAGCGCGCGCTAGCGCCTCGATGTCGCGCGCGCGCGACACGACGTCGGCCCGCGGCGGCGCGTTCGCGACGACGAGCCGACGCGCGATCGACGCGTGCGACGCGCGCAGGTCGGCCGCGCGCGGCGCGGCGGAGACGCGCGCGTCCTCGCCCGGTTCGCCGGCGAAGTCCGCGAACAGGAACCCGCACAGGTCCGCGGGCGAGCTGCCGCCGAACACGTCCTCGCGCGCCATCGCGGCGGCGAGCGGGCTCGACGGGACGATCGGGCGCGGCGTGGTGACGCAGGGCACGCCCTCGGGCGCGCTCCACAGCGGCGCCGCGAGCACGATGCCGGCCGACGACATCGAGAGCGCGCCGAAGCGCGCGACGCTCGCGTCCTCGCCGCGCACGGGCTCGACGCCCATCCGTCGACCCCACGCAGCCGTCGCGTCACCCGTCGACGGGCGCAGCGACGACACGAACGCCGACGCGGCGCCGCCGTCGCTCGGTCCGGCCGCGGCCGCGGTCTTGCGCGCCGCCGCGCTCGTCGGTGCCGGGTCGCCGAGCACGCACCAGGGTCCGGACGCGGCGGGATCGCTCGCGCTCGGCGCGGCGAGCACCGCCTCTACGGTCACGGTTCGGCCCTTCTCGCCGCGCAGTTCGAGCGCGTGCAACGGGACCGCCCAGATGACGTCGACGGGGACGATGCGCAGGACCTCGGGATCACCGAGCGCCCGCGACACCGGAGCGAAGAGCGTGCGCGCGACGGTCGCGGCCTGTCCGCGCGCGTCTCCGGTCCGCGCCGCCTCGTCCCAGTCCTTCACGACGCCGCGCGCGATGCTCAACGGACCGAGGTCCATCCACGCCCGGGTGTTCCCGCCGAGCAGCAGGACGGCAAGCCGCTCGTCGGCGAGCACGCGGCGGTCGGCGCCCGTGCCCTGGATCCGCGTGCGTTCCCAGCGCTGGTAGACGGCCAGCGGGCCTTCGAGCTTCGGTACGTGCAGGCCGATCTCCAGCGACGTGCGCGGCAGGTCGCGCGCGTTCACGACGCCGAAGCCGAAGCGCGCCGACGCGAGGAGCGTGACGAAGGGCCCCGTCTCGGCCGTGCGGATCTCGGCCGCGCGCCATTCGCGCGCCGCGAGCTGACGGCCGACCGCGTCGAGCTCGTCTCCGAGTCCCGCGATCGCGGCGTCGAGCGCGGAACGGTCGCGCCCCGACGCGGGCCCCGCGCCGGCCGCGAGCACCAGCACGAGATCCGCCGCCGCGCGCACGCGGATCGCGGCGGCGTCCGCCGGCGCCTCGCGCAGGACCTCGGCGCACAGCCGCTCCGCCGCCGGACCGTCGTCGGTCGCCATCAGCCCGCAGGCGAGGTCGAGGTCGGCGCGCAGACGCTGCGGGTTCGCGGCCGGCAACTTCGCGCGGCGCACGTCGGCGACCGCCTGGAAGAGCTCGCGTCCGCGCGCGAACTCGCCCTGCGCGAGCAGCGTGTCGGCCAGGTTCGCGCGCGCCATCTGCAGCGCGTCGTGCTCGGGCGCGAGCGCCTTCTCCAGCGCGGCGAGGATCTGCTCCTCCAGCGCGCGCGCCTCGGCGACGAGCCCCATCTGCTCGCCGATCCACGACAGGTTCCCGCGCGCGTTCTGCAGCTCCATCCCGGCCGCGTCGACCGCCTTCTCGCGGTAGCGGCGCACCGCGTCCCAGGCGATCCGCGCCGGTTCCATCGAGCGCAGCTTGTACGCCAGCGCGCCCGCGTCGCGCAGCGCGCGTTCGTCGTCCGCGTCGATCGCTTCGGGACGCGCGGAGAGCATCTCGGCGATCGCGCCTTCGACCAGGACGCGCGCCTGCTCGGGGTTGCCCAGCGCGAAGACGCGCTCCGCGTCCTTCAGCGCCGCGACGCCGGGCCGCGGCTCCTGCGCGCCCTCCGCCCGGGGAGACGCGAGAGCGACGAACAGCAGCGCGGCGGCGATCATGCGGGCGGGTTCCAGACGTAGAGGCACAGGTAGACGAGGACTCCGGTCACCGAGACGTAGAGCCAGATCGGGAACGTGATCTTCGCCAGCTTCACGTGCTCCGGCCAGCGCTCGCGGTGCGCCAGCCACAAGACGCGCAGCACCATCGGCAGGTTCACGATCGCCAGGATCACGTGGCTCGTCAGCATGACGAGGTACGCGGTCTTCAGCGGGCCCGCGACGCGGAACGGCGTGGGGCCGATCTCGCGCTCGGTGCCGAAGTGGTAGTGCAGGTAGCTGGCCAGGAACGCGGCCGAAACGAGCGCCGCGACGCGCATGATCCAGCCGTGCAGGTCGCGCTTCCCGGCCTTGATCGCGGCGAGGCCGAGGAGCAGGAGCACCGTCGCGCTCCCGTTCAGGACCGCGTTCACGAACGGCTGGACGGCGAACGGGGCCTCGTTCACGGCGTGCGGCTCAGGAACTGCGCGCGCGCGGCGGCCTGCGCCACGCCTTCGTCGCTCTCGCCGTCGTAGTACCCGCGGATCACGCCCGCGCGGTCGACGACCGTCAGGAGCGTCTTGTGCGTCACGAGCTGCCCGACCGGCTGCGATTCGTCGCGCTCGATCGGCAACTGGAAGCTCTGGACGCTGACGTCGCGCAGCGCGTCGGGCGTGCCGGTCAGGAACAGCCAGCGCTCGGGGTCGGCGTCGAAGCGCTGCGCGTACTCGCGCAGCACGGCGGGCGTGTCGTAGGCCGGATCGACGCTGAACGTGACGAGCCGCACGTCGGTGCCGGCGAGCAGTCCCTGCACCTTCTTCATGCTGGCACTGATGCGCGGACACGGGCCGCTGCACCGCGTGAAGACGAAGCTCGCCACCCACGGGCGGCCCTTGAGCGTGTCCAGCGTGACCTCCGCGCCGCTGCGCTCCGTCAACCGGAACGGCTGGACGCTGGCGAACGCCTCGGTCGAGTCCGCGTCGGCGGCGAGGACGCTGCGCGTGCCGCTTCCCGACCCCACGAGCTTCGGACGCAGCGCGTAGAGCAGCGCCAGCGTGACGACGAGCCCGAGGATCCCGATCGTGAGCAGTGCCTTGAAGGGCGGGGCGGCGGTCTCGGGGACGGTGTGCTTCATGGGTCAGAGCAGGTAGAGGACGACGAACAGGACGAGCCAGATGCCGTCCACGAAGTGCTGGTAGAGCGCCGCGAGCTCGGCGTGCAGCGTGCGCGACCCGGACCGGCGGACGAGCGCTCCCGAACCGGCGAGCCACACGACGCCCGCGAGCACGTGCAGCCCGTGCGCGCCGGTCAGCACGTAGAACGAAGCACCCGCGAGCGAACCGCGCGGCGTGATGCCCTGGTGCGCGAGCTCGCGCCACTCGAAGGCCTGGATGCCCAGGAAACCCAGCGCGAGGAGCGCCGCCGCGAGCATCCAGTTCGAACCCGACGCGCGCGCGCCGGCGCGCAGCCGGCGGACGGCGGTGGACGCGCACAGCGAGCTCGCGACGAGCAGCACGGTCAGCGCCGCGCCGAGTCCGACGCCCAGCGGCTCGACCCAGGCCTTCGACGAGGTGCGCAGCACCACGTACGCCGCCAGCAGTCCGCCGAAGAAGAAGGTCTCGCTGGCCAGGAACACCCACGTGCCGAAGCGCGCCGTCTCGACCGGCGGCCCGCTGTCCCACGCGGTGGCGACGTGGTCCGCCCGCGGCGCGTCCGCCGCGGCGTCATAGGGCAGCGGGACGGACGCCACGGCTCAGTGGAACGCCGCGAGGGCGCCCGATTCGGGGTCGAGGACGGCCAGCACGAGCACGAGCGGCAGGTAGACGAGCGACACGAGCAGCAGTTGCCGCGCGGTGGCGCGCTCCTGGTGCCACGCGAAGCGCGCCGACGAGGCCAGGTAGACGAGCCCGAGCAGCGTCGCGCCGATCGTGAACACGCTTCCGGCCTGGCCCCACAGTCCGGGCACGATCGTCACCGGCAAGAGCAGGCTCGCGTACACGAGCGCGGTCCGACCGGCGATCCCTTCCGCGCCCGGCTGGGACGGCAGCATGCGCAAGCCGGCGCGCGCGTAGTCCTCGCGGTAGAGCCACGCGATCGCCATGAAGTGCGGGAACTGCCACACGAACACGACGGCGAAGAGCGCCCAGGCCCAGCCCGCCGGGTAGCCCGCGATGGCGACGTAACCCAAGAGCGGCGGCGCGGCGCCCGGCACCGCGCCGATGACGGTGTTCAGCGTGCTGGCGCGCTTCAGCGGCGTGTAGACCGCGACGTAGGCGAACAACGTCGCCAGCGCGAGGAGCGCCGAGAGCAGCGAGTAGCGCCAGGCCAGCATCCCGACCGCGACCGCGGCCATGAGCGCCGCCACGAGCAGCGCGTCGCGCGCCGAGATGCGGCCGGCGGGGATCGGGCGGTTCTTCGTGCGCTCCATCCGGCGGTCGGTGTCGCGCTCGAGCACCTGGTTGAACGCGCTGGCCGCGCCGGCCGAGAGCGTGATCCAGAGCGACGCCTCGAGCGCGGGCCACGCGCGGCCGCCCGGCGCGAGGATCCCGCCGACGAAGGCCGAGAGCCCGACGAACGACGCGATGCGGACCTTGAAGAGGTCGGCGAGGTCCGCGGCGAGGCTCACGTCGCGGACGTCGGTATCGGCGGCGGTGTTCAAGTCGCCGCTCCCGCGCTCCGCGCGCCGGCCCGGCCCGCGCGTTCGCCCGCGCCGCGCGCGGGCACGCAGCGTCGCGCGAACACGAGCGCCGCGACGCACCCGCCGAGCAGGAGCGCGCCGCAGGCCACGTGGGCCGTGGCGAAGATGGCCTCGCCGACGGAGACCGGGTTGTGCGGACCGGTCAGCACGTAGACCGAGATCCAGGCCAGGATGCCCAGCGCAACCTGCGTCCACACGAGCGCGCGCAGCCAGCGGCCGACGCGCGCGAGGACCGGCGTGCCGCTCCGCCGCAGTTCGCTCGCCAGCCGGACGACGACCCAGGTCGCGACGATCGCGAAGAGGACGTGCACGGCCTGCGCGATCGGGTAGCCACTGTGCCGCAGCCAGGCGCCGAAGCCCGTCTGCACGTAGACGATCGGCAGCGCGGCCGCGGACAGCGCGCGCAGCCTCGAGCCGTCGGCGAGGACGAGCGCGCGTGCTTCGCTCCAGGCGCGCGACTCGAGGAACAGCACGGCCGCGAGCAACGCGAACAGGGCCTGCGCCAGCGCGCCGTGCAGGAACGCGAGCTGCGGGCTGTTCTCGAGCACGCGGAAACCGCCGAGCACGCCCTGCCCGACGACGCCGAGCAAGGCGAGGAGCGCCAGCCGCCGCACTCCCGGTCGGCGCTCGAAGCCCCACACCGCGACGGTCAGCGCGACGACGCACAGGCCGACGAACGCGCCCCACAGACGGTGGCTGTGCTCCCAGAAGACGCCCGTGCTGGCGAGCATCTCCGAGAGCGGGTACGTGAACATGTTCTCGCCGAACGTGGTCGGCCAGTCGGGCACGGCCATCCCCACGCGCAAGGTCGTCACCGTGCCGCCGATCAGGAAGATCGGGAACGTCGCCAGGCAGGCGAGGACCGCCGCGCGACGGGGCCAGGGACTGACGGTCGAGTCCGACATCGGGGCGAAGAGGATAGCCGATCCCGGCTCGGGCCTCACGCCTTCAGGAGCGCGCCCGCGCCTGCGGCCGGAAGTCGCGCGCGCCGGCGGCGTCGCCGTACTCGTACGGACCGCAGTCGATCGCGAGGTCGCGGTCGAAGTTGCCGTGGCCGGGCGGCGAGGGCGTCTCCCATTCGAGCGTGGTGGCCTCCCAGGGATTGCGCCCGACGCGCGCACCGGAGCGCAGGCTCCACAGCACGTTCACGACGAAGAGGAGCTGCCACCCGGCCAGCGCGAAAGCCGACCACGTGACGAAGCGGTTCAGCGGCGCGAGGTGCTCGTAGAGCTGGTAGACGTTCGGATCCGCCGTGCGCCGGATCATCCCCGCGATCCCGAGCTGGTGCATCGGCAGGAACACGCAGTTCAGCGCCACGAACGTGCCCAGGAAATGCCAGCGCCCGAGCGTCTCGTTCAGCGCGCGGCCCGTCATCTTCGGCAGCCAGTGGTGCAGCGCGCCGAACACGGCCAGCACGGTCCCGCCGAACACGATGTAGTGGAAGTGCGCGACGACCAGGTAGGTGTCGTGCAGGTAGACGTCGACCGGCGTCGCGGCGAGCCACAGCCCCGACAGCCCGCCGATCACGAACAGCGCCACGAATCCCAGCGCGAAACACATAGCCGCCGTGAGCCGGACGCGCCCGCCCCAGATCGTGGCGATCCAGTTGAACGTCTTCACCGCGGAGGGCAGCGCGATCAGCATCGTCGAGAGCATGAACGCGCGGCCCATCTCGAACCCGAGCCCGCTCGTGAACATGTGGTGTCCCCACACGATCAGCCCCAGTCCCGCGATCGAGGACATGGCCCAGACCATCGGCTTGTAGCCGAAGACGGGCTTGCGCGCGTTCACGCTCAGGATGTCCGACACGAAGCCCATCGCCGGCAGCACCATCACGTAGACGGCCGGGTGGCTGTAGAACCAGAACAGGTGCTGCCACAGGAGCGGCGAGCCGCCGGATCCCGCGACCTCGGGCGCGACGCTGTTCACCAGCAGTCCGGCCGGCGTGTAGAACGCGGTGCCGAGGCCGCGGTCGGCGAGCTGCAGCACGCCGCCCGCCGTGAGCACGGGCAACGCCGCGAGCTGGAGCGCGGCCGCGACGAAGAGCCCCCACACCGTGAGCGGCAGCCGCATCCAGGTCATGCCCGGCGCGCGCATCTTCACGACCGTGACGACGGCGTTCAGCGCGTTGAGCACCGACGACACGCCCAGCACGACGATCGCGAGCAGCCACAGCGTCTGTCCCGCGCCGCTGCCCGGCGCGGCCGAGGGCAGCGTGGCGAGCGGCGGATACGCGGTCCAGCCCGACTCGGCCGCGCCGCCTTCGACGAAGAAGCCCGCCAGGAAGAGGCCCATCGCCGCGAGGAAGATCCAGAAGCTCGCCGCGTTCAGGCGCGGGAACGCCATGTCGGGCGCGCCGACGAGCAGCGGCACGAGGTAGTTCCCGAACGCGCCGGTGAGCAGCGGCAGGATCGCGAAGAACACCATCGCGGTCCCGTGCATCGTGAAGAGCGCGGTGTACGCCGCCGGGCTGACCACGCGGCCGGATGCGCCGAAGACGAGCTGCCCCACGATCGGCATCTCGGTCCATGGCCAGGCGAGCTGCCAGCGGATCGCCATCGCCAGGAGGCCGCCGAAGAGGAGCATCGCCGCCGACGCGACGAGGTACTGGATGCCGATGACCTTGTGGTCGACCGTGAAGACCCAGGTGCGCAGGAAGCCGCGCGGTCGTGTCGCGTGGCTCAACGCGCATCCCCCGTGCTGGTGGTCGGCGCGCTCGACGCGCATCCCCCGTGCTCGTGGGTCGGCGCGCTCGACGCGCATCCTCCGTGCTCGTGGGTCGGCGCGCTCAATGCGCATCCCCCGTGCTGGTGGTCGGATGCGCTCAACGCGCATCCTCCGTGCTGGTGGTCGGCGCGCTCAACGCGCATCCTCCGTGCCGCGCGTGTTGCGCGCTTGAGCCCGCTCGGAGACCCACGCGTCGTAGTCGGGACGCGCCAGCGCGCGCACGCGACCGGCCATCGCGTAGTGGCCGAAGCCGCACAGCTCCGCGCACACGAGCTCGAACGTGCCCGGGCGCTCGATCGTGAACCACAGCGGGATCGGGCGGCCGGGCAGGACGTCCTGCTTGATGCGCAGCTCGGGCACGAAGAAGCTGTGGATGACGTCGCGCGAGGTCAGCGTCAGCAGCACGGGCTCGCCGGCCGGCACCACGAGCTCCGACGCGGTCTCGAGATCGTCGACCGTGCCGAGCTTGCCGTCCGCTCCGGCGTGCTCGAAACGCCAGGCCCACTGGTGCGCGATCACCATCGCGGTCGCGCCGCCCTTCGGCATCGTCGCGGGATCGCGCAGCGCGGCCCACGTCGGCAACTGCGCGAACGCGATCCCGACGAGCACCGCGCCGACCGCGGCGCTCCAGGCGAGCTCGAGCCCGAGGTGTCCGTGCGTGGTAGGCGCGCGACCGCCCTGCGCGCGCGCTCCGCGCCACACGGCCCAGGCCAGGAGCGTCATGACGAGCACGAAGCCGATCGCGATGACGATGGTGATGCCGCCGAACAGGTCGTCGACCGGGCGCGCGATGGTCGACGCCGCGGACGGCAGCCACCAGCCGCGATCGGGCGACAGCGCGAAGAACGCGACGACCGCCGCGAGCAGCGCGACGACGACCAGGGCCGCGAGGTGGCGCACCGCTCAGCGCTCCGGGTTCCCGGCGTCGAGCGAGCGCACGTAGTGGACGAGCGCCCACACGTCCGCGTCCGAGACCGCCGGCGTGCCGTCGGGCTTCTTCGCCGTGCCCAGCGCCGGCATCGGCGTCCCGGGGATGCCCGACCAGATCCGCCGGTAGAGGTCGATCGGTCGCGCGCCGCCGCGGTAGATGCCGAGGCGCAGATCGCGCGGCAGGATCGGCTGCCCCCACGCATCGAGGTAGGCCGGCTCCTTGCGCCCGGTCAGTCCGATCTTCCACGCGGCGGCGCCGTCGCCGGCACCGGCCTCGCCGTGGCAGCTCGAGCAGTTGCCCTTCTGCGCGTCGTGGAAGATCGCCGAGCCGAGCGCGACGAGCTCGGGCGTCGAGGCGGGCGCCTCCGTCTCGGCGACGACGACGCTCGCGCGCGCGGCGGTCCACTTCTCGAGGACGTCGGCCGTCTCCGTCGCGATCGCGTCGTCCTCCAGCTCGCCCTCGTCGGCGAAGGTCGCCGCGAGTCGGCGCTCGACCTCGCCGCGGATCGCGAGCAGGCGCACGAGGTCCGCCAGGCCGTTCTGCTCGGCCAGCGCGAGCCGCGAGTAGCTCGGCATCGACGTGCCGTTGAGCCCGTCGGCGATCGTGCGCAGCAGGTCCTCGCGCCGCGGACGCGCGGGCTGCGCGAGCGCCGTGTACTTGAAGACGCCGTGCCGGAAGTCGCGTGGGCGCGGAGCGAGGTAGTGCGCCGACGGGCCGTCGCCGCCGCCCTCGACGCCGTGGCAGTGCAAGCACTCGACGCGGTAGATCGCCGCGGAATCGGCCAGCGCGGGATACCAGCCCTCGAAGAGCTCCACGCCGCGCGCGCGACAGCTCGCCGCATCGACGCGGCCCGCGGCGTGGTCGTCGCGCAGCGCGCGCCACGCCGCGCGCAACGCCGGCAGCCGCGCGGGCACGTCGACGTCGTCGAACGCACCGCGCTCGATCGCCGCGAGCTGGCGTCCGAAGTGGACGCGGTTGTCGGCGCGCAGCAGCGCGCGCTGCGCGTCCGCGATCTCGCCCGAGCCGCCCTGGCCGACGGGCAGGTCGGGGCGGTTCGGGTCGAGCCCGGCCTCCTGCCAGGCCGCGACGGGCGCGTAGCGCGGCGCCGCCGGCGGACCGAAGGCCGAGAGGAGTCCGGCCTCGAACCGCGCGAGCGCCGGCGCGTCCTCCGCGAACGCGGCGCGCGTCTCGGGCGCCAGGGAATACGCGCGCGGCGGCTCCGGCGGCTCGAATCCGCACGCGCCGAGCAGCGACAGCGCCAGGCTGCCGAGGAGGACGCGGATCGGGGTGCGGGGGTCTCGTGCCAAGCTCGGGGCCTGCGTGCGACGCGCTTCTCGTCGCGAGCCGAGCGCACGAGTGTCGCGGGTCGGTGCGCGCTGTCAAGCCGCGAGGCGCCCGCTGGATCGGTTACGTTCATGGGCTACCCGTGCCGCCACGCGAAGGGCCCCGCACCCCGTGAACGAATCGATCCTCCTCGACCTCCACCGCGCGGCGGGCGCGCGCCTGCGCGCGGAACCCGCCGGCCTCCTGACCTACGGCGACGTGCTCGCCGAGTACGCCGCCGCGACCGAGGGTTGCGCGCTGTTCGACGCCACCGCGGCCGGCGCGATCGACGTGCGCGGCGCGGACGCGGTCGACTTCCTGCACCGCATCACGGCCAACGACGTGCGCGCGCTCGCCGTGGGCCGCTCGCAGCGCAACCTCCTGCTCTCGAGCAAGGGCAAGGTCGTCTTCGACTTCGAGCTCTTCCGCCGCGAGGACCGGATCCGCATCTCCGTCGACGCCGCGCAGGCGAAGCCGCTCGCCGACGCGCTCGAGATGTACCACTTCACCGAGAAGGTGGCGTTCGAGGTCGTCAGCGGGACGAGCGCGCCGCTCGAGCTCGTCGGCCCGCGGTCCGCGGACGTCGTGCGCGCCGTGAGCGCACTCGCCGCGCTGCCCGACGAGCGCGCGTGGACGACCGCGACGTTCGATGGCGCGCCGCTCCTCGTCGCATCGGTGCCCGTCGCCGGTTCGAGCGGCTGGCGCCTCGACGCCGGTCCCGAGCGCGCCGCGGCGCTGTGGCGCGCGCTCGTCGCCGCCGGCGCGCAGGCCGCCGGCGTCGTCGTGCACGACATCCTGCGCGTCGAAGCCGCCGCCGCCGCGTGGGGCGCGGACATCGGCGACACGGTGTACCCGCAGGAAGCGCGGCTCGAGTCCGCGTTCAGCCTCACGAAGGGCTGCTACACGGGCCAGGAGGTGATCGCGAAGATCGACACGTACGGGGGCTTGAACAAGCGCCTCGTCGCGCTGCGCGTGAGCCACGACGATCCCGTCGCGCGCGGCACGCGGCTCCACCGGCTCGACGAGGGCGAGTGGCGCGACCTCGGCGTCGTGACCAGCTGGGCCTACTCGTTCGTGCTCGACACGGGGCTCGTGCTCGCGTTCGTGAAGCGCCGGCACCAGAAGGTCGGCACCGAGTTCCGGATCGGCGACGGCCCCGCGACCGCGACGATCGTGCCGATTCCGGTGCGCGCGGGAGCGCTCCCGGTCACGGGCGAGTTCGAGTAGCCGCGGGACTCCGGTCGCTCCCGCGCGTCACATCGACCACGTCACGTCGAGACCGTTCGTCAGGTTGAACGTGCTCGTCGTGCAGAACGCGGCGGCGTTGCGGTACCAGATCTGGTAGCGCCGGATCCCGCCCGCGGCGGGAACGAGGCCCTTCACCGAGACGGCGAGGTCCGCTCCGGACGGGTACGTCGATCCCCCACTCGAGTTGCTCTTGGTCCCGAGCCGGATCACGGTCCCGGCCGCGCAGCGCTTGCCGTCCCCGAAGATGCTGCCGGCACCGGCGCTCTGTTGGATCGTCCCCTGGAAGTAGAGCGCGGAGCTGTTCGGCATCTGCGAGCCGACGAGTACGAGGTTGTCGGCCGACACGCTCGGCACGCCGTTCACGCGCAGTCGCCCGCCGATCCCGAGCGAGCTGAGGCACCCTTCGTTGGCGCCGGGAGCGCTCGAGTTGCCGCACGGACAAGCGGTACCCGTGCCGTCGCCGAAGCAATAGAGCGAGGTGGAGCCCTGACACTCGTCGGGGATCCCGTCGCCGTTCGTGTCCGTGCTCGAGGCGGAGGCGATGTCGCACTCGTCCGGCACGAGGTTGCCATTGCAGTCGAGCGAGGTGGCCACGGCCAGGTCACGAGAATCGAGAACGCCGTTCGCGTTGCAGTCGAGTGCGGGATTCGAAGCGATGTCGCACGAGTCCGGCACCAGGTTGCCGTCGAAATCGGCCTCGAAACCCGTCGCGAGGTCGCACGAGTCCGGCTGCCGGTTGTTGTTGCAGTCGTTCACGCCGGGCTGCCCGATCTCGAGAGCGTCGGGCGTGCCGTTGCCGTTGCAGTCGATGCCGGTGCCGAGCTTCTTCTCCTCGCGCGCGTTGCCGGGGAACGTCAGCCAGCGCGTGTGCGGGAGGTAGGGGTTGCGGATGAGGAACCGCGAGCGCCAGTGGTAGGAGTTCTGGATCGCGAGGCCGGCAACGAACCCCTGGAACGGCGAGCCGACGGGGTGCAGGGCGACATCCTCCCAGGCAGCCGTCTGGGCCAGCCCCGAGCCGTCGAAGATCGCGGCCAGCGGCTCGTTCTCCCACTGCAGGCGCACGAACGCGCGACCCATCGGCGTCCCCGGATTGCCCGACGAGTTCAGGAACGAGTTGCTGTTCTCGAACCCGGTCGTCGTCTCGGGTCGCCCGAGCAGCGCCAGCGCGTCGAGGTCGTCGTAACGCCGCTGGTGCGTGTTGAAGCGCGAGGCCGTGACGCCGCCGCCGATCAGGATGTCGATGCTGCCGCCGCTGCCGCCCGGCGAGCCCACGCCGAAGTCGGCGAATCCGTCCGCGTTCAGGTCGCCGGCCGCCGCGACCGCTTGCCCCATGGCGGCGCCGTTCAGCGTGCCCGAGGTCGTTTCGGAACCCAGAGCGACGATCCCGAGCGAGCTGCCGAAGTACAGCGTGATCGAACCGCGGTTCGCCCCGCCGCCACCTCCGGCGTCGTCTCCGGGCGACCCCACGGCGATGTCCGCGAACCCGTCGCCGTTGACGTCGCCGACGCCGGCGACCGACGCGCCGAACTCGGTATTCGCCGGCTGGCCGGTGGCACCGAACAGAGTCGTGGCCAGGTTGAGCGTGATCGTCGGCGGCCCGCCGGGCGCGCCGTGGTAGACGAGCACGCGGCCCTGGCCCGCGGTGTAGAAAGGCGATCCGACCAGCACGTCGGCATAGCCGTCGTTGTTCACGTCGCCCGCGGCCGCGAGAGCACGACCGAACTGCGCGTTGACCTGGTTCGACTCGAGCGTCCAATTCGGCGCGGCGGTCAATCCCTGCTGGATGCCGAGGTAGAGATCGACGCGGCCCTCGAGAGCCTGACCGTTCGCGTACTCGGGCGATCCGACGAGGAGGTCGCTGAAGCCGTCGCGGTTCACGTCACCCGCGGTGAGGACCGTGGTGCCGAGCTTCCAGCCGGCCGCGCCGCGCAAGACGCGCGCCGGAACCAGCGCGAGCCCGCCGACCCCGCCCAGGAAGAGGTACGCCGAGCCCGCGCCGACGCCCGTCGTGGGATCCGTCGGCGCGCCGACGACGACGTCGTTGTACCCGTCGCCGTTCACGTCGCCGGCGAAGGCGACCGAAGAGCCGAAGCGCGCGCCGGTGACGTCGCTCTCGAAGCTCCATGCGGGCGTCGTGCCCAGGTTGCCCGTGCTGGTGCCGAGGAAGAGAACCGCGCGGCCCTCCTCGAACTGGCCGTTCGTGAAGCGCGGACACCCGACGAGCACGTCGTTGCGTCCGTCGTTGTTCACATCGGCCGCGGCGACCGACGAGCCGGCGCGAGCGCCGGTGCCGAGAGGCGGCGACGTCCACACGGCACTCGCGGTGTCGAGTCCCGAATAGAGTCCGAGGCGCAGTTGGACCTGTCCGTCCCCGCCGTTCGCGTCGGGGATGCCGAACAGGAAGTCCGATCGCGCGTTCTGGCTCGCCGTGTCGACCATACCGGCGGGTGCGAGGACGTTGCCGAGCGTGTAGCCGGGCGCGCCGACGAGCGTCGCTTGCGTTTGGGAGCCGGGGGTTGAGAGGCGACCGAGGAAGATCTGCGCGCGCGAGGGCTTGTTGTTCGCGATATCCCGACGGTAGCCGACGATCACGTCGGTGAGTCCGTCGCCATCGACGTCACCGGCACTTCCGAGGTTCGCGCCGTACTCAGCTCCGTCGGTCGTGGCGATCGCCTGGTCGCCCTGGCCGATCACGGTGCCGAAAGGCGTTGGCCGCCCGTGGATCAGGTGGATCGCGCCATTGCCTTCGTTGGGAGCTCCCACGAGGAGGTCCGAGAAGCCGTCACCGTCGACGTCTCCCGCCGTGGCGACCGCGTGACCGTAGTTATCCCCGGCGGACTGGCCCTCGAAGCCCCCGTTGCTCGACACCGACAGGCCAGTGGAGGAGCCAGGGAAAAGGAAGACGCGACCCGAACCGGTCCCGCCCGCGCCCGATCGCGGGTAGGTCGGTGCGCCGACGGCGAGGTCCGCATAGCCGTCACCGTTCAGGTCGCCCGCTCCGGCGATCGCGAAGCCGTAATTGGGGTTGCTGGGGAAGAGGGCCGCTCCGCCGAGCCAGTCCGGTGTGAAGTCCGTGAGGAACGCGGCTGAGCCGTGGAACACGAAAACGCGGCCTTCGTTGGATTGACTACCCGAGTACCACGGCGCAGAGACAGCGATGTCGGCGAACCCGTCACCGTTCACATCGCCAGCACGCGCGACGCACCATCCGAGCCCGGCGTGGGTCGGGAGTCCCAAGTCTGTCGACCAGGGGGACGCGGAAGGCCCCGACGCGGATCCGAGGAAGACGATCACGGCCCCCGCGCTGCCGACAGAGCTGCACCCGCCGCCCGGGCAACCCGGTGCGCCCACCACGATGTCGTCGTACCCGTCCTGGTTCACGTCGCCAGCCGGTGCGACGCTCGCGCCGAGGCTCTTGAACGACGAACTCGTGTAGCTGAAGTCGGCGGTCGCCGTCGTGCCGGAAGCCCCAAGACCGCTCGGGCCGCCGTACCAGACGTATACACGCCCGTCCCCTGCCGCCTCGAGCGGTGCGCCGGCGACCACGTCATCGTAGCCGTCGCCGTTCACGTCGCCCGCGGAGGAGACCGAGACGCCGAGATACCCTCCGGCGGTGAGTCCGGTGACGCTCCAACTTGAGGTGACGGATGGAGCCCCGCCCGGCACTCCGATGTGGAGCCTCACTTCGCCCGCCTCGGAGTTGAAATTGGGGAACCCCACGATCACGTCGGAGTAGCCGTCGCCATTCACGTCGCCGGCGGTGGCGGTGACCGTGCGCGCGATCGCGGAGCTGTGCCAACGGTTGCCCCCGTTGCCTTCGACCTCGATGAACCACGCCGCGGGCGTCACCAACGGATCCACCGTGACCGGATACAGCGCATCCCGGTCGTCCACCTCGATCCCGATCCCCCACGGGCTCGGGCGGATGTGCGCCTCGAGCTCGCGACCGCCCGCGTCCCACGCGCGCAGATCCGTGTAGTGCAGCACCGGCTCCTGCAGCGCGTTCTTCAGCGTCACCGACTGACCACCGTCGGCGATGATGGGCACGAGATCGCCCTCGAACGCGAGCCCGATGCGCAGCGGACGGTCGTCCGCGCGCGGCGGTTGGTGCGCGATCGTCCAGCTCTGCCTCACGCCGCGCTCCGACGTCTCGAACCACTCGAGCCAGCCACCGCGCGCGAGTTCGGCGCGCGAACCGGCTGTCGTCACCCGCTCCGCGACGCGCTCGTCGAGATCACCGCCGCGACCCGCGCCGATCGTGCGGATCGCGATCCGCCACGTGGGCGTCGAGACCCACGGTGTTGGAGCCGTCGGCGTCAGGACGAGTCCGTCGGCGCCGATTTCGGCGCGCAGTCCGGCCCTCGGGATCTCGGCGCAGGCGCCACCGACTGCGCAGGCCTCGAAGACGGGCAGACGCTCCTGAGCGCGCAGTGCGGACGCCAGGGCGAGCAGGAACGGGAGCGAGCGGAGCATGTGTGCCTCCGAGGGAACGGGACGCGCCCGCGGCTCGACGAAAGGCCGGGGACGGGCGCGGAGGGCAGATCACAGAGGTCTTCAGAGCCTAAGCGACCCCGCCCGAACTCGCACTTTCGCGCGCTTTCTCAGCGCGGACCAAACCCCGTCGGCGTGCCCTGGAAGCTCTTCAGCTGCACCGAGATGTCGAGGTCGCCGACCAGCGGGACCGGGATCGGCAGCGAGCCCTGGATCAGCACCGGGACGCCCGTCTTCGCGTCGAACCAGATGCGGATCGTGCCTTGGATGCCGAACAGTCCCTGGAACTTGCTGGGGTTGCCCTCGGGCTTCGGTTCGCCCGGCTCGAGCCCGGCAGTCAGCATCATCTGCGCGCATTCGAACTTGCCCGCCGGCACGTCCTGCCAGCGCGTCGCGCCCTTCTCGATGTTCACGCGCCAGACCTTCTGCTGGTCGACGATCGGGAACGACGTCTGCTTCACGTCGAGCTGCACCATCGCGCGCGCGACGTAGACCGCGCTGAGCATGTCGATCGCGCCCTCGGGGACTTGACGGTGCACGGGGTCGCGCCAGATGCGGTGCTCGGCGAGCTTGCACTTCTTGCAGTGGTACGGATCGCCCCAGGCCCACACGGAGTCGACGAAGTGCCCGCGATCGGTGCAGCCGGGGCAGTGCCGATCGGAGCGGTAGTCCGCGGTCAGCACGCCCTCGAGGATGCCGATGCGCAGTTCGCGCTCGCGGTTCTCGGAACCGCGCTGCATGTCCTTGTAGAGGATGTGCGGCCACTCCTGCGAGAGGTGGCTCGCGGTCAACGTCTGCGTCAGCTCGTAGCCGGCGTATCCGCCCTTCGCGACGGCCTTGATCCACGCGCGATCGAAGAGCTCGACCTTGCGCTCGACGTCGCGCGCGGACGGCAGGCCGCGCGGCGTGCGCTCGAGGCCCGACGTCAACGTCACGTCGCCGACGTCGAGATCGCCGAGGATCCCGAGGTCGATGATCACGTCGAACACGAGCTCCTCGTCGCGCGGCAGGAGCAGCGGGACCTGTCCTTCGCCCCGCTCGATGCGCGCCGGAGCTGCGCCGGGTTCGCTCGCGACCTTCACGGGCGGCGCGGGCATCGGACGGAATCCCTGCGCGAGCAGGAGCACTGCGGGCAGGAAGATGGCTGCGATCACGGGGCGATCGTGGCCTACCGCGGCCCGCGAGGGAAGCAGGTTTCGGGCGCGATCAACCGCGTCTCGCGCGTCGTTCGGCGAGGACGTCCTCGGCCCCGTCGATGGCGACGCGCGACGGAGCCGTGCCCTCGTCGCGCGCCCGGCCCAGGATCCGGGCCGTCGTCGCGCCGATCCGCCGGCCGATGTCCTCGACCGGCTCGCGCCGGCCCTCCAGGTGGAACAGCGCGCCGCGCACGAGGGCGCCGGCGTTCAGGACGAAGTCGGGCGCGAAGAGGATGTCGCGCTCGTGGAGCCGATCCCCGTGGGCGCTGCGGGCGAGGACGTTGTTCGCTCCGCCCGCGACGATCCGGCAGCGCAGGCGCGCGATCGTCAGGTCGTGCAGGATCCCGCCCAGCGCACACGGCGCGAACACGTCGCAGCGCTGGTCGAACTCGGTCGCGGGATCGACGAGCTCGATCCCGAGCTCGCGCGAGACGGCGACCGCGCGCTCGTGGTCGAGGTCCGACCCGCGGACGCGCGCCCCCTGGCTCGCGAGCCGCCGGGCCAGGCCCGCGCCGACCTCGCCCAGCCCCTGCACGACGATCGTTCGGCGCGGAAAATCAGCCTCGCCGTCGAGGTGGACGAGGGCGGCCTCGAGACCGCGGAACACGCCCTCGACCGTGGATTCGACCAGCGCGCCCGGCCCCTCCGGCCCCGGGTCCGTGGCGTAGCGCGTTCGCGCGGAGACCGAGCGCAATTCCGCCTCCCCGGTGCCGACGTCGGGGCCCGTGTACCAGCGCCCGCGGAGTCGCTCGGCCAGATCCCCGATCGCGCGGTACGCCGCGGGCACATCGAGGCCCGGCCGGTCCATCACGACCATCTTCGCGCCGCCGGCGGGCAGTTCGGCGAGCGCGCACTTGTACGTCATGGCCCGCGCGAGCCTCAGCGCGTCGCGCAGCGCGTGGTCCTCGTCCTCGTACGCCCAGCGCCGGATCCCGCCGAACGCCGGCCCCGCGCTCGAGTCGTGGATGGCGAGGAACGCGCGCAGTCCGGACCGCGCGTCCTGGACGGCCAGGACCTCCTCGAAGCCCTCGCGGGCCATCGCGTCGAGGATGTGGGTCGCCATGGGGATCGGATCTCGGGTGGGGTCGGTGCGGGCCGCGCGGCGGATCGCCGCGCCGTGGTGGACCGCGCGCCACCCCGCTAGTCTACGGTCCGCCCGCAGTGCGCCCCGAGACCCCGCAGGAAGATGCGCGGATCGCGGGCGTCCACGGCTCCCATGCAGGTCCGTCAAGCGCTCCCCCTCGTCGTCACAGTCCCCGTCCTCGTCGCGCTCGCCTCCGCTTGCGCCAGCACGGAGCAGTCTCCCGCGGCCGAGGCCGCCGCGGAGGCGAAGTCCGCGGCGCCCGAGCAACCGATCGCGCAGCTCGTGGAGGCGACGCGCACGCCGGAGCCGATCGGGAAGCTCCTGCAGACGCTCGACCAGGAGATCACGGCCTGGAACAACCTGTTCCTCGCCGCGCAGAGCGAGACGGACCGCGCCAAGGCGCGGAACCTCGAAAAGTCGATCATGACGACGACCTACAACCGTCGTCAGGAGATCCTCGAGCAGCTCGAGACGGGCCCGCTGACGAACCGCATCGTGGCTGCCGCGGCGCTCGGGTTCACGCGCGACCAGTCGGTGCAGAGCCCGCTGCTCGCGGCGCTCGACGACACCGAACCGCAGGTGGTCTCCGCGGCGCTGCTCGGCCTGTGGCTGCTCGGGCGCCAGGACACCCCGCTCGACCGCATCGCCGCGCACGTGACCGGCGGCGAGACGGAGGAGGTGCGCACGAACGCCGCCCTGTGCCTCTCGACGCTCGTGAAGAACGGGGCGCGCGGGCCCTCGGCCCTGCCGGCGCTGCGCATCGGCCTGCTCGACCGCAGCCCGACCGTGCGCGCGCACTGCTGTCTCGCGCTGGCGGAGCTGGGGGATTCAGAATCGTTCCAGGCGATCGCGGACATGATGACGGACTCGACGACGTTGGCCGTCGCCGCTTCGGCGCGCGCCGTCGGCTACCTCGCGACGCAGGACATCAAGCTGCGCGGCAAGGCGGCGCGTGCGATGGTCGGCGCCTGGATTCGCGCCGAGGAGCCGGCCAAGTCCTCGATCTTCAGGTCCATGGTCGAACTCTCTGGCACGAACTACGGCACCGACGAGGAGGAATGGGGCAAGTGGGCCACGCGCTTGCCCTGACGATCGGCGCGGGGTTCGCCGCGATCCTCGCGCAGTCCGTGCCGCCGGGAGCGTCGACCGGCGCGCCGCAGACACCGCCGGCCGCGAAGCCCGAGCCCGGCCCGGCGCAGACCACGAAGCCCGCACCGCTCACGCCACCGCCCGCGCGCGCGCCGATCGCGGGGTTGCGCGGATTCGAGTCGCGCTCGCGGATCGAGTACCCCGGACAGCCCGGGCGCCTGCACGACCTGCGCGCGGCCTACGTGTTCCCGGCGCGCGTGCGCTGGTGGATCGCGGCGCGCGACGGAGCGACGCAGCAGCGTCGGATGCGCTACCAGTTCGGCGAGCACGTGCTGGCCGTCGAACCGCAGCAGTCGACGTCGGTCGAGTACCGCGCCGAGGATCGCGCCGCGCTGCTGGCCGCGTTCGAGATGCGTCGCGCGCTGTTCCTGTGGCCCGACGACCGCGCCTGGACCTCCGAGGGCGAGACGCGCAAGTCCGTCCTCGCCAACGGGGACATCCTGCGCGCCAAGCTCTCCGGATCGCCGCCGCGGCCGATCGAGCTCGCGTACGACGCCGTGGCCCACGAGTTCCACGATTCGTTTCGCGCCATCACCTGGCGCGTCGAGGGGACGCGCGCCTGGCCGGCGACCTTCGAGGTCTGGAACGGGACCACGCTGGCCTGGCGCGAGGCGGTCGACGCGGTGGACG
The DNA here is from genome assembly GCA_044221705.1 of Planctomycetota bacterium. GTDB lineage: Bacteria > Planctomycetota > UBA1135 > UBA1135 > JAEUHZ01. Next base: position 20,025 of record JBGAOR010000021.1, read on the forward strand.
TCGAGACGCGCTTCGTCGACTCGTTCTTCGTCCCGCCCGATCGGCGCGGCGTCGCGGGCGCGCCCATGGACGACGTCCGCCACCTCGACATCCCGCCGGCGTGCGTGCGCCGCGTCGAGCTGCCGGCCGGCGCGACGTGGGATGCGGCGCGCGCGGAGCGCGTGCGGCTGCAGAAGGAGGGCGCCGCGGCGGGGCTACCCGCGCTCGAGGAGTTCGTGACGTTCGAGGTCCGCGCCGACGGATCACCGGCCGCGGTCCTCCTGCGCCTCGCGGCCAACCCGGAGCGGGTGCCCGAGGGTTTCGCTGCGCTGCCCGATCGGGTCGGGGTCGCACGATCGGTGCGAGGACTCTCGGCGGTGACCCCGGACGTGCTGAAGGCCCTGTCCGCGCGCCTCCCGGCCGGGGCGACCGCGGGTCGCGCCTACGTGCGCTTCGACGGCCAGCGGGCCGAGCCCGACGTCGTGGTCGTCGTGCCCGTCGATTGACCTCGCGCGGAGATCGCGCCGTTCGATGCGGGTCGCGCCTGTCCTCCCCGGAGGACCGCCGTTCGGACGTTTCGGCGCGGATCTCCGATCCGAGGTACGTTCGACGTCGCGGCACCGCACTTGCTGACCCATGAGATCCGGAACGGATTCCCCCCGGCCAGAGGTCCGAACCCATGACCAGCCCCACTTCGAGTCGCACCGCGTTCGTCAGCCTGCTGGGCGTCCTGGCACTATCCGTGACGGTGATGGCGCAGCGCCCGAGCGCGGGCGGCCGTCCGGTCGGCGGCGGCGGTGGCAGCAGCATCGGCGGGGGCGGCGGCCGGCCGTCCGCTCCGTCGGTTTCGCGCCCCTCGATGCCCTCCGCGCCCTCGGTGTCGCGCCCCGCGCCAAGCCCCTCGTACCAGCGCGGCAGCCCGGCTCCGAGCCCGTCGCCGCAGCGCGGCAGCTCGGCCCCTTCGGCTCCGTCGACGCCGCGGTACACGCAGCCCGCCGCGCCGCGCTACACCGCGCCGACTCCGCGCTACGAACAGCCCAGCACACCCCGCTACGAGCAACCGAGCGCTCCGCGCTATGAACAGCCGGGCGGCTCGCGGTACGAGCAACCCACGGCTCCGCGGTACGAGGCTCCCTCCGCGCGCACGACCGACACGGGCGGATCGGGCGGCGACCGCTCGGGGGACGGCGGCTCCGGATCGCGCTTCGGCGGATCGCGCGACGCCACCGGCCGCGTCTACGACGGTGGATCCCAGGGCCGGGGCGGGCTCGCCGGCGGTCGCCTCGACGGCGCGAACTCGCGCGGCGACTACCGCGGTGCTCCGGACAGCGACGGCACCGGCCGCATCGACCCGGCGCGCATCGACCGCAGCACGCCGACGCCGTACCAGCCGCGCGTGTGGCAGCCGGATCCGGTCGTCGACCTCTCGGGCGCCGTGCGGCAACCGCGGGCGGGCGTCCCCTCGATCTCGGGCTCGCGCTCGGGTCCCGACGGAGGCCTGGCGAGCGGCCGGCTCGCGCGCGCCGGTCTCGATGCCTCGCGCCCGGCGGCGGCGGTGCCGCACCCGGAGGTGAACGGCGACTCGCTGCGGGCGCGCTACGGCGCCGCGCAGAACGCACCGACCGGCCGCGCACAGACGGGAGACGTGCGCCGCGGCGGCGCGAGCTCCGGCGGCGAGCACCTCCCGGGGCTGTCCGGCGGACGCACGGGCGCATCCGGTCGCAAGGACGCGCCGGCGCGCACCAGCCTCGGCGACGCGAGCGGTCGTTCCCAGGGACGCGCCGGCCGCACGATCGACGGCGACCCCGGTCGCGGCGACGCGCACACGCGCGGCTGCGTAAGGGCGGGGCGCGGCGCCGGCGGCATGCGCCGCGCGGGCGAAGCGGAGCGCACGAACCCCGAAGTCGGGCATCGACTGCGCGCCGCCGGCAAGGCCGCGAACGCGGCCGGCACCGTCGGCGTCGGCGTCGTCGTGGGCTCGTGCACCGGCTACTACGGGGGCTGCTGGGATCCCTGCTACGACAGCTGCTGGAACGACTGCGGCTGGTACTGGAACTCGTGCTGGTACGGCGGCTGGTGGTGGAGCTGGAGCTTCGGCTGGCCGTACGGCTCGTGCTGGTGGGGTTGGCCGAGCTACTACGGCTCGTGCTGGCCGTGGGGCTACGGCTACTCGTACTGGGGCTGGGGCTACTCGCCGTGGCTCTACACGACGATCGTCTACGAGGACTACTCGACGCCGGTCGCGCAGGAGCCCGCACCCCAGCCGGTCGAACCCGCCGCGGAGAACCCGGGCGTGAACGTGCCCGCTGCCGGCGCGGTCCCGAAGGTCGCACCGGAAGTGAAGGCCGGTCTCGAAGCCACCGCCGACGAGGCGCTGGTCGCGGGCGACGCGGCCTTCCGCGAGGGGCGCTACAGCGACGCGGTGCGCCACTACGCGCGCGCCGTGGAGCTCTCCCCCGAGCGCGGCAGCCTGTGGCTGATCCTCTCCGACGCGCTGTTCGCGACCGGCGACTACCACTACGCCGCGTACGCCTTCCGCCGCTCGCTGGAGATCGACGCGACGCTGCTCGAGACGATCGTGGACAAGCACGGCTGGTACACGGATCCGGCCGAGTTCGACCGCCACATCGCCTGGGCCGAGGCCTACCTGCGCGACCACGTGCTGGACGAGGACGCGCGCCTGATCCTGGCCGCGAACTACCTGTTCTCGAAGCGGTTCGCGTCGGCCTCGGACGTGCTCGAGAGCGCGTTCGGCGCGGGCCTGCTCGAGACTCCGGCGGGCAAGCTGGTGCTGGAGCGTTCGCGCCGCGCGATGGGCTACGGCGCGAAGTAGCGCGGATCGGCTAGATCAAGGCGCGCGCGAGCTCGGCTCGCGCGCGCCGCGTTCACGTCAGGTCGATCTCGCGCGGCCCGGCATCGCCGCCGAAGAACTCGACGACCGGCGTGCGGCCGAAGGCGCGCTCGTAGTCGCGCTCGAGCCGCGCGGCGAGGTCCCGTTCGGCTCCGCGCTCGAGCAGCACGACGGCGCAGCCGCCGAACCCGGCGCCGGTGAGGCGCGCGCCGTGGACCCCGGGCGTCGCGACGGCGCTCTCGACGAGGCGGTCGAGCTCGGGCACGGAGACCTCGAAGAGCCCACGCAACGACTCGTGGGCGCGCGTCATCCCGCTGCCGAATCCGGCCGGGTCGCCCCGGCGCAGCGCGTCGCGGGCGGAGAACGTCCGCTCGACTTCCTCGATCACGTGCCGGGCCCGGCGCGTGAGCACCGGCTCGAGCTCGCGGCCGTGCGCGGAGAGGGTCGCCGCGCGCACGTCGCGCAGGCACGTCGCGTCGGGCTGGTGCCGGCGCAGGGCGTCGAACGCGGCGCGACACTGCGCGACGCGCTCGTTGAACATCCCCTGCGCGAGCTCGCGCCGCACGAGCGTGTCCGCGACGGCGATCGAGAGCCGCGCGTGGTCGATCGGGATGTACTCGCTGCTCCGGTCCTTGCAGTCGAGCCACAAGAGCGAGCTCTCGCGCGCGAGGCCCACGGCGTACGGATCCATGATCCCGCACTGGACGCCGACGAAGCCGCGCTCGGCGCGCAGCGCCGCGTGCACGATCTCGACGCGCCGCAGACCGAGACCGTACAGCGCGTCGAGCGCGAAGGCGGTGCCCACGCAGATCGAAGCGGAGGACGAGAGCCCCGCGCCGACCGGCAGGTTGCCTCCGAACAGCACGTCGAACCCGTCCCCGCGCGCGCCCTGAGCTTCGGCCAGGGCAAGGATCTCGCGCAGGACTCCGATCGGATAGTCCGCCCAACGCCCCGAGCGCGTCGCGGGCAGCCGGTCGAGCTCGAGATCGACCTGCACGCCCTCGCGCGTCGACGCCAGCGACACGCGCCCGTCGCGCCGCGCGCGGAATGCCGCGAACGTGCCGCGGTCGATCGCGGTCGGCATGACGGGCCCGCCGTTGTAGTCGAGGTGCGCCCCCATCAGGTTCACGCGCCCCGGGGCGAAGAAGACCCGCGGCTCGCCGCTGCCGCCGAACCGGTCCAGGAAGGCCCGGGCGAGATCGACGGAGAGCTCCCGCTCGTCGCGCCGCGCTCTCGTCGTGAGATCCCGCCCGGTCATCGCGCGCAACGTAGCACCCGCTCGCTCTCGCGGTGCGCGCTTCCTCGCGCCGGAAGCCTCTGCTACGGTTCCGACATGACGTCCGCGCCGCGCCCCAGGCTCCTCCGGTCCGCCGCCCTGGCCGCGTTGCTCGCCGTGGCCACGACGACCCCGGGCTGCGGGAGCGTCTCGTTCGAGCGTTCCACCGAAACCTCGGGCACCTTCAGCTCCTCGGGCTTCGCGTTCACGATCTTCTCGATCGACCTGCCCAAGGGCTCCCAGCTCATCGCGCGCGAGAACGCGTCCGACGCCAACCTGGCCAACATGGAGGTCACGAGCACCGTGACCTTCCCCTACCTCGGACCGCTCGACTGGATCCTGGACATCATCTCGTTCCGCTATTCGCGGATCGAAGGAACCTGGGGGTACGCGCCCGGCCCGTCAGGAAGCGCACCCGCCAGCCGATGATCCAGCCGAGGATCTTCCAACCGGCGCGGATGGAGCCGACCAGCGTGCCGGAGACCTTGCTCGCACCGGCGGCGCGCTGCCGGTAGCGGACGGGCACCTCGACGACGCGCAGTCCGGCGACCCGCGCCTTGAGCTGCATCTCGACCGTCCAGCCGTAGTCGCGGTCCTCCATCGCGAGGTGACGCAGCGCGTCGACGCGGATCGCGCGGAACGGCCCGAGGTCCGTGTGTCGGGCGCCGAACAGGACGCGCAGCAGCCAGCACGCGAGCGCGTTCCCGAACCTCTGTTGAGGCGTCAGGGCCGCGCGGGATGCCGCGTCGCGCGTGCGCGAGCCGACGACGAACTCGGCCCGGCCTTCGAGGATCGGCGCCAGGATCGCGGCCAGATCCTCGGGGTCGTCCGAGAAGTCCGCGTCGAGGAAGGCCACGACGTCCGCGTCGCCCAGCGGGAGGACGTCCGCGCCGCGTGCCGCGGGGTCGGGCGCCGCGGGGTCGGGCGTCGCGGCGCGACCGAGCACGACTCCGAGCGCGGCGAGGCACGCCGATCCGTATCCACGCCGCGGTTCACCGACCACGATCGCGCCGGCGGCGCGCGCCACCTCCGCCGTCCGGTCGCGCGAGCCGTTGTCCCCCACGACGACGACGTCGTGGAGCGCGCGCGGGATCGCGGCCAGCACGAGGGGCAGCGCGGCCTCCTCGTCGAGCGCCGGGATCACGACCGCGACGCGCGGCCGGCCGGCGTGCGTCGGGTCCGCGCTCATGCGTCGCGCTTCAAGATCACCCAGCCGGCCGGGGCGCGCAGCACGGTCGTGTGCGCTCCCGGCGCCAGCAGGAACGCGCCGCGGACGGCATCGGGCAGGTTCGGCGTGGCGCGGTGGATCCAGCCCAGGTCGCCGCCGACGTCCTTGCCGCCCGGATCGCCGGTGTGCTCGCGCGCGAGCTTCGCGAAGTCCGATCCGGCGTCGAGCGCCTTCAGCACCGTGTCGGCGACGTTCTTCGCCGCGATCTCGTTCGGCGCCGAGCGCGGGTCCGCGCCGGTCGCCGTGTCGAACGGGAACAGGATGGCCGAGAGCCGCACGAACTGGTCCTCGCGCAGCGCCGGATCGACGGCGTCGAGAGGCACGCGCTTCATCCAGTTCAGGCCGAACGGCGGCAGGTCGACCGGACCGAACGTCGCGCCGATCTCGACCTCGAATGCCATGCGCTTCAGCAGCGCGTCGCTCGCGCCGCGCTCGAAGATCGCGTACTGGCCGCCGCGCGCGGCGGACGAGGCGTCGTCGGAGAGGTCCTTCGCGACGAGCGCGAAGTCGTCGCCGGCGCGCAGCCGGTGCTCGACCTCCTGCGCGCGCCGGGCGCGGCGCTCGCCATCCCCCGTCACCTGGATGCGCAGCACCGCCGCGTAGGTGGGCACGCGCTGCAGCACGCACCAGCCCGTCGCGAGCTCCACGGGTTCGCTCACGTCGCCGGCCTTCGCAGCGAAGAGGAACGCGTCGAGCGCGGGCGCGAGAACCCCCGGGACGAACGTGCCCAGCTCGCCGCCGTTCTTCGCCTCGGGCGCGTTCGAGTACTCGACGGCCAGGCGCGCGAAGTCGGTGCCGGCGCGCGCGCGGGCCCCGAGTTCCCGCGCGAGGTCGCGCGCCTGCTCGGGCGTGCGCGCGCTCGCGGAGCCCGAGACCCCCGCGTGCGTCAGCACGATGCGCCGCGCCGACGCCAGCGGCGGACGCTCGACGCCCAGGTGCTGCGGCGCCACCAACAGGGAACCCGCGAGGACGAGGAGTGCCAGCATGCGGCGGACGATCCTACGTCATCCGTCCATGTCGATCCGCAGCTCCGCGTCGGGATCGCGGCCGTCGATCGTCACGTCCTTCGCGGTCTTGTCGGCTCCGCGCTGCGCCTCGAGCCGGTACTTGCCCGGCGCGTAGCGGCCCACCTCGACGAGACCCTGCGCGTCCGTCGCGCCTTCGCCGCGGAAGAAGCCCTCGATCGCGCGGCCGGGATCGTCGGCGCCGGCGGATTCGGCTCCTGCGCTGAGCAACTGCACGCGCGCGCCGGAGACGGGCACGCCGCCCTTCGAGACGCGCGCGTGGACGAGCACGCCCTTCGTGAGCACGATCTCGACGCCCTCGGGCTCGCGGCCGCGCTGCACGTCGATGTCGGGCTTGCGTCCCTCGGCCCAGCCGTCGGCGTTCGCGCTCAGGCGGTACTTCCCGCTGGCCAGCCCGCGGATCGAAAACTTGCCCTCGGCGTCGCTGCGCGCCGACTCGATGCCCTCCGTGCCCGCGCCCTCGCGGATCGCGACCACGCGCGCGCCCTCGATCGGGCCGTCGGGTCCGCTCACGCGGCCGGAGATCCCGAGCGAGGGCAAGAGGCGCAGCACGATGTCGCGCTCCGTGCGATCGGAGTCGACGCGCAACCGCGCCGGTTCGCTGGGTGCGTAGCTCTCGGCGCCCTCGCGCCGGCGGCGCGACGGGACCTGCGCCACGATCTCGTACTCGCCGCCCTCCAGGCGCTCGAAGCGGAATTCGCCCGTCGCGTCCGTGTTGCGCCGGACCGCGCCGCCGTCGCGCGCGATCATGCTGCCGATCAGCCCCTTGGCCTTCTGCACGTTGCTCGTCTTGCGCAGCGTGATCTGCGCGCCCTCGATCGGCTGGCTCGTGCGGTCGTCGACCACGCGGCCCTCGACGCCGCCTTCCGGCAGGCGCACCTCGACCTCGACCTCGGGCAGGTCGGGGACCTCGATCGACGTGCGGACTTGCGGTCCGTCGCCGTCGAACTGGAGCTGCCACGTGCCCGGAGCGAGCCCGGCGAACTCGAATCGTCCGCCGCCGAGCATCTTCGCGGCGCGGAACTCGACGCCCAGCATGCTCTCGGTGTCGGTGGTCGTCGCGACGAGGTTGCCGCGCGCAGCCGGTTCGCCGCGGTAGGTCACCACGCCGCGGACCTTGCAGGCCGACGCGGTGCTGTCGACGAGGTCGAACTCGACCTCCTCGCCCTCGGGCACGGTCACGAGGTCGAAGTTCAGCGTGCCGAAGAACGTCGCCGGGTTCAGGTCCTCGTCGCCGCGCGTCGCCACGAGGAAGTAGCTGCCCGCGCCGACGTGGCGGATCGCGTAGCGGCCCTTCTCGTCGGTCGAACCCTGGTAGGCGCCGCTCGCGCCCGATCCGCCGCCGCCGCCCGGACCGCCGAACGAGGCGGGCGAGAACGCCAGCACGATCTGATCCGGCACGGGTCGGCCGAAGCGGTCGGTGACGGTTCCGACGATCGCGCCTCCCGGCAGCAGCTTCACGACGACGCCGTCGAGCACGCCTTCCGCGGGCATCGCCTTCGGCTCGCTCGCCCCGCCGGCGTGCTCGCGGTGGAACGCGTACACGCGGAACGTGCCCGACTCGACGCCCACGAGCTCGAACGCGCCGCGCGCGTTCGTCGTGGCCGCGCGGTCGCCGAGCATGCCCATGCCCGCCGCCATCGAGAGGAAGCCGGGCGGGATCTCGTCCACCGCGTCGGCTCCGCCCTCCATCATCGGGCCGAACGGGCTGTCCGGCGGACCGGCGCGACGGCTGGCTCCGCGACCGAGCCCGCCGCGCTGCATGCGCTCGCGACGTCGTTCGCGCGCCTTGTCGCCGGCGCCGGTCGACTGCGCGACGACCTGCGCGCCCGCGACGGGCTTGCCCTCCGCGTCGAGCACGACGCCGCGCACGATGCCGCCCGGCGCGAGCTGGACGATCACGCCCTTCTTCGTCTCGCCCTCGACCACCTCGACGTCGACGTTCACGGGCAGGTATCCCGGCGCGCGGAAGACGAGCGTCGAGAGCCCGGGCTTCACCGACTCGATGCGGAACCGTCCCGTCGCGTCCTCGACCGTCGTCCCGCCCGAGAACGGGTTGTTGCCGCCCGGCGCGTCGGAGTCGACGTCCACGAGGTCTCCACCGCCGACCGTGAAGGCCGTCACGGGTTCGCCGCGCGCCTCGTCCATGACGACGCCCTCGACGGCGCCGCCCTTCTGCAGCTTCACGACCACCTCGCCCGGCGAGGCCTTCGGATCGTGCTTGAGCTCGGCGTCGACGTAGCCGGCCTTGCTGAACGTGACCTCGTAGGGAGCGTCGCCCGCGATCGGCCCGGCGAGGAAGCGTCCGTCCGAGTCCGTCTTGGGCAAGTCGAAGCCCTTCACGGCGGCGGCCATCATCGGCGCGAGCGAGAAATCGAACTGGAAGTTCTTCCAGTCGACCAGGTTGAACTTCAGCGACACGCCGGACACGGGGCTGCCGCGCGCGTCGACGACGCGCCCCGCGATCATCGCGCCGGGCTTGAGCACGATGTCCTGCGCCTGGAACAAGGCGCCGTCCGCCAACGTGGCGCGCGCGCCGATCGCGGGCAGGTGCGTGCGCTCGATCGCGACGATGTCCACGTCGCCGGGCGGGACGTTGTGCATGACGAAGGTGCCGTCGGCGCCGGTCACGCAGTGCGTCGCGGTCAGCACCTCCTCGGCGCAGCGCAGGTTCCGCAGCCCGCGCGGCACGGCGCCCAGGTGCGCCTCGGCGAGCGGAGTCGGGTCGCCATCCTCGCGCTCGGCCAGCACGCGTCCCGCGATCGATCCGCCGAGCCGCGTCTGCACGACGACGTTCGTGTCCTGGCCCGCGACGATCCGGATGTCGACGAGGTGCGACACGGCGAACGCGCCGCCGGTCGCGGTGATCTCGAAGCCCTCGCCCGGCGGCACGCCCGGGATCGTGAACGCGCCCTGGTCGTCGCTCACCGCGTCGAGCCAGCGCATGTCCCCCGTCGTCAGCGTCGAGAGGAAGTTGTTCGGCCCGGGCACGAGCGCGAGGGTCGCGCCCTTCGCCGGTGTCCCGTCGGGCATCAGCACGCGGCCGACGACGCGCCCGCCGCCGTTCACCCAGACGTCCAGCGGCCCGCCCGCGCCCGAGGCCAGGACGCGCGCGCGCGGCACGCTCTCGGGGACGTGGTAGTCGCCGCGCGCGTCGAGGAAGTACGTGCCCGTGCGCACGCCCTCGAAGTGGAAGCGCCCGTCGGCGCCGCTGATCGCGATCGCCGCGGGGCGCACGTTGCGCGACAGGTCGCTCGATCCCGCGAACAGGCGGAAGATGCGGCCGAGGAACGCCGCGCCCGCCGGCGGCATCGGCAGGAGCTCGATGCGCGCGCCGGGGACGCCCAGCCCGCTCGCGCGCTCGACGATGCGACCGTCGAGCTTTCCCGGCCCGCGCCAGCGCACGCCGGCGGCGACGCCCTGCGAGCGCGCGAGGTTCGACGGCGACGCCGTGTCGGCCAGTTCGACGCCCGGCGCGGCTTGCAGCGCGACGCTCGCACTCGGAGCTCCGGCGTCGCCCCCGGCCTGAGGTCCGAGCCCGGACGCGGGATCGGTCCGCGACAGGAGGAACCACAGCGCGACCACCAGGATCGGGACCGCCGCGAGGAGGACGAGGATCGGGCGCGATGCGGCGCCGCGGCGGGGAGAGGAACTCGGCACGGGGGACCTTCGGTTGGGGACCGGAGCGTGTTCGTGGCCGAACGCGCGTCCGATGCCATGCTAGGGAGGCCGCGCGCTCGAAGCCGTAAGAACCCCGTTCCCGGGCGGCTCGAGCGGGAGCCGACCCCGAGTCTACGGCGCGACGGGCAGCCCCAGCCCGCGCACGGTGGCGCGCAGCACGTCCTCGAACGGCGCGGGCCGCCAGCCGAGCTCCGCGCGCGCCTTGCGCGCGTCGAACCGCAGCTCGACGCCCAACATCGCCAGCGCCTGCGGCGGCGTCATGTCGAGCGGCCGGACGCGGTCGAGGACGCGCGCGACCGGCACGACCAGCGGCCACAGGAACTGCGGGAACGTGGCCAGCGGCCGGCGCCCGCCGGTGACCTTCGCCACGAGCCGGAAGAGGTCCGCGGTGGACATCCAGCGCTCGACGAGCACGTAGCGCTCGCCGCGGCGGCCGCGTTCGAGCGCGAGCAGGCAACCCTCGGCCGCGTCGTCGATGCCGAGCACGCCGATCGAGCCGGGCGGCGCGACGAGCGGCCCCTTCCCCGCCGAGGCGAGCCGCAGGAACTTCGCCGTGTTCGACGCGCCGCGCCACGCGCCGAAGATGGCGCCGGGGTTCGTGACGACGACGTCGAGTTCGCTCGCGGCCGCGAGAGCGAGCTCTTCGGCGCGGCGCTTCGTGGTCGCGTAGTCCACGCCCAACGGGCCGTTGTTCCAGGCGATCGTCTCGTCGAGCGTCTCCGTCCCGCGCCCGTGGCCCACGGCGACGACGGAGCTCGTGTGCAGCACGCGCGCGATCCCGGACTCGCGCGACGCGGCGAGGACGGAGCGCGTGCCCTCGACGTTGGCCGCTTCCTGCGCCGCGCGATCCGCGGTGCGGTAGCTGATCAGCGCGCCGCAGTGCACGACCCGCGCGGGGCGCCGGAGGATCGCGGCGCGCGCGGCGGTCGCGCGGACCGCCGCGCGCACGGATGCGTCGTCGACCAGGTCGCCGACGTGCCACGTCACCGGCGTTCCCTCGAGCACCGAGCGGTCCGACGAAGCCCGCGCGAGCACGTGCACCTCGTCGCCGCGCGCCGCGAGACGCCGCGCGATCGCGCTGCCCAGGAACCCCGTGCCGCCGGTGACGAGGACGACGCCGGCCGGGCTCAAGCGCGCTTCTCCGGCGGCGATTTCAGGCGTGGATCGTCGGGTCCGCACTCGGGGAGGTCGACGCGCGCGACCGTGCCGCGGAGGTCGGCGCGCGGCTCGAGCGCGATCGTCCCGCCCAGCTCCTCGACGATGCGGCGCGAGATCGCGAGGCCCAGTCCGGTCCCGTGGCTGCGGGTCGTGAAGTAGGGCTCGAAGAGCCGCGCGCGCACCGTGTCGGACAGCCCGACCCCGCTGTCCGCGACCTCGAGCACCACGCGGGCTCCGTCGCCGCCGTCCGCGCGCCGCGCGACCGCGATCGAGAGCGACCCGCCCTCGGGCATCGCCTCGAACGCGTTCGAGACGAGGTTGATCAGGAGGCGCCGCAGCTCCGCCGCGTCGGCCCACACGTAGCCGGGCTCGCCCGTGCTGTCGACGCGGATCCCCTGCTCGCGCGCCCAGGCCATGTTGAGCTCGACGATCTCGTCGACCAGTTTGCGCACGTCCACGCGCTCCGGGTTCACCTTGCGCGCGCCCGCGAACGCCGAGAAATCGGCCGCGATCTTGCGCATGTTCTCGACCTGTCGCCGGATCAGCTCGATCGTGCGGTCGAAGATCGAGTCGAACTCGGGGCTGCCTTCCTTGCGCGCGCGCTCGAGCAGGTTCGTCGAGAGCAGCACCGGCGTCAGCGGGTTCTTGATCTCGTGCGCGACCTGCCGCGCCATCTCGCGCCAGGCCGCGTCCTTCTCGGCCTTGATGAGGCGCGTGCGGCTCTCCTTGAGCTCCGCGGTCATCTCGTTGAACGCGCGCCCGAGATCGCCCAGCTCGTCCTGCGACTCCACGACGACGCGCGCGTCCAGGTCGCCGGCCGCGACGCGCTGCGTGTGCGCCTTCAGCTCCACGATCGGCCGCGTCGTGCGGCGCGCGACGATGATCGTGAACACGACGACGATGCCCAGGACGAGCGCGGTCGCGCCCCACAGCACGCTGCGCAGCTGGTCGACCGTGGCGTACGTGTCGTCGTTGTCGATCCCCACGCCGACGACCCAGCCGAAGCCGCCTTCGCTCGAGCTCGCGCAGTGCTTGAACGCGGCGTTCTTCCAACGGCCCTGGAACTTGTACTCGGGGTACATGCCCCAGTCGTTCGCGCGCGCCGCGGCCGCGAGCTGCGGCAGGTCGATCGGCGGCTCCGACACGCGCCGCCCGTACAGCGCCGTGTTCGGGTGCGCCAGGATCGTGTCGCCGTCCGAGGCCCACAGCCACGTGTACGACGTCTGGTAGATGTCCTGCCCGTCGCCCGGGACGCGCGGCCGCACCTTGCGCAGCACGCGGTTCTGCACGTGGCTCCAGTTCAGGAGCGCGTACACCGCGCCCACGACCTGGTCCGGATCCGCGGCGTTCGGCACCGGCATCGCGAACCCGACGTGGTAGTTCTCCGGGTGCGGCACGCCCACGTCGACGCGCGGCGGCAGGAGGTCCGAGACGTGGTGGTCGACCAGCACGACCTCGCCGCGCAGCGCGCGGTCGAACCAAGGCTGTCGCCGGTAGTCGCGCGCGAGGCCCGCGATCACCGCCGGATCGAGCTTGTCGCCGTTCGCGTCGACGTCGCTCGACACGACCAGCTCGCCGCGCGCGTTGACCGCCAGGACCAGGTCCCACCCGCGGCCGCCGGACACGACGCGGTTGAACGTCGCGCCCAGCGTCGGCCGGAAGCCGGCCTCCTTCCCGTCCCAGTCGGTGACGGTCCACGACGTGACCGGCACCGTGCGCGTCCAGGTCTCGACGTCGCCGAGGCGCTCCTTGACCTCGTCGTCGACGCGCGCGGCGGTCTCGCCGGCCATCGTGGACAGGTAGTAGCGCACCGTCTCCCAGTGCCGGTCCGCGATCCGCGCGTCGACGAACCAGGCGAAGCCCAGGAACGGCACGAGCACCGCGGCGAGCACGGTGATCACCCACTTCGTCGCGATCCGGCGCCCCACCCGCGCCGGCTACCCAACGGCCCGTGTCCGACGCCTCGTTGCGCATCCTGATCGTCCGTCTGTCGCACCTCGGCGACGTCGTGCAGACCCTGCCGCTCTTCCACGCGCTGCGGGGCGCGCGGCCGGGCGCGCGGATCGCGTGGGCGGTCCAGCCCGAGTTCGCCGGGCTCGTGCGCGGCCTCCCCGGGCTCGACCGCACGATCGTCTTCGAGCGCCGCGCCGGGGCGGCGGCCTGGCCGCGGCTCGCGCGGGACCTCGGGGACTTCGGCGCGGACTGGTCGATCGACGCGCAGGGCAACGTGAAGAGCGCGCTGGTCGCGCTGGCGTCGCGCGCCGCGCGCCGCAGCGGCTACGCGCGCGCGGACTGGCGCGAGGGTTTCGCCGCGACGTCGGTGACGGATCCGTGTCCCGCCGGCGAGCCGGTCGAGCACGCGGTCGAGCGCGTCCTGCGCCTCGCGCGCCACGTCGCGCCCGGCTGGAGCGCGGAACCGCGCTTCGACGCGGGCCTCGCGGCGGCGGAGCTCGAGGCAGGCGAGCGGCGTCTCGCGGACCTCGCGCCGCGCGGCGGCGGCGTCCTGCTCCACCTTTCGCCACCCGAGGACGTGCGCTCGTGGCCGATCGAGCGCTTCGCCGAGCTGGCCCGCGCGCGCGCCGAGCGCGAGCACGTCGTCGTCGTCAGCGGTCCGGCCGAGGAAGCGCACGGCCGCGCGCTCGAACGCGAACTGCGGCACCCGCGCATCGCGCACGCGGTCGGCCAGCGCGGCCTGCGCGAGCTCGCCGCGCTGTTCACCGCCGCGGCCCGGCGGGGCATGAGCTTCGTGGGCTGCGATTCCGGCCCGATGCACCTGGCCTGGAGCTCGGGGATGCGCGTCGTGCTGCTCGCCGGCCCGCAGGACGAGCGCCGGACCGGGCCGTTCGGCGTATCCGCGGCGCACCGCACGGTGCGCTGCGAACGCACACCGGGTTGCGCGCCGTGCCGGTCGCGATCGTGCGCGCACGACGACGGTCCGGTGTGCATGACGACGACGTCCGTCGCCGACGTCGCGCGCGCGCTCTGAAGCGCGCGTTCAGCGCTCGATCCGCAGCTCCTGCCAGATCGAGATCGACTTGCGCGCGCCCGCGTCGCCGGCCGCGCCGTTCCACACGGCGCACGCGACCTGCACGGTCGAGCCTGGAGCCAGCGGCACGATCCGCCCGTTCGCGGAGGCACCCTCCGGCACGAGCGCGCGCTCGAACACGACGTTCCAGCGTGCGTGCTCCCAGTGCGCGTTCGCGCGCACCTCGGCGGCGACCGCGCGCTCCCCGCGCAGCGTGTCGAGACCGCGTACCGTGATCCGATCGGCGCGATCGGACGGTTCCATGCGGCCCATCAGCCGACGGTAGACCGGCACGTCGGTGCGCACTTCCCCCGCGCGCACCGGCACGCCGGCGTGCGGCACCGGATCGAACAGGTCGAGCGCGCCCTCGACGTCCTCGACACGCAGCGCCTGCCAATGCCAGAGGTTCGTGGGCTCGTGCGGCGCGCCCATGCCGAAGAGCGCCGGCTGCTCCGCGTCCGAGAACTGCAGCGCAGCGCCGTCGCTGGCGCGCGAGTCGCCGAACAGGCGGACCTCGCCGGTCGAGTCGGCCCACGAGAGCCGCATGGCCACCGACTTCCCGTCGTGCAGCGCGGCGAGCTTCGCCTCGAGGACAGCCTCGTCGTTCCACCACAGCGGCGCCAGGACGACGCGGATCGCCGGCGCCGCGTCCCAGGCCGGGTCGTCGGATTCCACGGGCAAAGTCCGCACTCGGGGCGCTTCGAGGCGCGAGCGCGTGTGCACGAGCCGCTGCCCGACGCCCTTCGGGATCAGGCTCTGCACGTAGGCGACGAGCGCCGACTCGTCCGCGGCCTCGAGCCGGTTCGGCGGCATCGCCGAGCCCGGGATCCCCGCGCGGATGCGGCACGTCAGCGCGGGCGTCGAGTCGCCGCCCTTCAGGAACCCCGCGGTGAAGTCGCGCGCCCAGTTCAGGGTGCCGTCCTCGTCGTAGCGCGGCGTGCGCTCGCCCGTTCCGTCCGCGGCGTGGCACTGTGCGCAGCGCTCGAGGTAGACGCGCCGGCCGCGCTCCGCCGTCGCCGCATCGGCCGGCGACGGGGCGGCCGCCGCGATCGCGCGGTCGGGGGTCAGGCGCGCGCGCGCGAGCTCCTGCGCCGAGCTCGCCGTTTGCACGTCGCGGGCCTCGCGTGCCTGCCCCTCGAGATCGCGGCCCAGGCCCTCGACCGCGAGGACGCGCACGTGCGCGGCGAGGGCCGACAGGTCCTCGTCCGGGAGCCAGCTCCACGCCGGCATCGCCGAGCCGGGGATCCCGCGGCGCAGCGTCGCGACGATGTCGCCGGCGAAAGGCGCGCCGTTTTCGGAGCTCACGAGGCGGAAGCGACCCGAGTCGAAGCGGCGCGCCGGCGGGAAGAGGAAGGGCGCCGCCGCGCCGTCGCCGTGTCCGCGCGTCCCGTGGCACACGCTGCAGTGCTGCGCGTAGAGGTCCTCGCCGCGCTGTTCCGGCGACTGCGCGCGCGCCGCAGCGCCGTCGGCGTCCACTGCGCGTTGCGGCTCGGACGAGGACTGGCAGGCGACCGTGAGGGCGAGCAGGAACAGGAACGGCG
Source organism: Planctomycetota bacterium (assembly GCA_044221705.1). GTDB lineage: Bacteria > Planctomycetota > UBA1135 > UBA1135 > JAEUHZ01. The sequence continues at coordinate 35,789 of JBGAOR010000021.1, forward strand.
CGAGCGACTTCGTGTCCATGCACGCATGCTAGTCCCGTCCGGCGCCGCCGTTTGCGCTCGAGGACGAAGTCCCGGGCCGCGTACGCACTCGGCCGTAGCGAGCGTCGTCGCGCCGATGCGCTCCGGCGCGTCAGCGCATCCGAGCCCGCGGCTCTCGCGCGCGACCGGCCATGCGCAGCTCGATCTCGAGGATCGAACTCGCCAGCACCGCGGTGTAGGCCACGAACAGCGCGGTGCCGCCCAGCATCGTCAGCATCGCGAGCACCTTGCCGAGGCGCGTGACCGGCACGACGTCCCCGAAGCCGACGCCCGTGAGCGTCGTGATCGTGAAGTAGACCGCGTCGAACAGCGTCGACATGTCCGGGTTCCTCGCGCGCTCGATCCACCAGAAGGCGAGCGAGTCGAGTGCGATCAGCGTCCCCGTCAGGAAGAACATGTAGACGAAAATCGGCCTCACGAGGCTGCGTGCGACCGCGCCCGAGAAGCTGATCATGAACGCGTGGTGGCGCTGGATCCGGCGCAGCATGGGCTCTGCCTCGTGTCAGGTGCGAGCGGACCATACACCGCCCGCCGCCGCTCGCGCGCAGCCTCAGGCGGCGGCGCGATCTACAGCGCGCCCTGCGGGCGAGCTCGTGCGCGGGCGAGGGGCCGCTTGAGAGAGCGGTGTCGGCCCCCCGCCTGCTTCCAGTCCCGAACGCATCTCCGCCTCGATACAAGGCGCGCTGACGATCGGAGTTGGAGCCTGCCCCATCGGCGCGCGAACTCCAGTTCGGGCAGACTTGCGGTCATTGACACCAATGCCAATCGCTGGGAGCGGGCCACTCGCAGCTGGGGACCAGCCGGGAGATCAATGTCAGCGGCGCTCTTCGCGCGACTTCGTCGCTATCAACGCGCCGAGGTTGTCGATCTTGATCTTGACGGCGTAGAGGTCGGGAAACTGGGAGCGTGAAAGGCACGCTCGAAACACTCCCCGCTCCTGGTCGCTCACGATCCCGTGAATGTCGGACCGGTCTTCAGGACGAGAGTGATAGGTGAACTCGCCCGGCTCCGCGAGGAGTTCTGCCTGACCCCTTCGAACTTGGTCCCAAAAGAGCGGTTGGGTCTCGGACTTCAATGCAGCGATTAGCCGTTCACGCTCGACCCTCAGATCTTCAACGCTCGAGGCCTCGTAGGCCGCCCATTCATCGACAGCTAGCGCATGAATAGGTTCCGGTCGTTGCGGCTGCGGATTGCGGTCCTCGCCCTGAGCAAACTCTGGTGGCGTTGCCAGGTCAAGCTGACTCGCCGAGCTAGACACGGAAACCCCGCTATCTGGAGCCACCGCGAGGCGCGCAGACTCCGGCCGCTGGAGGAACCATGCAATCGCGAACGCGAGTGCGCCCACGAGGCCCCATGCGACAAGCTGCCTCCTCATTCGTCCCCTCCTACCCTGGGGTGCACGGGTGGCAGGTCACCGTGATCTTGATTACAGATGTCCCACCAGGGCAAGGGATCTCGTTGGTGCCCACAGCCCTGCACGGGGCAGTCACGTTGACTGGACTGCTCTGTCCGCTGCACGACGGAGGAGGATTCACCGGAGAGGTTGCGAAGTCGACGCTACCGGTGACATTGCAGAACGTCATCGGGCTACAACCGGGCTCAGGAGAGCAGTCACCCTCCTTCTGCGTATCCGGGTTGAACACCCAGTCGCAGCCGCAGTTGCCGGCGCTCGAACCCGTGATGTAGGTGACCTCACAGGCGCACGGGGCGGGAATCACCACGGCCGGCCTCGCGGACGAAACCGGCGGGGGCGCGGTCAGTAGCAGGACGAGGGCGGGAAGCAGCGAGACCGCGGCCATCGCCGCGTGCTGCGCGAGACTCGATCGAGACTCCATGAAGAAGCTCCTCCGGGAAGGGGACTGCGGTGGAATCTACCGCCCCCCCTCAGCTCGTCAAGCGTCCGAGTTCGACCGTCTTGCAGGTGGGCGTTCTCAGGTCCCTTGCGGCTTCTCCAGCGCGCGGATCCGCGTCGACACGTCGCGATACTCCGGCCAGAACAGTTCGATCTGTCGCAGCGACACCAGCTGCTCCTCCGGCGTCGCGGCCGCGTCGGCCTTGGCGTAGAGCTCGGCCGCGCGGCGCACGTACTCCTGCAGCGTGTCGCGTCGCGCGATCGAGTCCTTGTAGAACTGCGCCTCGACGAGCAGCTCGTCGTAGCGCGCGGCGGCCTCCTCGAAGCGCCAGTCGCGTTCCAGCGCCAGGGCGTCGCGGTAGATCGTCTCGAAGCGCGACTCGCGCAGCTCGGCCAGCACGCCCTCGGCCAGCTCCTTCTGGCGCGTCGTCGTCGCGAGCGCCTCCTCGACGAGCTTCTGCGCCTTCTCGGGGCGTCCGCGCACGATCTCGATGCGCGCCAGCTTCAGCTTCTCGGTGACCTTGAGCTCCGTCTTGGCGCGCTCGAGCGCCGCCTGCGCGTCCGCGTTGTTCGGATCGAGCAGCGTCGCCATGCGGTACTCGCCGCGTGCCGCTCCGAAGCGGCCTTCGTCCTCGTGCGTGCGCCCCGCGGCGAGGCGCTGGATCGCCAGGAGCTCCTGCACCTGGTCCTTGCGGTCGCGCGCGCGCTCGTCCGTGGTCTGGTACTTCTCGGCGTAGCTGAAGCGCGAGCGCGCGTACTCGAGCCAGTAGTCGGAGTAGGCGTGCAGGCCGTCCTTGAAGTAGCGCGTCCCGAGCCCCGCGCGGTAGCGCAAGAGCAGGATGGCCAGCTCGCGCCCGGCCTTCGCGCCCGGCACCTCGGGGTCGGCGGCGAGCGCCAGCTCGTAGTGCTCCACCGCCTCCTGGATCTGGTCGTTCGCGTGGAGCTCGAGCGCCTTGCCCAGCTCGCGCAGCGCGACCTTGCGCTCGGTCTTCCGCAGCCAGTCGCGGGCCTCGGTCGACTCCGGATCGATCGCGATCGCCTCGCGGAAGGTCGCCATCGCGGCCTCGTCCTGGTCCTCGAACGTGGACCGGCGCCCCTTCTCGAGCAGCCAGGCGACCGAGGCCTCCCGGTGCAGGGCCTGGGCCTCGGGGTCGTCCGGCTTCTTCGCGACGCCGTCGGCGGCCACGCGCACGGCGTCGTCGAAGCGCTCGTGGTAGACGAGCCAGCGGACGTCGCTCTCCGTGGGCCCCTCCGTCGAGGCGCAGCCCGCGAACAGGCCGGCGGTCGACAGGATCGCCGTGAGGCAGAGGGCCGGGAGCGGAAGATCTTGCATGGTGAGACGGCGGATCTGGAGTCGGCGCGGGATGCGGACCGGGTGCGACGAGGTGCGCCGGCCTTTCTTCCCGCGCCGCAGGCTAACCCGCTCGGCGTCTCCGTTTCGAGGGCCCGTTCGAAGGCCGCTGCGAGAGCTCGGCTCCGAGCCCGGCCGCGCCGACCCGCCGCGCGGGTTCAGGTCCGCATCCCGTCGTAGAGGACGATGCCCAGGCTGCCGAAGAAGAGGAGCGGCAGCCAGGCCGCGATCGGTGCCTCGAGCGTCCCCTGCAGACCCAGGTTCCGGCACACGAAGTCGGCCGCGAAGTAGCCCACGCACAGCGCGAACGCCGACGCCAGCGCGCGCGCGCCGCCCCCGCGCTCGTGCCGCAGGAGCAGCGGCAGCCCGACGAGCACGAGCACCAGGTTCCCGAGCGGGAACGTGATGTGGTACTGGAGCAGCGTCCGGTAGGCGACGTTGTCGGGGTCGCGCGCGCCGAGTTCGGCCGCCTCGCGGAACGAGAGCTCGTCGGGCTTCTCGAGCGCGCGCTGGAAGGTCTGCACGAGGCGCGGCGTGAACTCGAACCCGGCCAGCGAGTCGGTCGCCTCCGTGCGCAGCTCGCCGCCGCCCACGGCGGTGTTGCGCACGCCGCCCTCGAGCCGCCAGCGCGGCGGATCCGCGTCGGGATCCCACACGGCGCGCGGGGCCGTCGTGGTCGTCGACGTCGAGCCCTGGACGAGGTGCTCCTCGAGGTCCTTGATCTCGGGCGGTCCGCCGCCCGCGGGCCTGGGTCGGTACTCGGGCAGGTGGACGACGTTGCCGCGCCCGTCGCGCAGCCAGAGCTGGTGGTGCACCGGGTCGGCGACCTTCTTGTCGAGCAGGTAGCGCAGCGCGTCGCGCTTCCCGGCCAGCTCGAACGACGTCAGCTCGCGCAGCCCGAACATGGAGACGGCGATGAGGCCCGACACCACGACGATCGGCGCGAGCAGGCGCTGCGAGCTGATCCCCGCGGCCAGCGCGGCGACGGCCTCGGCGTGGCGCACGAGCTTCGAGACCGTGAAGAGCCCGGCCACGAGCGTCACGAAGGGCGCGACCTGCAGGAACAGGAAGGGCAGGTGCAGCGCGTAGAACCGCGCGATCGTGAGCGCGCTCGGCCGCGTGCCGTCCGGGAACGGCTGGACGTACTCGTCCAGGTTCCCGGCCATGTCCATGATCAGGTACAGGCCGACCACGAGCAGCATGGCGGTCAGGTACGACGACGCGAAGAGCGCCAGCACGTACCGGTCGATGCGCCCGAGGATCCGCAGACGTCCGCGCTTCATCGACGGAACACCCTCCAGCACAACCACGTGCCGGCGACCGAACCGATGGCGATCGCGGTCCAGGCGCACGGCTCGGGCGGCAGGACCCCGTTGTCGGCCAGCTGTTTCCCGAGGCGCATGTGGAGCAGATAGAAGGCCAGAGCGTACCCGGCCGCGGCCGCGAGGCCCTTCAGCTGGTTGCCGCGCTGCTGCGTCAGCCCGGTCGCGGTCCCGAGCAGCAGGAACACCGCGAAGACCGACGCGAGCGACATGCGGTAGTGCAGCTCGTAGCGCAGTTCCTGACGCCGCTCTCCCGTCGCGCCGCCGGCGATCTCGGCGCGGATGCGCGGGCTCGTGAGGTAGCGCATGTGGTCGTAGCGGCCCTCCTTCTTCGAGCGCAGCTCCTCGAGGTCGATCCGCAGCGTCATGTCGCCGTTCTGCACCTCGGTCGCGCCCACGATCGCGCGCGCGTTCGTGAAGAGGAGCAGGATGTTGGGCTCCTCGACGCGCACGTCGATGCGGTCGGCGCGCAGGTTCCGCGCCGGCTGGTCCCCCATCGGCGGCACGTAGACCTGGGCGTCCACGAAGGCCTTGCCCTCGCGCCGCCGCGCCGTCAGGTAGAAGTCGCCGAACTGGATGTCCGTGCGCCCCGGGCTGAGCTCGCGCACGGCCTGCGACAGCGCCGTGACCATGTACTTGCTCTGGCGCGTGCGGATCTCGGGCAGCACCTCCGAGAGCATCCAGAAGGTGGTGAACGACAGCACCGCCGCCACGACGAACCCCGGGATCAGGATCTTCGACGGATGACGGCCCGTCATGCGGATCGCGGTCCACTCGTTGTCCTGCGCGATGCGCCCGAACGTCGCGACGACGCCCAGGAGGAAGGACAGCGGCAGCAGGTACGGCAGGAGACCCGCGAGCAAGAGCGGCAGGTACAGGAGGATCGCGCTCATCTGCACGCCCTGCAGCTTGTGGATCGCCGACACGGCGACCGCCGGCAGCGCGAGCACGACCATCCCCCCCAGCGTGAAGCCGATCGCGACGACGAGTTCGCGCAGGACGTAGAGCTGGAGGCGCATCGGGACGGTCGTGAAGTCGCGCGGAGTACAATGCGGCCGTGCCGGGAACGCAACCGCGTCGTATGGTGCTGAAACACCGGCCCTGGCGCACGACCGAGGTCGAAGCCGGCCCGAACCCGGTGTTCGTGAAGCGCTTCCACGACGGGCGCTTCCCCGGGGCCGCGATCGGCCGCTGGCGGGACCGCCGGCGCGCGCGGCGGGAAGCTCGGCGTCTCGACGAGCTCGCGCGGGCCGGCATCCGGGTGCCGGCGGTGCTCGGGATCGCGGAGACGGACGCGGGCGTCGAGCTGCGCCTCGAGTTCCTGGACCGCGCGCGGCCGCTCGAGGAGGTCCTCGAGGCGGCGACGGGCGCGCTGGCCCGGACGCTGGGCGAGCTCCTGGCGCGGCTGCACGCCGCGGGCTTCGCGCACGGCGACCTGCACCCTGCGAACGTGCTCGTCGACGCCGACGGCGAGTGCTGGCTCGTCGACGCGGCCGCGATCCGGCGCGGGTCGAGCGCGGCGCGCGCGCGCGACGTGGTGCACGCGGCGGCCGCGGCGCGCGAGCGGACCTCGGCGCACTTTCGCGCGCGTTTCCTGCTGGCCTGGCTGCGCGGCTCGCCGTCCCTGCGCCGCGACGAGGCCGCCAGCCTCGTCGAGGCGATCGAGGGTGCGGCGCGGATCGCGCGGCGCGAGCGCGTGCGCGCCGAGTCCGACCGCTGGCTGCGCGACTCGGGCGTCTGTGCGCGGCACGTCGAGGACGGGCTCGCGCTGATCGCGCCGCGCTCGATCGCGCCTGCCGACGCGCTCGCGCTCGGTCGCCGCGCCGTCCAGGGCCTCGCGGGGACCGGGTTGCAGCTCCTGGGCGGACGCGCGGCGCTCGCGCGCTGGCGCGACGCGTGCCGGCTCGGCGAGCACGGGATCCCGGCCGCGAAACCGCTCGTGCTGGTCGAGAGGCCGTCGGTCCGCGCGCTCTTCGAGGCGCCGGCGGACGCGCGGATCCCCGCGCGCGCGTCGGCCGAGGACTGCGCAGCGGTGGGACGGCTCGCGGGGACGCTGTGGGACCGCGGGCTCGCGCTGCGCCGCGCCAAACCGCTCGTCGATGGGACGGGCCGCGCGTTCGTTCCGGTCGACGCGGGACTCGTCGCGGCGAGCACGTTCGCGCGCGCGCTCGGGACGTGGCGCGGCCGAGATCGCGCGCCGTGCTGGACCTCGTCCGCCGAGTTCGCCGCGGCATTCCTCGACGTCCAGCGCGGCTCGCGCATCCAGCGCGAGCACCTGCGCGCCCGGTTCGCCGAGGAACGGAAGGGATCCCACGGTGCCGCAGGTCCCGCCTGAAAAAGTGCGCCGCCGCGCGGCGCGCGCGCGCCTGCTCGGCGCGTTGACGAGCGCGGCGCGCTGGTCCCCGCCCGGCGCGGTCGAGGGCGCGCTGGCCCTGTGCGCGCCGCTCGCGCGCTGGACGCGGTTCGAGCGCACGACGCGCGCGAACCTGGCGTTCGCGCTGCCCGAGCTCGACGAGCGCGAGCGGGCGCGCATCGCGCGCGGCGTCCGGCGCCACGCCGCGCGGCAGTTCGCGTCGTGGCTGCGGCTCGCGGGCTGCGACGCGCGGAACGCCGGCTGGATCGACGACACCGTCGTCGTCGACGCATCGATCGAGCACCTGCGCTCGGCTCTCGCGCGCGGACGTGGCGCCATCGTCGCGACGGCGCACCTGGGCGACTGGGAGCTCTTGGCCGCGAAGGTCGTGCGCCTGGGACACGGCGGCGCCGTCGTCGGTCTGCGCCGGCCGAACGACCCGAGCGCGCGCTGGTTCGAGGACCTGCGCGCGCGGCACGGGATCGCGACGATCGCGCAGTCGGCGTCGCCGCGCGACATGCTGGCGGTGCTCGCGCGCGGAGGGGTGCTCGGGATCCTGTGCGACCTCGACGCGCGCCGCCTCGACGCCGAGGAGCTCGCGTTCTTCGGCAGCCCCGTGCGCACGCTCACCGCGCCCGCGGCGCTCGCGCGCGCGTCGGGCGCGCCCATCGTGCCGGCGCGCTGCGTGCGGACGCCGGACGGACGCTACGCGCTCGCGTGCGAGCCGGCGATCGAGTTCGACGCGCGCGCACCGCGGGACACGGCGCGCCGCGACGTGCTCGTGCGCTTGAACGCGATCTACGAGCGCTGGATCCGCGCGACGCCCGAGCAGTGGGCCTGGCACCAGAAGCGCTGGCCCGCCGCCGGATCCGGGGCGCCGGGATCCGGCGGCGGGCGAGCCGCGGAGGCCGCGCGGGTGGATCCCTGACGCCGACTCCTTTACACAGCGCTGCTCACGGGTTCTCTGCGGGCTGATGCGGCCCGCCTAGCCTGCCCGGCATGAAGAAGTCGCGGATTCTCGTGGTCGACGACGAGCCCGATCTCGTCGAGCTCGTCCGCCACCATCTGGCGCGCGAGCACTACGACGTCGTCACGGCTGCCGACGGCGAGACGGGGCTCGCGGAGGCGCGCCGGCGCATCCCCGACCTCGTGGTGCTCGACCTCATGCTGCCGGGCATCGACGGCCTCGAGGTGTGCCGGCGCCTGCGCTCCGACCCGCGGACCACGCACATCCCGATCGTGATGCTCACCGCGAAGGGCGAGGAGTCCGACGCGGTCATCGGGCTCTCGCAGGGCGCCGACGACTACGTGCGCAAGCCGTTCGGGATGAAGGAGCTCGTCGCGCGCATCGCCACTCGTCTGCGCGCGGCGGACACGCGGACGCCGGCCGGCGACACGCAGAAGGTCGCGCGCTTCGGCGAGCTCGTGATCGACTCCGTCAAGCACGAGGTCACGATCGCCGGACAGCCGGTCAAGCTGACGGTGACCGAGTTCAAGCTCTTGCGCCACCTCGTCATGAACCGCGGCCGCGCGTTCACGCGCAACGAGCTCCTGAACGCCGTGCTCGGCCAGGACGCGTACATCATCGATCGCAACGTCGACGTGCACGTGGCCACGCTGCGCAAGAAGCTCGGCGACCACGGCGGGCACATCCTCACGATCCGCGGACTGGGGTACAAGTTCCGCGAGACGCCCACGTCTCCGGACTGATCGCCGCCGTTGAAGCTGGATTCCTTCTCGACCCGCATCTTCCTCGCGCTCGCGGGGCTGGTCGCGGCGTTGCTCGTGGCCGCAGCGATCTACGGGGACCTGCGCATCAGCGCCTACCAGCAGGAGGCCGTCGACGCGGCCGTGAGCGCGACCGCCGAGGCGCTGGCTCCGGATTCGGCCGCCGTGCTCGAGGGCCGCGCGCCGCGCGAGCCCTTCGCGCAGCGGCTGCGCGACCTCGGTCGCGTCAACGTGCAGCGGCTCACGCTCATCGCGAAGGACGGGTCGGTCGTCGCCGACAGCGAGGTCGACGGCCCGATCGCGAACCACGCCGACCGGCCCGAGGTCCTGGGCGCGGCCCGCGACGGTTCGGCCGTGGACGTGCGGCGCAGCGCGACGACGGGGAAGGAGACGCGCTACATGGGCCGGCGCGTCGAATCCGCGAGCGGAGAAGTGCTCGGGACCATCCGCGTGGCGAAGGAGATCGCGACCTTGCGCGAGGCACGTTCGCGCGTGCACACGAGCCTCGCGATCTTCGGGCTCGTCGCGCTGGTGCTCGGGCTCGGTGCGTCGCTCCTCATCGCCCGTTGGCTGGCGCGCCCGCTCGAGGCGATCGAGGCGGACGCGTCCGAGCTCGCCGCCGGCCGGCTCGAGGTGCGCGTGCGTTCGGAGGGTTCGAGCGAGGTCCGCCGCCTCGCCGACGGCCTCAACTCGATGGCCGGAGACCTGCGCGAACGCCTCGAGGGCATGCGCCGCGCGCGCACGGAGATCGAGACCATCCTGGCCAGCATGCAGGAGGGCGTCGTCGCCGTGGATGCGCGCGAGCGCGTCCTGCTGATGAACGAGTCCGCCGCACGGCTGCTCGGCCTGAAGGGCCAGCTCGAGCCGGGCGCGACGCTGTGGGAGCACCTGCGCTTCCCCGAGCTCGAACGCGGGTTGCGCACGGTGCTGGGCGGCAGCCCGTCCTGGCACGGCGACGCGTCCTCGCCGAACCAGGACGGCCGCACGCTGGGCCTCTCGGTCGCGCGCGTCGGACACGGCGAGGGCGCGGACAAGCCGCTGGCCGGCGCGGTGGCGCTGCTCTCGGACGTCACCGCGATCCGTCGCCTCGAGCAGGTGCGCATCGACTTCGTCGCCAACGTCAGCCACGAGCTGCGGACGCCGCTGGCCGCGATCATGGGCGCGCTCGAGACGCTGGCCGACGCCGAGCAGGACCCGGCGGCGCGCGCGCGGTTCCTGGACATCGGCAACCGCAATGCGGCGCGGCTGCAGGCGATCGTCTCGGACCTGCTCGACCTCTCCTCCATCGAGGCCGAGGGCGACCGCATGCCGCTCGAGCCCGTGCGCGCCGACGCGCCGCTGCGCACGGCGGCCGGCGCGCTGGCCGGCGCGGCCGAGTCGAAGGGCGTGCGGCTCGAGCTGCCCGGCCCGCTCGCGACGCCCGCCTGGGTGCGCGGCAACTCGCAGCGCCTCGAGCAGGTCTTCACGAACCTGCTCGAGAACGCGATCAAGTACACGCCCAAGGGCGGCCGCGTCATCGTGCGCGCGCGCGTGACGCCGAGGGACGTGCAGATCGACGTCGAGGACTCCGGCATGGGCATCCCGGCCGCCGCGCTGCCGCGGATCTTCGAGCGCTTCTACCGCGTCGACCGCTCGCGTTCGCGCGACATGGGCGGCACGGGGCTCGGCCTCGCGATCGTGAAGCACGTCGTGCGCGCGCACGGCGGCACCGTGTCCGTCAAGAGCGAGGAGGGCCAGGGTTCGACCTTCACCGTGTCGCTGCCGCGCTTCCACGAGGCCCCGAAGAACGCCTGATCCCCATGTCGAAGCAGACCCAGGAAGAGCTGACCGAGATCACGAAGAAGATCCTGCACATCGGCGGGCTCGTGGAGAGCGCGGTGGATCGATCGCTCGTGGCGCTGCTCGACCGCGATGCGAAGCTCGCGCGCGAGGTCATCGAGGGCGACAACGTCGTCGACAACCTGGAGAACGAGGTCGAGGAGAAGTGCCTCGAGGTCCTGGCGATGCGCCAGCCCGTCGCGCGCGACCTGCGCTACATCTGCGGGATCATGAAGATCAACTCGGACCTCGAGCGCATGGCCGACCTGGCCGTGAACATCGCCGAGCGCGCCGAGGTGCTGGCCGAGGTCCCGCCGCTGCCGTTCCGACCCGACGTCTCGCGCATGGCCGCGGTCGCGAAGCGCATGACGCGCGAATCGCTCGACGCGCTGATCCGCCGCGACGCGCAGCTGGCCCTGCGCGTGTGGCAATCCGACGTCGAGGCCGACCGCCTGTACCGCGAGCTCATCGGCGAGGCGATCCAGTTCATGCGCGAGCACCCGACGCGCATCGGCGACGTCATGCACCTCGTGGGCGCGCTGCGCAACCTCGAGCGTCTCGCCGACCACGCCACGAACATCGCCGAGGACGTGATCTTCGTCGTGCAGGGCCGCATCGTCCGCCACCACATGATCGAGTTCTCGGAGACGCAGGGCGGGCGGGCCACCCCGGGCGACGACACGATCGTGCCGGCGGCGCGCAAGGGCGGCTGATCCGGGGCCGCGCAGGGGGTGCTCCAGCCCGGGCGCCGGCGGATCCGATAGGACAAGGTGCGACCCTTGCCGCCCCAGCCGGAGCCCCAGCCCGACCGCCGCCCCGCGTGGATCCTCGCGGGCGTCCTGGCCGTCGTCGGGACCGCGGCGTTCGTCACGGCGCAGGGCCGCCTGAACGAGGAACGCCGCGCGCTCGTGGAGCGACGGCTGTCCGGCACGGCCGGCATCCTGACGGAACCCGCGAAGGACGTGCTGGCCCACGGCGCCTCGCGCGAGGAGTTCCTCGCGCGCCTGCGCGACCTCGGCTCGACGACCGGACTGCGCATCACGCTGATCGCGCCGGACGGCGAGGCGCTGGCGGACAGCGAGGTCAGCGGCCCCCTCCCGAACCTGGGCGACCGGCCCGAGGTCCGCACCGCGAACATCGCGGGCACCGCGGCGGCCGCGCGGAAGAGCGCGGTGACCGGCAAGGAGACCGTCTACGTCGCGCGCGCCGTCGAGGTCGACGGCCGGCTGCTCGGCACGATCCGCGCCGCGGTGGAGTCGAGCGAGATCGACGCGGTCGCGGGCGGCATCGAGTGGCTCTTCGCGGCCACGGCAGCCGCCGCGCTCGGCGCGGGCCTCGTCCTCGGGCGGCGCACGCGGCGCGCGCCGAGCGCCGATCCCGCGGCGCTCGCTGGCGAGCCGCTGCAGGCTGACGCTTCCGCCCGCGAAGCCGCCTGATCGCGCGCGACGGCTCCGAGCGCGCGAGCACGCAGGAGCCGGCGTCGCGTTCCGGCCTCGTCTCTCCCGACGTGCGACGCACGCGCATTCGTCACGCGCGTCCAGCACCCGCGGTCAGCGCCCCGGCCGCGCGACGGGTCGCGCCTCGCCGAGCCGCGCGCGCAGCCGGCGCGCGAGCTCGACGCTCGACTCGCCGTTCCGCGCGGGCTCGGACAGGATCTGCGCCGCCTCCGCGAGACGCGGACCGGCGTCGGCGTCGCGCCCGCGCACGAGCTCGCGCTCGGCCTGCACGGTCAGCGACTGCGCCAGCGTGCGGCGCGTCGTCTCGTCGTCCACGACGGCGCGTGCACGCCGCGCGACCTCGATGGACTCGAGCAACCAGCGGTCGCCGGTCGCGCTGGGCTCCAACGCCGTCTCGGGCTCGCCCGCGACGCGCAGCGCGAGTGGGACCGGGATGCGCGCGCGCACGCGCCCGTCCGCGCGCAGGCCTTCGCGCAGCGCGGAATCCGCGACCGCGACGATCCAGCGTGCCGTGCCCGGAACCGCCTGCGCGAGCTGGTCGGCGAACGCGCCGGTGTCCACCGGGCTCGCGCCGGCTGCGGTCCACTCGAGCACCGCGTCCACGAGGTCGAGCGCCTCGCGGTCGAGCCCGTCGCGCGCGTCGCCGATCGCCGGGCGCATCTGCAGCGCGCGTGCCAGCGCGTCCGCCGCGGCCTGCCGCCGGCCGGCCATGCGCTGCGCGAAACCGCGGCCCAGCTCGCACGCGGCCAGGTAGTGACCGGCCGAATCGGCGAACGCGGGTTGCAGCTCCAGACTGGTCCGGAAGCGCGCGCTGGCCGCGTCGTACTCGGCCAGCGCCCGCTCGGGGTCCTCGCCGCGCCGCCGCCACTCCGCCGCGAGGATGCGCGCGTAGCCCGCGTACCAGGCGCACGCTCCCGACGCCGGTTCGCGCGCCGCCAACCAGTCCGAGAGGTCGACGAGCACGTCGAAGCGCCCGCACTGCGCCAGTTCGTCGCGCAGCAGGTCGCGCAACACCGGCGATTCCGGGAAGCGCTCGAGGCCCGCGCGCAGCGCCGCGAGGCTCGGCCGCGTGAGGCCGAGCGCGTTCAGGTACGACGCGAGGCTCTGGTAGTCGACGTCGCCGGCGGCGAGGTTCGCGGTGGCCGTCGCCAGCGCGCGCGCGCCGCGCACCGCGCTCGCCGCCGCGCGCGCGGGATCGGCCGCGTCCGCGCCGATGCGCCGCCCCTCGGCGTCGCCGAGCCAGCGCAGCGCCTCGAGCGCCACGTCGTCGTCCGCCAGCGCGGCGGCGCGCTCGGCCTCGGCGCGGCCGGTCGGCGAGCCGCTGCCCCACCGGGGCCAGCCGTCGAGCACGCCGCGCGCCGCCGCGCTCGGAGCGCAGCGCGCGCGCGCCTTCGTCAGCGCCGCCGCGGCGATGCGCGACTGGTCCTCGAAGCGCGACAGCCGGTACGCGGTGCGCGCGCGGTCGATCGCGAGCTGCTCGTCGCCCGGGAGCCCCGCCGCCGCGCGCGCGAGCCACGTGTCCGCGTCCTGCAGCAGGAGTCCGACGTCGGGGCCCGACGCCGCGATGCGCGCTTCGGCGAGGTGCAGGTTCGCCAGTCCGAACCGGCGCGCCGCCGACGCGTCGGCCTCGTGTCCGCGCAGGGCGCGCTCGGCCTCCTCGAGCTCCGCGACGAGCTGGTCCAGGTCCTTCTGCGGCGGCGCGACGGCCGCGCGCGCGGGCGCGGCGGCGCGCAACCCGGCCCCGAGCCGCAGGAGGTCCTCGACGTCGAGCGGACCGCCCTCGATCGCGATCGCGGCGTCGATGCGCGCGACCTCGTCCGCCGCGAAAGCCGCCGCGAGCGCCGCGCGCGCGGCGTCGCGATCGCGCGCGTCGCCGGCTGCCGCCTGCGCCAGCACGAGCGCGCGGATCGGCGCGTCCTTTCCCGCGAGGCGCGCCATGAGCGGCAGCAGGTGGCGGTCGGCGCCCAGCGTGGCGTCGCACGGATAGCGCCCCGCGCCGGTGATCACGCCGCGCGCCGCGAACGCCAGCGCGGGAGCGAAGCCGCGCGCACGAGCGGCCTCCACGACCGCCGACTCGAGGTCCGCGGTCGGCGCCCCGGCCTGGAGCAGCTGACGCAGGAACTCGACCGAGCCCGCGTCGCCCTCGCGCCCGATGGCGCGCACGAACAGCGCGACCGTCTCGCGCGTCGACTCCTGGCGCCCGCAGAGCTCGAACACGTCGCGCTGCCACGACGCGCGCGCTCCGGCCAGCGCGCCCAGGAATTCGTCGTCCGACGCGTGCTCCCGGAACCACGGCGTCTTCGTCCCGTCGGGCGGCGCGTCGGCGGCCGCCTTCGCGATCGCCTCGTCGAGGTCCTTCATGTCGAACAGGTAGTAGAGGTCGAAGACCTTCTTCCCGTCCGGCAGGATCAGCGCGTGCCGCGGCGAAACGCGCTCGCCGCCGAGATACGCGTCGAAGAGCTCCGGCTCGAGCGCCATGTGCTCGCCGCACGTCACCGATCCGAGTCGCGGGCACACGATGCGCCGCCCGCGGTCGTCGTGGTCGCGCGGCGCGTGCCGCAGCGGATGGCCGATCACGCACACGAAGTGCCGCGTCCAGGCCACGAACTCCGGATCGCGGTACTCCTCCTTCACGATGCGGTCGGAGCCCGACTCGCCGTCGACGTTGATCGCGACGAGCAGCGGCCGGTGCTCGGCCGCCGCGAGGGCGCGCGCGTCCGCGAGGCTGCGCTGCCAGGCGATCTGATCCGGCGCGACGAGCGCATCGGGGCCTTGCGCGAACGCGCCGGCGGCAAGGAGGAGCACGAGTCTGAGCATGCGCGGATCCCGTCGTCTCGAGGTCGTGGGCGGCCCTTGGTAGCACGCCGCGCGCGGCCGGTCACCCGGCGCGAGCGTTGTGCGCGCCATCGGGCCGCGCCACGATGCGCGCGTGGACGTCTCCGGCCTCGTGGACGCAGCCTTCGCCGTGGCCGGGGCCGTCTGGGTCCTCGTGGACCTGTCGCTCCTGCGCGACGTGCTGTCCGTGCCGCGCCTGCCTTCCGCGCTGCCCGCGGACCGACCGGGCGTCACCGCGATCGTGCCGGCGCGCGACGAGGCCGAGCGCATCGAGGGCACCGTGCGCGGACTCCTCGAATCGCGCGGCGTCGATCTGCGCGTGGTGGTCGTGGACGACCGCTCCACGGACCGCACGGGCGAGATCGTCGCGCGCCTGGCGGCGCTCGATCCGCGCGTCGAGCTCGTGCGCGTCGACGCGCTCCCCGCGGGCTGGCTCGGCAAGCCGCACGCGTGCCAGCGCGGCGCCGAGCGCGCGCGGCGAGTGGATCCTCTTCACCGACGGCGACATCCACATGGCGCCCGACGTCGTGGCGCGCGCCGTCCTGGCCGCGCGTGCCGAGCGCGCGGAGCACGTCGTGCCACGCCCGGCGTCGAGCGGCCGACGATCGCGGCGCTCGCGGCGCTCGCGACGTTCGCGCTGGGTCTCGTCGGTCCGCTCGCGCGCGCGAACCGCGACGAGCGCTACGGCTGGGCCGGGATCGGCGCGTTCAACCTGGTCGAGGCGCGCGCCTGGCGCGCGATCGGCGGTCACGCGCGGCTCGCGTACGAGGTCGTCGACGACATGAAGCTCGGCCTCTTGCTGCGTCGCGGCGGGTTCCGCACGCGCGGCTACCTGGGCGGACGCGAGATCCGCGCCGCGTGGGGACGCAGCGCGGGCGAGATCCTGCGGCTGCTCGAGAAGAACCAGTTCGCGTTCTTCGGCTTCGACACGCTCGCGACGCTGGGGGTCCTGTTCCTCGGATCCGCGCTGTGGCTCGCCGGGCCGCTCGGCTTCGTGCACGCCGGACCGTTCGGCCTGTTCGCCGGTCTCGCCTGGCTCGCGTTCGCGATCCCGGCCGCGGTCGGCGCGGCGCGCGACGGCGAGAACCCGCTGTTCGCCGTCTTCGCGCCGCTGGGCGCGCCGATCCTCCTGCTCGCGGTCGCGCGCTCGATGTGGACGACGCTCCGGCGCGGCGGCGTCGCGTGGCGCGGCACGCTCGATCCCCTGGCCGAACTGCGCGCGCGCCGCATCCGCGGTTTCAGCGCGAGATCCTGATGCGGGAAGCCCCCGCCCGGGGCGACCCCGTGTAGCCTGGAACCCGGCGCTCTTCCCGCGCGCACACCACGGAGGACATCGATGAGCACACACGTTCGAACGGTCCATTGCGTGCTCGCGGGGATGCTCGTGGTGGGCGCCGTGGACGCCCAGTCGACGCGGCGCGTCAGCATTTCGTCCGGTGGTACGCAGGGCGACGGCCCGTCCGTCGAGCCGCGCATCTCGGCCGACGGCCGACACGTGCTGTTCATGAGCAGCGCCTCGAACCTCGTGTCGGGCGACACGAACGGGAGCCCCGACGTGTTCCTGCACGACCTGGAGACCGGCGCCACGTCGCGCGTCAGCCTCGATTCGAACGGCGTCCAGGGGAACAACTGGTCGTACGCCCGCGGGCTCTCGCGCGACGCGCGCTTCGTCGCGTTCGACAGCCACGCGACGAACCTGGTGGCGGGCGACACGAACGGCGCGAGCGACGTCTTCGTGCGCGATCTCTCGACCGGCGTCACGACGCGCGTCAGCGTCGCCACGAGCGGCGCTCAAGCCAACGCGGGGGCGGGCTACGCCGCGATCTCCGCGGACGGCCGCTACGTCGCGTTCGAGAGCATCTCCTCGAACCTGGTGGCGGGCGACACGGGCGGATGGTCCGACGTGTTCCTCCACGACCGCCAGACGGGCGTCACGCGCCGCGTGAGCGTGGACTCGGGCGGTGCGGCGGCCGACCGGGACTCGGAGAAGGCGTCCATCTCGGCCGACGGACGCTACGTCGCCTTCCAGAGTCGCGCGCTCAACCTCGCTTCGGGCGACCCGAACGGGACCTGGGACGTGTTCGTGCACGACGTCGCGACGGGCGTGACCGCCTGCGCGAGCACCACGCCCGCCGGCGTGCCGGGCAACGGCCTCTCGGAGCGCTGCGCGATCTCGGCCGACGGCCGCTACGTCGCGTTCACGAGCGGAGCCTCGAACCTGGTCGCCGGGGACACGAACTCGACCGCCGACGTGTTCGTGCGCGACCGCCTCACCGGCCAGACGCTGCGTGCGAGCACGTCCCCGTCGGGCCCGCAGGCGAACCCGTACGCGTTCCAGCCCTCGATCTCCGGCGACGGACGGTACGCGTCCTTCACGAGCCCGACCGCCGGCTTCGTGCCGGGCGACACGAACGGGCGGTTCGACGTCTTCGTCCGCGACGCGATCACCGGCGCCTTCGACATCGCCAGCATCCATTCGTCCGGCGCGCAGTCCAACGACGAGTCCGCGATCGACGACTCCTCGCGCCTCTCCTTCGACGGCCGGTTCGTGGCCTTCGCGAGCCGTGCGTCGAACCTCGTCGCGGGCGACACGAACGGGGTCACCGACGTCTTCGTCCGGGAGCGCATGGGTTCGGCGCCGCCCGCGGTGTTCTGCTCCGGCGACGGCAGCGCGACGGCGTGCCCGTGCGCGAACCCGGGCAGCCCGTGGCGCGGCTGCGCGCATTCGGCGTCCTCGGCGGGCGCGCTGCTGCTCGGCTCCGGATCGGCGAGCCTCGCCGGGGACACGTTCCGCCTCGACGCCTCGGGCATGCCGCCCGCGTCCAGCGTCGTCTTCTTCCAGGGGCCGAGCGCGCTCGGCGGCGGGCTCGCGACGACCTTCGGCAACGGACTGCGCTGCGTGGGCGGACAGCTGCGGCGGCTAGGCCGCAAGCTGAACTCGGGTGGATCGTCGTCGCTCGGTCCCGCGGCCGGCGACGCGCCGATCTCGGTGCTCGGCCAGGTCCCGCCGGGCGGAGGCACGTTCCACTACCAGGTGCTGTACCGCAATACGGGCGGGCTCGCCTGCGATCCGGCCGGCGTCAACACGACGAACGGTCTCTCGGTCGTGTGGGGACCGTAGGCTCGAACGCCGGCCGCCGCGCACGACGTCAGCGCGCGGGTCTCGGCTCGAGCTGCGCCTCGAACTCGCGGCCCGCGCCGAAGTTCTGGCACCAGTACGGACCGGCGATGCCGCTGGCCATCTCGCGGTGCGTCGCGACGAGCAGGTTCCGGTGGTGTCCGCTCGAGTGCGTCCAGCCGAGGTGCGCGCCCTCTGCGCCCGAATCGCCGGCGTGGCAGTTCTCGGATCCGCCCAGCGCGTAGCCCTCGGCCTTCAAGCGATCCTCGGGCGCGTGGCGCGCGGGATCGGGTTCGAAGTGACCGAAGTCGCCCGTCAGCGACATGTAGTCGGCGTGCTTCTGCGCCGCGGCCTGGATCTTCGCGTTCCAGGCCAGCACGCGCCGGCCGAAGAGCGCGCGGTACGCGTTCGTGATCTCGACCTGACGGCGCTCCTCGGCGTTCGGCGCGCCGACGCCGTCGGTGCCGGCCTTCTTCCAGGCCGCTTCGTTGAACGCGATCACGGCCCGGTCGCGCGCGAGGTCGGCCGCTTCGCGCGCGTCGAGCGCGAACGTCGCGAGGTCGACGACGTCGCGCGCCGGATCGATCGCCTCGACCCACGCCGGCAACGCCGGATCCCACGCGAACGCGAGCCTGCGCGCGGCCTGCGCGCCGCGGCTCCAGGCGATCTCCTCGAGCGCGGCACGAAACGCGCTCGACAGCCGCGCGCGCTTCTGCGCCCGCCACGGCTCGCGCACGGCCTCGACGAGCCCGTCGACCTCCTGCTGCACGCCGGCGTAGAGTTTCGCGCGCTCGGGCGGGCACTCGGGCGGGTTGTAGGGATAGAAGTAGCGCTCCTCGTCGAAGATCAGCTTCAACGCGGCCGCGCGCCGGCGGTCGAGCTCGGCGCGCTGGGCGGCGACCTGCTCGAGCTGTTCCATCACGGTCCCGTGCCACAGCGCCGCCTGTGCGGACTTCCAGCGCGACTCGAGCAGCTGCGCCGCGCGCGCGACGCCGTCGGGCCCGCGCGCCTCGAGCTTGGCGAGCGCCGCGTCGCGCGTCTTCGGCTCGGCGTCCTCGAACGCCTGCGCGGCCGCTTCGAGCGCCTCCGACTCGGCCGCGCGCGCCTCGTCGGCGGTGCGGCGCCAGGCGCCCTTCACGAGCACGTATCCGCCGGCCGGCAGGTCCTCGCCGCGCGCGCGCGCCACCGCGGCGAAGGCGTCGACGGCCGGCATCTCGCCCTTCTCGAACATCTTGGCCAGGTCGAGCAGCGCCGCGCGCTTCTCGGCCGGCGTCCCGCGCGCGAGCGCCTCCTGCACGATGCCGCGCTTCGCGCGCGCCGAGCCCTTGGCGATCTTCACCGCGCGGCGCAGCACGTCGATCTCGACCTCGACCCAGGGCATGCGCTCGCCCTCGAACTCGATCCACTCCTCGTCGCCGGGACCGAGGTGCAGCGCGTCGAAGGCGCCCGGCACCGCGGCCGCGAACGCGCGCACCTCCTCGCGCACCGCGAGGCGGTCCTCGATCGCGCGCGCCGCGCCGACCGCCGCGTCGCGCTCGGGGCCGAGCGGCAGGCGCGGCGCCAGCGCGAGCCAGGCGTCGCGCGCCTGGGCCAGGTCGCCGCGCGCTTCGCGCCGTCGCGCCTGGGCGAGCGCGGCCTCGAGATCCCCGGTTGCCTGCGCCCGCGCGACGGCGACAGCGACGCGGGGCGCCGGCGGGAAGACGGAGCACGGCGGCGCGAGCACGAGGAGGACGGCGAGGAGCATGCGTGGGCGCCGACTCTATCCGCCGCGCGGCGGTTCGGGACCGCCCTGCGCCGCGAGCTCGGCCAGATCGGCCGTCGTCGAGCGGCCTCCGCTCTGCGCCGCGAGCCCGGCCCAGCCGGGGATCTTGCCGCGCGGCGCGTCCACGAGAATCGAGTCGAAGGCCACGTTGCGGAACCGGTTGCGCTCGAGCAGCAAGGACACCATCAGGTCGAAGTCGCCGTGCGGACCGCCGGTCGGGACGCCGTCCGTCAGGATCACGACGGCGTCGAGATCGGGATCGGCGAGCGCCGCCTCGACGCCGGCCCACACGTTGCCGCGGCCGCTGCGCCGGCAGCGCTCGAAGTCCTCGATCGCGCGCCGGACCTGCGACGCCTCGGCCGGCACGAGTCGTTTCTCCCAGGGGAAGGCCTCGCTCGTGTACGGGATCACGTTGAAGCGCGCCGCCTTGGGCAGCGCCGTCAGCGCCTTGGAGAGCTGCGCGTCGACGATCTCCTTGCGCGTCAGGCCCGCGACCTTCGAGCCCCACATCGAGCCCGACAGGTCGATCAGGAACGCGACGCGATCGGAGACCAGCGGCAGCCCGGCCAGCGCCACGCGCGTGTCCCCCACCGGCCCGCCGCGCGGTTCGCCGGTCGCGACGGCGCCCGAGCGCTCGCTCGCCCACGTGCGCCACGCGTCGGCGTCGAAGCCGTGGTCGGAGCCCGAGAGCGCGCGCAGGTGCGCCACGATCCGCCAGCGCAGACGGCCGCGTTCCTCGCGCTCGAGGCGGTCCACGAGCGCCAGCGCCGCGTCGCGGCCGGTCGTGCGCGCGAGCAGCTCGATCGCGCCGGCGCGCACGCCAGCGTCCGGATCGGCGGCGAGCCGCACACCGAACTGCGTCGCCGCGATCTCGGTCCAGTCGCGCGCCGCGAGCAGCGCCGCGCAGCGCAGCGCCGGTTCGCGCGCGCCGGCGAAGGCCAGCGTCCGCGCCTCGGCCGCGCGCGTGTCGAGGAAACGCAGGGCCAGGAGCGCCGCTCCGCGCGCCTCGGGCGCCGCGCGCCCGTCCGAGTAGTCGTCCAGCCGCTCGGCGAGCCCGGCCAGGTCGCCGGTCAGCCGCCGCGCCTGCGCCAGACGCTCGGCGGACCAGCACAACATGCGCGCCGTCTCCGCGTCGGCGCCCGGGAGCGCGCGCTCGAAGGCACCCGCGTCGAGCGGGATCGTCGCGCGCCCCAGCGCCTCGGCCGCGCGCGCGGGCACGCCGGCCTCGCGCGAGCGCAGGCCGAGCTGGCCGGCGAGCTCCGCCACCTGCTTCGCGTCGCGCGCGTCCGCCGCGCGGAGCTGCGCCTCGTCGGCGACGATCCCCTCGGCGTCCGCGAGCGCCACGAGGAACGCCGCGTAGGCCTCGCGCGTCCCGAGCGCGGCGAGCTTCCGGACGGCGGCTTTGCGCGCCTCGGGCTTCGGCGCGGACAGCTCGTCGCGCAACTCGGCCAGCGTCGGCGGCTTCTCGGGCTTCGACCGGCCGTCGGGCGCGGCCCGGCCGGGCACGACGACGCACACGAGCAGGGCGAGGACGAGGAGCTTCGGCATGGCATCCCCGTGACCGCTCGGACCGGCCGCCGGTCGCAGGAATTCCGGCGGATTTCGGCGCGTGAAGCGCGACCGCACTACCGGGCGGACCGCGCCAGAGAATAGAAGACGTGGCCGCCCCGCAAGGCGGGCTCCCCGCGTGTTCCAGAATCCCCTCGGACTCCTGGCGCTGCTCGCCGTCCCCGCGATCGTCGCCCTGCACCTCTTCCGGCGCCGATTCCGGCCGCGCGTCGTCAGCGCGCTCTTCCTGTGGGCCGACGCGGACCGCACGCCGATGTCGGGACGGCGCCGCGACCGGCTGCGCGCGTCGACGTCGCTCGCGTGCGAGCTCCTGGCGGCGGTCCTCCTGGCGCTGCTCCTCGCCTCGCCGCGCGGCTGCGACGGATCGCGGGGCGAGCACCTGGTCGTCGCGCTCGACGGCTCGGCGTCGATGGACGCGCGCGGCCGCGACGGGCAGAGCGCGCGCGACGCGGGCGCGGAGCTCGTCGCGGACCGCATCCGCGCCCTGCCGCGCGGCTCGCGCGTGTCGCTCGTCGCGAGCGGTCCGCGCCCGCGCACGATCGCCGGCCCGGCTGCGTACCCCGAGGAGGCGCTGGCGTCGCTGGCCGCCTGGCGGCCGACGGCGGCGCGGCACGACCTGCAGCCGGCGATCGCGCTGTGCCTCCAGCTCGCCGGCGCCGGGCGCGTGCTCGTCGTCACGGATCGCCACGCGCCCGACGAGATGCCGCCCGAGGTCGAGCTCGCGGCGGTGGGCGAGCCGCTCGACAACGTCGCCGTGGCGAGCGCGAACCGCACGGTCGCGCGCGTCGACGGCGTGCGCCGCGAGCGCCTGTTCGTGACGCTCGCGAGCTACAGCGACGCGCCGCGCACGACGGACGTCGCGCTCCTGGCCGAGGACGGACGCGAGATCGCGCCGCGCCGGCCCGTGACGCTCGCGCCCGGGGCGCGCGAGAGCCTGGCCTTCGACCTCCCCGACGGCGCGGGCGGCGTCGAGGTGCGCATCGACGGCGACGCGCTCGCGATCGACGACTCCGCCTGGCTCGCGCCGCGTCCCCCGCGCGTCGTCGGCGTCGCCTGCGACCTCGACGACGAGACGCGCGCGGCGCTCGGGCTCGACGGGCCCGCCGGCGCGCAGCTCGCGCGGTGGATCGCGCTCGTCGACGAGGCGGTCGTCGCGCCCGATCCGGCGACGGCGCACGTCCTCCTGACGCGCACGGCGGGTGCGGGCGCGGCGACGTGGAGCGTCGTGCTGCAGCCCGGCCGCTTCGACGGCGAGCGCAAGGACTTCATCGGGCCCTTCCTGGTCGAGCGCCGGCACCCGCTGCTCGAGGGCGCGACGCTCGAGGGCCTCGTGTGGAGCGCGGATCCGGGCGTGCAGCTCGCGGGGACGCCGCTCGTGTCGGCCGGCAACCTGCCGCTCCTGACCGAGGACCGCGACGGATCGCGCCGCGTCTACGCGCTCGACCTCGATCCGTTCCGCAGCTCGCTGCAGCGCTCGCCCGACTGGCCGATCCTGCTCGCGAACCTGGTCGAGGAGCGGCGCCGCGAGCTGCCCGGTGCGGCGGCCACGAACCTCGTCGTGGGCGGATCGTTCACGTGGCGCGCGGCGCTCGCGGCGGGCGACGACGGCGCGCCGTTCGTGCTGCGCGGCCCGGACGGGCGGCGCGAGCACCCGGCGCGCGAACACGTCGTCTTCGACGAGATCGAGCGGCCCGGGTTCCACCGGCTCGAGCGCCGCGGCGCACTGCTCTCGACGATCGGCGTCACGTTCCAGGACGCGTCGGAGTCGGACCTGCGCGGACGTTCGTCGGGCACGCGGCCCGCGGCGGTCGACACCGGCGCGGCGGGCGAGGGCGGATCGCGGCTCGAGCTGGCGCTGCTGGGCTGCATCGCCGCGCTGGCGCTGCTCGACTGGTTCGTGCTGGCGCGCGCCGGCGGTCGTGTCGCGGCGCCGCGCGCGGAGGCCGCCTAGTGGGCTTCCTGCACCCCGAGCTCCTGCTCCTGGCGCTGCCCGCGGCATTCGCGGCCTGGAAGCTGCGCGCCGCCGACGCGTGGACGACGGCGCTGCGCGTCGCGCTGCTGGCGGTGCTCGTGCTCGCGCTCGCGGGTCCGTACCTGCGCACGGCGGACCGCGGCCGCGACCTCGTGCTCGTCGTCGACCGCTCGCGCTCGATGCCGGCCGGGGCGAACGACGTCGCGCTCGAGCTGACGCGCCTCGCCGAGGAAGCGCGGCGCGACGGCGACCGCGTCGCGGTCGTCTCCTTCGGCGCCGAGGCGGCCGTCGAGCGCCTGCCGTCCGGGACGGCGCGCTTCGGTCGCTTCGAGCGCGGGCTCGACCTCGACGGCTCGGACCTCGGCCGCGCGCTCGACGTCGCGCTCGACCTGATCCCGCCCGATCGCCAGGGATCCGTGCTGCTCGTCTCCGACGGC
>JBGAOR010000137.1:0-9838 GCA_044221705.1 Planctomycetota bacterium
GCCCGCGGCCTCGAGCTCGCGCCGCGCGGCCGCGGCGAGCTCGGGATCCGCCAGCCGTTCGCCCTCGGGCGTATCGACGATGAGATCCACCGACGCGCGCAGAGGCCACGACTCGACGCGCTCGGGCGCGTACGCGGCGCGCAGGCTCTCGACGATCTTGTCGTCGACCGCGACGTCGACGCTGCGCGGCGCGTAGCTGTGCACCATCAGCGCGCGGCCGCCGTGCTCGCCGCACACGTGCTCGTACGCCCGCGCGACGAGCGCGCGGTACGCGCCGTAGCGCTCGAGCAGCAGCGTCCGGTCGCGCGGATCGCGCACCCAGGCGTGCAGACCGGCCGTCATCTCGCCGGCGGCCGACGCGCGCGCCAGCGTCGTCGGGTCGATGTCGCGGTTGCAGTCGACGAATGTGCGCGGAATCGAACAGCGCAGGACGAGGCACGCGCGCGTCGGATCCGCGGCGACGGCGAGCTCCGCGACGCGCTGCGCCAGCTCGGGCGCACCCACGTCCGTGTTCACGAAGAAGAAGGCCTGCAGGTCGGCCGGGAAGTCGCCGAGCAGCTCGCTCCGCAGCGACTCGTAGTCGCGCGCGCGCGTCGCGCCGTGTGGGACCTCGAACAAGAGGTCGGGCGCGCCCGTCGAGCGCGCGCCGCGCACCAGGACGACGTCGCAGACTCCCGGGATCGAGCGCAGGTCGTTCGTCGTCATGCCGCGATGGGATCCAGTGGGCCCCGCGCGCGTCGCGTCCCGCCGGGACGGCGCGCGCCGGGCCCCGCGCCTTCGGTCACTTCTTCGGGAAGAGCAGCACGAGCCGCTCGGCCCAGCGCTTGGCGTGCGCTTCGAGCCCGGCCTGGCTGAAGTGGATCTTGTCCTGGCTGTGGCGCATCGCGCCCAGCAGGTCGTCCGTGTCGGGCCCCTGCAGCGCGACCTTCTCCTTCCACAAGGCCTGTTGCGCCGCGCGGATCGACTCCATCTTGGCCTTGTCGAGCTCGGGCACGAAGCTGACGTTGGCGACGACCCAGTTGGCGCTGGAGCTCGTGTCCTTGGTGAGCGCGTCGCGCAGCTCGCGGAACTTCGAGGCGTAGTCGGCGCTGCTCATCCCGCCCGCGGCGTCGGACTCGCCCTGGTGCCAGAGGATCGCGCGGAAGTTGCCCAGCGCCTTGGCGCGCTGCACCAGCGCCGCGTAGAGCGGGGCCTTCTTGCCGTCGAGCGGCGCGGCCGTCTTCTGCCACTGCACGATGGACGTGCCGCCGAAGCCGCACGAGGCGAAGGCGACCGGCACGTTCCAGGCCGCGACGAGCTCCTTGCCGCACCGCGGCCAGGGGCTGCCGCCGGTCGAGCCGTCCTGCACGCCCGGCATCGGGTCGGCGGCGAGCGACCAGGTCTCGCCGTCGAACGCGGCCACGCGCTCGTCCAGGGACGCCGTCTTCACCTCGCCGTAGTTGGACGAGTTCGACTGGCCCGCGACGATGAAGACCTCGCCGACGCCGAAGCGCTCGACGTGCGCGACCTCGACCGGCCCGGCGATGCCGTCGACCGAGATCGCGAGGCGGTACCAGCCGCCGGCGGGCAGCGCGAGCTTGGCCTTGAAGCTCGACGTCGAGTCCGGCCGGCCGCCCGGCTGCTTCTCGAGCTCGGCGTGCGCGAGCTCCGCGCCGCCGGCCGTGGGACGCGCGGACGCGACGAGCCGTCCGATGCCCGTGGCGGCGACGACCTCGACGGGGACTTCGGTGGTCGCGCGCTCGGTCCGCTGGAACACCTGTTTCTCCTGAGGTGTGCGGACCGTGACGGCCGGATCGGATGCGAGCCAGAGGGCGCAGAGGAGTGCGAGCATGGTTTGTGGTTCCTGGAACGGGTGCGAAGCGGACCGCGGGCAGGCTAGCATCCGCCCGCCGCGCATGGCCGAGAAGCTCCCTCACATCCCGCGTTCGCGCGGCGACGACGACTGGTCGAAGCCCGCGATGGCGGCGCGGCTCGACGTCTGGGAGGCGGCCGCCGGAACGCGGCCGCGCCACGTGTCCGGAGATCCGGTCGCACCCGAGAGCGCACGCGGGAAGATCGAGAACCTCGTGGGTTTCGCGCAGGTCCCGCTGGGCATCGCGGGTCCCTTGCGCGTCGACCTCACCGCCGGTCGCCGCGAGGTCTACGTGCCCATGGCGACGACCGAGGGCGCGCTCGTCGCGAGCCACGCGCGCGGGATGCGGCTGTGCGCCGCGGGCGGATACGTGCGCGCGCGCGTGCTGGGCGAGGGCCTGACGCAGAACCCGATGCTCGTCTACCGCGCCGCCGAGGAAGCGCAGCGTGCGGCCGAGATCGCGCTGCAGTACGCCGACGAGCTGGCGGTCATCGTCAAGCGCACGACGAGCCACGGCGCGCTGATCGCGCTGCGCCCCGAGGCGATCGGCCGCCGCCTGATCCTCAGCCTCGTGTTCCGCACCGGCGACGCGATCGGGATCAACATGGCGGCGAAGGCCGCCGAGCTCGTGTCGGCCGAGCTCGCCGCGCGCACCGCGCCGGTCGAGCGCTACGTGCACGGCCAGGACGTCGAGAAGCGCGCCAACGCGCGCGCGCTCGTCGAGGGCCGCGGCCGGCGCGCGTGCGCGGAGGTCACGATCCCGCGCGCGGCGCTGGAGTCGCTGGCGCGCACGACGCCCGAGAAGATGGTCGCGGCGCTGCGCAGCTACACGGTCGGGTTCGCGCAGCTCGGGACGCAGAACTGGCTGGTGCAGTCGGCCAACGGGCTCTCGGCCGTGTTCCTGGCCTGCGGGCAGGACCTGGCCTACGTCACCGAGAG
Organism: Planctomycetota bacterium; assembly: GCA_044221705.1. Taxonomy (GTDB): domain Bacteria; phylum Planctomycetota; class UBA1135; order UBA1135; genus JAEUHZ01. Next base: position 2,792 of record JBGAOR010000137.1, read on the forward strand.
CGCGACCGGCTTCCTCGACTTCGAGGTCACGGCCGGCGGCGACCTGTACGCCAGCGCCCACTTGCCCTCGCTCCTCGTGGGCACCGTCGGTGGCGGGAGCGGGCAGGGGACGGCCGCGGAGTGCCTGGATCTGATGGGGGTCCGCGGCACGGGCGGCGCGAACTCGTTCGCCGAGATCCTGGCGGCGACCGTCCTGGCCGGCGACGTGTCGCTCATGGCGGCGTTCACGGCGCACGAGTTCGTCGAAGCCCACGAGCGGCTCGGGCGGAATCGCCCGCCGCCCGGATGAGGCCTCCTGGGGCGTCCAGGGCCGACTTGCCTTGACGCGACGGGCGCTCTCGCTACCCTGTTCGGCCTCGAAAACCGTTATGGCCGCGCCCGAGAGTCGCGCGGTCTCGTCCTCGTTTTCGAGTGCTTCCGAGCCGGATACTCCGCCATGCCCACCGTCCTCAAGACCGAATCCCCGCGCACCTTCAAGGCCAAGAAGGGCAACGTCGAGCAGCACCGGAACATGGGCATCATGGCCCACATCGACGCCGGGAAGACGACGGTGACGGAGCGCATCCTCTTCCTCACGAAGCGCATCCACACCACCGGCGAGGTCCACGACGGCGAAGCCACGATGGACTTCCTCGAGGAGGAGCGGAAGCGCGGCATCACGATCCAGTCGGCCGCGACGTTCTGCGAGTGGAACGGCCACTCGATCAACATCATCGACACGCCCGGTCACGTCGACTTCACGGCCGAGGTCGAGCGCTCCCTGCGCGTCCTCGACGGCGCGGTCGCGGTGTTCGACGCCGTGTCGGGCGTCGAGGCGCAGTCGGAGACGGTGTGGCGCCAGGCGAACCGCTACGGCGTCCCGCGCCTGTGCTTCGTGAACAAGATGGACCGCGTCGGCGCGGACTTCTGGACCTGCGTCGACCAGATCCGCACGCGCCTCGAGGGCCGGCCGGTGCCGATCCAGATCCCGGTCGGCAACGAGAAGGACTTCCGCGGCGTCATCGACCTCGTCCGGATGAAGATGTACACGTTCCAGGAGGAGGCCGAGGACCAGTCGTACATCGAGGACGACATCCCCGAGTCGATGATGGAGGACGCGAAGATGCATCGCCACGCGATGCTGGAAAACGCGGCCGAATTCGACGAGGCGCTGCTCGACCTGTTCGTCGAGGACAAGGAGCCGACCGAGGAGATGGTCGTCAAGGCCCTGCGCCGCGGCACGGTTCGCATGGAGATCTCGCCGGTCCTGTGCGGGTCGGCGCTCAAGCACAAGGGTGTGCGCTTCATGATGGACGCCGTCGTCGACTTCCTGCCGGCGCCGACGGACCTGCCCGACGTCGAGGGCATGATTCCGCGCACGGACGACAAGACGACGCGCAAGCGCGTCGACACGGATCCCGTGTGCCTGATGGCCTTCAAGACGATCGCCGAGAGCACGGGCGACCTGACCTTCGTGCGCGTCTACTCGGGCGTGCTGCAGAAGGGCACGGCCCTCCTGAACACGCGCACGGGCAAGACCGAGCGCATCGGCCGCCTGGCGCGCATGAGCGCGAACAAGCGCGAGGCGATCGACGAGGTCCGTGCCGGCGACATCGCCGCGATCATCGGCCTCAAGAACACCGTCACCGGCGACACGCTGTGCGACGAGGAGAAGCCGATCGCGCTGAACAAGATCCAGTTCCCCGACGCGGTCATCTCGATGTCGCTCGAGCCCAAGAAGTCGTCGGACCGCGACAAGCTCGGCGAGGTCATCGGCAAGCTCATGCGCGAGGACCCGACGTTCCGCGCGCAGACGAACGAGGCGACGGGCGAGCTCGTCATCTCGGGCATGGGCGAGCTGCACCTCGAGATCATCTGCAACCGCATCCAGAACGACTTCAAGTGCGAGGTCGCGACCGGCAAGCCGAAGGTCGCCTACAAGCAGCGCCTCAAGAAGGCGCTCGAGACCGAGGCGCGTTTCATCCGGCAGTCGGGCGGCCGCGGCCAGTACGCCGTCGTCTGGGTCAAGTTCGAACCGGTCACGACGCCCGAGGGCGACCTCGAGTTCGTGGATGCGATCAAGGGCGGCTCGATCCCGCGCGAGTTCATCCCGAAGGTCGAGAACGGCCTGCGCGAGGGCTTCAAGTCGGGCGGCCAGACCGGCTTCCCGTTCGTCAACATCCGCGCGACGCTGTTCGACGGCAAGTACCACGAAGTCGACTCGAACGAGCTCGCCTTCCACCTGGCCGGCGTGCTCGCGTTCCGCCAGGCGGCCGAGAACAACATCGTGCTGCTCGAGCCGATCATGAAGGTCGAGGTGCGCGCGCCCGAGGAGTTCATCGGCGGCGTCGTCGGCGACCTGAACAGCCGCCGCGGCGAGGTCAACGAGATCGACGCCATCGGCAACCTGCGCGTCGTGCGCGCGCTCGTCCCGATCGCCGAGATGTTCGCGTACTCGTCGTCGCTGCGTGGCGCCACGCAAGGCCGCGGCAGCTACGCGATGGAGCTGTGGGAGTACCGCGACGTGCCGAACAACATCGCGGAAGCGGTGCTCAAAGGCGGAGCGTAGCGCAGCCCACGGGTGACGCGCGCCGGCCNNNGGGGCGCTGGGCGCCGGGCGGGGGGGCCCCCCGCGGCCCGCGTCCATTTCCGGGACCATTTCGGCCTCCCGGTCTCCTCCCCGAGCGATCGTCCGGGGCCGACGCTTCGCAGCGGAGCGCCCCCGGCTCCGCGTCCGCGCCCCGGTCCGCCGGACGCAGCGGTGACGGCTGCAAATCACCTCCCGATTCGCGTAACGTGCCGACATGACTCGCACCGCCCGCCGCCGCTTCACCAAGGAGATCCAGAGCGTCGTCGACGGCATCGCCTTCGGTCCCACCGGCCCCGCGCTGCTGCACGTCTACGACCCGCCCGCCGGCGGCAAGTGGGCCGACGACGTGATCCCGGGCAAGCTCGCCGCGCTCGACCGCCACACCGGCGACCAACTGTGGGTCTCGCCCTGCGAGGTCGGCTACGGCCGTGGTTTCGGCGCCGGATTCGGCAGCCCCGACGAGGTCGTCGTCCTCGGCCCGAGCGCGCAGGGCCACCGCATCGTGCGCATGTCGCTCCAGAGCGGCGAGCTGATCGGCATGGGCGAGGTCGAGGCGTTCGACGAAGCGGTCGTCGGCACCGACGTGTGCGTCATCGCCTCGCCGCGCCGCGTGCTGGGCTACTCGACGAAGAGCCTCGACGAAGCCTGGGAGTACTCGCGTCCGCAGGAGCGCTACCACCACGTGGCGCGCGCCGGATCGCAGCTCTTCGTCGTGTACACGCACTCCGCGACGGGGCGTCAGGGCGTCGTGCGCCTCGACGCGCAGAGCGGCGAGTTCCAGGGCGAGGTCCTCGCGCCGCGCCAGCCGGTGATCCACGGCGTAGCTGTGAACGCGGACGGGCTCGTGCTGCTCACGCGCGACCTCGGCTCCGCGCTGCCGCCCGAGCTGCAGCCGCAGCTCATGATCGACCTGTCGCGCCGCACGGACGGCGGCGTGTCCGACACGCTGTCGCTGCTCGCGCTGCCGCTCGACAGCGAGCCGGGCGAGTCGCCGCTGTGGTTCTCCATCCTCTCCACGCAGCGCGGCGACGAGCTGCCCGACGCGGCGATCTCGGCCGACAGCGGCAAGCTCTACGTGCTGCGCGGCGCGATGCTCGAGGTGCGCGACACGCTGACCGGCCGGTCCCTGGGCGAATGGGCCGTCCCGGGCCTCGACGAGGCCGTCGCCTGGCAGGTCTCGCAGGGCGCCGGCCTGGTGGCCGAGGAAACGCGCGTCTCGGTCTACGAACTGCCGGCCTGACGCCCGCCGGCGCGCGTTTCGCGGCCGGTGGACGCGGTGCCGCCTGGATTCCGCGCCCGCGGCCGCCCCGGCGTCGTAGGCAGCGAGCGGGATCCGCGGATACCATTCCCGGCCCCAATCCCCGCCGTACGGGCCCCTGAGCCCGCGCGCGCACCGTCCCTTCGTCCGCATCCGAGGCGGAAACCGTGACTGTCCCTCCGATCCTGCACACCTTGTCCGTCGAGTTCTCGACGTCCCCCGAGATGGTGCAGCGCGCCCTCGAGATGCTCGATGCCGGCCTCTCGGCACCGTTCGTCGGTCGCTTCCGCCGCTCCGAGATCGGAGCGATCGGCGAGCACGGACTGCGGCGCATGCAGCGCCAGCGTCAGGAGCTCGAGGACCTCGATCGCCGGCGCGGCACGATCCTGCGCCTGCTCGAGAAGGAGCCGAACGTCACGCCGCGCGATCTCGACGAGATCAAGAACTGCATGGACCGGTTCGAGCTCGAGGACCTGTTCGTGCCGCACCGCCGGCCCGAGCCCGAGGTCCAGCTCGCGATCGACCGCGGGCTCGCGCCGCTCGCGGACCTGCTCGTCGCGCCGGTGCCGAAGTCGGAGCGTCCGTCCGAGCACGAGGCCCGCGACGCGGAGGCCGAGTCCGACGAAGCCGCCGAACCGGCGGTCTCCGCCGAGTCCGAGTCGGCCGGCTCGGCCGAGACCGCGGCCGAAGCGCAGGATCACGCGCCGGTCGACGCGGCCGCGCACGCCGAAGCGGCCGAGGCCGCCGCCGCCGAGGTCGAAGCCTCCTCGATCGCGGTCGAGGAGCACGACGAGGAAGCGCCGGTCGCCGCACCGACGCTCGACGCGGCTCCCGCTCCCGCGGCGCACACGCACATCGACGTGCGCACGGCGATGAACGCGGCACTGGCGCGTTTGTGCGCCGATTTCGTGCGTCCCGACAAGGGCATCCACACCGAGGCGGAGGCGCTGAACGGCGCGCTGCGCATCCTGTCGGACCGCCTGGGCCGCAACGCGCGCCTGCGCGGCGTCGTGCGCAACCTGCTGCGCAAGCACGGCGTGCTGTCCGTCCGCCCCGCCGGCGACGAATCGCGCGCGGGCCGCTACAAGTCGTTGCTCAAGATCAAGCAGCCGCTGCGCCAGCTCCAGGGCCACCGCCTGCTCGCGATCCGCCAGGCGCAGAAGGAGCGCGGCGTCAACGCGATCCTGACGCTCGATCCGCGCGTCGCCGTCGCCAAGGTGCGCAACGCCCTCGGCCGTCACCTGAACCCGGCCTGGCGCGATCTGCTCGACGAGGTGTGCCTGCAGGCGCTGCAGCACCGCCTGCTGCCGATCGTGGAGCAGGACGTGCGCCTCGAGATCAAGGAGCGTGCGGACCAGGAGGCCCTGCGCTTCCTGACGCAGCACCTGCGCCAGGTCCTGTTCACCCCGGTCCTGCCGGACGCCTACGTCGCCGGCTGCGACGTCAGCCCCAAGGGCGACTGGACGATCGTCCCCGTCGACGAGAACGGCGCGCCGCTCGGCCCCGAGACGCGGATCGAGCTCGTCGAGCGCACCGTGGTGACGCCGGCTCCGGCTCCGGCCGCCGCTGCGGCCGAGCCGGTTCCGACTCCCGCGGCGGAGGGCGCCGTCGAGCCCGCCGCAGCGCCGGCTCCGGTCGCCGCCGCGCCGCAGACGATCTCGCGCCCCAAGACGGCCGAACAGCTCGGTGCGGAACTCGCCGCCGTCCTCGCTCCGCACGGGATCCGCTTCGTCGCCGTCGCGAACAGCAAGCCCGGCCGTTCGGCCGCGCCGAAGCTCCGCGCGGCGCTCAAGGCGGCCGCGATCCCCGTGTGGGTGATCGAGGTCAACGAAGCCGGCCTCTCGACCTACGCCGGCTCCGAGTGGGGCCGGAAGGAGTTCCCCGACTCCACGGTGCCCGCGCGCATGGCCACGAGCCTCGCGCGCCGGCTCCAGGATCCGATGAGCGAGTTCCTGAAGGTGGATCCGCGCCACCTCGGCCTCGGCTGGGAACAAGGGCTCGTCAGCAAGGCGAACGTCAAGCGCGCCTTCACCGAGGCGATCGAGTCGAGCACGGCGCTCGCCGGCGCCGACGTGAACCGCGCGACGCTGTCGTTCCTGATGCACCTCCCGGGCCTCGACCGCGCGGCGGCCGAGAGGCTCGTCGCGCGCCGCCAGGAGCGTCCGTTCACGTCGCGCGAGGAGCTGCGCCAGGACGGCCTGCTCACCGAGGCGCAGTGGACCAGCGTCGCGGGTTTCCTGCGCGTGCACGGCGGCACCGAGCCGCTCGACAACACGAACCTGCACCCCGAGCAGTACCCGCTGGCGCGCAAGCTGCTCGAGGCGGCCGGCTCGACGGTCGAGAACGGACTCGGACGCCCGGGCGCGCTGCGCGGCCTGCGCCGCCACGAATTCGACGTGGACGAAGGCACGTGGCGCGACCTGATGCGCGAGCTGGCGTTCCCCGGCCGCGATCCGCGTTGGCGCCAGTGGGGACCGAACCTGCTCGACGCCGACACGGACCCGGTCCGCATCACGAAGGACCGTGTCGTCGAGGGCATCGTGACGAACGTCGCGAGCTTCGGCGCGTTCGTGGACATCGGCCTCCAGAGCGACGCGATGGTGCACGTCAGCGAGGTCTGGGACCGCTACGTCCGCGACGCGCGCGAGGTGCTGTCGATCGGCCAGGTCGTGCGCGCGCGCATCGTCGAGGTCGGCGGCGCCCGTCTCGCGATCTCGCTCAAGAACGTGCCGCCGCCCGAGCGTCCGCAGCGCGCCGAGCGTCCGCCGCGACAGGAGGGAGAGGGCTCCGGCGAAGGCGGCGAGCGGCCGCGCCGCGGTGGCCGAGGCCGTCCGGATCGCGGTCCGCGCGAAGAGTCCAAGCCCGCGGCCCCGGTCCGCGCCGCGACGACGCGCCGCGACGGGATCGGCGCACGTTCCGGTGGTGGCCGCGGTCGGGGCGGACCCGGCGGCGGTGGTGGCGGTGGTGGCGGGCGCGGTGGCGGCGGCAGCAGCTTCGGCGGCGGCGGGCGCAAGCCCGACGGCAAGCGCGGCGACACCGCCGACATGGCCGACCGCGACGACATGGCGCGCCTCAGCGAGCTGAAGCCGGGCAACAAGCCCGCTCACAACCCGTTCGCGAACTTCTTCAAGGGCAAGAAGGGCGACGAGCAGCCCGCCGGCTGATTCGTACGGAGCCAGGCACAACTCCGCCGTTTTCGATCCGACCCACCGCACGGAGG
>JBGAOR010000138.1:0-9814 GCA_044221705.1 Planctomycetota bacterium
CACGGCGTTCCCGACCTCCTCCGCGTCGACGGCGACGGCCACGCGCGCGAAGACGCCCGCGGCCTGGACGTTGCGCGCGGTGTGGACGACGAGCGGCGCGCCCGTCTCCGCGAGCAGCATCTTGCGCGGGAGGCGCGTGCTGGCGAGCCGCGCCGGGATCAACGCGACGGCCCGAACGCCGGCCGTGGCCGCGCGCGGATCTACCCCGGCGGATCGCTGCTGCGTGCGGCCCATGTGCGCTAGCCCCCGGACTTCGCGGCGCCGGACTTCGTCTTGCCGCTCGTGCGCGAGCTCGTGCTGCCGGTGCTCCAGTCGGGCGCGTTCTCGACGGCCTGGAGCTGCATCGTGCTGTTGTAGACGTCGAGGAGCGCCTTCGAGCAGGTCTGGAACTTCGTGATGAAGTCCGGGCTGACCCCGGGGGCCATGACGGCGTGGTACGAGCCCTCCGGCAGCATGACCTCGAGGATCTGCGACGCGCCGGGCGGCGGAGTCCTCGGTGCGGCGCCGGGCTGCGCGATGTCGAAGTAGCCCTGGTCGCGGAAGTACTCGACGATCGCGTCGACGACCTCGTCCGGGCTGACCTTCGTGGTGGCCTTGTCCAGCGGCTGCCGCGCGGAGTAGAGCTCCGTGCGATCGGTGTGCGACTCGTTGACCAGGCCGAACGAGAGGTTCTTCGCGATCGCGCGGTAGCGCAGTTCGACGGGCTGGCCGGTCTTCGCGCCCGCGGCCGAGGCACGGGTGCCGCCCGACGAGCAGCCGGGCGCGGAGACCAACGTCGCGAGGAGGAGGCTCGCGGTCGCGAGCAGCGCGCGACGGGCGGAAGTCCCTGCGCGGACCGGATCTGCGTCGCGCACGTCCGCGTCGCGCCGGGGGCCGAACGAAAGCGACCGTCGTCCCCTCGGATCCATGCTGATGCGCATGGAGCCGCAGGATAACTGCCTGCAAAGGGGTGCTCAAGGATCGAGCGCGCGTTCACTCGCGAATCGGGCGTCCGTCGTCGGGCAGGCGCGCCGCGTCGAGCACGGGCAGGAGCAGACCGCGCACGCGCACGAGGCCGTCCGCGCTGAACTGCGTGCCGTCGGCGGTCTCGTACACGTCGCTCGCGCCGAACGGACGCGCGGGAACCAGCGCTCCCGGGTGCGCGGCGACGAGCTCGCGCTCGATCGTGGGCCGCGTCCCGTCTCCGGGATCGGGGCCGTAGGCGCGCACGCCCATCCAGCAGCGCAGGGGCAGGAGGTCGCCGCGGCGGTAGGCGCCGCCGATGGGTTGGAACGGCGCACCGCTCTTGTAGGGCTCCGAGGCGGGGATGAAGAGGTAGCCCTCGGACACGATGGCGCCCGGCTCCCAGGCGGTCGTGGGCAGCGCGCCGTAGGCCGCGCGGTGTCCGTTGTCCCAGACGTAGGTCTCGGAGGGCGGCGTGATCCGGTCGACGAGCGTCCAGTCGCGGGTGGGCTTCGCGGGCGCACGCCAGTGGTACGTGATCCAGCCGTAGCCCATCGGCGGGACCGGCTGGTACTCGACGCCCAGGAGCTCGAGGCGTTCGCCGCGCGGGTCGGCGGGGTCGATGAAGTCGAAGGCGCCGCGCAGCTGCCGTTCGGCCCGGAACGCCGAGGCATCGACGCCGCGGCGCTCCTCGAAGAACCGACGTCCGCGCGGATCCGAGGTGCGGCGTTCGAGGACGTAGATGGGGCCGAGGTCTCCGTAGGTCGCCTGGTCGTAGAACACGCCGGCGACTTCGAAGTTCGCCGCGACCCAGCGCATCAGGTCGGGGTGCTCCGAGAGGATCGGGTGGTGGACGATGAACACGTCGACGTCCTCGAGCGCGGCCAGGTCGTCGCCGTGTTCGGCGACGAAGCCGGTCTGCTCGTCGGCCCGGTACTGCTTCCACATGTTGAGCTGCCAGGGCAGCTTCACGGGATCGACGACGGGCGACCCGCGCCGGAAGATCGCCCAGTGGTACGCGGCCGCGACGCGCAGGTGTTCCGGCTCGGCGCGGCCCAGTCGACGCGCCGCGGCCGTGCGGAGCGCCAGGGTCGCGGCCGCGCGCTCGTTGACCCAATCCATCGCGACCCAGTAGCCGCCGAACAGACGCATCTCGATGCGGGTGAGGGACACGATCGAGAGCACGCCGATCGCGCCGAACAGCGCACCGCCCACGAACCGCCGCGTCGATCGGAAGCGCGCCAGCCATCCGTCGAGGACCCACGCGCAGCCCAGCGCGACGATCGGCATCAGGATCGCGAGCAACGGCAGCCACAGGCGGAACTCCTTCTCGCCCTTGTTGCTCATCGCGGCGACGTTCACGCCGAAGAGGACGATCAGGCACAGCGCCGCGAAATTGCGCTTCCACGCCGCGGCGATCGTGCCGATCGCGAGCAGCGCGATCGCGGGCCACGGCACCATCCGCGGGAGCTCCTTGAAGTAGAACCACGAATCCTTGAGCCCGCGCACCGAGATCTCGCTCGGTCCACCCCAGCTGTCGCCGGTCAATTGCGCGCGGATCCGATAGACGTCCTCCGCGCGATCGAGCCACCAGCTGCGCGGCTGGTCCTGGAGCGCCACGCCGTGCACGCCGCCACCGATCACGAAGTGCGCCTTCAGCAGCACCGAGTTCAGGACGCCGCCGGCGTTCTGCGCCATGTAGTTGAAGACGCTCGCGCCGAACGCGTCGTACATCGCCCAGTCGAGCACGCTCTGCACGAGGAGCGCCGCGCACAGGCCCGCTCCCACCGCGATCCACGTGCGCCGATGCGTCCAGCGATCGCGCAAGACGAGCGCGATCACGAGCAGGCCCGAGACGGCCAGGGTCTTGTACGCGACGAGGAACGCGGCGCCGAGCCACAGCCCGCCCACGACGGCGTCGCGGCCTGAAGTGACGGTATTCCCGCGGCGAACGAGCAGTTTGTCGAGCGCCATCGCGATGCACACGCCGGCCGGGATGCCCGACTCCGGCTGCGTCGAGTACTGCAGGAACACCGGGTTCGTCGCGACGAGGAAGCCGGCCGCGATCGCGCACGTGCGTCCCGCGATGCGCGCCGCGACGCGCGCGGTGAGCACGACGAGCACGCAGCCGAGCAGGATCTCGACGAGTGTCACGCACCACACGACCGCGCGCAGATCGCGCATGCCGATCCAATCGGCGAGCGCGAAGAACGGCATCAACACGAACGAGAAACCGATCGGTCGGATCACGCCCGCGTCGACGCGCTCCTCGCCGCGCACGATCGTCTGCGCGATCTCCATGAACTCGACCGAGTCCGCGATCTGGTAGCCCTCGACGCGCCACCACGCGAAGCACTGCAGCACGAGCGTGAGCACGATCAGCGCGCGCACCCACGTGTCGCGCAGGCTCGGCAACGCGCGGCCGTCGGCGTCGAGTTCGACGGGCTGGAGCGGGAGGGCGGCGGCGCGAACCATGCGGCGCTGCGGTTCTATGCCGGCGCTCCCCGGCGTGCACGAACCGGGTCGGGGAATGCTCCCGACCCGCGGGTCCGGACCGGTCCGACCGCCCCCAGATGGGGCGTGGGGAGGCCCTCGGGACACTCCGGATGGGGGTGGGAATGGCCGGTTTCCTTTTGACTCACCTCTTGCAACCCCCTACGAAGACGAGGGTTGGCGCGGCCGTCCGGCAGCGCCCTTCCCGCCGAACAGTTTCCACAGCCAATCCGCATCCGCCGCGGCCGGTGCAGGCGCCGCGCGACATCCATGGGCAAGGTCGAAAAGGTCATCGTTCTCTCCGTCCTCTTCCTCGTGGCGCTGATCCTGGTCGTGACCGTCACGGTCGACGACCCGCTCGACAAGACGAACGTCGTCGAAGCCGGAGCGAAGAAGGGCGCTCCCGTCGTGGCCCAGGCTCCCGCGCAGCCGACGAACGCCGGCGCTCCGCTCCTGAACTCGACGGTCCAGCCGCAGGCTCAGCCCCAGGCGGGCCAGCCGCAGGCGCAGCCGGCCGTCACGCCGCCGGCGGCCGTCGTCCCGGCGCAAACCGCGCCCCAGACCCCGACGGCGCAACCCGCGGTCGCCGCGGCGCCGACGCTGCCGCCCGGCGCCCTGCTGAAGACCCTCGACGGCCTGCAGGACTCGTGGTTCCAGGAGCTGAAGCTCTACACGTGGAAGGAAGGCGACACGTGGCGCGCCCTGGCGAACACGTACTACGGCGATTGGCAGCGCCTCGACGTGCTGAAGCGCCACAACGAGGGCCGCATGGACGTGCAGCCCGGCGAGACGGTCTTCATCCCCGTGTTCGGCGACGAGCGCGCGATGACCGCGGCGGCGCAGGCTCCGGCCGACGCGGCCGCCCCCGTGATGGCCGCGGCCGCGAAGCCCGACGCCAAGACCGACGCCAAGTCGGCCTCGAAGTCGACCGCGAAGGGCAAGGCCGAGCCGAAGACCGCTCCGAAGGCCTCGGGGAAGAAGTTCCACACCGTCGCGAGCGGCGAGAGCCTGTGGAAGATCGCCAAGGCCGAGCTGGGCGACGGCAACCGTTGGAAGGAGATCTACGAAGCCAACCGCGATCTCCTCGACAAGCCCGAGTCGATCAAGAAGGGCATGCGCCTGCGCATTCCCTGATCCGCCGGTGACGCACGGCGCGGCGCGCGAGGCCTCGGGCTCCGCGCGCCGCGCGCGTTTTCGCCTGGGTTTTCGTGCGCCGGGCGAGCGCGGACGGCGGCAGACTGACGGCGCCATGCGTCTCGTGCTCGCCGTCGTCGCCGGGATCGCGCTGCTGGTCGCGCTGTGGTTCGCGCTGGCGTCCGATCCGGCACGGCCGGCGATCGAACCGGTGGACCTCGCGCCGGCGCCCCGCGCCGCGTCGGCCGTGGACGCGCCGCGGGTGGAACTCGCCCGGGCGGAGCTGCCCGCCCGCCAGATCGAGCCGCGGCTCGAAACCAGTGCGTCGCCCGGCGCCGAGGGCGCGCGGATCGCGATCGTCGTCGTCGACGGGCGCGGACCCGGGAGCACGCCGTGGCCGGCGCGAGTCGAGTGCCTCGACGCGCTCGCGCGGCCGCTCGCGTTGGAGGAATCCGCCGGTGCGCACCGTGCGGCCGGCGTCGTGCCCGGCGCCTACGCGATCTCGGTCGTGGCCCCGGGCGCGCTCGCGGCGCTCGAGCAGGTCGTGGTCCGGCCGCTCGCGGAGGAGCAGCGCTTCGAGGTGCGTCTCGCGCCGGCGCCGGTCGTCCGCGTGCGCTGGCAGGCCGACGACGGCCGGCCGATCCTGGCGGCGCTCGCGACGCCCGGCCTGCTTCCCGCCCCCGTGATCGCGCGGGTCGGTCCGGACGAGCGCGTGCGCGCGGTCGGCGAGCGCACGCCGGACTCGATCGGGTCGATGCCGTTCCGTGCCGGCCCCGGTCCGGACGGGTCGCCGGATCGGATCGGCGCCGCCTGGCCCGGCGCGCCGGCCGACGGACTGTGCGAGGTGGAGCTCGCGGGCGGGCTGCCCTCCGCGCTGTGCGCGTCGATCGACGGGCTCGTCGTCGGATCGCAGGTCGTCGAGGACCCGGCGCGCGAGGTCGTGTTCCGCACGCCGGTCGAGCTCCTGCGCCGGCTCCACGCCAGCGTCCGCTTCTGCCTCGTGGACACGGCGACGAACGAGCGCGTGCGCGACGGGCGCTTCCGCGCGGCCTGCCGCCTGGCCGAGTCCCGTTCCGCCGTCGACGTCGGTCCCGAGGGCTGCCTCGTGGACGCGAGCTTCACGCCTGGGCGCTGGATCCTGCGCTTCGAAGCGCCGGGGCGGGCCGAGCGCGCGCGGCAGGTCGACCTGCAGGCGGGCGACGCGCTGGACCTCGGGGACGTGGACTTCCCCGAGGCGGGGCACCTCGTGGTCCGCGCCACGCTCCCCGATGGGAGCGCGGCGGTCGCGCTTCTTCTCGAGGCGTTCCCCGAGGACGGCCTCGAGTACCGCGATGCGATCCAGGTCTCGACCGATCCGCGCGGCGAAGCGCGCTTCGCTGGACTCACCGTCGAGCCGCACGTGCTGCTCGTCGCGGACCCGCGCTTCGCCCGCCGGCCCGTCCGCGTGACCCCGCGTCCGCCCGACGTTCGCGAAGTGGTCGAGGTGCGCGCCGAACCGGGAGTGGAGATCGCGCTCGACTTCGGTCCGCGGACACGCACGGCGGCGCGCGCGTTCCTGAACGACCGGTCGGGCACTCCGGTCGCCGTGCTGGCGCTCTCTGCGTCGGGCCTCGTCCCCCTGCGGCTCACGCCCGGCGAGTACTTCGTGGAGGTCGAGGGCGCGGGGAGCGCGCGGGCCTTCACCGTGACGAACGAGAGCGCAGTTTTCGACGTGCGCTGACCGTCTTCTTCTTGCGCACGCCGTAGCCGGACGAGATCTCGTGCACCCTGTCGGCTTCGCTCGGCTTGCCGCTCGGGCCGTGGAGCAGAAAGTCCTGCCACGTGATCGCCGCGAGTCCTTGGCGCTCAGCGAGGCCCAGTCCGCCCGGCACACCGACGAAAAGTGGTCGATACCGCGGATGGCGGCGCGTGAACTCGAAGAGTCCCGAGAGATCGCTCTGCGCGTAGCGTCCGGACTTCACTTCCACAGCGAACGATCCCCAGGAGCCGTCGAGCACCATGTCGACTTCGAACGGCTCCTCGCGCCAGTAGCGCACACGCTGTCCGCGGTTCCAGGCGTGCGCCATCACTGCGTTCTCGATCCACCGGCCCAGGCGCTCGGAATCCTGCGCCGCGGTCGGCGGCCCGAGCGGGTCGGCGACCGCCAACAGGGCTTGATTCAGCGTGACGAGCTTCGAGGGTGCTGCTCGACGCCGCGCAGCGCGCGTGGAGAACTTGTCGATGTGCGCGATGAGGTAGGCGCGCTCGAGGAGATCGAGGTAGGTCGCGATCGTCTCCATCGAGCCGCCGTCCTCGAGTTGACCCTGCAGCTTCTTCAACGCGACGACCTGCGCGGGCGAGGACGCGGCGACCCAGAATACCTGCCGCAAGAGCGCGGGCTTGCGTACGGGCCCTATGTCGCGGATGTCGCGCGACAGGGCCGGCTCGATCACCGCCTCGCGAACGTACGCGGCCCAACGCGGGGGGTCGTTCAGATACTCGACAGAGCCCGGATAGGAACCCCAACGCAGCGCGGTGTCGCATGCGCGCATCGAGGACATGCGGAACGATCGCGCCAACGACGCGGGGGACCAGTGCGTCAGCACGAGGCGCTCGAAGCGGCCGGCGAGGCTCTCTTCCGCGCCCTGGCCGAGCACGAGCGAGGAAGAGCCCGTCGCGACGACGTGGAGCTGAATCTTGCGCCGACGGATCCGGTCCCACGAGCCCTTCAGCCGTCGCGCCCAATGCTCCATCGACGTGACCTCATCGAGGAACAGGACGGCCGACCCGTGTGCGGTCGCACGTGCTTCAGCATCCGCGAAGGTCCGCTCCCAGGCACCCGCCGACGCGGCGCCGGGCTCGTCGCCGCTGGCGTACAGCGCACGCTCGCCGAGTTCGTCGGCCAGTTCCAGGAGGAGCGTCGTCTTGCCGACCTGCCGAGGACCCGCGATCAGTTGGATCCGCCCGGGAGCGGGCTCGGCGAGACGACGGCGCAGTTCTGCGGCGCACTCGACGTGGTCCATGCGGAAGAAGGATTCGGACATAGTCGAATAATTATTCGACTATGTCCGAATCCGTCAACCGGCCGGACGCCCGGCCTCACTTCAGCCCGTACCGGTCGAGCTTCTTGTACATGTGGCTGCGCTGCATCCCGAGCCGCTCGGCGGTGCGCTTCACGTTGCCGCCGTTCTCGGCCAGCTTGCGCTGGATGAAGGCCATTTCGCTGCGGTTCTTGAAGTCCTCGAACGTCTCCGCGAGGAACGGGTCGTCGCCGCCGACGATCGCGCCGGAGACGACGGCGGGCGAGGGGACCGGCGCGAGCGCGGGGCCGTTGCCGAGGATCTGCTCGAGGTCGGCGCGCGTGATCTCCGAGCCGTTCGCGAACACCGCCGCGCCTTCGAGCAGGTTCTTGAGCTGGCGCACGTTGCCGGGCCAGTCGAGCTGCGACAGGAGCTCGGACGCGCCCGCCTCCAGCGCGAGCGGCGTGCGCCCCGATCGCGCGGCGATCTCGCGCAGGAAGTGCTGCGCGAGCACCGGCACGTCCTCGCGCCGCTCGCGCAGCGCCGGCACGCGCAGCGGCACGACGTTGAGGCGGTAGAAGAGGTCGAGGCGGAACGTCTTCTGCTCCGTGGCCGCGGCGAGGTCGGCGTTCGTGGCCGACAGCACGCGGATGTCGACCGGGATCGAGCGCGAATCGCCGACGCGCACGATCTCGTGCGTCTCGAGCGCGCGCAGCACCTTGGCCTGCGCCGCGAGCGGCATGTCGCCGATCTCGTCCAGGAAGAGCGTGCCGCCTTCCGCCGCCTCGAAGTGGCCGATGCGGCGCTCGAACGCGCCGGTGAACGAGCCCTTCTCGTGCCCGAACAGCTCGGACTCGATCAGCTCGTCGGGGATCGCGGCGCAGTTCACGGTGACGAACGGGCCGTCGGCGCGCGGCGAATGCGCGTGGATGTTTCGCGCGACCACTTCCTTGCCGGTGCCGTTCTCGCCGGTGATCAGGACCGAGGCGTCCGAGCCGGCGACGGTGGCGACCTGCGCGCGCAGCCGCGCCATCGCGGGGCTCGAGCCGACGAGTTCGTGCCGCTCGACGAGCTTCTGGCGCAGCCGCGTGTTCTCCGCGGTCAACTTGCCCTCGCGCAGCGCCGCGCGGATCGTCACGAGCACGCGCTCGCCCTCGAGCGGCTTCTCGAGGAAGTTGGCCGCGCCGCGCTTCACCGCGTCGACGGCCGTCGCGACGTCGCCGTGACCGGACACGACGACCACCGGCGGCGGATCCTCGAGCGCGCGGATCTTCTCGAGCAGGCCGAGGCCGTCGAGCCCGGGCATCTTGAGGTCGGTGACGACGACACCCGGTCGCCGCCCGCCTTTGGCCTCGGCCTCGATGCGCTTCAGCGCCTCGAGTCCGTCCTTCGCGGTCCAGACCTCGAAGCCCTGGTACTGGAGCGTCATCTCCAGCGCGAGCCGCACGTCGGCGTCGTCGTCGACCACCAGGATGGGGACACGCTGTTCGGTGCTCGCTCGCGAAGCCATGGCGGAATCGTAGCGGTGCGAGCCGTAGGATCCGCCGGCGATGCGCGCGCTCGAGGAACGATTCGCCGGACCGGGTGCGGTCGTCGCGGGCGTCCTCTCGGGCACGTCGGCCGACGGGATCGACGTCGGGCTCGCGCGGATCCGCGCGCGCGCGAGCGCGGCGGGCTTCGTGCTCCTCCCGCCGGAACTGCACGTCTACGCGACCGAACCGTACCCCGACGTCCTCGCGCGGCGCGTGCGCGCGATCCTCGAGGGCGCGCCATGCGGCCTGCGCGAGGCGGCTCTGCTCGACCGCGACCTCGGACGCGCGTTCGGCGCCGCTGCGCGCGCCGTCGCGGATCGGGAGGGGATCGAGCTCGACCTCGTGGCGAGCCACGGCCAGACCGTCTGGCACCACGATGGCGTCGAATCGAGCGGGCCGGCGACGCTGCAACTCGGCGACGGGGACTTCGTGGCCGAGGTCGCCGGGTGCGCGGTGGTCAGCGACTTCCGCCGGCGCGACGTCGCCGCGGGGGGCGAGGGCGCGCCGCTCTCGCCGCTGGCCGACGTACTGCTCTTCGCGCACGTGCCGCGGCCGGCGGCGATCCTGAACCTGGGCGGCCTGGGGAACCTGACCCTGATCGGGAGCGACGGAGCGCTGCTGGCCTTCGACACGGGGCCGGCGAACGCGCTGCTCGACGGGCTCGCGCGGCGACTGCTCGGCGCCGAGATGGACGCGGACGGTGCTTCGGCCGCG
>JBGAOR010000139.1:0-9659 GCA_044221705.1 Planctomycetota bacterium
CACGATGAGCGCGCCGACCGTCCCCTCGCCGCGCGCGATCGTTCCCATCGTGTCGCGCACGTCCTGCGCCAGGCCCTCGTCGTTCACGAGCGTGCCGGCGAGCCCGCGGCCCTCGTCGATCTTCTTCACGATCGAACTCAGGCTGGTCGCGGCCGCGGCGATGTCCGCCGCCAGCGCCGGGTCCGACACGAGCCGCCCCAGGGCTCCGTCGCCCGCGCGCGCCTCGCTGGCGAGCTTCGTGGCCTCGTCGAGGAGCTGCGACAGCTTGCGCGCCGACGCCGCGAGGTCCGTGAACAGGGCGTCGTCCGAGAGGAGCTTGCCGACCGTGCCGCGCCCGGCGCGCGCGTCGGCCGTGATGGCCTGCGCGTCCTCGAGCGTCTTCGTGGCCGCGCGCACGGCGGTCTCGACCTGGTCGGCCAACGCCTGGTCGGCGATGAGCCGCCCGAGCACGCCCTTGCCCTCCTTCAGGTCGAGCGTGATCTGCTCGGCGTTGGAGAGGATGCGGCCGATGCTCTCCTCGCTGTCGGAGACGAGCCCCGTGACGCGATCGAGCAGCCCGCCCGAGACCGCGCCGAAGAGCTCGGTGTCCTTCGGGATCGGCGCCGCGCCGGCCGGACCCGGGTCGATCCACACGTTCTTCCCCCCGAGCAGCGTGGCGTCGCGGATCTCGATCGTCGCACCCTCGCGCAGCGCCAGGGGCTCGTTCAGCGAGGCCGTGAGCACGATGCGCTTCTCCTCCGGCGCGGACGGATCGAACGTCATCTTCTTGACGCGCCCCCAACGCATGCCGGCGACGAGCACCGGGTCTCCCTCGCGCAGACCGTTCGTCTCGCTGAAGTACGCGCGCAGCTCGGGGCGGTCCTTGAACGGCGTGAACTCCGTCAGGAAGAGCGTGTAGTAGCCGAGGATCCCCAGTGTGGCGAGGAGGAAGAGCCCGAGGAGTACGGTGCGCTGGCTGGACATCGAGGGTGCTCCCTAGTCGGGGTCGGTCCCCAGGAACTGGACGAGGCGCGGGTGGTCGGACGTGAAGAACTCGCGCGGCGGAAGCTGCAGCAGGACGCGTCCCTTCTCGAGGAAGAGCACCTCGTCCGCGACCGTGCGGATGCAGCGCACGCGGTGCTCGACGAGCAGCGCCGTCACGCGCAGGCGCTCGTGCAGCTCGCGCAGGAGCTCGTTGATCGACTGCGAGATCTCCGGGTCGAGGCCGGCGTTCGGCTCGTCGTACAGCACGATCTCGGGGTCCGTGATCAGCGCGCGCGCGAGCCCGACCCGCTTCTTCATCCCGCCCGAGATCTGCGAGGGCATCTTCTCCCAGGCATCGGGGATGCGCACGAGCTCGAGCTTCGCCTGGACGCGCTCGCGGATCTCCGCGTCCTTGAGCGTCGTGTTCTCGCGCAGCGGAAGCGCGACGTTCTCGCCCACCGAGAGCCAGTTGATCAGCGCGCCTTCCTGGAACAGGAAGCCCATGCGCTTGCGCAGCTCGGACAGCTCGCGTCGCGTCAGCTTGGCCATGTCGCGGCCCTCGACGGCGACGACCCCCGAGTCGGCCTTGATGAGCCCGATCACGTGCCGGAGGATCACCGACTTCCCCGTGCCCGACGGCCCCATGATCGCCAGGCACTTGCCGCGCGGGACCTCGAACGAGAGGCCGTCGAGCACGCGTTGCGGCCCGAAGCTCTTCACGACATCCCGCATCGAGATGATCGACTCGGCGGCTGTGTTCACGACTGGTACAGCGCCCACGTGATGAAGTAGTTCGTGATGATGATCGCGATGATCGCGTCGCGCACGGCCGAGCGCGTCGCGTTGCCGACGCCCAGCGCGCCGCCGTGCGCGCGCAGACCGGCCGCGCAGCCGATCAGCGCGACGATGACGCCGAACACGAACGCCTTGAGCAGGCCGCCGTAGACGTCCTTCGGGAGCGGGAGGATGCGCCCCGGATCGCGCAGGGCCTCGACCGCCGAGTCCATGTACAGCTGGTAGCTGACGTTGAGCTGCGACTGCGCGACGAAGCCGCCGCCCACGATTCCGATCGTGTCGCACAGGATGGTCAACAGCGGGGCCGCGATGGCCAGCGCGACGACGCGCGGGAGGACCAGGAGCTTCACGCGATCGACGGACAGGACTTCGAGCGCCGCCAACTCGTCGCTGACCGACATGGTGCCGATCTCGGCCGCCATCGAGCTGCCCGCGGTCGCGGCCAGGATCGTGGCGGTGATGAACGGGCCCATCTCGCGCGCCATCGACAGCGAGACGATCGTCCCGATCTGGTCTTGCTGGCCGATGCGCGCGAGCTCGATCCCCGTCTGCAGCGCGACGATCATCCCGATGAACAGGCCGACGACGAGCACGACGTGCGCCGTCTTGAGCGCGCTCTGGTAGACCTGATCGGCGATGAGCCGCGCGCGAGCCGGCACGTGGTGCAGCCGCGCCAGGACGGATCCGAGGAGTTCGACCTGGTAGCCGAGCCCTTCCGCGACGGACGTGACGGGGGTCAGGAGGTTCATGGCGAGTCCGCGCGTACCGTAGCGGGGTCCGTGGCGCGATCCACAGCGGCGCGGTCCACTTCTTCGCGCGCCTCGGCCACGCCGCGTTCGAGCGGCCAGCCCGGACCCGGGATCGCGGGCAGCATGGGCTCGAACGCCGACTCCGCACTGCTGCGCCAGCGGAAGAGGCCGAAGAGGAGCGAGGTCTCGCGGCGCGCGCGGCCTTGGATGGCGTACGTCCGCGAGCTCCACAGGAACGCCAGGGACCGGCGATCCTCGAGCAGGTCCTTCTCGCGCCGGTACAGGCCGAGCCAGGTGCGCTCGCGCAGGACGTTGCCCCGCCGCTCGCGCGTGTAGAGCTCCCAGATCCAGGCGTACATCGCGTCGATGTCCGGCGTGCGCCACAGCGGGTTCAGCGCCGGGAACGCCGTGCGCAGCTCGTCCTCGTTCTTGCGCTCGATCTGGAAGAAGGGCCAGACCTTCGAATACCGCTCGACGTTCCCCTGGTCGTCGCGCCGCTCCCAGTTCTGCACGAAGGGCACGATGTTCGTCGAGTTGCGCTCGGCGTCGTCGTAGACCTCGCGCCGGTCGTTGACGAACGGCCAGCCCCACCACGTGGACTCGAGCCCGTCGCCGCGGTACTCGGACCAGAACGGCCAGACGCGCGTGCGCTCCTGGTCCTGGGCCGGGTCGCGCAGAAAGCGCATGAGCGGCCAGGGCGCGTCGATCGACTTGTAGCCGTTCGATTCGTTCGTGGCCCAGCCGAAGAACGGCCACAGCACCGTGGTGGCGGAGTAGTCGCCGGCCGTGGTGCGGCCGTAGAAGGGGAACACCATCCACTTCGTCTCGTGCGCCTCCGGCGGCAGCTGCAGGTTGTTGCGCTGCCAGGAGAAGATCGGCCAGAACGCGAACCAGCGCTCGTACTTGCCCTCGTAGATCGAGTTGCCGACGAGCGGCCACACGCGCCAGCTCGGTCCGCCCGTTCCGTCCGTGTAGGAGAAGAACGGCCAGAGGTAGTGGTTCGTCACCCGTCCGGTGCGCTCCGTGCGCAGCCAAAGCGGGAACAGCACCCACTCGATCCGGTCGTAGGAGAGGAACGTCTCCATGACGCCGGCGAAGGGGAACCAGCCGCGCAGCGTGCGTCCGTCCGCGCGCTTCGACCAGTAGATCCCCGGCAGGGTGAGGAGCGTCCACTCGAGCGTCCCGTCCTCGGCCGTCTGCCGGTCGTAGCGCGTGATCGGCAGGAGCTGCCACACCGTCTCGTCCGCCCGGTACGTGGCGTACCCGAACGGCGCCAGGAAGTGGTCGACGACCGCTTCCTTCCCGTCCTCCTGGGTACGGTCGCGGATCATCAGCGGGCGCGCCGCGAACTGCGTGAACGCCGCGCCGCGCTGGGCGACGCGCGTGCGCAGCGCGCCGCCCAGCGCCTCGACCTCGATGCCGCCGCCGGCCATCGAATGCTCGGACCAGAACGGCGCGAGATTGCGCTCCGTCCCGTCGGTCGCGCAGCCCGCGAGGCCGGCGGAGAGCAGGACCAGCAGGACATTGAGCCCCGCGCTCCGAGGCAGGCTCGTGCGGGTCGAGGTCGCCGACGGGCTCGCGCTCCCGTCGTCCTGGAATCGCACGCGCTGCACGGGCGGAGGATCCTCGAAGCAGGGCCCGCGCCGCAAGCGCGCCGGTCTCGCTTTCGGCGTCCGGCGCTCGTACGTTGCGCGGCCGCACGCGCCATGAAGACCGTCCTCTCCGGCATCCAGCCCAGCGGCCGTCCGCACCTCGGCAACTACTTCGGCGCGATCCGCCAGCACGTCGCGATGGCGGCCGGCGCGGACACGTGCCTCTACTTCATCGCCGATTACCACGCCCTCACCACGTCGCGCGATCCGGCGGCGTTCCGCGAGGCGACGCGCGACGTGGCGCTGACCTACCTCGCGCTGGGGCTCGACGCGGACAAGGCGATGCTCTTCCGGCAGAGCGACGTCCCCGAGGTGCTCGAGATCGCCTGGTTGCTCGCGTGCGTGACGGGCATGGGCCTGCTCGAGCGCGCGCACTCCTACAAGGACAAGGTCGCGCGCGGGCTGGTCCCCAACGTCGGACTCTTCACGTACCCGGTGCTCATGGCCGCGGACATCCTGGCCTACGACTCGGACCTCGTGCCGGTCGGCAAGGACCAGATCCAGCACGTCGAGATGGCCCAGGACATGGCCGCCTCGTTCAACGCCGCGTTCGGGCCGGTCTTCCGGCGCCCCGAGCCGCTCATGCCGCGCGAGGACCTGCTGGCCAAGGTGCCCGGGCTCGACGGCGAGAAGATGAGCAAGAGCTACGGGAACGACGTGTGGATCTTCGAGTCGGGCAAGAAGCTGCGCACGGCCGTGAACCGGATCGTGACCGACAGCCAGCCGCCCGAGGAGCCCAAGGACCCGGAGAAGGTGCTGCTGTTCCGCTTCCTCGAGCTGTTCCTCGAGAAGCCCGAGCTCGAGGAGTGGAAGGAGCGCGTCCGGCGCGGCGGCCCCGGCGCCCCGGGCTACGGTCACCTGAAGGTCCGCATCGCCGAGGCGATGGAGGCCCGGTTCGCGCAGGCCCGCGAGCGGCGCGCCCAGCTCGTCGCCGACCCGGCCGAGGTCGACCGCATCCTCGCGCACGGCGCGGCGCGTGCCCGAGCGCGGGCCGTCGTCGTGCTGGACCGCGCGCGCAAGGCCTGCGGCCTGCGCTAGCGCCCGCACCGCCGGAGTGGCACAACGTCCCGCGCCGGAGCGGGTCCAGGCAGGTCCGGAGGAGACGTTCGATGACGTGGAAACGGTTCGATGGAGCGGCGTGGGCCGCGGTGGCAGCGCCGGTCGGCATCGCGCTGGCCGGCCTCGTCCTCGCGAGCGGCTGCGGTTCGAGCGGCGCGAAGTCGAAGTCGAGCACGGCCTTCGCGCCCGCGCCCGACCCGCACGCCGCGGCGCCCGTCGAGGCGGCGGTCGCGCCGCCGAAGCCGTGGACGGAACGGTTCCTCGCCGCCGGCGTGCTGGTCGCGGACGAGATCCGCATCGAAGGTCCGGCGCCGCTCCTCGAGCACGTCGTGACGCGCCCCGAGGCCGGCCTGCACGACGTCCAGGTCCAGACGATCCCCGCCGGATTCCAGCAGACGATCACGGTGCGCACGGCGGGCGCGGAGATCCGCGCGCAGATCGACGCGGTCGCGATCTCGGCCCTGCGCCGGCTCGTGATCCTCGAGCGACCGGGCAACGTCGACGTCCTCGTCATCGCGGCCGGCGACGTCTTCTGGAAGGACGGCCCGAGCGCCGAGCCCGCGCGCGCCCAGAGCCTGCGCATCGAAGGGCCGATCCGCCGGTGAGCGCGGGGCGCGGAGCGCGCGCGACCGCGGCCCGGTTCGCCGCGTCGGTCGCGTCCGGATGCGCGGGAGTGCTCGGGGTCTGCGCGCTCGCCGCGGGGATCGGAGCTGGCTGCTCGGTGTCGCGCGTGATCGCCGTGCCGATCGACTCGAGCGTGTACGACCGACTCCCGCCCGGATCGCTGACCGAGTTCCGCGAGTCGCGCGAGCAGTTCCAGGCCGGGGACATGGCCCAGGCGCGCGCCGCGTTCGAGCGCCTGCTCGACGCATCGCCCGACACCGTGCCGTTCGGGGTGTGGTGGCAGGAGTGCGAGGCGGCGCTGTCGGATCCCGACACGCTGCGGCGCCGCAGCGAGGAGCGCGCCGCGCTCCGGCCCGGCGTCGGCAGCGAGATCCTCGCCGCCCGCGCGCAGACGGATCCGATCGCGGCGGAGAGCTGGATCGCGCGCGCCGAGGCGCGCGACCCGGACTGCGTGTGGGTGCACTACGCCCGCGCGTTCCTGGCCGCGCGCGACGGACGGCTCGACGAGGCGCGGCTCGCGCTGGAGCGCGCGCTGGCCGCCGACCCCGGTCACATGCCCGCGCGACGGCTCGAGGTGCGGATGCTCACCCGCGACGGATCGAGCGAAGCGGCCGGGATGCGCCTGCGCGGCTGGGTCGCGCGCGCGCTCGAGGACCCGCGCGTGCTGCCCGGCGAGCTGGCGGAGGCGCGGCTCGACCTGGCGCTGCTCTCGATCGGTGCGGAGGACCTGGGCGACGCCGAGGACGAGCTCGACGGGCTCGATCCGCAGTACGTCGAGGCCTGGCGCTACTCCGCCGCGCGGGCGTGCCTCGCGCGCGAACGCGGCGACCTCGCGGCCGCGCGTCGTCACGTCGAGGCCGCGCGCGCGCTCGCGCCGCGCGAAGTGCTCCCCGCCGTGCAGGAAGCCCTGCTCTTCGACGACCACGATCGCGATCCCTACCGCGCGCGCGCGGCCTGGACCGTCGTGCGCGAGCTGGCCGCCGAGAGCGACGAATTCTCCAGCGCGTTCGAGACGCTGCGCGCGCGCGTCCGGCTCGAGCGCCTGGACGCGGCCGCCGCGCTCGAGGCCCACGCGCCGGACGGGAAGGGCGAGCAGCCCCCGCCGCGTCCGCGATGAAGGCGCTCGTGCAACGCGTCGCGCGGGCGCGCGTCCTGGTCGACGGGGCGGTCGTGGGGGAGATCGGTCCGGGGCTCCTCGCGTTCGTGTGCGCGCTGCGCGGCGACGGACCGCGCGAGGCGCAGAAGCTCGCCGAGCGCGTCGCGCGCTACCGCGTTTTCCAGGACGAGACCGGCCGGATGAACGTGTCGGCCCTGGACCGCGGACTGCCGATTCTCGTGGTCAGCCAGTTCACGCTGGCCGCCGACGGCCGCAAGGGACGGCGGCCCTCCTTCGACCAGGCGGCGCCGCCGGACGTGGGCGAGGCGCTCATCGAGGCCTTCCGGCGGGCCCTGGAAGGCCTCGGGATCCGCACCCAGAGCGGCCGTTTCGGGGCCTCCATGCAGGTCGAGCTCGTGAACGACGGTCCGGCGACCTTCTCTCTGGAGGACCAGCCCGAGGCGCCCGGGCCCGCCGGGGCGGCGTCCCAAGTGGTTGCTTGACGGTAGGTTGCCGCGCCTCGACAATCCCGCCCCCACCGCGCTGCCCACCGCGGAGACCGACCTCGCCGACGGGATTTCGCCTGGCCATGACGTCCGAGCCGCAGACCATCACCAAGAAGGAACTCGTCAACCGCATCTCGGACCAGACCGGTCAGACGAAGGTGGTGGTGAAGGACATCCTCCAGAAGTTCCTCGACGAGATCATCGACGAGCTCGCCCACGGCAACCGCTTGGAGTTCCGGGAGTTCGGCGTGTTCGAGGTGCGCGAGCGCGCCGCGCGCGTGGCGCAGAACCCGCGCACGCTCGAGAAGGTCGTCGTGCCCAGCAAGCGCGTCGTGAAGTTCAAGGTCGGCCGCACGATGCGCGAGAAGGTCTGCGAGGACGAGCCCAAGCAGCGCCCGCAGCCGAAGTCCAAGACGCCCGAGCCGGTGAAGCCCGCCGCCCGCGTCGTGACTCCGCCGCCGCCTCCGCCGCCGCGCAAGCCGCCGCCGAGCAACTCGCCGTTCTGACGCGGGGACCTGCTCCGAGCGCCGATGATCTTCCCGATCCGGGAAGATCATCCTCCCGGCCCGGAGCGGGATTCAGCGCGCCGCCGCCGGCTTGCGGGCCGGCTTCAGCGCGATCTCGAGCGCCTGTGCGCAGTCGGCGATCAGGTCGTCGACGTGCTCGATGCCGACCGAAAGCCGCACGAGCCCGTCCGCGAGACCCTGCGCGCGCCGCACCTCGGCCGGGATCGACGCGTGCGTCATCGACGCCGGCACCTCGACCAGCGATTCGACACCGCCGAGCGACTCGGCCAGCGTGAAGATCCTCGTCGCGGACGCGAACGCGTTCGCCGCGGCGACGTCGCCCGCGAGCTCGAAGCACAACATCCCGCCGAAGCCCTTCATCTGGCGCTTGGCCAGCTCGTGCTGCGGGTGCGACGAGAGTCCCGGGTAGACGACGCGCGCGACGCCCGGCTGCTTCTCGAGCCACAGCGCGAGCTTCATCGCGTTCTCGCAGTGCCGATCCATGCGCACAGCCAATGTCTTCGTGCCGCGCATGACGAGGAACATGTCGAACGGACCGGGCGTGCCGCCGACCGCGTTCTGGAAGAAGGCCAGCTCCTTGCGCAGCGATTCGTCCTTGCCGATCAATGCACCCGCGACGACGTCGCTGTGCCCGCCGAGGTACTTCGTCAGCGAGTGCAGCACGACGTCCGCGCCGAGCTCCAGCGGCCGCTGCAGGTACGGCGTCGCGAACGTGTTGTCGACGATGACGAGCTTCTGCTTCGCGTGCGCGATCTTCGCGACGGCCGCGATGTCCGTGATGCGCAGGAGCGGATTCGTCGGCGTCTCGAGGTAGACGTACTTCGTCTCCGGCCGGATGGCGCGTTCGACCGCGGAAGGGACGCTCGTGTCCACGTAGCTGAACTGGATCCCGTAGCGCTCGAAGACCTTCGAGAAGATGCGGTACGTGCCGCCATAGAGGTCGTTGCCCGCGACGACGTGGTCGCCCGGCACGAGCCGGTCCATGAGCGCGTTCGTCGCGGCCAGTCCCGACGCGAAACCCAGCGCCCACGCGCCGTTCTCGAGGCTCGCCAGGTTCTCCTGGAGCGCGGTGCGCGTCGGATTGCTCGTGCGCGAGTACTCGTACCCTTCGCGCGGCACCGCCGGCGCGTCCTGCTTGTACGTGCTGGTCAGGTAGACCGGCGTCATGACGGCGCCGTTGCGCGGGTCGGGTTCCTGCCCGGCATGGATCGCACGGGTCTCGAAGCGGGTCTTGCGCGGGTCGAGGTCGCTCATGGGCGAGAGCGTACCAACCGTACGGAGCCAGGCTCTCCTCCGCCGTTCTCGCGTCCTGCGGTCCGTGGGCTGCGCGCTCCCGCAGCGAGAACGGCGGAGGGGAGTCTGGCTCCGTACCTCTTGCCTCCGTAGCGTTCGATGCGCTCGTCAGGGCTTGGAGATGGGGCGATACTGGACTCCGGCGTGAGATCGAGATGATGCGTCGTCGAACCGTGGAGCTGGCAGGTCTGGCAGCCGCGATTGGCCTCGCGGTTTGTCTCGGGCTCGCGGCGTGCGGCAGGCGCGGCGGAGCCGCCGGCATTTCCCTGAGCAGCCATCTCGTGCAGCGTTATGCGACGGGGCAGGTGATGGTGGTTCCCGGTGGGAAGAACGCAGTCGGCAGTCGTGATGGAGTCTGGCTGTACTTCTACCCCGACGGACGATTGAAGCTGGAG
>JBGAOR010000022.1:0-57687 GCA_044221705.1 Planctomycetota bacterium
CGGGTGGAAGGCCAAGTGGGCTCCCGTGGTCGAGGCGCACCGCGCCAGCATCCTCGAGCGGCTCGCGCTCAAGTCCGCGAGCTGACGGCCGCCGCAGCAGGATCAAGACCCGGCCGGGGTGGGTGTCGCCGAACGGCTACTAGCGACCTGGGGGCCACGGCGTTGCGCGATTGCCAGCCCGATTCGGGACTCGGCCCCGCGGTGGAGAGGTTCGCTCGGCGGGCGTGGCCATCGGCAGTTCGTCGCGGATCTCCTGCGTGACATGGCACCCGTGGCCGAGTGGACGCGCCGATGCCCGGGAGTCCCGAGATGCGGGAAGGACCTGGATCGACCGGTCCACGCTGGCGGCGCCAAGCTGAAGGCCGGAAATCCTAACGACCGATGTTAGGATTTCCTGCCTCGATGGCTCGCTCTCCCATCACCCGTTCCGACCTCGTCTCGGTCGTTCGCTCACGCCTGCGCGAGTTTCCCGTCGTCGCGCTCGTGGGCGCTCGACAGGTCGGCAAGACGACGCTCGCTCGCCAGGTCGAGCAAGCCTGGAAGGGTCCATCCCACTTCTACGACCTCGAGGACCCGATCCAACGGCGTGAGCTGACCGAGCCGATGGCCGCACTGCGCGACATACGCGGCCTGGTCGTCCTCGACGAGATCCAGCGCTCGATCGACCTCTTCCCGGTCCTTCGCGTGCTCGCGGACCGGAGGCCGCTGCCGGCACGATTCCTCGTGCTGGGCAGCGCGTCCCCCGAGCTGCTCGAGCAGTCGTCGGAGTCGCTCGCTGGCCGCATCGCCGTCCTCCAGATCGACGGGTTCGACCTGGGTGAGGTCGGAGCAGAGCACTGGAAGCGCCTGTGGGTCCGAGGCGGGATGCCGCGCTCGTTCCTCGCACCGTCCGAACCGCAGAGCCTGCGCTGGCGGCAGGAGTTCGTGCGCACCTACCTCGAGCGCGACCTCCCCCGCCTGGGAGTGGCGATCGGCAGCGACGTCCTCGACCGATTCTGGCGAATGCTCGCCCACTACCACGGCCAGGTGTGGAACGGCGCCGAGTTCGCACGCTCGTTCGGTGTGTCGCTGCCGACGGTCGGTCGTTACCTGGATCTCCTGTGCGCCACGTTCGTCGCACGACGCCTGCGCGCCTGGCACGAGAACCTCGGAAAGCGGCAGGTGAAGACGAGCAAGGTGTACCTCACCGACCCGGGGCTCCTGCACGCCTTGCTCGAGGTCGCGGACGAGCGCGCGCTACGGCGCAATCCGCGCAGCGGAGCGTCGTTCGAGGGCTTCGCGATCGACCAGATCGCGAGGCGACTCGGCGCGCGTCCGGAGGAGTGCTACTTCTGGCGCGCGCACACCGGGGCCGAGCTCGACCTCCTCGTCGTGCGCGGCGCCGAGCGGCGGGGATTCGAGGTCAAGTTGACGGCCCAGCCCGACGTCACCGCGTCGATGCGCGCAGCGATGGAGAACCTCGGACTGAAGACGCTCGACGTCGTGCACACGGGCGACTCGACGTTCCCTCTGGCGCCGGGGATCCGGGCCGTGGCGATCCACCGACTGCTCGAGGATGTGAAACCGCTTCCGTGATCTGGTGCGGTGGTCCTGGCCCGCGTGTCGCGGGGTTTCCCGGCGCTGTACCCGGCTTCCGGCCTCCTCGTCATCCCGCCTGAGTCGCTGGACGTTCAGTCTTCCGAGACGGCTAGTTGCTTCGAAACCTAGCCTTCCCAGAAGGCCAGATGCGGCATGCAGTCCCCTCAGGACGAGCCGGAGAGGGTCGAAGCGCAGCCCTCCCGAAGCGCGCAGGGCATCGGGTACCACGCCTGGATTCGAGCGCCCCGCCGACCCGCTGGGTGGACAGCACGGACTCCGGTCGGCCCCGCACGCGCTGACGTCAGCGCCCTCGGATCTTGCCGCTGCGCGGCGACCAGCCGGGCACGTGGCGCGGCCAGAGTTCGCGGCCCTTCGGGGCGGGCGGCGGGCCGCCGATCCGCGCGAGCGCGTCCTCGTAGGGCCCGCCGAAGTCGACGCGCGAGATGTCGGCGAGGCGGAAGACCGTCGTCGCACGATTCCACTTCGCTCCTGGAGTGATCTCGTGCAGTTCGAGCTCGCGCGGCGTGATGGCCGCGACGCGGCCGATGTAGCATGTCTCCGGAGCGAGCTTCTCGAGGTGGATCGTGACGACCGCCCCGACGGAGTTCGCCGACCGAATCAGCGCGGGTAGCGATCCCACCCTCAGCCCCTTCGGCACCTGCCGCCTCAGTCCGCGAAGTCGGAGCGCCTTCAACGCGAACTCCGAGTTCGGTCCGGGCACGGTGAGTTCGGAGACGTCTTTCGGTCGGAACGCCATGTAGCCCGCGGAGGAGTGCGCGCCCGCTTCGAAGGCGTGGAGCACGAACCAGTCCTTCCCCACCCCCACGACAAAGCCCTCGGTGCGTCCGGGTTCGACCGATCGTTCGACACGCACGAACGCGCGCCGCGTCCTCGCACGCCGGAGCTTGGACTGGAGCCCTCGGATCATGGCCTGCGGGCGGGCCCGACGCTCGAGCGGGCGGCGAGCGGGACGGTCGCGGGTTTCCGTGCGCGCCGCCCGGACGGCCACTCCCTGTGGCGGAGCTTCACTGCGTCCACCCCACCACCTCGTCGATCGTCCCCCGCGACACCGCGTGGTACCGACCGCGCGCCACGGCGTAGATCTCCAGCGCACGCGTCCGCCCGGCCGGCGTCTTCACCATCTCGCGGTACAGCGGTTCGAGGAACTTCCTCCGCCCCACGTCCGTCAGAAAGCGCTGGAGCGCCGTGCCCGCCGGCGCGTACCCGTGCTGGATCCCGAGCCGCAGCCAGACACACAGGATCTCCGCGTTGCCCGTTTCCGTCAGGCGGAAGCGCTGGTCGAGGTCCGCCATGGACTTGGCGTCCACGTCGGGGGCGACGGCCTCGAGGAAGTGCAGCCATTCCTGGGTGCTCCAGGCGCTCGTGGAGAGGTCCGCGACCGAGCGCCCGTCGCGCCAGCGCGCGGCCTGCAGGTCGACGGCGGTCAGGAGCGCCGAGCGCGGGTCGGGCGCGTCCGGCGGCATGCCCGGGTCGTCCAGCCAGCGGTCCAGGTCGACCTTCTTCCCGACCTCGGGCAGATCGGCTGCCAGGCACCGGCGGAACTCGGCCGTCGTCACGCTCTGGAACGCGTGCCCGTCGAACCAGCGGCGCAGGAACGTGTCGAAGCGCGCGCGGCCGACCACGGCCTCGATCGCCTGCAGGAAGAGCGCGCCCTTCGTGTACGGGACCTCGGAGAACCCGTCGTCGGGATGGCGGCCGGCCAGGTCGATGTCCAGGACCTGCTTCCACGGCTCCTGCGTCTCCATCTCGCGCTCGACGCTGGCGCGGGCGAGCTGCATCTCCATCACGGCGCGCTCGCGGCCGTAGACGCGCTCCATGATCCGGTTCTCGAAGTAGACGGTGAATCCCTCGTTGAGCCAGAAGTCGCGCCAGGTCGCGTTCGTCACGAGGTTTCCGGACCAGGAGTGCGCCAGCTCGTGCGCGACCAGGGACACGAGCGACTTGTCGCCGGCGACGACCGTGGGCGTCGCGAAGGTCAGGCAGGGATTCTCCATCCCGCCGAACGGGAAGCTGGGCGGCAGCACGAGCACGTCGTAGCGGCCCCAGCGGTACGGGCCGAACAGGTCCTCGGCGGCGCGGATCATGGACTCCGTGTCCTCGAACTCGGCGCGCGCGCGGTCGACGACGGCCGGCTCGGCCCAGATGCCGCAGCGCGCGGAGACGGGGCGGAACGCCAGGTCGCCGCAGGCCAGCGCGATCAGGTACGACGGGATCGGCCGGTCCATCCGGAAGCGGAAGGCGCCCTCGGTGTCCTGGCCCAGCTGCTCGGCGCTCATCAGCGCGGTCAGGCCCTTCGGCGCGCGGATGCGGGCCGAGTAGGTCACGCGCACGCCGGGCGAGTCCTGCAGCGGGATCCAGGTGCGCGTCAGGACGGCCTGACCCTGCGTGAAGAGGAACGGCGACTTCCCGCCGGCGGTTTGTGCCGGTTCCAGCCACAACACGGCGTCGGCCTTGTCCGTGGTCGCGTACTCGACGCGGATGGAGACGTCCGCGGGCGCGAGAGCGATCGTCAGCGCGCCGCCGAGGCCGTCGGCCTCGGGCCCGGACTGGAACTGGCGCGGTCCGCCGTCGGTTCCCAGCACCCGCTCGATGGCGAGCCCCTGCACGTCCAGCACCAGCGGAGTCGTCGGATCGTCCCGCCGCAGGTCGAGCCGCACCGCGCCGTGGATGGAGCGCGCGGCGAAGTCGAGCTCGAGGTCGAGGTCGACGTGCGTGACCCGCACGCGGTGGGGCTCGGCGTGGCTGTGGGGATCCATGGTCGTGTCGGTGTGCGCGCCGGTCGTCGAGCACGCGGCGAGTCGGGACAGGAGGACGGCGAAGAGCACGAACGAAGCCGCGGTGCGTTCCATCGGGGCGACGAGCGTCGTCTCCGGGACTCGCGCGCGCAAGCCGGCGCTCAGGACCGGGAAAGTCCTTCCCAGCGCGTGACGGAAGCCTCTTCCCCCTGGCTTCGAAGTCCGATCTTTCCTTCCATACAGGCCTTCCCGCTCGCATGCCCCTGAGCTCCGTTCCCTGGAGCTTCCGAAGGAAGCTCGGCATCTCGGTCGCTCTCCTGGCAGCCGTGGCATCGGCGTGCGAATGGGGCTTGCGCGCCGTCGACTTCGAGCACCCGCGCGGGGTCGACCGCCGGATCGTGTGGAGCCCGCAGCGCGACTCGGACATGCGCGCCGGCCGCGGCATCTACCGCTTCGACCCCGTCTGCCTGTGGAGCCCGCGTCCGGGCGCCGAGATCCCCTGGACCGACGGCGCGCGCATCAACCCCGACGGGTTCCGCGGACCGCAACTGCCGATCGAGCGCACGAAGGGCGTGCTGCGCATCGCGACGCTCGGCGGCGCCGCGACGATCGGCGTCGGCGTCCGCTGGGAGGACACGTACAGCGCGCGCCTCGTCCAGATCCTGGCCGAGAACGGCGTGCGCGCCGAGGTGCTGTGCGCCGGCGTCGAGGACCATTCGGTCCATCAGGGCCTCGAGCGCTGGCGCCACACGGTGCGCGTGTGGCGGCCCAACATCGTCATCTGCACGCTGCTCGGCGCGCGCGACATGCTGCAGGCTCCGCAGGGACGGCCCGACATCCGGCGCATCGCCGAGATGCGCGGTTCGCCGCCGCGCGGCGAGAACTCCGGCCTGCGCGACGAGCTGCGGCTCCTGCACGTCGCGTCGTGGCTGCGGGACCTGGCCACCGGCGTCTACTGGCAGGAGCGCGACCTCGCGTTCGTCGAGCGCCGGCTGGCGGCGAGCGTCTCGGAGCTCGACTGGCCCGGACAGCGGCGCGTGCCGTACGACGAGTACATCGCCGCGCTGTCGGAGCTCCTGACGGAGATCCGCGCCGACAAGGGCGTGCCGATCCTGCTCTCCGTCCCGCGTGCGCCGGGCAGCCCCGCGAACCCCGTGGCCGAGGTGTACTTGAAGGGCGCGCTCGAGGTCGCGAGCTGGTCGGACACGATCGTGCTCGACGGGCGCAACGCGTTCGTGCGCTCGGTGGCCGAGGAGGACATCCCGTCCGCCGACCTGTTCCTTGGCGAGGCCGTGCCCTCGGAGTGCGGCCATCTCGCGCTCGCCCAGGCGCTCGCCGACGAGATCCTGTCGCGCATGAAGGATCGCCGTTGAACACCGGCGCCCGTTCCCGCTGGTCTGGCCTGCGCGAGGCGGCTGCTGCGATCCTCGTGCAGCTCGTCTTCGTGGCGGCGTTCCTGTGGACGCCGATCTCGCGCTACCACGAGGTGCACTACTCGGCCGCGGACCTCACGCAGGGGATGAGCCTGACGCGGATCGAGCCCGGGCACCGGCCGGGCAACCAGCTGCAATCCGACGCGATCACGCAGATGCAGCCGTGGGTTCTCTTCAACCGCGAGGAGCTCTCGCACGGCCGTTTCCCGCTGTGGAACCCGCTCAACGCGGCCGGCGCGCCGCACTTCGCGAACTACCAGTCGGCGGTCCTGTCGCCGTTCTCGGTTCCCTTCTACGTGCTGGACTTCAAGCCGGCGCTGCTCGTGAGCGCGGCGCTGAAGCTCCTGGTCCTGGGCCTCTTCACGTACCTGTTCCTGCGCGAGATCGGCTGCGGCTGGCTCGCGGCCACCGTGGGCGGCGTCGCGTTCCAGTTCGCCGGGCACAACGCGCTGCTCCTGTACTTCCCGCACGTCGGCGCCATGTGCGCGCTGCCGACGGGCCTGTACTTCGCCGAACGCGCACTGCGCCGCGCCGGGGATGCGCTCGCCGAGGGACGCAAGGCGCGCCTCTTCCCGGCGCTCGCGGGGCTCACGGCGAGCCTCGTGCTGGGCCTCCTGGCCGGAAATCCCGAGCCGTTCTACTTCGCCTGCTGGGGCATCGGCGCGTGGATCGTCGCGCGCCTCGTCGGCCTGTGGCGCGAGCACCGGCGTTCGGCGGCGGCGCGGCGCGAACTCGGGAGCACGACGGGCAAGATCGCCCTGTCGCTCGCGCTGGCCATGGGCTTCGCGGCGTTCCAGGTCCTGCCGTTCCTCGACTACCTGCAGCAGAGCCGCGTCCTCGAGCAGCGCAGCCTGAGGCAGACGCCGCTCGAGATGCGCTGGTGGCCGCTGCAGTTCTTCCCGGACGCGTTGGGCAACCCGTCGAGCTACTACAGGATCAGCGACACGATCCCGCCGCCCAACTACGAGCTCGTCAACATGAGCTACGTCGGCGGCGTCGCGCTGCTGCTCGCCGCGCTGGCCCCGTTCGTGGCGCGCGGTCGCCGCGGGAGGATCTTCTTCCCCGCCCTCGCCGTCGGCTGGTTCGTGTACGCGCACGACGTGTTCGGCGCGTACGACCTGTTCGCGCTGATCCCCACGCTCGACATGGCGCCGATGAACCGCAGCCAGGGGCTGTGGAACTTCGCGATCGCCGCCGCGGCGGCCGTCGCGCTCGACGGGCTGCTCCACCGCGACGCGCGCCGCGCGTGGTTCGCCGCCGCGTGGTGGTGGGTCGCGTCGGGGATCGTGCTCGTGGCCTGCCTGATCGGCGCGGACCGGATCGTCGACTCCTTCCAGGACGTGCCGAGCCCGTTCCACCGCTGGTTCCTCCGCGCCGTGCCGCCGCACTTCGAGGCCATGTGCCTGTGGACGCTGGCCGGCATCGCGGCGGTCTCGCTGTGCTTCCTCGTGCGCCAGCGGCTCGCGCGCCAGTCTTTCGGCCTCGTGGTCGGCCTGGCCGTGTTCGCGCAGACCGGCTGGCTGCTGCGCGACTACAACCCGGTCAGCCCGGACCCGTTCGTGTTCCCGCGCACCGCGGCCGTCACGGCGCTGAAGGCCGCGATCGGCGACGAGCGCGTCGCCATCCTCGGCCGCGACGGACTGCCGCCCGACAGCAACCTCGTGTACGGCATCTCGCAGCTCGCGAGCTACGACGGCATGTGGATGCGCGACCTCGACCACCTCTACCGCGACCACTTCGGCGACGGCGACAACTGGCGGCCGATCGTGCGCGGCTCGCACCGGTCGCTGCGCCTGTTCGGGACGCGCTACGTGCTGGCCAAGTGGGGCTGGATCTTCCTCGACAGCGGCCTGCGCGACTTCGGCAAGAACACGGCCTTGCAACCGCAGCGCGTCGAGCTCCTCCCCCGCCGCGGCGCGACGCAGACGTTCCACTGCTACGACGAGGAGCTGTCGACCGTCATGGTCGTGCTGTCGACGCCGCAGAACGTGCGCGATTGCACGCTCGCCTTCCGCCTCGAGGACGCCGCGACCGGCGAGGTGATCGCGGAGCAGACGATCTCGAGCCGCGACGTCCAGGCCAACGTCTACAGCCAGAAGCAGGTCGCGTTCCCCGGCGACTGGAACCTGAACCCCGCCGGCCGGCCGGTCGTGTTCCGCTTCCCGGCGCTGAAGAAGTCCAAGGGTCGCGACTTCCGCATCCGGCTCCAGTGCGAGGACGGCCGCGGCGGCGACACGATCTACGCCTGGCACATGCCCGTGCTGGCGTACGGGCTGGGCGTCGCGCACCACGCGGACCGCAAGCTGCCGGGCGAGTTGCTGTTCGACTGGTCCTGCGGCGAGAACGACCGCTTCGAAAGCGTGGCCCAGGTCGGCGATTTCACGCTGTTCCGCCTGCGTGAGCCGGCCGCCGTCTACTCGCTGGTCGATTCCGCGGTGATCGCGAAGAGCGACCAGGACGGCTTCGAGCTCGTGCGCTCCTGGTCGTTCGACCCGCGCAAGCTCGTCGTCCTCGGCGTCGGCGACGAGGAGACGGCCCGTACCGTCGGCGACGCCGCCGCCGAGGCCCGCAAGCGCCGCATCGTCCAGTTCTCCGACTCGCCCTTCTGCTACCTCGTCTCGAAGGACGGCAAGCGTCTCGCGCACATCGACGACGAGGCGACCTTCCTCGCCCACCGCTTCGCCTGGAACCAGATCCAGCGCGTCGACGCCTCGGAGCGCGCGAAGTACGTCATCGTGCCCGACGACGACGTGGCCGGCCGGCTCGAGGTCGGCCTGCACGTCATCCAGGTCCCGGCGACGCACACCGACGTGCCCGAGATCCTCGAGGAGACGCCGACGCACATCCGTCTGCGCGTGAGCCGCAAGGTCCCGGGGTACCTGGTCGCCGCGAACGCGTACGACGCGGGGTGGAAGGCCACGCTCTCGGGCAAGGACGTTCCCGTCCTGCGCGCGAACTACGCGTTCCAGGCGGTCGAGGTGCCGCCCGGCTCGTGGGAGATCGAGCTCCGCTACCGCCCGGACTCGCTGGTGCGCGGCCTGTGGATCGGCGCGCTGTCGCTCGTCGTCGCGGCGGCCGCGGGGCTGGCCTCGCGCCGTGCCGCGCGCCGGGCGATCGAGGCTTGAACGAGCGCACCCCCTCCCCGGGAAGCGCGTCGGGCGACTATGCTTCATGGGAAGCACGATCCTTCCGAAGAGTGGGATGGCCATGAGGGGCGACGAAAAGCCAACAGCGACTCCGGCGAGCCACCTCGACCAGCTGACGATGGTCCTGGACGAGGGCTGGCTCGCGATCCACACCGTGTCCGTGCGGCACGCCTTCCGGCTGCTGTCCACCGGAGCGGCCCGCGGCGTCGTCCCCGAGTCGAACGAGACGCTCGACTTCGACGCGTGGATGACCCTCGAGGTCGGCGCGAGCGAGCACTCGATCCGATCGGTGCGCAAGAGCGTGCGCATCCCCGAGGTCATCGTGCTCACGCGCTACCGCGGAGCACAGCTGCGCACGCCGAGCTTCAGCCGCCGCAACCTGATGCGCCGCGACCGCCACCAGTGCCAATACTGCGGCACGAAGCCGGGCATCCACGAGCTGTCCATCGACCACGTGATGCCCAGGTCGAACGGCGGGCGCAGCACGTGGGAGAACTGCGTCCTCGCCTGCCGCCGCTGCAACCGGAAGAAGCGCAATCGCACGCCGACCCAGGCCGGGATGCTGCTTCTCCACGAACCGCGCGCCCCGCGCTGGTCCCCGTTCGTCGAGGTGCCGAAGACGCACCTGCGGCCGAGCTGGGAGCGGTTCGTCGACGCGAAGGTGTGGCAGAGCGCGGTGGCGAGCTGAGGCACGGGGCGCGGGCTCACGTCCCGCGGGTCGGACGGCCGATCTCGGTCTTTTCGCGGCGGCGCGTTGACGCGCCGTCGTCGTTTCGGCCGTCTGTACGCCCGTCCACGTGAAGTCCTCGCCCCCCATCGCCCACAAGTTCGGCGGCACGAGCGTCGCCGACGCCGGCCGCATCGCGCGCGTCGCGGACATCCTGCTCGCGCGCAACGAGCGGCAGGTCGTCGTCGTGTCGGCGATGTCGGGCGTCACGGACGCGCTGATCGCGCTCGTGCGCCAGGCGGCGTCGCGCGATGCCGGCTGGGACGGCGCGTTCGCGGCGTTGCGGGACAAGCACCGCTCGGCGGCGCGCGAGCTGCTCGCGCGCGATGCGGAACCCGTCCTGGCGGTGCTCGAGACCGAGTTCGCGTCGCTGCACGACCTGCTGCACGCGCAGGCGCTCGTCGGGCACGTGTCGGACGACCTGCTCGACATCGTGCAGGGCCTCGGCGAGGTGTGGTCGTCCCTGCTGCTCGACGCGGCGTTCCGGGCGCGCGGCGCGCAGAGCGTGCGCATCGACGCGCGCGACGTCCTGGTCGTCGAGCCGGGCGAGCTGGGCGCCGTCGTCGACTGGGAGGCGTCGAACGCGCGGCTCGCGCGACTCGGCCTCGGCACGCGCGAGCGCGTCGTCGTCACCGGCTTCGTCGCGCGCACGGGATCCGGCCGCGTCACGACGCTCGGCCGCAACGGCAGCGATTTCTCGGGCGCGATCTTCGCGGCGCTGTTCGAGGCGTCCGAGCTGCACATCTGGACCGACGTCGACGGCGTCCTGTCCGCGGATCCGCGGCTCGTCGGCGAGGCGCTGCTCGTCGACAGCTTGTCCTACGCCGAGGCCTGCGAGCTGTCCTACTTCGGCGCGAAGGTCATCCATCCGCAGACGATGTCGCCGGCCATCGCGCGCGGCATTCCGATCGTCATCCGCAACACGTTCCGGCCCGAGCACCCGGGCACGCGCATCACGGCGCAGTCCTCGTCGAAGCCGCCGGTGAAGGGCGTCACGACGTTCGGCGGCCTGGCGCTGCTCGACATCGAGGGCGCGGGCATGATCGGCGTGCCGGGCACGGCCGAGCGCGCGTTCGCGGCGCTGAAGCTGGCCGGCGTGTCCGTCGTGATGATCTCGCAGGGCAGCTCGGAGCACTCGATCTGCTGCGTGATCCGCGAGAAAGACGCGGCCGCGGCCGAGCGCGCGGTGCGCTACGCGTTCACCCGCGAGCTCGAGGTCGGCCAGCTCGAGGACGTCTCCGTGCGCGGCGGCATCGCGGCGCTCGCGGTGGTCGGCGACGGCATGGCCGGCACGCCCGGGACGGCGGCGCGGCTCTTCACGGCGCTCGGCCGCGCGCGCATCAACGTGCGTGCGATCGCGCAGGGCGCGTCCGAGCGCAACATCTCGGTCGCGATCGACGCCGCCGATTCCGTGCGCGCGCTGCGCGCCGTGCACGCGGGCTTCTACCTGTCGCCGCAGACGATCTCGATCGGCCTCGTGGGTCCGGGCAACGTGGGCAAGGCGTTCGTGCGCCAGCTCGCGGCCGCGCGCGAGCGGCTGAAGCGCGACTCGAACGTCGACTTGCGGCTGCGCGGCATCGCCTCGAGCCGCGCGATGTGGCTGGGCGAGTCGGCGATCGAGCCGCTGCAGGCGCTGTCCGGGTTCCACAGCGCGCCCGCGCCGCTCGACGTGCAGCGCTTCGCCGACCACGTGCGCGCCGACCACATCCCGCACGCGGTCGTGCTCGACTGCTCGGCCAGCAGCGCCGTCGCGGACCAGTACGCCGGCTGGCTCGCGCGCGGCATCCACGTCGCCGTCGCGAACAAGCAGGCCGGCGCGGGGCCGATCGAGCGCTTCGACGCGATCCGTCGCGCGGCGGCCGAGGGCGGCGCGCGCTGGCGCTACGAGGCGACGGTGGGCGCGGGCCTGCCGATCCTGGGCACGCTGCGCGACCTCGTCGACACCGGCGACGAGATCCACGCGGTCGAGGGCATCCTCTCGGGCACGCTGGCCTGGCTGTTCAACGAGTTCGACGGGACCGAGCCGTTCTCCGCGCTCGTGCGTCGCGCGAAGGACAAGGGCTTCACGGAGCCCGACCCGCGCGACGACCTGTCGGGCCTCGACGTGGCGCGCAAGCTCGTGATCCTGGCGCGCGAGATCGGCTGGAGCACGCGCCTCGAGGACGTGGCGGTCGAGGGGCTCGTGCCGGCTGCGCTCGCGCGCGTGTCGGTTCCCGAGTTCCTCGAGCGGCTCGCCGAGCTCGACGGACCGATCGGTGCGCGCTTCGAGTCCGCGCGGGCAAAGGGACACGTTCTGCGCTACGTCGCGCGCCTCGGCGCGGACGGCGTGGCGCGCGTCGGGTTGACGGAGCTCCCGGGCGATCACGCCTTCGCGCACGGACGCCTGACCGACAACGTCGTGCAGTTCACGACCGCGCGCTACCGCGACAACCCGCTCGTCGTGCAGGGCCCGGGCGCCGGGCCCGAGGTCACGGCGGCGGGGCTCTTCGCGGACCTCCTGCGCATCGCGTCGAGCGTGGGGAACGCGCCGTGAGCGCGCGCAACGCGACCGCGTTCGCGCCGGCGTCGGTCGGCAACGTCGCCGTGGGGTTCGACGTGCTCGGCCACGCGCTCGAGGGCGCGGGCGATCGCGCGACGGTGACGCGCACGAGCACGGGCGCGGTCCGCGTCGTCGCGATCCGCGGGGTCGTGCGGTCGCTGCCGCTCGAGCCCGAGAAGAACACGGCCGGGCGCGCGCTCATGTCGCTGCTCGAGCACGCTCCGCACGGGACGGGATTCGATCTCGAGCTCGACAAGGGCATCGCGCTCGGATCCGGCATGGGCGGTTCCGCTTCGTCGGCGGTCGCGGCGCTCGTCGCGGCGAACGCGACGCTCGATCGGCCCGTTTCGAGCGACGTCCTCTACGCGTGCGCGCTCGACGGCGAGGCGGTCGCGTCGGGCAGCCGTCACGGCGACAACGTCGCTCCGATCCTCCTGGGCGGACTCGTCATCGCACCAGCCCAGGGTGCGCCGGTGCCCGTGCCCGTGCCGAAGGACCTCTGGTGCGCGCTCGTGCATCCGCACTTCGTGCTCGAGACGAAGCGGGCGCGCGCGGCGCTCGCCGGGCACTACGAGCTGCACGACTTCGTCGTGCAGAGCGAAGGGCTCGCGCTCGTGCTCGCCGGCTGCTTCCGTGGCGATTTCGAGCTGATCCGCCGCGGATTCCGCGACGTCCTGGTCGAGCCGCGGCGCGCGCGGCTGATCCCGGGCTTCGCCGACGTGAAGCTCTCCGCGCTCGAATCGAGCGCGCTCGGCGCGAGCATCTCCGGCGCCGGGCCGAGCGTGTTCGCCTGGTGCGCCGGGCGCGAGACCGCGGTCCACGCTTCGTTCGCGATGAAGTCCGCGTTCCACGCCGCGGGCCTGGACGCCGACGTGCACGTGTCTCCCGTCGCCGCTCCCGGCGCAAGGGTCGAATCGTGCTCGTGACGAGCACGCGCGGCGGCGACTCCGCGACGCTGACCGAGTCGATCGCGGCCGGGCTCGCGCGCGACGGCGGCCTGTACCTGCCCGCGCGACCTCTGCCGCGCCCGGTCGGCGCCCCGCGCTCCCTCGCGCTGCCGGACGTCGCGAGCTGGATCCTGCGCCCGTACTTCGCCGGCGAACCGCTCGAGCGCGAGCTCGATGCGATCTGCGACGCAGCGTTCGCGTTCGACGCGCCGACGCGCTGGATAGAGCCCGACCTCGGCCTGCTCGAGCTCTTCCATGGGCCGACCGCGGCGTTCAAGGACTTCGGCGCGCGCTTCCTCGCCGCGTGCCTCGCGCGGATCCCCGGCCCGCCGCTGCGCACCGTGCTCGTCGCGACGTCGGGCGACACCGGCGCCGCCGTGGCGGCCGCGTTCCACCGGCGCCCCGGCTTCCGCGTCGTCGTGCTCTACCCCGACGGCCGCGTGTCGCCGCGACAGGCGCACCAGCTCGGCGCGTTCGGCGACAACGTGACGGCGTACCGCGTCGCGGGCTCGTTCGACGACTGCCAGCGCATGGTCAAGGCGGCCTTCGCCAACCCGGAGCTGCGCGAGCGCGCGGGCCTCACGTCCGCGAACAGCATCAGCCTCGGCCGTCTGCTGCCGCAGACGGTCTACTGGGCGAAGGCCGCGCTCGAGATCCAGCGTGACGGCGGCCAGCCGGCGACGTTCGTCGTTCCGACCGGGAACCTCGGCAACGCGTTCGCGTGCCTGATCGCGCGCGAATCGGGCCTGCCCATCGAGCGCGTCGTCCTGGCGACGAACGCGAACTCGACGCTGCCCGATCTCCTCCGGACCGGCCGCTACGAGCCGCGTCTCGGCTTCGCGACTCTGGCGAACGCGATGGACGTCGGCGCCCCCAGCAACGTCGAGCGCCTGCTCGCGTGGTGGCCCGACGTGCGCGCGGCCTGGCCGTTCCTGGGCGCGAGCGGCACCGACGACCGCCAGATCGAGGCCACGATCCGGACCGTGCACGCGCGGGACGGGCTCGCGATCTGCCCGCACACGGCCTGCGGCGTCCACACCGCCTGGTTCCTGCGCGACCGCTTCTCGCCCGGACCGGTTCTCGTCGCCGCCACGGCCCACCCGGCGAAGTTCGCGAGCATCGTGGAGCCGCTGATCGGCCGTGCCGTCGACGCCCCGCCCGCGCTCGCGGCGATCCTGGCCCGGCCGTCGGCGTCGATCCCGCTGAGCGCGGATTCAGGCGTGCTCGAGCGCGAGCTGTAGGACGCAGTCCCGCTCGGCGATCACGGACGCCAATCCACGCTGATGCCGTTCGACAGGTTGAACGTGCTCGCCGTGCAGAACGGCGCCGCGTTGCGGTACCACGCCTGGTAATGGCGCGTGCCCCCGGCCAGCGGGATCTGGCCGCGCACCGAGATGTCGACCTCGGAGCTGGTCGGGTATCGCGCCGCTCCCCCGCTCGCGACCTTCGTGGCGAGCCGGATGACCGTGCCGGCGACGCAGCGCAACCCGTCTCCGAACGGCGCGGCCGGCGTGGTCACCGACGTGCCCTGGTAGAAGAGGCAGGTCGTCGAGGCGGGCATGCCCTCCACCCGGAGCTCGAAGAAGTCGTTCGAGACCTGCGGGATCCCGGACCCGCGCAGGAGCGCCCCGCCGGTGCTGGCCGAGTTCTCGCAGCCGCGCCCACTCGTCCCCGTGTTGCCGCACGGACACGGAGCGCCGGTCGCATCGCCCGTGCACGCGGACGTGGTCAGCTGTCGATCGAGGACGACGATCGAGTCCGCCGTCGCGCCGGTGCCGCGCGCGACGAAGAGCTGCGTGCCCACGGGACCGAACGCGATGCCGCCGTCGGTCGTGCCCAGCCCGCTCACGAGCGTGTTCAGGTCGAACGTCGCGAGCGTCGCGCCGGTGGACAGGTCGATCCGCCGCAGGCTGCCCGACTCGAGGAGGACCCACATGCCGCCGAACCACGGGTCGAAGGCGATGTCGACCGCGCGTTCGGTGACCCCGACGACGGGCACGGTCTGTTGCACGACCCCGGTCGTGGCGTTCAACCGGACGAGCGCGGTCCCGCCGCCGGCGGCCGTGCCGGTGGAGACCCACAGCACGCCGGTGGAGGTCGTGTCCGCGCCGGTCGCATCGTGCGAGGTGCCGAAGTCCGCGAGGAGCGTGTTCGCGAACGACATCCGACCGCCGCGCGATTCACCGATCGGGCTGAAGGGGTAGAGGATCGACGTCGATCCGGTTCCGTCCGCGATCGCGAGGGCGTCCGGCCCTTCCGTCAGGCCGGGGATCGTCGACGGCGGGTGCGTCGTCACCACGCCCCCCGTGATCGTGTCGATCCGGAAGATCTGGCCGCCGGGTGCTCCATCGCACATGTACAGGTGGCCGAGGTCGCGGTGGATCGCCAGGTCGCCCGCGCTCGTCAGCGGGACCGACGAGATGTCGACCGCGCGGTCGAAGGACAGGGAGATCGACGACTGGCCGAGGCCGATCCCGGCCAGGGAGAGGGCCGCCAGGGACGTCAGGGGGACACGGATCGCGGACATGGGTGGGGAGCTCGAGGTGGGGTGCGCCGGGCGCCGCTCGCGCGGATCGCCGTCCCAGGAGTGACCGCGCCGACCCGCGATCTTTCTCGGAGTCCCCGAGGTGGTGTCGGGCGGGGCATCGCCCTCGCCCCCCCCCACGCGCTCCCGGATGCCTCGCCGCGCCGGAGCCGAGCCGCCGTCGCCCCGTCGTCCGGGTCACCCCCGGGATCGCGATCGAGCTCGAGAACGGCGGAGGAGAGCCTGGCTCCGTACTACCCCGCGGGAACCGCCGCCTCCGGCCACACGTTCGGCACGAGCGGCTCGAGCTCGATCCGCCAGTCCCAGCCCGCCTGCAGGTGCACGCCCTCCGTCGGCATGTCGACGAACGACGTGTAGGTGCAGTCGGGGATGAAGCCGACGCCGAGCAGCGAGCGCAGCTCGACGCGCTGCTCCCGCTCGACCCGGCCCTGCCCGTCGCGGATCACCACCCGCACGAGCGCGCCGTTCGTCGTCCGCCCGGTCGAGTTCACCCAGGTGAAGAGCAGGTGCAGCGTCTCCTGGCCGAGCCGGCCACCGAGTGCCGCCTCGTGCACCACGAGCGTCCCGACCCCGGCGACCTCGCGCCGCACGGGCATCGGATAGCGGGCGCGGAACTCCGCCTGGCCGGCGACGAACTCGGCCTGCTGGCGGTCGTGGATCCGGCCGTACTCGGCGACCTCCATGCGCTCCTGGTCGCGGTTCGTGACGCAGGCGGCGAGCGGGAGGGCGAGCAGACCGAGGAGCACGAGTTCGCGGGGGGATGTGGTCGACATGCCCGGTGGACGACCTCCGCGCGCAAGTTCTTCCCGCGCCGCGCGGGAGCGGCGGGCGGCCTCCGCGACCCGTTGCTATCCTCCTTCGCCCCGAAGTCCGGGCACCCCTCCCCGCGGCCCCTCCGGGCACCCTCCTGACGGCCCCCATGAGCGACCCGGTCCGCACCCCGAACCCCGCTAGCCTCGCCTTCGCCGAGGAGCTCTTCGCCGAGTGGCAGCGCGACCCGGGCTCCGTCTCGCCCGACTGGCGCGCGTACTTCGAGAGCCTGCCCGACACGCGCAAGCAGGCGCGGATCGGTCCGAGCTTCCAGGCCTACTCGATCTTCAACCCGCCGGACCAGCTCCCGGCCAGCGGCGTGCCGGCGCGCGGTCCCGAGGCGCCCAACGCCGTCGCGGCCCAGCAGGACCGCGTCGACCAGCTCGTGCGCGCCTACCGCGTGCGCGGACACCTGATCGCGCGCATCGACCCGCTCGAACGGCCGCGGCCGGAGCCGCCCGAGCTCCAGCCCGGCTTCTACGGTTTCGACGAGGCCGACCTCGACCGGCGCTTCTCGACCAGCGCGATCTTCGGCGCGTCGACCATGACGCTGCGGCAGATCCTCGAGAAGCTGCGCAACACCTACTGCCGCTCGATCGGCGTGCAGTTCATGCACATCGACGACCGCGCGCGGAAGCACTGGCTGCAGGAGCGCAT
This sequence comes from Planctomycetota bacterium, assembly GCA_044221705.1. Taxonomy (GTDB): domain Bacteria; phylum Planctomycetota; class UBA1135; order UBA1135; genus JAEUHZ01. The sequence continues at coordinate 17,139 of JBGAOR010000022.1, forward strand.
GGAGGCCTCGACGAACCGCGTCGAGCTCGGCCGCGCGGAGCAGACGCGCATCCTGACGCGATTGACCGACGCGACGCTCTTCGAGGAGTTCATCCAGAAGAAGTTCCTGGGCGCGAAGAGCTTCTCGCTCGAAGGGTCCGAGAGCCTGATCCCGCTGCTCGACCTGGCCATCGAGAAGGCCGGTGAGCACGGCGTCACCGACATCGTGATCGGCATGGCGCACCGCGGGCGCCTGAACGTGCTCGCGAACGTGATGGGCAAGGGCGCGCGGCAGATCTTCCGCGAGTTCGCCGACGTCGACCACACGCTGTACCGCATGGGCGGCGACGTGAAGTACCACCTGGGCCACGCCAGCGAGTACGTGACCTCGACCGGCGCGAAGGTGCAGCTCTCGATGTGCTTCAACCCGAGCCACCTCGAGTTCGTCGACCCGGTCGCGGTGGGCCGCGCACGCGCCCGGCGCGACCGCGCGCGCGCGAAGGACGGCGCCGGCGGCGAGGAGCTGGCCGCCATGGCGCTCCTGATCCACGGCGACGCGGCCTTCGCCGGCCAGGGCGTCGTGCAGGAGACGCTGAACATGTCGCAACTGCCCGGCTACGGCACGGGCGGCACGGTGCACGTCATCGTGAACAACCAGGTCGGCTTCACGACCGATCCGCAGGACGCGCGCAGCACGACGTACTGCACCGACGTCGCGCGCATGCTGCAGTGCCCGATCTTCCACGTGAACGGCGAGGACCCCGAGGCCGTCGCGCAGGTCATCCGCCTCGCGATGGACTTCCGCCGCGAGTGGAAGGGCGACGTCGTCATCGACATGTACGGCTACCGCCGCCGCGGCCACAACGAGGGCGACGAGCCGAGCTTCACGCAGCCGCGCATGTACGAGACGATCCGCGCGCGCAAGAACGTGCGCGAGGGCTACCTCGACCACCTGCTGCAGCTCGGCGGCCTCACGCGCGCCGATGCCGACGGGATCGAGGAACAGTGCCGCGCGCGCCTCGAGAAGGAACTCGACGTCTCGAAGTCGAAGGACTACGTCTACCAGAGCGCCGGCCTCGGGCCCGTGTGGGCGAACTACAAGGGCGGCAAGGATGCCGACGTGCCCGACGCGCCGACCGTGTTCCCCAAGGGGCGTCTTCAGGAACTGCTCGCGGCGACGACGCGCGTCCCCGACGGCTTCACGGTCCACCCGAAGCTCGTCACGATCCTCGAGCGGCGCGCGGAGATGGCGCGCGGCGAGAAGCCGCTCGACTGGGCCGCCGGCGAAGCGGCCGCGTTCGCGACGCTCGCCGTGCAGGGCGCGCGCGTGCGCCTGTCCGGCCAGGACTGCGAGCGCGGCACGTTCAGCCACCGCCACACGGTGCTGCACGACGTCGTGAACGGCCGCCGCTACATGCCGCTCGCGCACGTCGATCCGGCGCAGGCGCCGATCGAGATCTGGAACAGCCCGCTCTCCGAGACGGGCGTCATGGGGTTCGAGTACGGCTTCACGCTCGACTACCCCGAGGCGCTCGTGCTGTGGGAAGCGCAGTTCGGCGACTTCGTCAACGCGGCGCAGGTCATCGTCGACCAGTTCCTCGTCAGCGCCGAGGAGAAGTGGAAGCGCCTGTCGGGCCTCGTCCTGCTCCTGCCGCACGCGTTCGAGGGACAGGGTCCCGAGCACTCCAGCGCGCGCCTCGAGCGCTTCCTGCAGATGTGCGCCGACGACAACATCCAGGTCGCGAACGTCACGACGCCGGCGCAGCTCTTCCACATGCTGCGCCGCCAGGTCTTGCGTCCGTGGCGCAAGCCGCTCGTGGTCATGTCGCCGAAGAGCCTGCTGCGCCACCCGCGCGCGGTGTCGACGCTGGACGAGCTCAGCGAGGGCCGCTTCCACCGCATCCTGGCCGACGTGCCGCCGCAGGGAGCGAAGACGCGCGCGAAGGTGACGCGCGTGCTCCTGTGCACCGGCAAGGTCTACTACGACCTCGAGGACCAGCGCGAGAAGCTCGGGGCGAACGACGTCGCCATCCTGCGGCTCGAACAGCTCCACCCGCTGCAGGAACGCGACGTGGAGGCGGCGCTCGCTCCCTACGGCAAGGACGTGCCCGTGATCTGGGTGCAGGAGGAGCCGGCCAACATGGGCGCGTGGCACCACCTGCTCGTGCGCTTCGGCGCGAAGATCGCCGGCCACCCGTTCTCCTCGTCGACGCGTGCCGCCGCCGCGTCGCCCGCGACCGGCTCGCCGACGAGCCACAAGGTCGAACAGCAAGAAGTCCTCGACCGCGCCTTCGGGCGCGCGTGATCCCGCACTCGAAGGAACGCAGCATGGCCGCATCCGAACTCAAGGTCCCCTCCGTCGGCGAATCGATCACCGAGGTCCAGATCGGCGACTGGCTCGTCGGCGAAGGCCAGAGCGCGGGCAAGGACGCCGCGCTCGTCGTGATCGAGACGGACAAGGTGACGGTCGAGCTGCCCGCGCCGGTCGCGGGCAAGGTGACGCGCGTCCTGAAGAAGAAGGGCGAGAAGGCGACCGTCGGCGAGGTGATCGGCTACATGGAAGCCGGCGCGGTCGCCGCGGCTCCGTCGGCTGCGCCCGCCGCCGCACCCGCCGCGGCCGCCGCCGCTCCCGCGAAGGCCGCCGCGACGCGCGAGACGGTCGTGATGCCGGCCGCGGCGCGCGCGCTCGCGACGAGCGGCGTCGACGCCGGCAGCGTGACGCCGACCGGTCCGGGCGGACGCATGCTCAAGGAGGACGTGCAGCGCGCGGCGAGCGCGCCGAAGGCGGCCCCTGCTGCTCCGTCCGCTCCCGCCAGCCCGCGCTCGAACGGCGGCGCGCGCGAGGAGGAGATCGTGCCGCTGACGCCGCTGCGCCGCCGCATCGCCGAGCGCCTCGTCGAAGCCAAGACGAACGCCGCGCTGCTGACGACGTTCAATGAGATCGACATGAGCGCCGTGATGGCGCTGCGCACCGAGCACAAGGACTCGTTCCAGCAGAAGCACGGCGCGAAGCTGGGCTTCATGTCCTTCTTCGTGAAGGCCACGATCGACGCGCTCAAGCTCGTGCCCGGCGTGAACGCCGAGATGCGCGGCGACGCGGTCGTCTACCACAACTACTACGACATCGGCGTGGCGGTCGGCGGCGGCAAGGGCCTCGTGGTCCCGGTGCTGCGCAACGCCGAGCGCCTGAGCTTCGCGCAGATCGAGGCCGGCATCGCCGAGCTCGCGACGCGCGCGCAGTCGAACAAGCTGACGCTCGAGGAGCTCTCGGGCGGCACGTTCACGATCAGCAACGGCGGGATCTACGGCTCGCTGCTCAGCACGCCGATCGTGAACCCGCCGCAGTCGGGCATCCTCGGCCTGCACGCGATCCAGGATCGCCCGGTCGCGCGCGACGGTCAGGTCGTGATCAGGCCGATGATGTACGTGGCGCTGACGTATGACCACCGCCTCGTGGACGGCCGCGAAGCCGTGACGTTCCTGAAGCGCGTGAAGGAGTGCATGGAGAACCCGGCGCGGATGCTGCTCGAGGTCTGACGTGTCGCAAGTGCCCCGGAACCCGTCGATGCCGATCGACGGAAACCGGCTCGACGAATGCCTCAGCGCGGTGCTCCGGTCTGGTTGTGACGACGTCTTCCTACGTGGACGCTTCACCGACTTGAGATTCCTGCGGGAGATCCCCGGTATTCGACGACTCCATCTCGGAGAGATGCATCCGACCACGGACGTAGCCGTGCTCGGCGAGCTGACGAGCCTCGAATCGCTGTTCACTGCGAACTCCCCGCACGCGCTCGACCTGCGTCCGCTGATCGGGCTGCGTGAGCTCGCGTACAGCGTGAAGTCCGGAACGTTGCCGCCCGGCGTCGGATCGCAGCTCGCATCGATCGGGCTGTTCCACTGCTCGCCTTGCAGCGGGACACTGGACGGCCTGCCGGCGTGGGAACGGTTGCGCACGATCCACGTCTGCGTTGGGAGCCTGCGCTCGCTTGAGGGTGTGCAGCGCCTCCCGCGCCTCGAACACCTGCGCGTCGTGCGTTTGCCGAAGTTGGAGGACGTCGGCGCGCTGATGCATCTGCCCGCACTGCGCCAGCTCACGATCGACGACTGCAACCGCGCGGTGGATTCGAACGTGCTGGCGAGGCTGAGCCGGCTCGAGATCTTGTGGGTGAGCACACGCGCGCGCATGCCCAGCATCGCGTTCATGACTGATCTTCCGAACCTCCGTGACGTGAGCCTCGTCCATGTAGATGTCATGGACGGAGATCTCTCGGCCCTGCATGGAGTGCCGAACGCGACCGTCCAGCCCTTCCGCGCGCACTACACGCCCCGAGACGACGCCTTCCGCAAGCGTGTTCGAGGGATGACGTCGGCACGCGCGGCGCGCGGCACCCCCCACTCGTTCTGAGCGGATCGGGTTCCGGGGAGGATCCGCAGAAGCGACGGATTCCGGCCTAGTCCGCGACAGCCGAGTCAGCGCGCGCCCCGCTCCGGCGATCTCGACACGCGAGCGTGATCGCCCGCGACGTCCCATGCACCGCTCGCGCGCGCGAGCAAGACGCCCGCCCGACGCTACGCTTGGGCCGGCACGCGCGCTTCCCCGCGTCCGCTCCGAGCCTCCAATGCACGAGCTCCCTGAAGTGCGTCATCGCCCGCGGCCCGGATCGATCTTCCTCGGGCTCCTGGTGGTGACGATCGTCGGCACCGCCGGCTACCTGCTCGGGAGTCTGCGCGCGGGCGGCGAGCCGAAGTTGCCGGCCCAGCCGATTGCCGAGGAGAGCCGGCGCGATCCGGACTGGGTTTCGACCATCCTGTCGGAGCTCGCCGCCTTGCGCGAGGAAGTGCGGCAGGCGAAGGTCGCGACCACATCGCGCATGCCGGTCACGGCAGCATCCGCACCGGAAGCCGAGCCTCGCGCGGACATCGCGCGGTTGGATGCGGCCATCGCGCGTCTCGAGGCCAGGACGAATCTCTCGGCGCAGGCCGCGCGTTCGCCGGTGGATCCGCAGCTCCTGGAGCGCCTCGCTCGCGAGTCGATCCGGTTCGAATGGAATGCGATCGACGGATTCACGGACGGAGCAGGCTTCGAGAAATGGAGTCAGGCGGCCAGTGAAGAGCTGACGCGCTCGCATGGATTGTGGACTTTGGAGGACACGTTGCAGGCCTACGGCTCGCCGCACTCGTTCCGAGGGAGCATGGGCAATCGCACGGTGACCTACGCGGTCCGCGCGCTCGATTCCGAGACCTCGGTCCTCGTCCGATTCTGGTTCGAAGGCGATCGCGTGACCGTCGTTCAAGTCGAGACGGGCTCGCCAGGGTGAGCACGCGCGGCGTTGCGCACGACAACCGATCGGAGATAGCCTCCCGCGTTCCGCGCTACCGCGACCTTCCGCCCAGGGCACGACATGACCAACGCCACGCACACGATCCGCCTCCACCGCGTCCTCAAGGCGCCGCCCGAGCGCGTCTACCGCGCGTTCATCGATCCGGGCGCGATGTGCAAGTGGCTGCCGCCGCACGGATTCACCGGGGCGATCCACTCGATGGATGCGCGCGTCGGCGGCGGTTACCGCATGTCGTTCACGAACTTCGCGAACGGCGGCTCGCACTCGTTCGGCGGCAAGTTCGTCGAGATGGTCCCGGGCGAGCGTCTGCGCTACACGGACAAGTTCGAGGACGCGAACCTCCCCGGCGAGATGACCGTGACGGTCACGTTCAGGAAGGTCTCGATGGGGACCGACGTCTCGATCGTCCAGGAGGGCGTGCCCGCCGTGATCCCGGCCGAGGCCTGTTACCTCGGCTGGCAGGAGTCGCTCGGGATGCTCGCCCAGCTCGTCGAGGCGGACATCCCCGCGGGGCACTAGGCGTCCGCTTGGCAGCGTTCCGCCCCGCCCCGATCATGAGGGCGGGATGGGACAGGTGCCGAGCGGACTCGAGCGAACCCGCAGCGCGCGCCGCGCCGCGCTCGTGGTCGCGGCGCTGCTCGTCACTGCCGGCGCGTGGATCCTGGTCCCCGATCCTCCGCCGTCCTCGGCGGTCGAGGTCGAGCGCAGGGCCGCGTCGTCCAGTTCGAGCGAGCCGGCCGTCGAACTGGACGCGGCGGATACGGCGGCGCATCCGCGTCTCGTCGAGGAACCGGCGGCGAGCGCGCGCTCCGCGGCCGCGTCGACCTCCGTCGAGGACGACACGCGAGTGCCGCGAGCGAGCGCGAAGGCTGCTCGAACGATGTCCGGCCGGCTCGTGGTGCGAGCCGTCGACGCCGTCACGCGCGAGGAGCTCGATCGTGTGCGCGTGCGCGCGGCGAACGCGGAGCGCATCGCCGATCGCACCGTCGGCCCCGGCCAGGCCGAGGTCGCTCTGTCGCTCACGCCGGGCGCGTACTCGCCGCTCGTCCTCGTGCCGGGATACGAGCCGGTCGAGCTCGACGTCGTCCGTGTGGATGCCGGCGCGGAGGTCGGCCTGACCGCCGAGTTGCGGCGCGGCAGCGCGAGCATCGTCGGACTCGCGATCGGCTCCGCGCTCGCGATGCACGCGGAGCTCACCGGGTCCGGCCGCCATCCGTGCGATCGCTGCGCGGAGCTCGGGGCTTCGACGGGCGCGGGCGGACAGCGCGATGTGCGGAGGGCCGACGGCTGGAACCGTACGACTCCCTGCACGCACTGCGGGTTCGCGGCTGCGTTCACGCGCGTTCCCGTCGGTCCGGGTGGCAACTTCGAGTTCACCGGGCTCGGCAGCGGCACCTACGCCCTGCGGCTCACGGACGATCGCGGACACAGCGACGGCGCGCCGCTCCTCGCGGTGTTGTCCGAGGGGGAGCGACTGCGCGTCGAGTTGCGCGCGCCGGTGCTGCGCGACGTGCTCGTGGACCTGATCGACGTCGACCGCGTCTCGCTCGCCGCCGCTTGGGGCGCGAACGTGCTCGACCTCGCTTCGAACGACGAGACGGACATCGTTTCCTTCGAGGGCGTCGAGGAGGCCCGTGAGCTCGTCTGGCGATTCGCGGTCTTCGAGGGCACGCAGTTCTTCGGCCGCGGCGAGTTCTCGACGCCGACGCGCGCGGGCACCGTGATCGGAGTGGGTGCGGCGTTCGGCGGCCGCAAGTTCGGCACCAGCACCCGGGACGATCGCGAGCGCCGCGCCGACGAGGAGCTCCGGCCGCCGGCGGAGGTCCCGAAGTTCCCCGAGGTCGCCCTCGCATCGAACGTCCGCGCGGACGGGCTCGTGCAGATCGAAGGCGTGCCGGCGCGCGAGCTCGCGATCCGCCTCACCTGCGAGCCCTTCCTGGCCACGGTGACCGTCCCCGATTCGACGGCGACCACGACCGTGGGTGCTCAGCTCGAGCGCATGGCCGACGGCACGACCGACCCGGCGACGTTCCGCGCGCTGGATGCCGCTCGCTACCGCTGAGAGGACCGCCGGGAGAAGGGAGGGGCGGCGCTGTCGGCAGGCCTCACGGCCTGGGTGCTCGCGGCGCAGCGCGCGCTCGGGGCCCGCGAATTCGACGAGTCCGTCGCGGTCTCGGCGCCATCGATCGCGCCCATAGGGAGTCTGAATCAGCCCCGGGTCCAATCACCGCTAGATTGCCCGCAGGATGCACCGGTTCGCCCACGAGCTCCGCCCCGAGGATCCGCGCTTCGGCGCGGTCGCCAGGGCGTCCTGCGCGGCGGGATCCGCATCCTGCCTCTCCGCGCCTGCGAACTGTGGCCAAGTGATCCACACGGCAGGAGTCGTCTACTGGGAGGCTGGCCCTGCCTGTCGCGCCCAGGAACTGAAACAAGCGCGCTGAGCCCCGCGAAGGCCTCGGCGCTACCGCACGAATCCGCACTTCGCTCCCACCACAAACCCCAGTGAAGAACAGAAGGTCCCTCGTGTCACACATCGCAATCGACAGCAAGCCCTCCGCGGCGAGCGGAGGGGGTCACTTCCGAGAACTGCGCGGAATCCGAGGCCGTGACGTGGCGTGGATGCTCCTCCTCGTGGCGGGCGCGAGCGCCTGCGCCGCGACGAGCCGCAACGAGACCGTCGGCGACGGCAGCGCCTCCGTGGACGACTCCACCGTGGGTGTCGAGGACGCCGCCGCCAAGTGCCCGGTGATGGGCGCGGGCGCCGCCACGAAGGCGAGCTACCGCCCGACGGCGGCCGGCGCCATGTCGATCGGAGACTGGTGGCCGGACCAGCTCAACCTGGACGTCCTCCACCAGAACTCGCCCGCGGCGAATCCGCTGGGCAAGGACTTCGACTACGCGACCGAGTTCAAGAAGCTCGACCTGATGGCCCTCAAGAAGGACATCGCGTCGATGCTCACGACGTCGCAGGACTGGTGGCCGGCCGACTACGGGAACTACGGACCGCTGTTCATCCGCCTGGCGTGGCACAGCGCGGGCACGTACCGCGTCTCGGACGGCCGCGGCGGTTCGGCCGACGGCACGATCCGCTTCGCGCCGCTCAACAGCTGGCCCGACAACGCGAACCTGGACAAGGCGCGCCGACTGCTCTGGCCGATCAAGCAGAAGTACGGCGACAAGATCTCGTGGGCCGACCTGATGGTCCTGACGGGCAACGTCGCGCTCGAGTCGATGGGCTTCCAGACGTTCGGCTTCGCCGGCGGTCGCGTCGACGTCTTCGAGCCTCAGAAGGACGTCTTCTGGGGACCCGAGAGCGAATGGCTGGGCGACAAGCGCTTCTCCGACAAGCGCGAGCTCTCGAATCCGCTGGCCGCGTCGCAGATGGGCCTGATCTACGTGAACCCCGAGGGACCGAACGGCAATCCGGATCCGCTGCTCGCGGCGAAGGACATCCGCACGACCTTCGGTCGCATGGCGATGAACGACGAGGAGACCGTCGCGCTGATCGCCGGCGGACACACGCTGGGCAAGGTCCACGGCGCCGCCGATCCGCGCAAGTACGTCGGGCCCGAGCCGGAAGGCGCATCGATCGAGCAGCAAGGGCTCGGCTGGAAGAACTCGTACGGCACGGGGAACGGCGGCGACACGATCACGAGCGGGCTCGAGGGAGCCTGGACGTTCACGCCGGTCGAGTGGTCGCACGACTACTTCAAGAACCTCTTCGCGTTCGAGTGGGAGCTCACGAAGAGCCCCGCCGGTGCGCAACAGTGGAAGCCGAAGGGCGACGCCGGCAAGACGGTGCCTGACGCGCACGATCCGACGAAGAAGCACCAGCCGATGATGCTCACGACGGACCTCGCGCTGGCGCGAGATCCGGCCTACCGCAAGATCTCGGAGCGCTTCCGCGACAACCCCAAGGAGTTCGAGGCCGCGTTCGCACGCGCGTGGTTCAAGCTCACGCACCGCGACATGGGTCCGCGCGCGCGGCTGCTCGGGCCGCTCGTGCCGGCGGAGCAGCTGTGGCAGGACCCGGTGCCGGCCGTCGATCACCCGCTGGTCGACGAGAAGGACGTCGCCGACCTGAAGCGCAAGGTGCTCGCCTCCGGCCTGTCCGTCTCGCAGCTCGTGTCGACCGCGTGGGCGTCGGCGTCGACGTACCGCGGCTCGGACATGCGCGGCGGCGCGAACGGCGCGCGCATCCGCCTCGCTCCGCAGAAGGACTGGGAGGTCAACGAACCGGCCGAGCTGGCGAAGACGCTCGACGTGCTCGAGAAGGTCCGCAAGGAATTCGACGCGGGTGCCACGGGCGGCAAGAAGATCTCGCTGGCCGACCTCGTCGTGCTGGCCGGATGCGCGGGCGTCGAGGAAGCCGCGAAACGTGCGGGTCAGCCGGTGACGGTCCCCTTCTCGCCCGGCCGCACGGACGCGACGCAGGCGATGACCGACGTCGCGTCGTTCGCCGTGCTCGAGCCGACGGCGGACGGGTTCCGCAACTACGCGGGACACTCGAGCGATCGCCCGGCGCCGGAGCTGCTCGTCGACCGTGCGCAACAGCTCACGTTGAGCGCGCCCGAGATGACCGTGCTCGTCGGCGGATTGCGCGTGCTGAACGCGAACTTCGCGAACTCCGACCTGGGCGTGTTCACGAAGCGGCCCGAGACGCTGACCAACGACTTCTTCGTCAACCTGCTCGACAACGGGACGGCGTGGCAGAAGTCGGCGGCCGGCGGCGATGCCTACGAGGGCCGTGATCGCAAGAGCGGTCAGGCCAAGTGGAAGGGCACGTCCGTCGACCTCGTCTTCGGCTCGAACTCGCAGTTGCGCGCCGTCGCCGAGGTGTATGCGTCCGAGGGTGCCCAGGCGAAGTTCGTCGCGGACTTCGTCGCGGCATGGACCAAGGTCATGAACCTCGACCGGTTCGACCTGGGCCCGGCTCCGCGGATGTGAAAGCGGGCCGCGAGGCCTCGACGAGCCGCTCGGGAGGCGCACGCGCCGACCGAGCGGCTTCGTTTCCGGCGGTGATGGATCCGAGCCCGGATCGCCCAGGACCCGGGGGGGCTTGGCGCACCGCAGCGTGTGATCCGTAGAGTGGGCGCATGAGCACGGAGCGCGATCTCGGCACGCAGCCGATCCGGGAGGTCCTCGCGCGGCTCGGGCTCGGCGCGACCGATCTCGTCGAGGCGTCGGACGAGCAGTTGACGCACAAGATGGTCGCGCGCGCGGTCAAGGGCCGGCGGCTGACCGCCAACGCGATGGGCAAGGTCGTGCGCGCGCTGAACCGCCGGGCCGAGAGTGCCTACACGCCTGGGGATCTCTTCACCTACGCGCCCTCGCGCGCAGCGGGTCCGAGCGATCGGGATTGACCCGTGCGCCGGACGGTCCCGGCAGCGAGACCGCGGCCCGATTGCCGCGCGCGAGCTTCGCTGCCCCACGGATCCGGAGGGAGGGCTAGGCTGACCGCCGGACGAGCCGATCGCGCTCGCTCCGGGCGTGCACGGCGTTTCCTGCTTCGAGCCGCTCTCCGATCCTTCGTTCCAAAGGAATCGAGTCCCATGGCCTCCCCCATCTCCTCGCTCGGCGCGTGTTGCGTGCTGGTCCTGCTCGGCGACATGTCCGTCGCGAGCGCTCAATCGCGAGACTCCAAAGCTCCCTCGCGGGCACCGCTCTCCACGCAAGAGATCGTGCCGCTGCACCTGCAGCACCAGAAGAGCGAAGTCCTCGTCTTCGAGCGCGTACGCTTGCAGATCCCGAGCACGCCCGAGGCGCCCTTCACGATCCGCGTCCCGTGGGACGGCGTCGAGCACGATCTCGACCTGCACATGTTCGACGTGCGCTCGTCGGACTATCGGCTCGTCGAGGCGCGTGACGGCGGCGCGACGATCGACGTCGAGCCCGGGCCGATCCACACGTTCCGCGGCACGGTGCGCGACGACAAGGAAGCCACCGTCGCCGGCGCGACGCTCGTCTCCGGCATGCAGGCCGTCGTGCTGCTCGCCGACGGACGGCAGATCGAGATCCAACCGGATTTCGAGGCCTTCGCGCGCAACGACCGCACGGCCTTCATCGCGTTCGACACGGCGAACACCGTCCCGTGCTGCGACGTCACGTGCGGCGTCGACGACACGATGCGGCGCGGCGTCCTCGTCCCGCCGTCCTACGGCTGGACGCCGGGATGCGCGGGCGACCTGTGCCTGGCCGAGGTCGCGCTCGACATCGACTTCCCCTTCTACCAGACGTTCGGATCGAGCCTGTCCCTCGCCTCGGACATCGGCGCGCTCACGGTCAACATCGCCAATCTGCAGTACGAGCGCGAACTGCACATCCGTCACCGGCTGACGTTCACGGTCGTGCGCACGTCGCTGGGCAGCGAGCCGGCCGGTTACGCGGCGTCGGCCAACACGAACCAGCTCTTGACCGCGTTCCAGAACCATTGGAACGCGTCGATGGGCGGCGTCACGCGCGACCTCGCGCACCTCCTGACGGGGCGGCACGGCGGCGCGGGCTTGGCCTACGTCGGCGTGACCTGCGCGGACCCGTTCAACTCGTACGGGCTCTCGTCGCTCTCGTTCAACCTGTTCGGCGGCGTGTCGGGCATCGGTTGCTACGCGAACGTCGTCGCGCACGAGTTCGGACACAACTGGGGCGCGAACCACTGCACCTGCAGCTCGCCGCCGTACACGATGAACCCGACGTACCGTCCGTGCCCGCTGCGCTTCGGCCCCACCAGCGTCGGCGAGATCGACGCGTGGCGCGACGCGAACAACGGCTGCCTCGGCGACAGCGTCTACAACGACGACGCGGCCTACGCGATGGAAGTCGGCCCGGGTGCTGTGGTCTTCGACTCGAACATCGGCTCGTCGACCGACGGATCCAGCGGCTGCGGCTTCGGCGGCAACCTGGGCTTCAACGACGTCTGGTACTTCTACCGCCCGGCGACGAGCGGGCTGCTGACCGTCACGACGTGCGACGCGGCGACGACGTTCGACACGATCCTGTCGGTTCACACCGCCGCTCCCGGGACCACGTCGAACCAGATCGCGTGCAACGACGACGCGTGCGGCGGCTCGGGGCTCCAGTCGAGCACGAGCGCGAACGTGACCGGCGGCGAGACGTACTGGATCCGCGTCTCGGGCTACGGTGGCGCGACGGGCGCCCTGGGCCTGACGCTCACCGGTCCGGCCAGCCGCGCGCCGATCAACGACGCGCGTGCTTCTGCGATGGACGGTGGGCCCGGCGACTACTACGGCACGACGGCGAGCGCGACGAACGACGGCACGGGCACGTGCGGCGCGAGCTCCGCGAGCCCGGACGTGTGGTACCGCTACACCCCCTACTCGGGCGAGACGGTGACGCTGAGCACGTTCGGTTCGCTGTACGACACGGTCCTCACCGTGTTCGACGCATCCGGCACGACCGAGCTCTTCTGCAACGACGACGCACCGTCGCCGTACTTCAGCCTGCAGTCGTTCGTCGAGTTCGCGCCGACGCCGGGCGCCACGTACCTGGTCCGCGTCTCGGGGTTCAACAACCTGACCGGGCCGTACGTGCTGCACGTCTCCGGACCGGACGCCGCCAACGGTCTGTGCTCGAACGCGCTCACGATCGGCACGGGCACGCGCGTCGGCAGCTTCCAGGGCCTCCTCGCGACCGACGGGGCCTCGGGCTGCCCGCACGACGAGGAGCCCGACCTCCACTACCGCTTCGTCGCGCCGACCGCCGGGACCCTCGAGGTCTCGACGTGCGGCACGCACGACCTGTTCGGCATCGACACCGGCCCCGACACCGTGCTCTCGCTGCACTCGGGCTGCCCGGTCAGCGCGGGCAACCAACTGGCCTGCAACGACGACAACTTCGGTGCGTGCACGACGGACACGAGCATCATCCGGGACTCGTTCGCGTCGGCGAACGTGACGGCCGGCCAGGTCGTCTACATCCGCGTCTCGCGCTACAGCGCGTTCCAGGGCCGCAAGCCCTTCCTGCTGAACGTCGGGGTCCGACCGGCCAACGACGACTGCTCGGGCGCGACGCCGATCGGCAACGGTACGTTCAACGGAACGCTGGCCGGCGGGACGCTCGACGGATCGGACGCGTGCGTCGGCGCGAACGAATCGGACGTCTGGTACCTGTACACCGCGGCGTGCACGGGCACGCTCGAGGTGACGACGTGCGGGACGCACGACACGGGTGGCCTCGACTCGGGCGTCGACACCGTCGTGTCGCTGCACTCGGCCTGTCCGGGATCGGCCGGCAACCAGCTGGCGTGCAACGACGACAGCTACCTGTGCGGAACGCTCGACCAGGGCATCCGCCGCGACTCGAACGTCAACTTGCCGGTCGTGCCCGGCCAGCAGGTCCTGATCCGCGTCGCGAACTACCCCGGCACGCCGCGCTCGGTCTTCACGCTGCGCACGTCGTGCTCGACGGGCGCGTCGTTCTGCTGGGGCGACGGCGCGGCCAACGCCTGTCCGTGCGGCAACAACGCGCCGCTCGGAACGGCGGGCGGATGCACGAACTCGTTCGTGCAGTCGGGCCGGCTCGTCGCCAGCGGCACGCCGCGCATCTCGGCCGACACGGTCCTCCTGAGCGGCACGCAGATGGGCACGTCCGGCTCGTGCCTCTACTTCCAGGGCACGGCGACGTCGGGTTTCGGAATCGGCACGGTCTTCGGCGACGGATTCCGCTGCGCGGCAGGCAGTGTGATCCGGCTCGGGACGAAGACGAACTCCGGCGGCAGCTCGAGCTATCCGACGGGCGGCGATCCCTCGGTCCACGTGCGCGGCGGCGTCGTGTCTCCCGGCACGCGCTACTACCAGACCTGGTACCGCAACGCGGCCGCGTTCTGCACGTCGAGCACGTTCAACCTGACGAACGGGTTCCAGATCTCGTGGCTGCCGTGACTGTGCCGGGGCTCGCGCTGCCGGCGTGAGCTGACCGGAGACGAGGCTCGAGGTCCGGCGGTCGTCCACGCGGCGACCGCCGGCGGCTCCTTGGGCCTGGGACAGTGTTCACAGCGCTTTCCGCAAGGCGCGGTTGCCGGGCTCACTCAAGATGGTCGAATGCGCAGGAGGGGGCGAGCTCTACCCGCCCTGCACGCTGCACGGAGCACAAGCAGGCCGGGGACGGGCCATTGCGGATGTGCCGTGGGCGGGAGCATGCTCTCCTGTCCCGGGGGGAGAGTTACTTCCGCTCCTCTCTGCGGTACCTCTCGACAAGGAGACAATCTCATGAAGCTCGCGGATCGGATTGGATCGGCCAACCCCAACTGTGATCCGCATCAGCCCGGTTCTCAGAAGGTCGTGGTCTCCTGTCCCGCCACAGGCGCGGACTGGGCCATCGTCCCGTTCGTCTGCGGGCGGTGCCAGCGATGAAAACACGCACGCTCGCACTCTCGGTCGGGGTCATCGGAATCGGACTGGCCGTTACGGCATGGCTCTTCGATTCGAGGCGTGCTGCTCCCGACGCGATCACTCCGAACCACTCGGACGTCGCATCGCAAGCGGATCGGGTCACGCCGACTGTCGATCTGGAGCGCCCTTCGGGGCCACAGCCCAGGTTGGACCTGGCGGAGGCAGAGGCTGTTCCGAGTCTCGCACCAGCTCCAGCTCAGCCTCCCATCGTCAGCTTCGAAGAGAAGTACGCGCGCGCTGAGCCGGATACTCTGGTAGGCGCGCGAATCAGGCTCGAAACGCACCTCCACCAACGTTGCCAAGAGATCGCCACGGCGATGCTGAAGAGCGGCCAATACCAGACGATCGTGCTCCCGGCCGGAGAGTCGTACGATCCAGGCCCGCGCCCCTTCGGCTGGGCGGAGACCATCCGGGGCAAGTCCCGGGACGACGGCTCGCAGGAGATGCTCGTCGCGGGGTTCTCCCAGGCGGAACACCCCGAAACGCGGGATGCGTTCGCGGAGATGCTCTGGCTCGGTCAGCGGATCCACGATTCGGGGTCGGTCGGGCTCTTGAACGCGGCATCGGCTGTCGGGTCGGAACGCCGGTAGGCGACTGCATGGCAGGACGGAGTCCGTCTCCGTCCCGCCGCGCTCGCCGCGCACAGCTCGGACACTCGAGCGTCACTCGCGACGACGGGCTCGACCCCGTCCTTGGATGAGCGGGAGTGCATCCTCCCCGCCACAGGCTGCGGTCGAGGCCGCTACCGATCGCCGAGCCGATGCCGTGCGGGCCTGGTCGCAGTCGCCGCGCACTCTGCGTAGGATGCCGCGCCCGAAACCCGGCCGCGAGCACCCGAGAGATCCCCCATGCCCCAACACGACGTCGTCATCCTCGGCGCCGGCCCCGGCGGTTACGTCGCCGCCATCCGCGCGGCGCAACTCGGCCTCTCCGTCGGCTGCGTCGAGAAGGAGAAGGCGCTGGGCGGCACGTGCCTGCGCATCGGCTGCATCCCGAGCAAGGCGATGCTCGAATCGAGCGACCTCTACCACGAGGCCAAGGACGGTTTCGCGCGACACGGCGTGCTGTTCGAGAGCGTGCGCGCCGACCTCGCGGCGATGATGAAGCGCAAGGACGAGGTCGTGAAGGCCAACACGGGTGGCGTCGACTTCCTCTTCAAGAAGAACAAGATCGCGCGCTACCTCGGACACGGACGACTCGCGGGTCCGGGCAAGGTCGTCGTCGAGGGCGCGGAGAGGGTCGAGCTCGAGGCGAAGCACGTCATCCTCGCGACCGGCAGCATCTCGGCGCCGCTCAAGGGCGTCGAGGTGGACGGCGACGTGATCGGGACGAGCACGGAGGCGCTGTCGTGGAGCGCCGTGCCGAAGCACCTCGTCGTCATCGGCGCCGGCGCGATCGGGCTCGAGATGGGCTCGGTGTGGCTGCGCCTGGGCGCGAAGGTCACGGTGCTCGAGTACGCCGACCGCATCCTGCCCGGCATGGACGCCGAGATCTCGGCCGAGGCGCTGAAGATCCTGAAGAAGCAGGGCTTCGCGTTCCGCCTGGGCGCACGCGTCACGGGCGCGAAGCGCAAGGGCGCGGGCGCGGTCGTCACGGTCGACGGCGCGGAGCCGATCGAGTGCGACCGCGTGCTGCTGTCGGTCGGCCGCATCCCGTACACGGAGAACCTCGGGCTCGAGACCGTCGGGCTCGCGCTCGATGCGCGCGGCCGCATGCCCGTCGACGACCACTTCCAGACGAGCGCGAAGGGCGTGTTCGCGATCGGCGACCTGATCCGCGGGCCGATGCTGGCGCACAAGGCCGAGGACGAGGGCGTCGCCTGCGCCGAGTTCCTCGCGACGGGACACGGCCACGTGAACTACGACGCGATCCCGAACATCGTGTACACCGCGCCCGAGATCGCGTCGGTCGGCAAGACCGAGGAGGAGCTGAAGGCGGCCGGCGTTCCGTTCAAGAAGGGCGCGTTCCCCTTCATGGCCAACGGACGCGCGCGCGCGCTCGGTCAGACGGACGGCAAGGTCAAGATCCTGGCGCACGCCGAGACGGACCGCGTGCTGGGCGCGCACGTGATCGGACCGCGCGCGGGCGACCTGATCGCCGAGCTCGTCGCGGCGATCGAGTTCGGCGCGTCGAGCGAGGACGTCGCGCGCACGTGCCACGCGCACCCGACCTTGTCCGAGGCCGTCAAGGAAGCGGCGCTCGCGGTCGACGGGCGCGCGCTGCATATCTGACGGCGGAGGTCAGGCCGGGTCGGAGCCGCGCGAACGGAGCTGGCGCCAGCGCTCGACCTCGTCGCGCATCCCCGCGCTCTCGAAGCGCAGGATGTAGAGGCCGAGCAGGAACGAGCCGATCAGGGGCGCCACGCTCTCCGTGTAGCGCCCCGTGACGAGCGTCGCGACGAAGTAGCCGGCCAAGGCCACCAAGTACGGAGAGCACGCAGCGAACGCCGCGTGTCGAGCCCACGCGCGTCCGAGCCAGAATCCGACGATCGCGGCGGCGTGCAGGGTCAGGAGGATCGCGCCGACGAGCATCACGAGCGACGAGAGCCCCTCGAGCCAGCTCGCTGCGGCCTGCGGGTCGTCGGCGACGAGCAGCGCGATCGACAGCGTGACGATCGCGTAGACGAACTGCGCGAACATCAGCCCGAGGATGCGCAGGCGCAGCTGGTTCGCCGCGATGGCGGGCATGGCTCGGCTCAGGAAGCGCATCGCGAGCGCCGCAGCCTAGCGGCCGCACGCCCGATCGCGGAGCGATCAGGCGGTCGCCGCGCTTCCGGCCCGCCGGCGGCCCCAGCGCTCGACCTCGTCGCGCGTCTCGGCGCTCTCGTACCAGAGGATGTGCGCACCGACCATCCAGGCCCCGATGAGGGGCACCGCCAGCGCGAGCAGGGTGCCAGGCGAGCCCAGCTCGATCTGGCCCGAGAAGAACGCGCCGATGGCGGCGCCGCCGAGCGCGAGGAGGTAGGGACTGCACGCGAGGAACGCCGCGTGGCATCCCCAGATGCGCCCCATCCAGAACCCGACGACCGCCGTCGCGTGCAGCGCGAGCAGGATCGCGGTGACTCCGTGCACGAACGGCATCCAGCCCGCGATCGGCTCGCCGGCGAACCCGCGCCGCGCCACGGACCAGCCGAGGGCGAGCGTGATCAGCGCGAACGTGCACTGCGCGATCGTCAGGCTGACGAGCCGCATGCGCAGGTACTGGCGCTCGCTGCCCGCGATCGAACGCTTCAGGAACCGCGGTTCCACGTCCCGGCTCCTGCGCCTCGGAGGGCGATCCGTGTGCTCGACGCGAGCGCGTGCTGCTGCTCACGCGACGCGCGCCACTCCCGCAATTCGTCGCGCGTGCGCCGGCTCAGCAGGCCGACTGCGTAGGTGCCGAGGAGAACGCTCGCACCGACGAGGCCGTAGGACACGCGCCCGCGCTCGTACGCCGCCGCGAAGGCGGCCACGCAGATGCCGAGGCACGGGAGGCACGCCAGCGCGGCCGCGTAGAGCGACCAGGACTTGCCGCGCAGCAGTCCGGCGACGATCGCGGCGTGGGCGCCGAGCCAGAGGACCGCCACCGGATGCAGCACCGGTCCGGGGACGGATCGCATCTGCCAGAGCATCCACCAGGTTCCCGCGGCGGCGGTCGCCAGGATCGCCTGGCCCGCGACGAGCCCGAGCACGCGCGAGCGGAGTGCCGCGCGCAGTCCCAGTCCGTTCCGAGCGCCGGGGAAGTTCGCGTTCATGGCCTCAGCGTACCGCCGAGACCGAGCTTCGGGGAATCGGCCGCGTGGGAGCGGTGGCGGCTGCATCGGGATCCGCGCAGGGCTCGGCCCCCCGAGGAATCGTGCCCGTGGATCCGAGACGGCGGGCTGCATCGCCGCGGACTCCATCTATCCTCCCCCCGCGATGATGCCCCTTCTGCTCTCGGCGTTGTTCGTGCTCGGGCAGGACGGAGACATCGGTCCCCTCATGTCCCTCGCGCCGCCGCCGACGGCCGTGAAGGCCGGGGCGGTGGTGTCGGTCGGCGTCTACTTCCGCAACGGCGGCGCGCAGCCGCTCCAGTTGGTCCCGCCGACGCAGCTCGACGCGGAGCTCGTCACGCCGCAATCGCGCTCGGCCATCGCGCTGACGCGCCGGGTCGATTGGGACAAGGCCCGGCCGCTCGCGCCCGGAGAGAGCGTGTTCGTGGAGTACGCGCTCGACCTGCCGGACGAGATCTCGGGCCGCGTCGTGCTCCAACTCGCGCGGCTCGCCGCGGCACCGGCGGTCCTGGACGTCACGGCACCCGAGCCGGTCGAGGGAGCCGTCGTGGTGCCGCCTCTCGCGGCTGGGGATTCGCCGCCGGACGCGCAATCCGCGCCGCAGGCTCCGGCACAGTTCAGCTACGCCGAGGCGGCGCTGCAGCGCTTCCGCGCGTACGAGCCGATGTACTTCATCGCCGGCACGGATCGCCCGAACGCGCGCATGCAGTTCAGCTTCCAGTACCAGATCTTCAACCCCGAGGGACCGTGGGCGTCGGAGGTGCCGTTCCTGTCCGGCATCTTCCTCGGGTACACGCAGGTCAGCCTGTGGGACCTCGAAGGCACTTCGAGGCCCTTCACCGACACGAACTACAAGCCCGAGCTCTCCTGGTCGAAGGAGCAGCTCGAGTGGCTGAAGCTCCCCGGCGTCGCGCAGACCGGCATGCAGTTCGGCGTCCAGCACGAGTCGAACGGCCGCGACGGCGAGGACTCGCGCTCGATCAACACGTACTATGTGCGGCCGGTGTTCCACTTCGGCGACGCCCAGGGGCTCGAGGGCCAGATCGCGCCCAAGATCTACGCCTACCTGCCGGACCGCGAGGACAACCCCGACATCGCCGAGTACCGCGGCAACTGCGACCTGCGCGTGTCCGCCGGGTGGGCCGACGGATTCCAGGCGGCGGCGATCGGCCGGCTCGGTTCGGGCGGCGACAAGGGCAGCATCCAGATCGACCTCACGTATCCGCTCCGCGCGCTCGGCGACGGGAACTTCGACCTGTACCTGCAGGTCCAGTGGTTCAGCGGCTACGGCGAGAGCCTGATCACCTACGACCAGTACACGGACGCGCTGCGCATCGGGATCGGGTTCGTGCGCTGAGCGCGCGCGATCACGGGCGCTGCGTGAAGAACACGAACTGGCCGTCGCCGCCGCTCTTCGCGCGGTAGCCCAGGTTCGGCGTCTGCGTCGGCGAATCGCGCAGCGCGTTCGTGATCGCGGCGCAGAGGTCCGACGAGGTCACGGATCTGCGGGTCGGGTCCTTCAACGTGTCGAGGAACGCCTGCGCGAACGGCGAGTGCCCGCCCGTCACGCCATCCGAGGCCGACTCGTCCTTCAGGCTCGACGCGAACACGAGGTGCGCCTTGCGGCGCAGCAGCTTGTCGGTGGGCTGATCGCCCCCGCCGCGCCGCTGCTCGACGCCGCCGCCGTAGCAGCAGTCGAGCGCGAGCAGGACGTGCTTGGCCTTCGTGCGGTTGAAGAAGAAGTCCCAACCCTCCTGGTACAGGAGGTACGAGTCGCGCGACTTGTCGTCCGCGATCGGGCGCGCGTCGGCCGGGACGATGAAGCCGTCGCTGTCGCTGTACTTGTCCTTGTCGCCGTGCCCGGCGTAGTACAGGAACACGCGGGTCTCGGGGTCCTGCGTGGCCTCGGCGAGATCCGCCAAGGCCTCCTTGATCGCGCGCTTGGACGCCTGCTTGTTCGTCAGCGTCTTCACGTCCCAGCCCTCCCACGCCTTCGTGGCGAGGAGCTGGGACTCCAGCGCGCGCACGTCGCTCTCGGCGTTGGGCAGGTCCTTCCAGCCCGTGCCGGAGTAGTCCTGGATCCCGATCAGGAGCGCGTAGGACTTCGTGAAGCTGTCGCCGTAGTTCGCGCCCGCGGCCTTCGAGACCGGCTCGTCGGGCTGCGCCAGACCGCGGCCGGAAGCCGCCGCGGCCCCGCGTCCGTCTCCGCGCATCAGGATCACGGCGACGATCCCGGCCGCGAGGACTCCGCCGGCGGCCAGCACGGGCGCGAGGCGCGACTTCGACGGACGCGCGCTCTCCGCGGGTGCACCGCCGACCGACGCCGGCCCCGCGGCCGGGATCGCGAGCGCTGCACCCAGCTCCGCCGCCGAGGCGAAGCGCTGCGCCGGATTGCGCTTCAGACAGCGCAGCAGCGCCTGACCCAGCGCCTTCGACATGCCCGGCACGAGCTTCGTCGGATCGACAGGGTCGGTCCAGGTCTCGGGTTCGCGGTCGCGCGGGTACGGCGGCTTGCCGGTCAGCGCTTCGTAGAGCACCCAGCCCAGCGCGAACAAGTCCGCGCGCGCGTCCGCGGATTGTCCCGCGACCTGCTCGGGCGCGGGATGCGGCGGCAGCGCGACGGGCGCTCCCGCGTCGGAGCGGTCGCGGAACTGGATCGACGACTGCGGCGCATCGCGGTCCACGAACTTGGCGAACACGAAGCCGGCGAGGCACGGGCTCCCGTCCGCGCGCACGATCACGTTGGCGGCCGACACGCCGCGGTGCACGACGCCCTGTCCGTGCACGGCGCCCAACGCCTCGGCGAGGTCGCGCCCGATCTGCTGGATGCGCGCGGGGTCGATCCGTCCCTCCCGCGCCGCGATCTCGGCCAGCGACTCGCCCGCGACCGGCTCGAGCACCACCAGCGCGCCGTCAGGCGTCTCGAGCACGTCCAGCAACCGGACGACGCCCTTGTGGCCGACCTGCGCGAGTGCCCGCGCCGAGCGCAGCTCCGCCGCGCGCATCTTCGCGTCGGGCCACGTGCGCGCCAGCTCGGGGGCTGGCCGGCGCAGGACGACCTCGCGCTGCAGCAGCGTGTCGCGCGCGCGCAGCAGGATCTCGCCCTCGCCGTGGGCGATCTCGTCGAGCACTTCGAAGCGAGCGGGGATCGTGGGATCGTTCATGGCGAGCGGGTCCGCGGGGGAAACGGGACCCCTGGAAAGTACACGAGGAGCGGCGGCCCGGGGCCAATCCGCTCCTCGAGAGGCTCGGCGCGGCCCTGCGAACGTCGGGAATCGACGTCGGGACCGACCGGGAGCGACTCAGCCGGCCTTCTTGACGCGCCCGTGGGCAGCCTTGACCAGCGGGATGATCTGCACGCGGTCGCCCTTCTGGATGCCGACCTTGCCGCTCTTGATGGCCTTCGTCGAGAGCTTCACGCGCGTGACGCTGCCGTCGGGCAGCACGACGCGGATCTTCTGGATGTTCGACTTGAACTTGCGCTTCGTGCGGCCGGTGCAGCGCAGGCCGACGCCGCCCTTTGCCTTGGCGAGACCACGGCGGGCGACGGAGTTGCCGATGCGGGTGCGGCGGCCGGTGACGATGCAGGTGCGTGCCATGACGAAAGCGTTCGGTCGGTGGGCTCAGGAAAAGGGGCGGGAAGAATAGCAGGGACGGCGGCGGGGCGCACGAGGTCAGTCGGCGCCCGCGGCCCACCCGCGCCGTGCGGACGAGCTCGGAGGGTCGGAACGGAACAAGGTTTCCCGCGGTAACTATCTACCAGCGCAGGGTCGCGGCCACCGGTGACGACGTCGGCATGTCCTTGCGGGCCAAGGTCAGGATCTCGCCGCCGCGCAGGAGCACGGCCTCGGCGATGTCGTCGAGCACGTCGTCGTCGTGCGCGTCGACCTGGGTCTTGTGGAGCTCGAGCGCACCGGTCGTGCGGTCCATCCGCCCCCACAGGTGCGCGTCGCGGTCGACCAGCAGGTCGCGGATGCGCCCCTGGACCGCGAAGCGCGCGATCGAGTTCAGGTCGTCGAGGGCCCGGTCGCGCGAGATCAGGTTGCCGTAGCGCTGGGTCGCGTCGCGCAGGCGCGCCTCGGAGTACGCCTGCACCAGCGGCCAGGCGCGCGCGTGCAGGTCCTCGAGCTTCGCGTTGGCGAAGCTGCCGGCGACGTGCTCGTGCAGGAGGTGCGGGTACCGGCTGATCGCCTGGAACGCGGCCGCGATCTTGGGGGTCGACGCGACGATCAGCGGCGCGCTCTCGTCGCGCAGGACCTCCCACAGGGCCTTGTCCACGCGCCGCAGGAACTGGTGCAGGACCTCTTCGCGCGCGGAATCCTCCTCGCCGCTGCCCTGGAAGATCGGCGACTGGCCGCGGGCGCTCGAGTGGAAGTTCATGACCCGCTCGTGTCCCTTGATGCCCACCGCCTCGGTGAGGGAGCGCGGCATGCTGGAAAGATCCACGGGCCCGAGGCCGTGCGCGCTGCCCTTGAAGAAGCTCGTGCGGCCCTGACTCAGGTTGAGCAGGAAGTAGCGCTCGTTGGACTGCAGGAAGCGCAGCAGCGGGCGGATGTGGAAGCTGTCCGAGACGACGCACAGCTCGCTCAGCGCGAGCGGCAGGCGGTAGTACACGGAGAAGTCCTTGGCGCGGAACACCGCGAGGCCGTCGAGCGTGTCGGCCCACGGGCCGTCCTTGACCAGCGCCTCGAGCGGCGCGCAGATCGCGTCCACCTGCGCCGGCGTGTACGCGGTCGCGAGCAGTTCGCGCGCGCGGCGCACGAGTCCGACGTAGCGCTGCTTGTCGTCCGTCCCGCCGCCGCGACGGGTCGGCAGGTAGATCGAGACGCAGGGCGCGGCGTCGTGGGCGATGAGGGTACGGAGGTCGTCCGTGGTCAGGGCGCGCATCGGAGTGGTCTTTCTGGCTTGGTCCGGGCTGCGGGGGAGTCCGCGATCCGGAGTTCGACAGCCCAGAGGATCCGCACTTTCGTTCGGCGCGTCGAGCACTTCCGGGGCTCGCGGCTGCTCGCGCCCACCGCGCGCGGACTTGCGAACGCACACGATTCCAACGCGCGCCACCTCGCTCGGAGCGATGCGCCGCGGACCTACGACGAGGTGCGTAGAGCGCGTCCCGCGCTGTCGTCGCGGTATGTCCGAGAGCGCTCCATCTCCCAGGGATCTTCGCCTCCCAGAGCAGAACGAGGACGTCAGCGCCGCGACTTCGGTGCGCGCGCCGCGGGTCGCGCCGGCACGCCGGCGACCGCGGCCAGCTCGTCGCGCGTCAGCGGTCCCGCGGCGACGATGCAGCTCGCTGCCGGATGCAAGTGGCGCTCGGCGACGCGACGCACGTCCTCGGGCGTGACCGCCGCGAACTCGTGCAGCAGCCGCGTCAGGTGATCCGGCGCGAAGCCGTGCAGTTCCGCCGCGACGAGGTATCCCGTGCGGCGCGACGCGCGCTCGAACCCCATCGGGAACGAACCGAGCAGATAGGACTTCGCCAGATCGAGCTCCTCCACCGACGGAGCCTCGCGCTGAATGCGCAGGATCTCCTCCTTGAAGCCCTCGATCGCCGTGCGCGCGTGCTGCGGCGACGTGCCGATGTAGGCGGTGAAGAGCCCGGGCAGGATGCCCGCCGACGAGTGGATCGCCGCGTGCACCGTGTACGCGAGGCCGAGCTCGTCGCGCAGCCGGCGCGAGATGCGGTTCGTGAATCCGGGCCCCGTGCCGAGCACGTGGTCCATCAAGACGAGAGCCGCGTAGTCCGGATCGCTGCGGCGGATGCCCAGGTGTCCGAGATACAGGTGCACCTGCTGACGATCGGCGCGGAACGCGTCGACGCGCGGCGCGATCGGCGGGAACTCGGGCGGCGTCGTCGCCAGCAGTGTGCCCGGCTTCCAGCGCGCGAGGTGCTTCTCGAAGGCGCGTTGGACACGGACGGGGTCGACGTCGCCGCACACGGCGATGACGCCGCGCTTCGCGACCCAATTCGCGGCGCGGTGCGCGCGCAGGTCCTCGGGCCGGATGCGGCGCATGTTGGCCAGGTCGCCGTACGCGGGACGGCCGAGCCAGTGGTCGCCGTAGACTAGCTTGCGGAAGCGCAGGCCGCCCTGTTGCCGCGGGTCGTCGCGCTCGAGCAGCAGCCGGTCGAGCACCCGCGTCCGCTGGCGTCGAACCTGCTCGGTCGGGTACGTCGCGTCGGTCAGCGAGTCACACAGGAGGTCGGCGAGCAGCTCCCACTCCTCGTTCACGATCGTGCCCGCGAGGCCGGACGCGTCGCCCGAGATGTCGCCGCCGGCCGGCTCGAGCAGGTCCGCGATCTGTTCCTCGGTGCGACGGCGCGTGCCCTGTTCCGCCAGCGCGCCGGTCAGCCACGCGAGACCCTCGCGACCGACGGGGTCGAGCGCGGGCCCGCCGCGCACGTGCGCCTGCATCGCGCAGACGGGAGCGCCCGCGCGCGGCGACACGATCAGCGTGGCGCCGCACGCGCGCGGCGACACGATCAGCGTGGCGCCGCACGACAGCACGTGCCGCACGGACGGGATCGCGAGGTTCGGGACGGTGCGCGGCGGCGCGAAGGCGAGGCTCAACGGGATCTCCTGGCGGCGCTGGAGCGGCGCGTGCCCTTGCGCGCCTTGGCCTTGCCTTGTGCGCGCGCGGCCGACTTCGGCAGGCTCCAGGCGACGACGCGGCGCTCGGGCGCGAGCAGCTTCCGCGCGACGTCGCGTAACTGGGCCGGGGTCACGGCGCGGATGCGCGCGATCGTCTCGAGCGACAGGCGCCAGTCCGCGTCGATCGCGAACTCGCCGATCTCCTCGGCCAGGTCGCTGACGGTCTCGCTGTCGTAGGCTTCGCCCGACGCCAGGATGCGCTTCGCGCGCTCGAGCTCCTTCGCGGGGACGAGCTCGTCGCGCAGGCGCGCCAGCTCCGCGTCGATCGCGGCCTCGAGCTTCGCCGGCGCGACGCCCTGGGCGCACTCGGCCATCAGCCAGAACGCGCCGCAATCGACGCGCGCGTCGTTCTGCGTGGACACGGTCGTCGCGAGCCCCTGCTCGAGCACGAGCCGGCGGTGCAGACGCGAGAGCCGCCCGCCGGTGAGGATCGTCGTCACGAGGTCGAGCACCCAGTCCTCGTCGGAACCGACGGCGCCGCTCGGCCACACCATGCACAGGCGCCGGCCCTCGTCGTCCCACGTCATCGACAGGCGCTTCTCGCCGGGCGGATCGCCGGGGATCGGCCGGAACGGCTCGGGTTCGGCCGCACGCGGCGGCACGGAGCCGCCGAGGTGCTTCTGGACCAGCTCGAGCGCGCGCCCGGGCTCGAAATCGCCGCACACGACGAGGATCGAGTTGTCGGGCCGGTAGTGCCGCACGTAGTGCGCGCGCATGTCGTCGACCGAGAGCAGCTTCAGCGCGTCCGCGTGCCCGATGATCGGCCGGCGGTACGGGTGACGGCCGAAGACGGATTCCTGCGCCAGCTCCGTGAGGCGCCGCCACGGATCGTCGAGGCCCATCGCGAGCTCCTCGAGCACGACCGCCTTCTCGGCCGCGAACTCGGCCGGGTCGAGCAACAGCGACCGCATACGGTCGGCCTCGATCGCCAGCGCCGCCTCCCAGCGATCCGACGCCAGCTCGAACCAGTAGGCGGTGTGGTCGTTCGTCGTGAACGCGTTGTTGCTGCCGCCGAGCAGGGTCGTGACGCGGTCGACCTCGCCCTTCCCGAACTGCGTGCCGCCCTTGAACATCATGTGCTCGAGGAAGTGCGACACGCCGGCGTTGCGCTCGTCCTCGTCGCGCGAGCCGACGCGGTACCACAGCATCACGGCGACGACCGGATCGAGATGGCGTTCGACGAGCAACACGCGCAGTCCGTTCGCGAGCGTGTGCTCGCGGATCGACGCGCCGGCCTTCTGGGCCAGCACGGGCAGTTCGAGGCTCATCTCAGTGTTCTCCGCGTTGCTTGCGACCGACCTTGGGCTTCGGCGGCGTCGGGCCGCGGAATCCCTGGCGCGGCTTCGCGTCGCGAGCCGGACCCGCGCCCGGCCCCTTCGGCCGTCCGCTCGTGCGGCCGTGGATCAGGCCCGAGCGACCTCCGCGGGTCGGCACGGTGCCGCCGTGCTCGCGATCGCGTCGCTCTCCGAAGCGCAACGGAGCGTCCGGACGACGCTCGACGGCGCGACCGCCCTGCACGAGGTGGCGCGCGTAGCCCTTGTTCTTCGCCTTCGGACGTCCGAGCGGCGCCGCGCCGCGCGGCCGACGTGAATCGCCGCCGCGACCGGGACCGCGCGAGCCCGTGCGGCTCCCGCCGCGATCGCCGCCGCGGCTCGGACCGCGAGCGCCTTCGTCCGCGCGCGACGGCTCCTCGTGCCCCGCGTCGCCCGCGAGCAGCGCCTCGACCTCGCCGCGCAAGAGCTCGCGCCAGCGCCCGGGCTTCAACCCGCGATCCGTCAGCGAACCGATGCGGATGCGCTTCAGGTCGGTGACCTTGAAGCCGTAGCGCGCGAACACGCGCCGGATCTCGCGGTTCATGCCCTCGCGGATCGAGATCGACAGCAGCGAGTACTCGCGGCCGCGCTCGTGGACGACGATGCGCGAACCGGCGGTGCGGCCCTCGGAGAGGTGCACGCCCTCGCGGATCTCCTTCAGCGTGGCGTCGTCGATCTCGCCCGCGACCTTGACGAGGTACGTCTTCTCGACGCCGTACTTCGGATGCTGGATCCGGTGCGCGAACTCGCCGTCGTTCGTCAGAACGATGAGGCCCTTGCTCTCCTCGTCGAGCCGGCCGACGGTGTAGATGCGGCCCTTGAACGGATCCGTGATCAGGTCGACCGCGCGCGGCCGCGTCTCGCGCGACTCGTTGGTGCACACGACGCCCGAGGGCTTGTTCAGCACGTAGTAGCGCTTGCGCGTGACCTTGGCCTTGAACACGAAGCCGTCGACCTCGACCTCCTGGCGCTCGGGATCGATCTTCAGGCCCAGCTCGGTCGTCACTTCGCCGTCGACCGACACCTTGCCCTCGGCGATCAGCTCGTCGCAGCGCCGGCGCGAGGCGACGCCGTGGTCGGCCAGGAACTTGTTCAGCCGCACGAGCCGCGGAGGGAAGTCGCCCTCGGCCTCCTCGGCGCCTTCCACGACGGAGACGGGTTGCGGCTGGACCTTCGCGACCGCGGCGGGCGGCCGCGAGGGCGACTTCGACCGCGCGCCCGCAGGGACGTGACTCTTCTTCTTCATGGTTGTGTCCCGATGCGCACGACGGAGAGCGTGCCCTGCGAAGCCTCGATGCGGTGATGGCCGGTGCTCGCCGGCACGAGCCAGACGTCGCCCGGCCGCAGTTCCTGCACGCCGGTCGCGGTGACGAGGCGGCCCGTGCCGCGGATCACCGCCCACGCGACGGCGAGGTCGCGCGTGTCGTCGTCCTGCGCGCCCTCGATCTCGGCGCGTTCCAGCGTGAACAGGTGGCAGTCCGCGAGCAGCGCGCGCTTCCCGCCCGCGACGGCGCGCCACGCGGGCTGTCGCGGGCCTTCGTCGACGGCGCCGAAGTCGGTCGCGCGCAGCGCGGGCTCGACGTGGATGGGACGCGGCTTGCCGTCGAGACCGGCGCGGTCCCAGTCGTACAGCCGGTGCGTGGTGTCGGAGTTCTCCTGCACCTCGAGCACGGTCACGCCCGCTCCGATCGCGTGCACGGTTCCGCCGCGCACGAACGCGACGTCGCCGGCGTGGACGGGCCACTCGCGCACGAGCGGAACGATCGCGCTCGACCCGGCCGCGGCGGCGAACGCTGCGCGCGTCGTCCCGGGCGCGAGGCCCAGCCACACGCGGCTCTCGGGCTCGGCGTGCAGGAAGTACCAGGCTTCGGTCTTCGCCTCCTCGCCCGTCCGCGGATCGCTGGCGATCGGATGGACCTGGATGCTGAGCGGCTGGGACGTGTCGAGGTACTTGACGAGCAGCGGAAACCGACCGCCCGCGGTCGTCCGCGCGCGGCCGAGGAGCTCGGTACGGCGCCGCTCGACCAGATCGCGCAGGTGCGCGCCGGCCAGCGGCCCGGTCGCGACGACCGACGGCTGGTCGTCGCGGTCGGAGATCTCCCAGCTCTCGCCGATCGGCTGCGCGAGCGGCAGCGCGATGCCCGGCACGCGCTCGAGCCGGCGTCCGCCCCAGACCTTCTCCAGGGTTCGGCGCTGGAAGCGCAGCGGGGGCAACGGATCGATCGCGAAGGTCATGGTGCGATCGCACAGGGTAGCGTCCGGCGCGCGAATCCCCTCACGGCCGCAGGCGTCGCGCGGCCTCGACGAAGCGCGGATCGTCGCGCAGCACGTCGAAGTCCGCGGAGTCGAGGTGCTCGGGCGCCTTGGGCCCTCCGGCCGCGGTCTCGACGAGGACCAGCGCCTTCTCGCGCCGATGCGGCGCGTCCCCGGCATCGGCCTGGACCGCGGCCCGCGACCACAGACGCGCGAAGTGCAGCCGCATCGGCGGCGCGACGTCCGCGAGTTCCTCGAGCTGCGCGACCGCCTCCGTCGGACGACCAGCGTCCAGCAGAGCCTTGGTCCGCATGTAGACCAGCTGCTCCACGCGATCGATCACGAACTGGTCCTTGGGCTCGGCCGCGAGGTGCGCGCGGAAATCCGCCAGCGCCTGCGCGGTCGTGTCGAAGAACTCCGGCTCGCGCCCCAGCTTCATCTGCGCGAGCGCGAGGTTGAGCCGCATGATGCCGAGGCCCGCGCGCTGCTTCGTGTCGCCGGGGTTCCGCGCCAGCGCCTCCTCGCGGATGCGGATCGCTTCCGTGTAGGCGTCGAGCGAGCCGGCTGGATCGCCGGCCATGCCCTGCACCGACCCCAGCGTCGCCAGCGACTGGGACAGCTCTCGCGCGCGCCGCGGGAGCCCCGGGTTGCGCGCGAGCGCAGCGCGCTGCAGCGCGACGATCTCCTGCCACGTCGCGATGCTCTCCGGGATCTGCCTCAGGTCCGAGCGCGCCTGCGCGTCGATCGCGAGCGCGCGCGCCAGGAGATCCTCGGCATCGGCCCGGGTCCCCCGCGCGGCGCGCAGCCGGGCGGTCAGCGGCTCCGTGAAATCGAGCAGGCGGCGCCGGTTCTCGCGCGCGTCCTCGTCGTCCACGCCGCGCTGCATGTAGCGCGCGTTCTTGAGCGCGAGCTCGTTGAAGCACTCGGCCATCTCCACCCCGTAGCGCAGCTCGTTCGGGAACTCGCGGAAGAGCCCGTCGCAAATCTGGCTGCGCGTCTCGTGCGCCTCGATCGAGCCGGGCTCGTCGCCCGCGGACCGGCGGTGCTCCTGGATCCGGGTCCAGGCCTCGAGCAGGAGCTCGCGCGCTTCGACCGGTCCCTTCTCGACCTGGTAGTGCGAGAGCCGCGAGACCAGGTCCTCGAGCAGCTCCATCGCCTCCGCGCGCCGACCCAGCGCCTCGAGCGACCGGGCGCGCCGCAGCGCCGCGCGCGGCGCGAGGAACGATTCCTCGGGCCGGTCGAGCACGGGCGGATTCGTCCCGGCGACCTGCTCGACGCTGGCGAAGACGATCTCGGCCTCGGCGTGTCGACCGAGCGCGGCGAGGATCTCCCCCACGCGCATCTCGGTGCGCGCGAGCTCCGCCGCGAAGGCCGGATCGCCACGTCGCTGATCGGCGAGGCGGCTGTGGAACGCCAGCGCGCCCTCGAGCAGTTGCCGACGCGCCTCCTCGGCGGCGGGCACGTCGGCCAGGCCTTCCTCGCCCACGCGCGTCAGCAGCGCGACGGCGTCGAGCGCCTGCGTGAAGTTCGACTCGGCCCGCGCCAGCGCCGACTCGAGCGCGACGTTGGCGCTCGCCGTCCGTCCGGCTTCGAGCGCCAGCGCATCGAGGGCGCTCTTCTGCTGGATCGCGAACCCGACGGGGCCGCCGACGAACACGACCACCGCGAGCGCGATCGCCGCCGCGGCGGCCGGATGTCGCTGCGTCCAGCGCCAGCCGTGTCGCAGCGGTCCCGAGCGCCGCGCCTCGATCGGCCTGTGCTCGACGACGTTGCGCAGATCGCGCGCGAACGCCGCGGCCGACGCGTAGCGGCGCTCGGAGCGCACGTCCATCGCGGTGGCGATCACGGTCTCGAGGTCGCGCGGAACGCGCGCGTTCCCGGCGCGCACCGGCGCCGCGTCGCCGGTGGCCACGCGACGCAGCACCTCGTGCGTCGACGCGCTGTCGTACGGCAGCCGCAGCGTGAGCAGCTCGTACAGCGTCACCGCGAGGCCGTACACGTCCGTGCGCGCGCCGATCTCGTCCGCCCGGCCGTCGACCTGCTCGGGCGCCATGTACGGCAGCGAACCGAGCTGCGAACCCGTGCGCGTCAGCCGGTCCGCGCCCTCGCGCGCCGCGAGGCCGAAGTCGACGAGCAGGATGCGCCCGTCCTCGGCGAGCATCACGTTGCTGGGCTTCAGGTCGCGGTGCAGGACACCGCGCTCGTGCGCGTGCTCGAGCGCTCCGGCCACGACGGCGCCGATGCGCGCGCAGGCTTCGCTCCACGTTCCGCCGTACAGACCGTGCGGATCGCCGCGCGGGCCGGGTCCCGGACCGAGGCTCGCGGCCAGCGCGCGCTTCAGGTCCGCGCCCTCGAGCGACGCGGGCTCGCGCGCGCGAAACGCGGCGACGATCGCCGAGAGCGACGCCCCGCGCACGAACTCCATCGCCAGGTAGGGAACGCCGTCGGCCTCGCCGAACGAGTACAGCGGCACGATCGCCGGGTGCGCGAGGCGCGCGACGGCTTCGGCCTCGCGCCGAAACCTGTCGCGAGCCCCGGCGAACCACAGGTGCTCGGGTCGCAAGACCTTCAGCGCGACGATCCGGCCCAGCGACTCCTGCGCCGCGCGGTAGACGACGCCCATCCCGCCGCCGCCGACGCGCTCCAGGACGCGGAATTCGCCCAGGCGTTCGGGCGTCTTGTCGGCCGCGGTCGGCGCGAGCAGACCCGCGCGCCCCAGCGCCGCGACGCGCGAACGCAGCTGATCGGCGCGGGCCGGATCGCGCGCGCACAGCTCGTCGAGGACGCCCGGACCCTCCGTCTCGCTGCGGTCGAGGAACTCGACGACGAGATCCTCGACCGGGGACGATCCGTGCTCGTCCCGCCGCTGGTTAGGATCCGCTTCCATCGCCCGACCCAAGGTACTCGCCCGATCCCGACCCGCGCATGCGTCTCCTCCTGCTGAGCAACTCGAAGAAGTCCGGCTTCGGCTACCTCGAATGGGCGATGCCGACCCTGCGCGACTTCCTGGGCGGACGCGTGCGGCACGCGCTGTTCGTGCCGTACGCGATCGTCACGCGCAGCCACGACGACTACGTGGAGCTCGTCCGCCGTCCGCTGCGCGAGCTGGGCGTCGAGATCGAGGGCCTGCACGCGGCCGACGACCTGCACGCCGCGATCGCGCGCGCCGAGCTCGTCGTCGTGGGCGGCGGGAACACCTGGAAGCTCGCGCGCGAGCTGCACCTGCGCGGCCTGCTCGACCCGATCCGGCGCGCCGTCCGCGGGGGCACGCCCTTCGTCGGCTGGAGCGCGGGCTCGAACGTCGCCTGCCCGACGATCCAGACCACGAACGACATGCCGATCGTCGACCCGCTGGGGTTCGACGCGCTCGGGCTCGTGCCGTTCCAGATCAACCCGCACTACCTGCACGGCAACCCGCCCGGCTTCCACGGCGAGACGCGCGAGGAGCGCATCACCGAGTACCTGGAGGTCAACCCGGCCGTGACGGTCGTGGGCCTGCGCGAGGGCACGCTCCTGCGCGTCGAGGGCGACTCGATCCGGCTCGTCGGCGAGGACAGTGCGCGGATCTTCCGGCGCGGCGAGGCACCGCGCGAGGTGGGCGCGGCCGACGATCTGCGCTTCCTCCTCCGCGCCTGAACTCAGGGCCCGACTCCGGCCGGAACACGGCGGATCCCGGGGACTTACGCAGTCCGGACGGCGTCCGGGGAGCGCGCGGGGCAGACTGGAGGAGTGCACACTGTCACAGAAATCGTGCACCCGCCCCGGAGCCACCCATGATCCGTCCTTCCTTCCCGACGCCGAATCCCTCGAACCCGCAGTCCGGCACCGGATCGTCGCGCGCCGGCACGCCCTCGAACGCGCCGCCCGCCGCCGCGCCGGCCAATACGCGCGACGCGATCCTCGACGCCGCGGGCGTGCTGCTCGGCCGCTACGGCTACCACAAGACGACGATGGACGACCTCGCGACCGAGGCGGGGATCGCGCGGCGCACGCTCTACCTGCACTTCCGCTGCAAGGACGACATCTTCCTCGCGCGCATCGACCGCGTCGTCGAGCGCCTGCTGCAGGAGGAACGGCGCGTCGCGGATGGTCCGGGCGACGCGCGCGATCGTCTCGCGCGCCTCTTGACGCTGCGCGTCGTGTACCGGCTCGACGTCGTGAAGGACTACACGAAGAGCCTCGACGAGATCTTCGCCGCGCTGCGCGGCCCGTACCTCGAGCGGCGCGCCAGCTGGTTCGCGGCCGAGGCGACGATCCTCGCGCGCGTGATGGATGAAGGCCGCAAGGCCGGCCTGTTCGCCGTCGAGGACGCCGCACACACCGCGCAGGCGCTCATCGCCGCGACGAACTCGCTCATCCCCTATTCGCTGTCGACGAAGGAGATGGGCTCGCGCCGCGAGATCGAGCGCACGTTGGCCACGATCGTCGGGCTGGCGCTCTCCGGCCTGCGCGCGGAGGCGGCGAAGAAGAAGCGCTGAGCGCCCGGCGGTGACGCCGCCGCTCCGGCCTCGCGACGCGGACCCGGACGGGCAGGCGGCGAAGACCGTATACCTTGGGCCGATGAGCCACGTCGCGCGGACCGCGCTGCTGACGGCCGCCGCCATGCTGGGGTTCGCGGCGAACTCGCTCCTGTGCCGCGCGGCGCTGCGCGGAGGCGCCATCGACGCGGCGAGCTTCACCGCGATCCGGCTCGCGACCGGCGCGGTCGTGCTGGTCGCGATCGTCGCCGCGCGGAGGAGCACGGTGCGCGGCGAGGGTACGTGGCTCTCCGCGTTGGCGCTCGCTGCCTACGCGGTCGCGTTCTCGTACGCGTACCTGCGCATCGGCGCCGCGGCGGGCGCGCTGATCCTGTTCGGCTCGGTGCAGATGACCATGCTCGTCGGAGCCCTCCTGCGCGGAGAACGGCCGACGCCGGCGCAGTGGTCCGGCTGGCTGCTGGCCCTTGCCGGCCTCGTCGTCATCAACGCACCCGCGCTCGATCCGCCGCCGCCCGCGGGTGCGGCGCTGATGGTGGTCGCCGGAGTCGCGTGGGGCGTGTACTCGCTGCGCGGCCGCGGCGTCACGAGGCCCTTGACCGCGACGGCCGGCAACTTCGCGCGCTGCGTGCCGGTCGCCGCCCTGCTCGCGGTCGTCGCGCTCGCGAACGGCGCGCACGCTTCCGCCGCGGGCATCGCGCTGGCCGCGGCGTCGGGCGGCATCGCGTCGGGCCTCGGCTACAGCCTGTGGTACGCGGCGGTTCCCGCGCTCGGCGCGACGCGCGCCGCCGTCGTTCAACTGTCGGTACCGGTGATCACTGCGCTCGCGGCGGTCGTTGTGCTGGCGGAGCCGCTGCGTTGGCCGCTCGCGATCGGCGGCGCGGCGATCGTCGGCGGGCTCGCGATCGCGCTGAGCTCGAAGGCGCGGCGCGCGGCGTGACCGAGGGCCCGCGCTCGAGGCGCGGACGACGCGCGGCGCGTCCCCCACCATCCGATCCCGCGCGGTCAGCTTCCCGCGAACCGATCCGTCGCGGCCACGAGCGCGCGCGCGATGCCGACCTCGAACGCGCTGTGCCCCGCGTCGGGGACGACGAACAGGTCGGCCTCGGGCCACGCCCGCGACAGGTCGTGCGCGCTGCGGATCGGACACACGCAGTCGTAGCGGCCTTGCACGATGACGCCGGGGATGTGCCGGATCTTCGACGCGTCGCGCAGCAGCTGGTCGTCGGCGTCGAAGAAGCCCTTGTTGACGAAGTAGTGGCACTCGATGCGCGCGAACGCGAGCGTCGTCGCGTCGGCGCCGAACTTCGCGGCGAACTCCGGGTCGGGCAACAGCTTCGACGTCGAGCCCTCCCACAGGCTCCAGGCCTTCGCGGCCGGCAGGTTGACCGCGGGATCGTCCGAGAAGAGTCGCTTCGCGTAGGCCTTCACGAGATCGCCGTGCTCCGACTTCGGGATCGCCGCGAGGTATCCGTCCCACGCGTCGGGGAAGAGCCAGCTCGTGCCCTCCTGGTAGAACCAGTCGATCTCCTTCTTGCGCAGCAGGAAGATCCCGCGCAGCACGAGCTCGGTCACGCGCGTCGGGTGCTTCTGGGCGTACGCCAGCGCGAGCGTGCTGCCCCACGAACCGCCGAAGACCTGCCACTTCTCGATGCCGAGGTGCGCGCGCAGCTTCTCCATGTCGGCGACGAGATCCCACGTCGTGTTCTCGCGGATCTCGGCGTACGGCGTGCTCTGCCCGCAGCCGCGCTGGTCGAACAGCACGATGCGGTAGCGGCGCGGATCGAAGAAGCGCCGGTGCGCGGGCGACGTGCCGCCGCCGGGGCCACCGTGCAGGAACACGACGGGCTTGCCCTGCGGGTTGCCCGATTCCTCCCAGTACAGCTCGTGCAGGTCGGACACGCGCAATCGACCCGTGCGGTGCGGCTCGGGCGTCGGGTAGAGGAACGAGATCGGATCGCGCGGCAGGTGCGGGGCCATGTTGGCAGGATAGTACGCATGTTCCTCGCCGTCGTGGCCCATGTCGCAGCCCTGCAGGCGCCCGACTTCGAGTTCCTGCACATCTCGGACACGCACGTCGATGCTCGCCCATCGGGCTCGGCAGCGAGCGACCGGATCCGCGGCGAGGAAACCTTCGCTTGGATCGCAAAGGTCCTCTCCGATACGCCGGCGGACGCGCGGCCCGAGTTCGTGATCGCGACGGGCGACATCACGGAGTTCGGAGCGCCCGGCGACACGTGGAGGGACGTCGAGCGGCTCTTCGCCAAGCTCCCGATCCCCTGGTATCCGGTGCCGGGCAACCACGACCAGACGTGGAACCCGATCGACGCGCCGTATCTCGCGCAGCTCGACGCGCTCGGCGAACGACTGCGCGCGGGCCGCTCCTACGTCGTGAAGCGCGACGGTTGGGCGCTCCTGGCGCTGAACTCGGCTTCCCTATACGAACCGCGGCCGTCGTTCGATCTCCTGGAGCTCGAGGAGGTCGAACAGCAGCTCGGCCGGCACGCGTGGGGCGTGCCCCTCCTCCTCGCGATGCACCACCCGCCGGACAGCGCCGAGTTCGCGCAGCCGCACGCGTCGCGCATGCTCTTCAGCGCGCTCGACGGGCTGGACGTCGAACTCGTGCTGTACGGACACGGTCACTCTGTGGGGCACCACCGCGTGTTCGGCGTCGACTGCGTGCAGGGCGGCTGCACCTTCGCGTCGACGGACCGCGACGAGCGCGGGTTCGGGCGCGTGAGGTTTGGGGACGGTCGTCTCGTCTACTCGTACCGCTATTACGACGCGGCGCGCCCTGAGGCCGTCCTCCTCATGAGCGAACCGCGCCCAGACTCGACGCCGCGCTCCGTGCTGTCGCTGCGCGTCGAGATCGCGAGGGAGACGAAGCCAGCCCTGCTCGTCGCCGAGTGGACGCCGCCGCGCGACGACCTCGGGCCGGATCGCGCGTCGTGGCGCGTGCTCGTCGACGGACGGGTCGTCGAAGGCGCGATGTGGTCGTCCGCTCCCTGCGAGGACTGCGACCGCTACGAAATCGAACTCGCGGAGCTCGGGCTCGGCGAGGGCCTGCGGCTCGTGACGCTCGAGATCGACAGGCCCGACGGCCGTCGGCGCCAGCGGTCGATCGCAGTGGATGGTGAGTGGGCGCGCAGGTCCCCCGCGCGACCCTCCAACACCCCGATGTTCGGGGACCCGGGGTTCGAGCCTCACCGCCTCTACCCGCACTGGTTCGGGGTCGAGCGTCGGGACGATCTCGAATGGCGCGTCGAGCCTCTCTTCCGTGGAAACGTCCCCGGCCGCCCGCTGCGCGTGGGCGAGGTCGTCTACCTCGGCGATCGCGAAGGGCGCCTGCACGCTGTCCTCTTGGGCGAAGGCGCAAAGGGGTCTACGCAGCGATTCCTATGGAGCACCGAGCCGATCGGGATGGCGATCGAGTCCGCGCCCGCGCTCGCCGGCGAACTGCTCGTCGTCGGCGCCTGGGACGGCAACGTCCACGCGTTCGACGCGAAGACCGGTGATCGCAGGTGGAAGAAGCCCGGCCCGAAGTCGAGCGAGGGCGGAGCCGCGCGCTACTACGCACCGGCCGACTGCTCGCCGGTGGTACTGCAGGACCGCATCTACGTGTGCGATCGCGGCTACATGCTGGCGTGGTACTCGCTGGCCGGTGAGATGCACATCCTGCCGCACACGAACGTCGCCGCGATCGGCGCGAGCGCCAACGGGACGAGTCTGTACCTGCGCGGCATCGACGACGTCCTCGCGCGCATCGACCGCGACGGGGCGGTCGTGTGGAGCGCGAAGGTCCCGCTGGGTCGCGCAGCCATTCCCCCGCTGGAGAAGGACGGCGTCGTCCACGTCGTTTCCGACCAGGGGCTGTGGTCGAGGGTCGACGCGCAGACGGGCGTCGTACTCGGCACGATGCCGACCAGTGCGACCGCGTACGTATTCGCGCCGCCGATCCTCGGCGACGACGGCTCGGTCGAGATCAGATCCCAGGCCGGAACGACGTTCCGCTGGGCACCGGAGCGCGCGCGTCCGGTTTCGCCGGCTCCAGCGGGCCCGCGCTGACCTTCAGCTCGCGGCGTTCGCCGCGACGCGGCCCCGTGACCACTTCGCGCGCCGGCGCGCGGCCGGGAGCGCGGACGACGACCGCGATCCCTTCGTCGGGCGACACGTCCACTTCGAGGCGACCGTGCGCGTCAGCGCGGCGCGAGCTGCGCAGGCCGCGGTATTCGACCTCGACCTCGGCCCACGCCAGCGGCTCGCCGTCCGCGACGACGTCGACCGCGAGCCGCGCCGCGGGGATGCGCAGATCGACGTCTCGCGCCGGAGCGTCGATCGCTTCCGCGGCGAGCGCGCCCGGCGGGAAGACCGCTCCCGGACAGCGGAATGCACGCGGACGGACGACCCAACGGCCGGGAGCGAGCCCCTGGAACGCCCAGCGGCCGTCCTCGCCGGTCGTGCAGCGCGAAGCGCCCCACTCGAGGCGACCGTCGAGGAACGCGAGCTCGTGCTCGCCGATCTGCACGCGCCGCGACGAGCGCGGGCCGACGGCCTCGAGCTCGACGCGCTCCAACGGGTCGTCGCCGGCGAGCACGCGGCCCGATATCGCGACGCCGCGCTCGAGCAGCAGCGGCTGCGCGAGGTCGACGAAGCCCTCTCCGATCGCGAGCCCGCGCGTCGCGGGACGCATGCCCGGCGCGACCGCCGCGACCAGGACGTCGCCGTGCGTCGGCGTGCGGACGTCGAAGCGGCCGAGTTCGTCGCAGATCGCCTGACCGCGCACGCCCAGCGCGTCGGGCGCGTGCAGCGCTCCGAGGATGGCCACGTGCGCGTGCGCGATCGGCGCGCCGTTCGCGTCGACGACGACGCCGGTGATCGAGGTGTGGCCGTCTTCGAGGCACGGCGATTCGGTCGGAGCCGCGAGTATCGAGGTTGTGCGCGACTCGACGCTCGCCACGTTGGCGAGCACCGCCGACGCAGGCTCGGCCGGATTGGCCCGCGACTCGCGCCACGGTTCGACGACGGCGTGCGCGACCCCCTCAGGCACCCACCACCACGCGACGATCGCACCGAGACCCGCCATTCCGGCGAGGGCGAGGAGCAGCCGGGAGGGGCTGGTGCGCGGGGACATCGCACTGTCCCCCTACGACGACGATCGGCCAGCGTGAGGAGCGGCGCCGCGGTTCGTCGGTTTTTCGTTCGAAGCGGGCGGAACCCGTCCCGAGCGTCGCTCGCGGCGCGCGTCCGGGACATCATGGCGCGCTCAGATCCCCTCGTCCCCGCCTCGAGAACATGACCAAACAGCACCGTCTCGGATTCGCGTCGTCGCTCCTCCTCCTCGCCGGCTGCAGCTCGAACCCGTCGGGCGAGGTCGCCGCGGCCGTCGACCCGGGCGCAGCGGGGCTCGTGCTGTCGGACATGGATCGCTCCGCCGATCCGGGTCGCGACTTCTACCGCTTCGCGAACGGCGGCTGGCTCGACGCCAACCCGGTCCCGTCGGACGAGGCGTCGTGGGGCGTGTTCCAGGAGGTCGGCCGGCGCAACGAGCTCGTGCTGCGAACGATCCTCGAAGAATCGGGCGCGAAGCCGATGGACGACCTGCACCGGAAGCTGGGCGACTTCTACGCGACCGGCATGGACGAAGCCGCGATCGAGAAGCTGGGCACGAAGCCGCTCGCGGCGGAGATGGCCGCGATCGACGCGCTCGCGGGAGTCGACGGGATGCCGGCGCTGTTCGCGCAGCTCACGCTGGCCGGGATCCCGGTCCCGTTCGGTCCGTCGGTGTTCGCCGACCTGACGAACGCGTCGAACAACCTGCTGTACGTGGGGCAGGACGGGACGGGCCTGCCCGAGAAGGACTACTACTCGCGCGACGACGCCGAGTCCGTGGCGCTGCGCAAGGCGTACCGCGAGCACATCGCGCGCATGCTGAAGCTGGCCGGCGACGGCGAGTCCGAGGGCCACGCGGGTGTGGTGCTCGCGATCGAGACCGAGCTGGCTCACAACGGATTCGGCGCGCTCGACTTCCGCGACCCGCACAAGCTGCAGAACCGCATCACGGTGCCGGAGCTGCAGGAGCTCACGCCGCACTTCGACTGGACGAAGTATCTGACGGCGCTGGGCCTGAGCTCCGATCAGCCGGTCAACGCGACCGCGCCCGACTACTTCAGGGCGCTCGACGAGATGCTGGCGAGCCGCTCGATCGCGGCCTGGAAGA
Organism: Planctomycetota bacterium; assembly: GCA_044221705.1. GTDB lineage: Bacteria > Planctomycetota > UBA1135 > UBA1135 > JAEUHZ01. Next base: position 56,523 of record JBGAOR010000022.1, read on the forward strand.
TCTACCTGCGCTGGAACGTCCTACGCGCGTACGCCGACTACCTGCCGCGCGCCTTCGAGGACGAGAGCTTCGCCTTCTACGGCCGCACGCTGGGCGGCGCGCGGGAGCAGAAGCCGCGCTGGAAGCGCGTGATCGGCGCCACGGGCGGATCCATGGGCGAAGCGCTCGGCCGCGCGTTCGTCGAACGCACGTTCAGCCCGGAGGCCAAGGAGCGCTGCCTCACGATGGTCGGCGACCTGCTCGCTGCGTTCCGTGCGCGGCTCGAGAAGGTGGACTGGATGAGCGCGGAGACGCGGGCCAAGGCGCTGGCGAAGCTCGGCGCGTTCCAGACGAAGATCGGCTACCCGGACAGGTGGCGCGACTTCTCGGGGCTCACGATCTCCCGCGATTCGTACGCCGCGAACCGGAAGCGCGCGACGGAGTTCGAGCTGCGCTTCAACCTGGCCAAGGCCGGCAAGCCCGTCGACAAGTCCGAGTGGGGCATGCCCGCGTACGCCGTGAACGCCGGCTACAGCCCGCTGAACAACGACATCACGTTCCCGGCCGGGATCCTGCAGCCGCCGTTCTTCAGCGAACAGTACGACGACGCGCTCAACTACGGCGCGATGGGCGCCGTGATCGGCCACGAGATCACGCACGGCTTCGACGACGAGGGATCGCAGTTCGACGCGCGCGGCAACCTCGCGAACTGGTGGACCGAAGCGGACCGCGCCGAGTTCGAGCGCCGCGCCAAGGTCGTCGCGGAGCAGTTCTCGGCCTACACCGTGCTCGAGGGGCTGAAGGTGAACGGCCAGCTGACGCTGGGCGAGAACCTGGCCGACCTCGCCGGGCTGACGATCGCCGCCGACGCGCTGGCGATGCGCCAGATGAACCAGCGCGTGGCCCTCATCGACGGCTTCACGCCGCAGCAACGGCTCTACATCGCCTGGGCACGCGCGTGGCGCTGCAACTACACGCCCGAGCGCCTGAAACTGCAGGTCAACACGAACCCGCACGCGCCGGCGATGTTCCGCGCGATCGGCCCGGTGTCGAACCTGCAGGGCTTCCAGGACGCGTTCGCGCTGAAGGACGACGCCCCGGCGATGAGGCCGCGGGAGAAGCGGGCGATCGTGTGGTGATGGCCGCGCTCCGGTGAACCGAATGCAGTTCGACTCGGGTCGCGGGG
>JBGAOR010000140.1:0-9579 GCA_044221705.1 Planctomycetota bacterium
TGAAAGTCGCGCCGCCGCCCGCGCGCGGCGCCGAACGTCGTCCCGCCTCCGCCGACCGCGCGTTCCGCGAGGCGCGCGACAAGGCCTACGACGAAGCGGGCATCGCGGGCACGATCCGCGCCGCGCGTGGCGAGCTGGTCCTCACCAGTGGATCGCAGAAGGTCGATTGGAACGCGTTGCCGAAGCGCCCGGCGATCCAGATGGTCGCGGAGGACCACGCGGCGATCCTCGAGCAGATCGAGAAGGGCGCCGAGGTGCGCCTCGAGTTCGACGTGCGCAACTGGTTCGAGCGCGGGCCCATCCAGCTCTCGAACGTCATCGCCGAGATCCCGGGCAGCGAGAAGCCCGACGAGTACGTGATCGTCGGCGGACACCTCGACTCGTGGGACGGCGCGACGGGCGCGCTCGACAACGGGACGGGCGTCGCCACGACGCTCGAAGCCGCGCGGCTGCTCGTCGCCGCGGGCGCGAAGCCGAAGCGCACGATCCGGTTCATGCTGTGGGGTGGCGAAGAGCAGGGCCTGCTCGGCTCGCGCGCCTGGATCGAGCAGAACAAGGCCGAATTGCCGCGCATTTCGGCGGTCCTGGTGCACGACGGCGGGACGAACTACTGCGCCGGCATCCCCTCGACCGTCTCGATGGCGCCGCTCTTCGAATCCATCTTCGCGCCCGTGAAGGACCTCGATCCGGAGAAGCCGTTCAAGGTGCGCACGACGAAGGGCATCTCGCCGGTCGGCAGCGACAGCGACGCGTTCCTCTCGGTCGGCGTGCCGGGTCTCTTCTGGGACCAGCGCGGCAAGTCGAACTACAACCACGTCCACCACACGCAGTACGACACGTACGAGGAGGCGGTGCCGGAGTACCAGCGCAACTCGTCGATCGTGATCGCCGTCGGCGCGCTGGGCATCGCGAACCTGCCCGACCTCTTGCCGCGCGACGGGCTGAAGGCCGCGGGCGGTGGCGGCGGCGGGATGGGCGGACGCCGGCTCGGCGTACAGCTCGACGACGACATGAAGATCACCGAGGTCGTCGACGACGGGATCGCCGCGAAGGTCGGCCTGCTGGTCGGCGACAAGGTGATGAAGATCGGCGACGTGCCGGTGACCGACACGACCGAGCTGCGGACCGCGATGCAGGAGGCGCCCGTCAAGTCGAAGGTCGTCGTGATGCGCGGCACCGAGTCGATGGAGTTCGCGATCGAGTTCCCCGTCGATCTCGACGCGCCGATCCGCCGCTACGGGATGCGCGTCGGCGACGAGCTCGAGGTGCAGCGCGTGACCAGCGACGAGATCGCCGAGAAGGCCGGGATCCAGCGCGACGACGTCATCACGCAAGTCGACGGCAAGCCGGTCAGCACGAAGGCCGACCTGTCGGCCGCGCTCGAGGCGGCGAAGGGCGACGTCAAGCTCGAGCTGCGCCGCGGCGAGGGCGAGAAGGCCAAGACCGTCACGGCGACGCTCGCGAAGCCGGCGGCGCGCTGACGTACGGTGCCTGGAACGACCCCGACACATTCGCGCCGAACCGAACGGCGGCTCGGCGCCGTTCGGGCGAATGTGTCGGGGTCGTTCCAGGCACCGTACGCTACGCGCGCACGAGCCCGCGCCGCTTGAGGTACTCGATCACCTTCGCGGCCGACTGCTCGAGCGTCTCCTCGCCGGTCTTCACCACGACCTCGGGCGCACTGGGCGGCTCGTACGGGTCCGTCACGCCCGTGAAGTGCGGGATCTGGCCCGCGCGCGCCTTCGCGTAGAGCCCCTTCACGTCGCGCGCTTCCGTCACGGCGAGCGGCGCGTCGACGAAGACCTCGACGAACGGGACCTGCGCTTTCGCCCGGCATTCCTCGCGGATCGCGCGGTAGGGCGAGATCGCGGCGGTGATCGCGCACACGCCGTTACGGCCGAGCAGGTTCGCGACGAACGCGATGCGGCGCACGTTGACGTCGCGGTCTTCCTTCGAGAACGTGAGCCCCTTCGACAGGTTCTCGCGCACGTCGTCGCCGTCGAGGATCTCGACCGCCACGCCGCGCGCCTTCAGGATCGGCGCGACGTGGTTCGCGAGCGTGCTCTTGCCCGCGCCCGACAGGCCCGTGAACCAGAGGATGAACCCGCCGTCCTTCATCAGCGGATCTTGCCCTCGAGGTACGGAACCTCGAAGCACTTCTCGTGCATGATCGGCCCGTGGCCGAAGTAGCCGCTCTCGCCGAACAGCTCGCCGTGGTCGGCGGTCACGACGACGTAGGTGTTCTTCGGGCAGATGTCCCACAGCTCGGCGAATACGCTGTCGAGGTAGCGCACGGTCTCGACCTGGCGCTCCTTGAGCTGATCGAGCTTGTCCTGGTCGAAGAACGGCTCGACCTGGCTCTCGTGGATCAGGTTCCCGGACGCGTCGATCTGGCTGTCGAGCTTCTTGAAGACGCCGTTCACGCCGCTGATGCGCGGCCACATCGAGCTGTCCTCGTCGGGCTTGGCGTAGGGGTAGTGCGTCTCCCCCACGTTCATGAGGAAGAAGCCGGGCCGATCCGTGGGGAACTTCAGCGTGGGCAGCATCGACCGCATGTCGTTGTGCTTGTCCATCAGCTGGAACGAGTCGAAGTCGCGGTTCACGCCCGTGCGCGGGTTGAGGACGGGCAGCGACACGCGCGCGTGCGTCTCGTAGCCGAGCGTGTTCTTCAGGAATCCCGGCAGCCACAAGCCCGGCACCATCTTCGCGAACTCGACGTCCTTCGCTCCGAGGCGCTTGTTGAAGTTGTAGAAGTCCTCCTTGTAGTACTCGGAGGCGTACACGTTCGCCGGGCTCGTGTGCGGCAAGAGACCCGTGAGCAGGTTGTAGTGCGACGGCCCGGTCCAGCTCGCGTAGCTCCAGCGCCGCTCGACCGGCCCGAGCTTCAGGATGTTCTTCGGCGCCGCCTTCATGAACGTGTCGTAGCGACACGAGTCGAGCGTGATGACGATGAAGTGGTTCTCCCCCTTCGGCGCCGGACGTTCGCCCGCGAACGGACCGCCGGGACGCAGCGTCGGACGCGCGGCCGGCTTGGCGGGCGGCTTCGGTTTCAGGAAGTCGAACAGTCCCAACGTCGTGGCCTTTCGGGGTCGTGAACCGGGTCAGGGGCGGCCGAGGTGCTGGAGTCGCTTCCCGACCTCGACCAGCTGCAGCGCGCCGAGATCCTACGGGGCGCGTGTCTCCGCCTCGCCCGCCGAGTCGTGCAGCGCGCGGCCGTTCGTGCCTGGCCGGGCCCGGCCCCCGTCCAGGAGGAGGGCCAGGTTGGCCGAGCGGCCCGGGGAGCGCAGGCTCCAGGCCGTGGTCGAGGACTCGCGCATCGTGGACTCGATCCTTCGATCGTACCCCCGAGACCGCGTCGCGGAGTCGGTCCGGCGCCTCCCGGAGGGCTCTTCGAGCATCTCCCGGGATCGAGGGCTGGGTCGACGCCGGCGCCAACCGCGCACGAGCTCCGAGCGTAGGCGTGGTCTCCGGGGCCGGCCGGGGTACACCTAGGAACAGCCCACAGGACCACCATGCGCCCCTACCTCTCCATCGCCCTCCTCTTCCTCGCCGCCTGCGGCGGATCCGACCCCAAGGCACTCACGGGAGAGGGCTACGCCGCGCTCGGGAAGGGCGACGCGAAGAGCGCGCTCACGAAGTTCGACGAAGCGCTGAAGGGGTTGGAGACGACGAATCCGGAGTACCTGCGGGCCGCGCTCGGTCGGTGCGAGGCCCTGGCGCGCAACGACGGACCCGGCGCGAAGAAGGCCTTCCTCGATCTGGCCAAGCAGCTGCCCGAGAAGGTGCGCGAGGACGACTACAGCCTCGTGTGCGCCGGCCTGATCCAGGGCGGCTTCACCGTGGACGCGGTCGATGTGATGGATGCGGGCAACCAGCGCTTCAAGGGCTCCAAGAAGATGAAGGAGACGCTCGACGCAGTCATGAACGCGGCCAAGCGTGCTTCGACGCCCGAAGCGCTGAAGAAGCTCGCGAGCCTCGGCTACACGTGAGCGTGCACCTGCGCCGGCGCCTCCTTCTTCTTCCCGTGGCGTGCCTCGTCGGCGCCGCGCAGATCGCGGCTTGCCGCGCCCCGGCTTCGACGAGCGCGACGAGCGCCGAGTCCGACGTGAGCGCCCAGATCGTCGCCGTGATGCGCTCGCAGGAAGCCGCCTGGAACCGTGGCGACCTCGCCGCGTTCATGGAGCTCGGCTACTGGCACTCGCCCGACCTGACCTTCTACTCCGGCGGCGAGGTCTCGCGCGGGTTCGACGAGATGCTCGCGCGCTACCGCAAGAACTACGAGTCCCCGGGCAAGGAACGCGGCACGCTCGCCTTCACGAAGCTCGAGGTCGTGCCGCTCGCGGATGGCGTCGCGATGGCGCGCGGCCGCTGGGATCTCGACTACGCCGCGAAGAAGGACGTCGGCGGGCTCTTCACGCTCGTCCTGCGCCGGATCGACGACGGCTGGCGCATCGTGCACGACCACACGAGCGTGGACGGCTGACCAGCTGGGGCCCGGGGAGCGCCCCACGGGCGCCCCAGTGGGGGTATCCATTCACGCCATGAATGATTATCATTCATGGTATGTCGGATTTGCATCCCCTCCCACGGGCCATGTCTGCGTCCGTAGCCAAGTCGCTGCGAGCATCACCCGTGGTCGTACTGACCGGATCCCGACAGACCGGCAAGAGCACGCTGGCGCAGACACTCACGAAGACAGGTAATCGCTCCTACCACACGCTGGACGAGATCGACGTTCTCGAACGGGCGCAGCTGGAGCCCGATGCGCTGCTGCGATCCGCGAGCAAGCTGACCATCGACGAGGTCCAGCGCGCGCCGGAGATCCTGCGCGCGGTCAAGCGCGCCGTGGACGAGAAGCGGACCCCGGGCCGATTCCTGCTCACGGGCTCCGCGAACCTGCTGCTCATGAACAGTGTCTCCGAGTCGCTCGCTGGTCGTGCGATCTATCAGACCCTCTGGCCCATGACTCGGCGCGAGCAGCTCGGCGACGGCACGCCCGGTGCATGGAGTCGCCTGTACGACGCGAAGGACGGTGACTGGCTCGATGTGGTGTCCGGGGAGGAAGCCCCGCGAGAGGACTGGCGATCCCTGGCACGCCGCGGCGGCTACCCGACTCCCGCCCTCGAACTCACGGAGGCGGCTGAACGCGAGATGTGGTTCGCCGGGTACGCACGAACGTACCTCGAGCGCGACCTGCGCGACCTCAGCGATGTCGCATCGACCGTCGACTTCCGCCGGTTGATGCGCGCCGCTTGTCTGCGGATCGGGAGCTTGGTCAACCAGACCGAGCTCGCGCGCGATGTCGGCTTGTCGCAACCGACCGTTCGACGACACCTCGACCTGCTGGAGATCTCCTATCAGCTCGTGCGCGTCGAAGCCTTCGCCGTCAATCGAACGAAGCGGCTGATCAAGACGCCCAAGCTCTACTGGTCGGATGTGGGACTCGCCATGCACCTCTCGGGAGAGTCGGAGGCTCGCGGTGCCCATCTCGAGAACCTCGTGCTGTGCGACCTGCTCGCGTGGAAGGCAACGGAAGCGGATGCTCCGGGGATCCTCTACTGGCGGACGGCGAGCGGCGAGGAGGTCGATTTCGTCGTGGAGTGGCGCGGCCAGTTGCTCCCGATCGAGGTCAAGTCGACCAAGAAGCCGCGCCTGGACGACGTGTCGGCCCTTCGTTCCTTCCGGAAGGAGTACGGGAAGAGTGCGCGCCCCGGGCTGCTGCTGCACGACGGCGAAGCCACCACCTGGCTCGCGGAAGGGATCCTCGCGGTCCCGTGGTGGCGCGTGCTGTGAGCCCAGGCGGAACGCCCGTCCCGCCAGGGGCTCAGCCCGCCAGGTAGCCCGTGCTCGCCGGCTTCTTCAGCGCGTGCGTCTCGAGCTCGTTGACGAGGTACGCGTAGGCCTCGTCCACCGAGTCCGTCCGGAAGAACAGGTTCACGTCTTCCGGACTGATCGTGCCGTACTTCACCATCGGCTCGAGGTGCAGGACCTCGTCCCAGTACTCGGTCCCGAACAGCACGATCGGCAGGTGCTTCTTGATCTTCAGCGTCTGGACGAGCGTCACGACCTCCATGAACTCGTCCAGCGTGCCGAAGCCGCCCGGCATCACGACCATGGCCTTGGCCAAGTACGTGAACCAGTACTTGCGCATGAAGAAGTAGTGGAACTCGAACGCGAGGCGCTTCGTGATGTACGGGTTGTCCGACTGCTCGAAGGGCAGCGAGATGTTCAGGCCGATGTTCTCGCCCTTCGCCTCGCTCGCGCCGCGGTTCGCGGCCTCCATGATCCCCGGACCGCCGCCGGAGCAGATCACGAAGCGTCGGTCCGTCCCTTCGAGGCCCTTCGACCACAGCGTGAGGCGCCGCGCGAGCTCGCGCGTGTCCTCGTAGTAGCGCGACATGTGGAGCTTCATCTCCGCGCGCTTCACGTCGCCGCCGTCCTTCTTCGCGGCCTCGAGCTGCGCCGTCGCGACGTCGCGCGAGAGGATCCGCGCCGAGCCGAAGAACACGATCGTGTCCGCGACGTCGCGCGAGAGGATCCGCGCCGAGCCGAAGAACACGATCGTGTCGCGCACACGCAGCTCCTCGAAGCGCGATTCGGGCTCGAGGTACTCCGACAGGATGCGGAGCGGGCGGGCGTCCTTGGAACCGAGGAACTCCTCGTTCTCGTAGGCCTTCACGGCCCGGTAGCGGCTTTCGGTCATCGTGCCTTCTGGCGAGCGCGGTGGGGTCGTCGAACGGGCTCCATCGGCGCGAACCCGGCGCGGCTGGAGCCCCACGCGAGCGCGGCATCCTAGCGGTCCCGCCGCCGGGACCACCCCGAGCGGACGCCGAGCACGGGCGAATCCCGCGACCTCACTCGTCGTCGGGGCGTTTCAGCTTTTCTTGCGCCTTACGGAACAGGTCGTCGAGCCGGTCCTTCTTCCCCCGTTCGGAATCGAGCGCCCGATCGAGCTTCTCCGTTCCACTCGTGGTGCGCCCGCGCACTCGGTCCTGGGCGGAAGCCCACCGATCCGCGCTCGCGCTCCCGGCCCCCGCGGGCTCGTGGCGCAGCACCTTGGCCGTCAGGACGTCGATCGACAACCGACTCTGGCAGCAGGGGCAGAGGACCTCGATCTCTTTCGCGCTCACGCTTCCCTCCCACGGCACCTGGCCGCGGCCTCGGCACGGTTTTCGGAACTTTGCTCTGCGATCGTACGTCCTTTGGACGTTCTCTCCTTGGCTCTGCGGCCGGAAGTAACCCATCCCGGGGTCCGGTCTAGGAACCGCGAACGAGCTCGCCATGCAAGACCACGAACAACCCGGCGTCCCGCTTCCGCCGGCCTACCAGGTCCGAGACCGCGAACTGCCGCAGCGTCTCCTTGGAATCCTGTTGTGGGTCGCCCTCTTCTTCGTCCTCTGGACCTTCGGCGCTCGGTGAGGGCACAGGTTCGCGACCATGGCCAGCATCTTCCCCATCGAGGGCTTCGGAACCCTGCCGCGCACGTGAGGTGGGATTCGGCAGGCGCTCGCCGTGCCGCACCCAGGTGCTTACCTTGTGGGGCATGTACAGCCCTCGAATCCTCGGCGCCCGACTCGCTCGTTCCGCTGGCGTGACCCTCGGCAGCGCGGCGTTCCTGTTCCTCGCCGCCTGCAGCTCGGGCAATGAGCCCGTGAAGCTGACTCCGGCGCAAGCCGCTTCGACGCCGCAGCCGGGCGCGGCGGCCAAGGCCGCTTCGGCCATGACCGGCACCGGGTCGACCGCGCGTCCCGACGGCATGGCGAACCCGCACGCCGGCGGGATGGGCGGGGCGATGGCCGGCGGAGCGGCGAAGCCCGGTACCGCGCTCCAGTTCGCCGTGCCCGAGGGTTGGATCGTGCAGATCCCGAGCTCGACGATGCGCAAGGCGCAGTTCCAGCTGCCGAAGGAGGCGAACGATCCCGAGGACGCGTCGCTCGTCCTCTACTACTTCGGCGGCGAGGGCGGCACGAAGGAAGCCAACCTCGAGCGCTGGGCCAGCCAGTTCGTCCAGCCCGACGGGCGCTCGTCGCACGACGTGCTCGTGACGTCGACGCGCACCGTGAACGGCATGGCGGTGACCGAGGCCTCGATCAACGGCACGATGGACGCCGAGATGATGCCCGGTCAGGGCGACCGCGTGCGCCGCGAGAAGTGGAGCATGCTCGCGGCGATCATCGAGACGCCGTCGGGTCCCTACTACGCGAAGCTCACCGGCCCGGCCGCGACGGTGTCGCGCTGGGAAGCGAGCTTCCGGCAGTGGGTGTCGAGCATGAAGCCGTCCAGCAGCTGACTCCGGCAGCTGACCGCGCCTACTTCGCCGGCGTGCAGCGCGGCAGGTAGCGCTCGTACAGCTCGGTCTGCCGGTTCGAGAGGTCTACGGGCCTCCCCTCGATCCACATCGACTCGACGCGCGACGTGATCTCCAGCACGTCGCCGTCGGTCACGACGACGTCCGCGATCTTCCCGACCGCGAGGCTGCCGAGGTCCTTCTCGATCCCGAGGATGCGCGCCGGGTAGTACGTGATCGCGCGCAGCGCCTCCTCGTGCGGCAGGCCGAACGCGCAGGCCATCGCCGCGTGGAACGCCTGGTTGCGCGCGTTCTCGTCGTCCGCCGTCATGATCGCGAACGGGACGCCGGCCCGCGCCAGCACCGCCGCGTTCGCGTACGGCGCGTCGTACGGATCGAGCGCCTCGCGCGGCAGGGCCAGCACCGGACCGACGACGACGGGGACCTGCTCGCGAGCCAGCGCGTCGACGACCTTCCAGCCCTCGCTGGCGCCGAAGAGGACCGGCTTCAGCGCGTGCTCCTTCGCGAACCGCAGGGCGTCGAGGATCGTCTGCGCGTTTTCGGCGTGCAGCGCCACGGGCTTCTCGGCCCGCGCGTACGGGACGAGCGCGTCGAGCCGCGGATCGAACACGGGCGCGGCGCACTCCCCGCGAGCGGAGGCGTCGCGGACGCGTCCGTACTCCTTCGCATCGGCGAACATGCGCGCCAGCTCGTCGACCTGCTTCTTGCGCGGCTCGTCCTTGGCGTCCTTCGCGCGCACGTTCGGCCGCGCGGGGAACGCGACGTGGAGCATGTCGCGGTCCACCTGGAGCATCTGCTGCCACGTGTCGCCCGCGAGGCGCAGGATGGCCGACTGCCCGCGCATCGGACCGCCGCGCTGCGGCGCGGTCTGCACGCGCGTGATCCCGTTCGTGCGCGTCACGCCGACGTGCGCCGACTCGGAGTGCACGGACGCCGCGACGCGCAGGTCGGGCTGGTTCCCCTGCGGCTCGCCCTGGTCGTCCGTCGAAGCGATCGAGCCGATCTCGAGCAGGCCGACGTTCGTCCCGGGCTGGACGAGTCCCGGGTACACGTGCTTGCCGCGGCACTCGATCACGCGCGCGCCGGCCGGGATCGAGATCCCCGCGCCGAGCGCCGCGATCCGGCCGCCGCGCACGACGAGGATTCCGTCCGCGACGTCGGGGCCCGTGATCGGATGGAGCGTCGCGCCCACCAGCGCGAAGACCTCGCCGTCCGTCGGCGCGGCGCCGCGCGCCGGCTCCTCGAGCGGCGCCACCTTGGGCCGATCCGTC
>JBGAOR010000141.1:0-9527 GCA_044221705.1 Planctomycetota bacterium
GCGGCGCGCCGAACGCCGGGAAGAGCGCGCTCTTCAACGCGCTCGCGGGGGATGAGCACGCGATCGTCAGCGAGCTCGCCGGCACGACGCGCGACACGCTGGCGGTCGAGCTCGAGCTCGGCGGCGTCGCAGCGCGGCTGCTCGACACGCCCGGCTTCGACCTCGGCGCCGCGGGCGTCGACGCTGCGGCCCAGGACGCGGCGCGCGAGCACCTCGCCAGCGCGGATCTCGCGCTGTGGGTCGTCGACGCGGCGGCGGGGCGCACGGACCTCGCGACCGAGCGCGCGCAGATACCCGCCGGCGTGCCGGTCGTGCTGGCCTGGAACAAGACGGATCTGCCGGGCGCGGCCGGCGTGCTGCCCGAGCTGCAAGGCGGGACCGTGGCGTCGGTGCGCGTCTCGGCCGCGACGGGGGCTGGCCTCGACGAGCTCCGGTCCGCGGTCCGCGCGGCGCTCGCCGCGGATGGCCGGGGGACGCCCGCCGCGGAGTCCGGTGCGCTCCACCGCGACCTCGCCCGGCGGCACGTGGGGGGCCTGGAGGCGGCGCGCGCCGAGCTCGAGCGGGTTCTCCACACGCTCGCGGTCGGCGAACCGCTCGACCTGGCAGCCGAGCACCTGCGCCGCGCCACGCACGGCCTGGACGAGATCCGCGGCACGACGACGCCCGAGGACCTGCTGGACCGGATCTTCGCGCGCTTCTGCCTGGGCAAGTGAGGTGCTCGCCGGGAAGGGGCGTCCGGTCCCGTCGGTCTCGTTGACACCCCACATCGAGCGTGTTGGGATCTGCCGGGCCCAACCACTGGGGGCCCGCCCCACGGTCCGCCCACCATGCGCTGCCCCCGCTGCAAACAGGACAACGACCGCGTCGTCGACTCGCGCGCGAGCTCCGACGGCTCGGTCATCCGGCGCCGCCGCGAGTGCCTCGCCTGCGTGCTGCGCTACACGACCTACGAGCGCATCGAGGAGACCCCGCTGCGGGTCATCAAGAAGAGCGGCGAGCGCGTCCGCTTCGAGCGCGACCGCGTCCTGGCCGGGATGATTCGCGCCTGCGAGAAGCTGCCGGTCGCGATCGAGGACCTCGAGGCCGCCGCCGCGCGCGTCGAGACGCGCTGCCAAGAGGAGTACGACCGCGAGGTGCCGAGCTCCGTCATCGGCGGCATGGTCATGGAGGAGCTGCGCAAACTGAACCAGGTCGCCTACGTGCGCTTCGCCAGCGTGTACCGCGAGTTCAAGGACGTGTCGCAGTTCCTCGAGGAGCTGAAGCCCATCCTCGAGTCGCGCGGCGGGAAGGCGCCGTGACGACGCGGCGCCGGAACTCCGGGAGGAGCAGGTGAAGATCACGCGCGTGCGGCGGCGCGACGGCACGCTCGTGTCCTTCGAGCGGCGGCTCGTCGAGGGCGCGGTGGCGCGCGCGGCGGAGCGCGCCGGCGAGGAAGGTTCGCGCGCGCCGGCCGAGGTCGCCGACCTCGTCGAGATGGCGCTCTCGCGGCGTTACGGCCCCGATCGGCCGGCCGCGAGCGGCGCGGCGAACGCGCCCGGCGTGGAGGAGATCGAGGACCTGATCGAGGAAGCGCTGATCGAGCTCGGGCACGCCGGCGTCGCGAAGGCCTACATCCTCGATCGCGCGCGGGATTCGCGCGTGCGCGCCGCGCTCGGCGCCGCGGGCGAGGACGCTCCGCTCGGCCGCCGCGCGCCGCGCGTGATGGTCAACGGCGGCGTCGAGGCCTGGAGCCGCGCGCGCATCGTGGCCGCGCTCGTGTCGGAGGCCGACGTGCCGCGCGCGCTGGCCGACGAGGTCGCGGCGCGCGTCGAGGAGCGCGTGTTCGCCAGCGGCTGGAAGCGCGTCTCGACGGCGCTCGTGCGCGAGCTCGTCGACAACGAACTGCTCGAGCGCGGGCTCGCCGACGCGCTGCGCCGCACGCGGCCCGTCGGCCTCCCGCGCCACGACCTGTCGCGCTGGCTCGCGGCGCCGGAGGCCGAGCCCGAGCCGGGCTCGTCGGCGCCGCGCGCGCTCGAGGCGAAGGTCGCGGGCGAGATCCTGCGGCGTTACGCGCTCGAGGACCTGCTGCCCGACGCGCTGGAGGAATCGCTCGCGGACGGCGACTTCGGCGTCGAGGACCTCGACCGCGTGCACCAGGACCTGGCGTTCGCCGCGCCCTGCGACCTGTTCGTCGCGGGCGAGCTCGACGCGCGGAAGGCGTTCGAGCTCCTGCAGGAGGTCGCCGGTCTCTCGGCGCGCTCCGCGCGCAACGTCGTGCTCGAGGACTGCGGCGAGCTGTTGCACGTCCTCTCGCGCAGCGCGCGCGGCTCGGCTCCCGACCGGCTCGGTGGATGGCTGTCGGCGCTGACCGCGCTCGCGCGCGCCTCGGGCCGCTCGATCGACCTCTCCGCGCGTCTCAAGAGCCGCGACCGCGGACCCGCGGCGCCGACGTGGTTCGACAGGCTCGTCGAGGACCTCGCCCAGGCCGAGGCCGACGGGCCGCGCGCCGGACTGCCGCGCGTGTTCCTCGACGCGACGGAGCTGTGCGACGCCGCGGCCGCGAACCCGGCGCTCGAGCGCGGCGTGGAACTGCTCCTCGCGCGCGGGCGCATCGTGGCCACGTTCGGCTCGGCGAGCGAGCGCGCGGTCGGCGCCGGCCTGTCGCGCAGCACGCGCGAGCGCGGCGCCCTGGCCCTGCGCGCCGTCGCGACGCTGAACCTGCCGCGCGCGGCGCGCCGCGCCGGACCGTGGCGCGAGGAAGCGCTGTTCGAGGAGGTGCACCGCGTGCTCGCGCTCGCGCTCGACGCGCGGGCCGCCCTGAGGGAACTGCGCCGGGGCGCGAGCGCCTCCGGACCGCGCGCGAAGAGCCTGCACGCCGTCGTGCCCGTGGGCTTGCGCGAAGCGGTCGCGTGGATCGGCGACGGACAGGCGCGCCCCGAAGCGGCCGCGCGCCTCCTGGCGTTCCTGGCCGAGGCCGCGCAGCGGTTGGGACAGGAGCGCGGGCTGGCCGTCGCGCTGTGCGGCGCGTACGGCGAGCGCGACGCGCGCCGCTTCGCCGCGCTCGACGCGCGCCGCTTCCAGGTCGTGCAACCGAGCCTGTTCCAGACCGCGGAGTCGGCGCGCTCCGACGCGTCCTACTCGCACGGCTTCGACGTGGCGGGCGTGCTGTCGGCCGCGTTCGAAGGCGGCGGCGCGCGCACGGAGGACGCCGTCTCCGTGCTGTCGGCGCTCCCGTCGGGCGTGCTCGACGCGCCCGGACTCCTGCGCGCGATCGCGCGCCCGCAGGACGGCCGCGCGCCGCTCCTCGCCGGTCTCGACGCGTTCGCGCGACACCGCGCGCGCCAGAGCACGCGCACCGGCGTGCTGTACGCGCTGCCGCGCGAGCACGAATCCGCCTCCCTGTACACCGACGACGCGTCGCGGACGACCTGACCTCCGCTCCGCGCTCGATCCAGCCCGCCCGACCGACGACCGCACGATCCCGCACACGAACATGCGCCTGAAACGACTCCAGCTCTTCGGCTTCAAGTCCTTCGCCGACCGCACCGCGTTCGAGTTCGGCGAGGACACCCTGACCGGCGTCGTCGGTCCGAACGGCTGCGGCAAGAGCAACGTCGTCGACTCCGTGCGCTGGGTGCTCGGCGAACAGCGTCCGACCTCGATGCGCGGCGCGGAGATGACCGACGTCATCTTCAAGGGCAGCTCGAGCCGGCCCGCGCTCTCCGTCGCCGAGGTCACGCTGATCATCGACAACGCGTCGGGGAAGTTCGAAGGCCACGGCCCCGAGGTCGCGATCACGCGCCGCGTCTTCCAGAGCGGCGAGGGCGAGTACGTCGTCGACGGCCAGAAGGTGCGCCTCAAGGACGTGCGCGAGATGCTGTTCGACACGGGCCTCGGGAGCCGCGGCTACAGCGTGCTCGAGCAGGGCAAGATCGACGCGGTGCTCTCTGCGAATCCGGTGGAGCGCCGGCGCATCTTCGAGGAAGCCGCGGGCGTGTCGCGCTACCGCCAGCGCCGCCAGGAGACCGAGCTGCGCCTGAAGCGCGTGGCCGAGGACCTGGCGCGCCTCGACGACCTCCTGGGTGAGCTGTCGAGCCGCGTGCGCTCGCTCAAGATCCAGGCCGGCAAGGCCGAGCGCTGGACCGCCGCGCGCGAGGAGTGGCTCGAGGCGCGCACGCGTCACGCGCGCCACGGACTGTGGATCCACGGCGAGGCGCTGGGAGCGCTGGCGCGGGAGGCCGACGGCCTCGAAGCGCGCGCCACCGAGCTGCGCGAGGCGCGCGATTCGGCCGAGGCGGACCGCGCGCTGCGCGAGAAGGAGCGCGCCGCGCTGATGGCGGAACTCGACCGCGCCGCGTCGGAGGCGTCGCGCCTCTCGGGCGAATCGCGCGCGGTCGACGAGCGCGTCGGCAACCTGCGCATGCGCATCGCGGAATCGAAGACCGCCGCGCGCGACGAGTCAGAGCGCGCGCGCACGCTGGCCGCGAGCCTCGCGGAACGCCGGGCGCAGTCCGAGGCGCTGCAAGCGAGCGTCCGCGCGCTCGAAGCCGCCGCGCGCGAGGCGCACGGCATCGCGATGGCGCGCTCGCAGGAGCTGTCGCAGGTCTCGAACCGCGCGGTCGAGCTGCGCAACGCGCTCGAAGCCCGCGGTCGCGCGCTCCTGCGCCTCGTGGCCGAGCGCACGCAGGCCGAGAACCGCATCGCGTCGCTCGAAGGCGCGCTGGCGCAGGCGCGCGAGCGCGATGCGCGACACCTGGAGCGCTTCGAGGTCGCGCGCACCGCCGTCGAGGCGCAGCGCGGCGAGGAGAGCGGCCTCGTCGAGAACGCGCGCGCCGCGGCCGAGGCGCTGGTCGAGACCGAGGCCGGCCGGCGCGTGCTGGCGCAGTCGATGAGCGACCTCGGCACGCAGCTCGCGAAGGACGAGGCCGAGAAGAAGGCGCACGAGATCGAGCGCGCGCGCGTCGCGAGCCGCATCGACGTGCTCTTGGCGCGCGAGCGCGACCTCGAGGAGCTCTCGAAGGGCGGCAAGACCGTGCTCGAGGCGATCGAGCGTCGCCAGGAGCCGGTCGCGAAGGACGAGCTGCTCGGCCTGCTCGCCGACCACCTGCGCACCGACACGGCCCACGCGCGCGCTCTCGACGCGGCGCTGGGCGACCGCGGCAGCGCGCTGGTCGCGACGGACCGCGGCGCGGCCGAAAGGGTGCTCGCGTGGCTGAAGGCGCGCGAGGGCGGATCGGTCGGCCTCGTGCTGCCGCAGGCGCTGGCGATCGCGGCCGACGCAGCCGCGATCGACGATCCGCGCGTGGTCGCGCCGCTCGTGAGTTCCGTGCGCTGCACGAAGAAGTTCGAGCCGCTGCGGCACGCGCTTCTCGGCGACGTGTTCGTCGCCGTGGACGTGGCCGCGGCGCTGGAACTGGTCGGCGAGCATCCGACGCTGCGCTTCGTGACGCTCGAGGGCGATCTCGTCGACGCGGCGGGCGTCGCCGGCGGACACCGCGCGCTCACGCAAGGCGCGGTGGGACGCCGTTCGAGCGCCGAGGAACTCTCCGCGCGCGTCGCGGAGCTCGACGCCGAGATCGAGGAGATCGACCTGCGCAAGGCCGAGATCGCACAGCGCCGCATCGCGCTGCAGAAAGACTGGGAGCGCTCGAGCCAGGAGCTCGAGGCGCGCCGCAACGCCCGCGCGCAGGCCGATTCGGCGCTGTCGACGTCGCGCGCGCGCCTGCGCGACCAGGAGGCGCTCTACCGCGCGCTCGAGCAGGAAGGGCGAGCCGCGCAGGCAGAGGCCGCGCGCCTCGAGCGCGACCTGGAGGCGTCGCGCGCGGCGTTCACCGGCGCGAGCGCGGGCCACGACAAGGAGCGCGAGGCGCACGCCGCGCTCGAGGCGGAGCGCGGCGGACTCGACGCGCGCCGTCAGGAGCTGTCGGGCCTGGAAGCCGAGGCACGCTCGAACGCGGCGCGCGCGCGCGCCGAGCACGAGGGCGAGGCGCGGCGCCAGGCCGACGTCGCGCGCGCGCTGCAGGACAACGAGCGCGAGCACGAGCGCGCGGCGCGGCTCGCGGCCGAGCACGCGACCGCCGTCGAACGGTACGAAGCCGAGCTGGAGACGCTGCAGGCGCGCAGCGCTGAGCTGCTCGAACAGCGCTCGGCGGCCGATGCAGCGGTGCAGACGCTGCGCGGCGCGCTCGAAGCCGGCGTCGACGGCATGACGCTCCTGCAGGGCCGCGAGCACGCGGTGTCGCGCGAGCTCGAGACGACGGTCGCGAAGCTCGCCGACGTGCGGCTCGCCGAGCAGCGCGAGCGCCTGGCGCGCGAGGAGATCGCGCGGCGCGCGCAGGAGGACCTGCAGGCCGAGGAGCACACGTTGCTCCAAGACTTCGAGCCCGAGGCGGAGCTGCGCGACGTGGACGCGCTGCAGGCGCTCGACGCGGCGGTCCGCGAGCTGAAGAGCCGCCTCGACAAGATCGGGCCGGTGAACACCGAGGCCGTGGCCGAGCTCCAGGAATCCGGCGGGCGCCTCGAGTTCCTCGAGAACCAGCGGCGTGACCTCGTGCAGTCGCGCGACGTCCTGGCCGAGGCGATCCGCGAGATCGACGGCGAGTCGAAGCGCCTCTTCCACGAGACGTTCGAAGCCGTGCGCGCGAACTTCCAGCGCATCTTCCGCCAGCTCTTCGGCGGCGGGAAGGCCGATGTCTCGCTCTCGGAGGGCGACGATCCTCTCGACGCCGGCGTCGAGATCGTCGCGCGCCCGCCGGGCCGCGAGCTCTTGCCGATCGGGCTCCTGTCGGGCGGTCAGCGCACGCTCACGGCGCTGGCGCTGCTGTTCGCCGTGTTCGAGGCGCGCCCGAGCCCGTTCTGCATCCTCGACGAAGTGGACGCCGCGCTCGACGACGTGAACGTCACGCGCTTCCTGGCGATGCTCGAGGGCTACCGCACGACGACGCAGTTCGTCGTCGTCACGCACAACAAGGTGACGATGGCCGCGTGCCAGCGCCTCTACGGCGTCACGATGGAGACGAAGGGCGTCTCGCGTCAGGTCAGCGTCGAGATCGGCGACGTCGACCGCTGGGCCGAGAAGGCCGCGGGCGGCGGCTCGGCGAGTGAGAACCTGCGCCAGGTCGAGCTGATCCCGCAGGCCGGCGGGGGACGCGTGGCCGAGGTCGCGGCGCACCCGGCGCCGTCGATGAACGACCGGGTGAGCTGATGCGCCGCGTGCTCCGCCCGGGGAGATCGTGCGGGGGCCGGCGCCGCGGGTGCGCGGTGCGATGACCGCCGCAGACGGCGGCGCGATCCGGCGCGCGTTCCACGCCTACGAGCGTCGCCGTTTCGCGGTCCTCTTCTTCTCGCTGCTCCTGACGCTCGTCGTCGCGCCGGTCGTCGACGCGCTCGGCGGCGAGGGCGTGCTGATCGAGGTCTTCCTGGGCGTCAATCTGCTCGTTGCGGCGCGGGGCATCGCGCATCGCGGGCACCTCGCCCTCCTGATCGCGGCCGGCGTCGCGATCGCGGTCCGCCTCGTCGCGCGGATCGGCGACACGGCCCGCTTGCTGTCGATCAGCGACCTGGCCTGGGTCGCGCTCGGATCGATCGCCGCGGCCGGCACGCTGCGGTTCGCGCTGACCGGCAAGCGCGTGACCTCCGAGCACGTCTACGCCGGCTTGAGCGTCTACCTGCTGCTCGGGCACTTCTTCGGAATGCTGTACTGGACCGTCGAGCAGATCTCGCCGGCATCGTTCGCGGCCGGCGGCGTCGCGCCGATTCCCGGCGGGTTCGCGCTGCAGGACGGGATCTACTTCAGCTTCGTGACGCTGGCCACGCTCGGGTACGGCGACATCGTGCCCGTCGGCGGGGCGGCGCGCGGGCTCTCGGTGTTCGAGGCGGTCGCGGGACAGCTCTACGTCGCGGTGCTGATCGCACGGCTCGTCGGCTCGTACTTGGCGCACAGCGATCCCGAGCGCGGCGCGAAGTAGGCCGCGGGGAGAGCGCGGGATCCCGCGGCGAAGTCGATGTCGATCGAGGCCCTCCGGCCGATCGGCGCGTGCCGGCGATCCTCGACCGGCGACCGCGGACTGCGAGCCCGTCGGACGTCCGCTATCCTCGACGGCCTTCCTCCGGAGCGATCCATGCTCGTCCCCGTTCCCGTTTTCGTGCTCCTCCTGGCCGCGCTCGTCGGCGCGAAGCCCGCCGCGGTTCGCGAGGATCCTCCGGCCGCGAGCGTCGCCGACGATCCGGTGCTCGAGCCGCTGCAGGCCCTGCTCGGAGCGGCGCGCGCCGCGCGCGAGGCGCGGGACGCGGCGGCGGCGCGCGAGAGGATCGTGACGGCGCTGACGCGCGCGCAGGTGGAGATCGGCGCGCGCGACGACGAGCCCGCCTGCGCCCTGCTCGCCGACCTGGGGCGGTTCGCGACCGCGAACAGCGCTCCGGACGAGGCGATCCCGGCGCTCGAGCGCGTGCTCGCCGTGCGCGCGAAGTCTGCGGATCCCGACGCGCGCGCACTCCAAGTCGCGCGGCTCGACCTGGCCGACGCCCTCGCCCGCTCGGGCTCCGTCGACCGCGCGGAGCCGCTCGAGGCCGCGGCGCTCGAGGTCCTCGAACGCACGCTCGATCCCACCGACGCCCTGCTCGCGAAGTCGCGCACGAACCACGCCGTCACGCTGCGCGAACTCGGCCGCAGCGCGGAGGCGATCCGGCTGCTCGAGCGCGCGATCGCCG
This sequence comes from Planctomycetota bacterium, assembly GCA_044221705.1. Lineage (GTDB taxonomy): Bacteria > Planctomycetota > UBA1135 > UBA1135 > JAEUHZ01. The sequence continues at coordinate 8,689 of JBGAOR010000141.1, forward strand.
TGCAGGAAGGTCTCCTCGCGGCGGACGCGCCCGAACTCCTGAAGTCGCGCGCGCTCTTCGCGCAGCTGTGCGCCGACGTCGGCGATTTCGTCCGCGCGCGGGAGATCCAGGAGGCCGTGCTCGCCGCGCGCGAGAAGTCGCTGCCCCGCGAGCACCCCGACGTCCTGGCCGCGCGGCAGAACCTGGGCGGCACGCTGCTGCGCACCGGCGATCTCGCGCGCGCGAGAGATCTCTTCCAGGAGGTGCACGACGTCTACCAGCGCACGCGCCCCGACGACGACCTGGCCTTGGCCAGCGCGCGCATGAATCTGGCGACCGTTCTGAAGCAGTACGGCGAGTTCGAAACCGCGCTGAAGCTCCTGCGCAAGGTCGTCGCGGTCCGCGAGCGCGCATACCCCGCGGATCACGGCGCCGTGCTCGACGCCCGCATGAACCTGGGCCTCGTCCTGGAACTCCTCGGGCACCTCGGCGAGGCGCGGGACCTGCTTTCCGCCGTGCACGCGGCCCGGGCGCGCGCGCTGCCCGCGGACCACCTCCAGGTCCAGCGCGCGGCCCTCAACCTGGCCTCGGTGCTGGAGGAACTGGGTGATTCCGGGGCCGCGCTCGCGCTCGAAGAGGAGGTGTTCGCCGTGTTCACGCGGACGCTGCCGCCGGACCACCCGGACCTCACCGCGATCCGCCAGAACCTCGGCGCGACGCTGCAGCATGCCGGCGACCTGCAGCGCGCGCGCCCGCTCGTGGAGGCCGTCGTGGCGGTACGCGATCGCACGCTGCCCGACGATCATCCCGGCCGGGTGGAAGCGCGCGCGAACCTCGCCGCCTTGCTGTTCGAGCTGGGA
>JBGAOR010000142.1:0-9442 GCA_044221705.1 Planctomycetota bacterium
CCAGGACGCCCGAGGAGCAGGCGCACGCCGTGCACGCGTTCCTCGCGGCGCGCAGCGGCGAACCGGCGCAGGCCTGGGCCGGCCGCGATCCCGTCGCCTGGGCGCACGAACGCGCGACCGACGCGCCGCGCATCCGCGCGGAGGACGCGCACGCGCTGCGCGACCTCCTGGCGCGCCTCGACGCCGCGATCTGGGGCGGCGCGAACCAGTCCAAGGTCGACGAGCGCGACGTGCTCGCGCTGGCCGACCGCGTCACGGCGGGAGGACTCTGATGGAGGTCTGGTTGCGCTGCTGGATCGTCGTCGTGCTGTCGCTGCTCGCCAGCGGTTCCCGCGCGCAGGAGGGGCGCGACGCGGCCGCGATCGCGGCCTACCGCGCCGGGGATTTCGCCGCGGCGCGCGCCGCCTGGACGGAGCTCCTCGCGGCCGAGCCGCGCATCGGGGGCGACGAGCGCGGCCGCGTGCTCTACGACCTGGGGAACCTCGCGTTCCGCGAGGGCCACACGCTCGAGGCCGTCGGCTGGTACAGCGCGTCGCTGCGCCTGCGCCCGCGCGACGCGGACACGTGGGCGAACCTCGAGCACGCGCGGCGCGAGGCGAAGCTCGAGCCGGCCGACCGCGGCGACTTCCGTGCGACGCTGCGGCGCCTCGTGGGCGCGTTCACGCCGGGCGAGTCGCGCCTGCTGGCGCTGTTCGGCCTCCTGGCCTGGGCCGGCACGCTGGCCTTCGAGGCCTTGCGCGGCGGACGCGCGGGACGCTGGTCGGCGATCGGCGGCGCGGCCGTCGCGCTGCTCTTCTCGGCGCCCTGGCTGCACGGCGCGTGGACGCGCGTCGATCGGCCGGCGCTGGTCGTCGAGGACGCGAAGGCGCTCGTCCGCAGCGAGCCGCGCACCGACGCGGCCGTCGTGGCCGAGGCGCCGGCCGGGGACGAGGTCGAGGTGGTCGACGCGCTGCCGGGCTGGACGAAGGTCCGAGTCGCGGACGGCACCGCGGGCTGGGTCGGCGCGAACGCCGTGTTCGAGCTCGCGCGCTGAGCCGGGTCGCGCCTGCGCGCTGAGCCGGGTCGCGCTCGCGCGCTGGACCGGATCGCGCCCGCGCGCACGCTTGCATCCCGCGCCCGGATCGGAGAGCGTCGTCCGCATGACGGCCGTCCGCAGCGTCAGCGCCTGTCTGTGCCTGTGCGCGGTCGTGGCCTGCGGTCCGCGTCCCTCCGACCTGCGCGGCAGCCGCGGCGTGCTCGTGATCGCGATCGACGCGTTGCGCGCCGACCACGTGTCGGGCCTCGGCTACGACCGTCCGACGACGATCGCGCTCGACAAGCTCGCCGCGCAGGGCGTCACGTTCACCGACGCCTGGTCCGCATCGCCGGACGTCCTGCCCGCGCACGCGGCGCTGCTCTCGGGCTGCGATCCGGGCCTCGCGCACCGCCCGGGTCTCGCGCAGGGCGGACCGGCGAGCGACCTCACCGACTGGCTCATGCCCGACGGGCTGCCGAGCCTGGCGCAGGAGTTCCTCGCGCGCGGCTACGAGACCGCGGCCTTCGTCGACCATCCCGCCGTCGCGCCGATCCGCGGCGTCGGGCGCGGATTCCAGACGTTCGGCGGCTACCGCGAGGACGCCGTCGATCCCGATCTCGAGCTGGGATTCGAGGGCGTCGCCACGAAGTTCGTGCACTGGTTGGGCGGGCGCTCGGCGACCGCCGACTGGTTCGCGTACCTGCACGTGAACGACCTCGAGCGCGTGTGGACGCGGCCGGCGCCCGACGGCGGCTGGGAGAGCCTGTACGAGCCGCGCGAAGCCCTGGCCGACATGCCGCCGGTGGCCGAGGGCGACCACGCGTTCTTCGCGATCCCGCGCCCGCGCTGGGCGGGGGTGCCGCGCTCGCTGGGGGAGTACGAGCTGCGCTACGACGGCGCGATCAACCAGCTCGACGCGAAGCTCGGCCGGCTCATGGAACGGCTGCGTCGATCCGGGCGGCTCGAGAACACGACCGTCGTCGTCGTCGGCACGTTCGGCGTGTCGTTCGGCGAAGGCGGCCTCTACCTGGACACCGGCGCGCTCACCGCCGCGGACCTGCACGTGCCGGTCGTCGTGCGGCCGGGCGCGGACCTGGCGATGCAGCGCGGCGTGCGGCTCGACGGGCTGACGAGCCTCGTGGACCTGGCGCCGACGCTGCTCGAGCTGCACGGGATCCGCGTGCCGGCCGGGATGAGCGGCGTGAGCCACGCCGAGCGCCTGCGCGTACCCGGCGGCGTGTCGCCGCGCACGAGCGTGCACGCCGCGGGCGGATTCCAACGCGGCGTCGCGGCCATCGACGCGGGCTGGATCCTGACGCGCGAACGCCCCGCGGACGGCGCGAACCCGCTGCTCGTGCGCACGTGGTTCGGCGGCGACGCGCCGGCCGGAGCGGGCCTGGTCGAGCGCCTCGCGCCGCGCGCGCCGGGAGGGGACGCCGGCGCGGAGGCAGCTCTCGCGCGGCTCGGCCCGGAGCTCACCGCCTGGTCCGAGTGGATCGACCGCGCGCGCTCGATGCTGCACGGCCGCGTGAAGGCGTCGGCGGATCCGGCGACGGCGGCTGAGCTCCGGCGGCGCGGGTTGATCGCGCGTTGATCGTCGTGCGGATTCAGCGCGCCGGCGCCAGCGCCGGGTCGGCCACGTCGCGCACGTCGACGCGCCAGCCGCCGGGGGCGTCGACGAGCAGCGTCGCGTGCGCCGGCCGGTTCCGGAACGCGAAGCTCTCGCGCGCGCCGAGCCCCAGCGCCCCCGTGACCAGCGAGCGGATCAGGTTGTAGTGGCTCGCGAGCACCGCCGTGCCGCCGGCGGCCGAGCGCAGCGCCATCTCGACGACGGGCCAGCCGCGCTCGAACAGGTCGGCGTCGCTCTCGCCGCCGTGTCCCTTCCAACGCCACGGATCGTGCACGAAGGCATCGCGGTCCGCCTGCCAGCGCGCGCGGAACTCCGCGATCGGGAGTCCCTGCCACGCGCCGCGGCTGACCTCCTTGAGTCCGGCGTGGATCTCGAGCGGTGCGCGCGCGCTCTCCGCGCTCGACGCGCCCATCGCGCGCGCGCGAGCGAGCGGGGACGCGATCACCACGGCGATCGACGAGTGCGCGAAGTGACGGCCGAGCGCCCGCGTCTGCTCCTCGCCGACTGCCGACAACGGCACGTCCGAGTCACCGTACGCCGTGCTCTCGAAATCGGCGTGGACCTCGGCATGGCGCACGAGCCACAGGCGCGTGCCCGTGCCGCGGCTCGTCGCGGGCCGCGGGCCGGGGACGTCGAGGTCGGAGGGGAACTCGGGGTGCGGGATCGGCGTGCGCATGGAGGGTCTCACTGTGCCGCACGGAGGGCCGCGATCCAAACTCCCCAGCCGGCGTGCGAGCGCGTACACTCCCGCGCCCATGCCCCAGATCACCTTCGTCCGCGACGGTACGTCGATCCAGGTTCCCGTCGGCGGCTCCTTCCTCAAGGCTTGCCAGGACGAGGACGCGCCGCACGATTTCGGCTGCACCGTCGGCAGCTGCGGCACCTGCGTGCTGGTCTTCACGGCCGGCGCCGAGAACGTCCAGCCGCCTTCGAAGGACGAGACCGAGACGCTCGACATGTGCACCGACGTGAAGGGCGCGCGGCTCGGCTGTCAGCTGCTGGTCCGCGGCGACATCGCGGTCAAACCGCTCTGATCACGAACCTTCCGGGCGCGGCGCGGGCAGAGGCGCGCGCGGCTCGGGCTGGCGGCGCCGGAACTTCGCGCCCAGGTCGTCGAACAGGCTGTACGCGACCGGCGTCACGATCAGCGTGAGCAGCAGCGACAGGCTCTGACCGCCGATCACGACGACCGCGATCGTGCGCCGCTCCTCGGCGCCCGGCCCCGAACCGACCCACAAGGGCAACATGCCCGCGACCAGCGCGAAGGTCGTCATGAGGATGGGGCGCAAGCGGTCGCGGTTCGCCTGCAGGATCGCGGCCGCGCGATCCATGCCGCGCGCGCGCAGCTGGTTCGTGTGGTCGACCTGGAGGATCGCGTTCTTCTTGACGACGCCGAACAGGACCAGGATCCCGAGCGCCGAGTAGAGGTTCAGCGTGCTTCCCGCCAGGTCGAGCGACCACAGCGCGAACGGCACGGACAACGGCAGCGACAGGAGGATCGTCAGCGGGTGGACGAGGCTCTCGAACTGGCTCGCCAGGATCACGTACATGAGCACGATCGAGAGCAGGAAAGCCCACAGGAACTCGGTGATCGTGCGCTCGAGCTCGCGGCCGCGGCCCGACACGCGCGTCGTGTACGCCGGCGGCATGTCCATCGCCGCCGCCGCGCCGCGCAGCGCGTCGAGGCGGTCGGCCAGCGCGTAACCTGGACCGACGGACGCGCGCAGCGACACCTGGCGCTGCCGGTCCATGCGGTCGATGCGCGACGCGCTCGTGGCCGGCTCGAGGCGCGCGACGGAGGAGAGCGGCACCGAGCGCCCGCCCGCGGCCGGGATCCACAGCTCGGCGACGTGCGCGGCGTCGGAGCGGTCCTCGGCCTCGAGCCGGATCTGCACGTCGTAGTCCTCGCCGATGCCGACGTCGCGGAAGCGCGAGGCGCGGTCCTCGCCGCCGACCGAGAGGCGCAGCGCCGTCGCGACGTCCTGCACGGACACTCCCAGGTCCGCGGCGCGCTCGCGGTCGATGCGCGCGCGCAGCTCGGGCCGGTCGAGGCGCAGCGTCGTGTCGGGGTCCTGGATTCCGCCGAGCTGCTTCGAGCGCGTGCGCAGTTCCTCGCCGTAGCGCGCCAGCGCCTCGAGGTCGGGACCGAGGATCGCGAAGTCGATCTCGAACGGCCCCGTGCCCAGGTTGAAGGCCTGCATGTTGCGCACGGCGCAGCGCAGCTCGGGGAAGACGGACAGGCGGCGCCGCACGTCGCGCATGACGTCGCCCTGGCTGTAGTTGCCCTCGAAGGCCTTGCTCGGCGTGCCGTGGAGCAGCTCGCGCAGGAAGCGCGACACCGAGAGCACGCGCCCAGCGTGCGGCGCGATGCGCACGTAGGCCTCGCCGCGGCTGACCTGCGAGATGAATCCGCCGCCGGTCGTCGCGAGGACCGTCTCGACGCCGGGAGTCGCGCGCAGGATGTCCTCGACCTGCAGCATCGCGACGTCCATCGCGGCGAGGCTCGCGCCCTCGGGGCCGGTGATCGTGACTTCGAACTCGGCCTCGTCGATGTTCGTCGGCGCGTATTCCTGCTTGATCCGGCCGTAGATCGGCACGGCCGATGCGATCGTGGCGACGGCCAGGATCGCCACGACAGAGCGGCGGCGCATCGCGAAGCGCAGCACGGCCATGTAGGCGCGCTCGAGCACTGCGTACGGACCGGTGCGCGACTTCGCCGCGCCGTGCGCGCCGCCCGTCGGCCGCAGGAGGCGCGCGCTCATCATCGGCGTGAGCGTGAACGACACGAGCAGGCTGACCATCACCGCGGCGGCGGCGGTGATGCCGAACTCGTAGAGGAACCGGCCCGAGATGCTCGACATGAACGAGACGGGCACGAAGATCACGACCAGGGAGAGCGTCGTGGCCAGCACCGCCAGCGAGATCTCGGCCGTCCCTTCGCGCGCCGCGTCGAAGGGCCTCAGACCCTTCTCCTCGATGAAGCGGAACACGTTCTCGAGCACGACGATCGCGTCGTCGATCACGATGCCGACCATCAGGACGAGCGCCAGCATCGTCACGCCGTTCAGCGTGAACCCGAACGCGTCCATGACGCCGAACGTCGCCACGACGGAGCACGGGATCGCGACCGCCGCGATGACCGTCGAGCGCCACGAGCGCATGAAGACCAGCACGACGAGCGTCGCCAGGATGCTGCCCAGCACGAGGTGCGTCTCGATCTCGTGCAGGGCCGCCTGGATGTAGCGCGACTGGTCGCGCAGGAGCTGCACGTTCACGTCGGGCGGGAGCTCGGCGCGCAGCGACTCGACCCGCGCCTTCACGCCCTCGATCACCTCGATCGTGTTGGCGCCCGATTGGCGGCGGATCTCGAGCGTCACGCACGGAGCGCCGTCCAGGCGCGCGATCGAGCGGACCTCCTTCGTGCCGTCCTCGACGCGCGCCACGTCGCGGATGCGCACGATCGATCCATTCACCGTGGCGACCGCCAGGTCCTCGAACGCCCGCGGATCGGTGAGGCGGCCCATGGTGCGCAGCACCGCCTCGCGCGACGGGCCGGTGACCGAACCGCCCGGGACCTCCGAGTTCTCGCGGTCGATCGCGGCGCGCACGGCCGTGATCGGCAGCCCGTACGCGCGCAGGCGGTCGGCGTCGACCCAGATCGAGACCGCGCGCTCGGCGCCGCCGTTGATCTTGACCTCGCCGACGCCGCTCGAGCGCTCGAGCTGCGGCTTGACGATCTTGTCGGCGATCTCGGTCAGCTCGCGCACCGGACGGTCGGCCGAGAGGGCGAACGTCAGCACCGGCGACGAGTCGTTGTCGAACTTCGACACGATCGGCGGATCGGCCTCGGGCGGCAGGTCGCGCAGCACCGTCGCCACGCGGTCGCGCACGTCCTGCGCGGCGTCCTCGATCTCGCGGTCGAGGCGGAACGTGATGACCACGTTCGACGCGCCGGTCGTCGAGATCGATCGCAGCTGATCGATGCCCTCGATCGTGTTGACGGCCTCCTCGATGCGCTGCGAGACGAGCGTCTCGACCTCCTCCGTCGACGCGCCGGGCAGCACGGTGCGCACGTTGACCGTCGGCAGGTCGACGGCCGGGACGCGGTCCTGGCCCAGGCGCATGAAGCCGGCGATGCCGATCACGACGAGCGTCGTGATCAGCATCGACGCGAACACCGGGCGCCGGATGCAGACGTCGACGAGGCGCTGCATGCGGATGCGGCCTAGCGCGCGAGGCGCACGGAGGCGCCGCCGCGCAGGTTGCCGGGGGAGAGGACGACCTGCGCGCCGGGCTCGATGCCGGATAGCACCTCGATGCGATCGGCGGCGCGCCGGCCGACCTGGATGCGGCGCTCGGTCGCGACGCCCGCCTGGACCTCGAAGACCTTCTCGACGCCCGCGAACGACACCAGCGCGTCCGCCGGGATCGTGAGCGCCGTGCGCGCCGCGTCCACGACGATCTCGGCCGCGGCGAAGGAGCCCGGACGCAGCGCGAGGTCCGGGTTCGCGAGCTCGATCTCGACCGTCAGGGTCCGGCTCGAGTCCGCGAGGGCCGGAGCCGTGCGCGCGACCTGCGCCTCGCGCGGCGCGGCGAGGCCCGCGATCTCGACGCGCGCGGTCTGGCCGGCCCGCACGAGCGCGGCGTCGCGCTCGGGGACCTGCACGCGCACGCGCAGCGGGTCGAAGCGGACGAGCCGGGCGATCGGATCACCGACGCCCAGGTAGTCCCCGGTGCTCGCGACGCGCATCGCGACCGCGCCGTCGAACGGCGCGAGCACGACGGCGTCGGCCAGCGTCTGCCGCGCCAGCGCGAGGTCCGCGCGGCGCTGCCGCACGATCGCGCGGCGGTTCTCGGTGGTCTGCCGCGCGTCCTGCATGGCGGCTTCCGCGGTCGCCACGCGCGCTTCGGCGCGGTCGAGGGCCGCCTTGGACGTCACGCCGTCGCCGGCGAGCTCCGCCAGCCGCTGGCGATCGCGCACCGCGTCGTCGAGCTCCGCGCGCGCGCTGCGGACCGCGGCGCTGGTCTCGGGATCGAAGGCGCTCTCGTCGCCGTCCGGTCCGAGCCCGAGCAACGTGCGCGCGGCGGCGAGGGCCGACTCGGCCTGCTCGACGCGCAGCTCCAGGTCGCGCGATTCGATGCGCGCGACGGCGTCGCCGCGCTTCACGCGCGAACCCAGGTCGACGGCGATGCTCTCCAGCCGGCCCGCGACCTTGGCCGCGAGCGTCGCGTCCTCGTGGGCGACCGTCTCGCCGGTCGCGCGCAGCACGAACGGCCACGTCGTGCGCGCGGCGGTCGCGACGCGGACCTCGCGCACTTCCGCCGGTGCCGGGGCCGCCGCCGGGGCCGCCGTCGGCGCGCACGCGACGCACAGGAGGACGGCCGAGAGACCCGCGACGCCGCCAGGGGAGAGGACCCGCATCGTGCCGGCCATCATGCGCGGCGCGCGGACGGCGGGGTAGGCCGCGCCAGGCCATTCCGCGTATGCGTTCCGGTCAGGCGCGCGACCACGTCAACCAGCCGGGCAGCTTCCCGTCGAGGAAGACGTCGGCGCCGGCCGACCGTCCGGCGCGCGAGAGAGCGCACGCGAGGCAGCAGATCGCGAGGAGGAGGGCCAGGCTCTTCTGCGAACCGTCCACCGCGAAGACGGCGTTTGCGAACAGGAACGCCGCCAGGATCCCGGCCGGTCGGGTGAGCAGACCGAGGAAGAGGAGGGCGCCCAGCACGACCTCGCCCCAGGCCACGAGTTGCGCGAAGAACCACGGGTGCCGCAGGACGACGTTCTCGCCCCAGGCGCGCACGAGGTCGGGGCTCGCGGCCCAGGCCGGAGCGGTGCGCGTCACGAAGTCCTCGCCGACGCCGGCCTCGAGCTTCTTCGCGCCCGCGTACAGGAGCAGGAAACCGGTCGCGATGCGGACGATCACGAGCCCGAAGCTCGGCGTCGCGCCCGCGGAGCCCTTCGAGGCGGACTTCCCCGGCGCTTTCCCGGCGGGCTTCTCGCTGTTCTTGTCGGCAGCCATCGTGAGGACGTTCTAGCGGTCGTTCCCGCGCGGATCCAGGCGCGGCTACGATCCGCGCCGATGAATCCCCGCGTCCGCCTGAACGTCTGGTCCGGTCCGCGCAACGTGTCGACCGCGCTCATGTACTCGTTCGCGCAGCGGTCGGACGCGCGGGTCGTGGACGAGCCGCTGTACGCGCACTACTTGCGGGTGACGGGAGCCGACCACCCCGGCCGCGAGTTGGTCCTGGCCGCGCAGGAGAACGACGGCGAGCGGGTCGTGCGCGACGTGATCCTGGGCCCCTGCGACCGTCCGCTGGCGATGTTCAAGCAGATGGCGCACCACCTGGTCGCGCTCGACCGCGGCTTCCTCGCGCGGACGACGAACGTGCTGCTGACGCGCGATCCCGAGGAGATGCTCACGTCGCTGGTGGCGAATATCCCCGAGCCGACGCTGCGCGACACGGGCTACGCGGCGCAGACGCAGATCCTCGAGCACCTGATACGGATCGGTCAGGTCCCGGTCGTGATCGTGGCGCACCGGATCCTCCAGGATCCCGAGGGCGTGCTGCGGAAGCTGTGCGAGCGCGTGGGCGTCGCGTTCGAGCCGGCGATGCTCTCGTGGTCTCCGGGGGCGCGGAAGGAGGACGGCGTGTGGGCGCCGTTCTGGTACGCGAACGTGCACCGCTCGAGCGGGTTCCAGGAATACGTGCGCAAGGAGGCGCGCGTGCCGGATGCGATGCTGCCGTTGCTGGCGGAGTGCCGGGTGCATTACGCGGCGCTGGCGGGGCGGGCGTTG
>JBGAOR010000143.1:0-9322 GCA_044221705.1 Planctomycetota bacterium
GGGCGGCCAGCGCCTCGCCGTCCCCCGCCGCGGCCGCGCTCGCGAGGAACCAGGTGCGCGCGACCCCGGGGAGCCGCGGTTCGTGGATGAGTTGCGCGCGCAACTCGGGCGACGCGGCCGGAGCGACCGACGGCGCGAGCAGGTCGACGACGCGCACGAAGCCCTTGTCGTCCAGCCAGCTCGGGTACTCGCGGACGACGCGCGCCAGATCGCAGTGGACGAGCGCGAGCCCGGCCTGATTCGCGTGCTCGTTGCCGCCGCGCGCGACGCCGACCGCGATGCGGTCGTAGTCCGCGGGCTGGCCCGTCGCGGCGAGAACGCGCACGGCCGCGGTGCGCACGGACTCCGACGGGTGCTCGAGCCCTTCGAGGCCCATCGCGCGAGCTTCGGGCCCGCGCGCGAGCCCGGCCAGGTCGAGCAGGGCCAGGAGACGCGGCGCGAGACCGGGCTCGGAGAACCAGCGCTGGAACGCGCGACGCAGCTCCGGGACGGCGGCGGGCCCGGCCGCGATCAGGTCCGTCCGCACGCGCGACGCCACGAGCGCCTCGGAGACGGCGAGCTTCGCGACGAGCGTCGGCAGGAGGTCGACCGTGTCCTCCGTGAACGGCCCGGTGTGCTCGCACCCGCCCAAGAGCGGCGCGACGCGCTCGTCGGCGTGGAAGTCGTACGTCGGCGTCGCGCCCGGCGCCGGCGCGGTGGCTTCCGGTGCACGATCGCACGCGCTCGCGAGCAGCAGCGCACACAGGATCGCCGGAGCCGCGGCCGATCCGCCGCGCATGCCGAGCCTCGTGCGGATCCTCATGCGCGTCGCGGAGCCCGATCAGGACCCGAGGTCGTCGCCCAGCACGCCCTGTGCCGCCTGCAGGCGCACGAGGCTGCGCGCGAAGAGGACGCGCGCGCGGCGCTCGTTCGCCATCGCCGTGGCGAGGTCGGTCTGGTACGTGAGCACCTGGAACGTCGTCGACTGGTCCACCGCGAGGCGCGCCTGCTCGGCCGCGAGCTGGCGGTCGGCGAACTCGAGGCTCTTGCGCGTCGCGCGCACGAACTCGACCGCGTAGAGCACGTCGCGCACGGCGGCGCGCACGTCGGCGACCACCGAGGTCTCGAGCTCGTCGTACGTCAGCCGCGCGCGGCGGATGTCGGCCCAGGCGGCCTTCTCGGCGTACTTGGCGGTGTGGTTCCCGATCGGCACGCCGAACAGGAGGCTCGCGCGGTAGGTGGGGAAGTCGTACGTGAACGCGGTGTCGAACGCGTCGCCGTCGCTGGTCGAGAAGCCCTGGCCCACCGCCGAGAGGTCGAGGTCGAGCACGGGCTGCTTCTCGCTCTGCGCGCGCTGGTGGCGCAGCTCGGCCTCCTCGATGCGCGTGCGCTGTTCGCGCAGCTCGGGCCGGCGCGTGATCGCGGTCTGCATCGCGGCCTGCCAGGCCGGGACGCCGTCGAGGCGCGCTTCCGTGGGCAGCGGCGTCGCGGGCACGAGCGCCGTGTCCCACAGCGCGGCGTCCGTGCCGGGGAAGAGCAGGAGGCGCAGGCCGTCGGCGGCCGCGCGCACCTCGAACTCGCGCAGGAGGCGCTGTTCCTCGCGCGTCGCCACGTCGGCCTGGGCCTGCAGGACCTCGACGTCCGTGCCCAGACCGGCCTCGAGGCGACGCTTGTTCTGATCGACCTGCGCCTGCGACAAGGCCAGGCTCTTCTCGGCGACGTCGAGCTGCTCGCGCGCCGACACGAGGTCCCAGTACGCGTTGGCCACGTCGCGCAGGAGCTTCTGCCGCGCCGTGCGCACCGACTGGTCCGAGCGCAGGGCCTCGAGCTCGGCCAGCTTCTGCGTCGACGTGGCGTAGTCGCTCCAGCCGTTGCGCAGGAGAGGCTGCAGGTAGCTGAGGGAGACGACGTCGTTCGTCGCCTGCGGGATCACGTTGAAGGCCGAGTTCGTGTCGCTGCGCGTCGACTCGACGCCGAACCGGAACGTGCCGCCCGTCATGAGCGGCTTCGTGAGGTCGAGCGAGTATTCCTCGTTCGTCTCGGTGCCGCCGCCGAACACGTTCTGCGGCTGGAATTCGGCGTCGCTGTAGCCGAGGCGCGCGCCGAGCACCCAGTCGAAGGCGCCCCACGACCCGCGCGCGCGGTAGACGGCGACCTCGGCGTCGGTCGCGACGATCTGCAGCGCGAGGTTGCGTTTGAGCGCCAGCTCGTACGCGCCGTCGAGCGTCAGCTCGAGCGCGCGACCGGGCCCGAGCAGCCGCTCGGGATCCTGCGCGGCCTCGGCCGGGCGCACCGCCGGCGGCGGAGTCGCCGGATCGCCCGGCACCGTGAGGTCGCCCTGCGTTCCGTCCGGCGGCGGTGCCGGTACCTCGGGCTTCGGCACCGCATCCGGCGGCTTCTGTGCCGGCGGATCCTGCAGGTGCGGTGCGAGGGCGAACACGAGACCGGCGGCGCGCAGCATGGGGCGGGAGAGGATAGGAAAGGGACCCGGCTCCGGCCACGAACGACGCGTTCGGGAATCGCTAGAGCGCCGCGTCGAGGCCGGGGATCGCGGGCAGCTCCGCGAGCATACGGCCGATCCGCTCGGCCCTTTCCCCGCATCCGCGCACGGTCGCGCGGATGCGGCGCGTCTCGAGGCCGGCGTGCGAGAGTTCGATCTCGAGCCGCTCGGCGGGCAACGCGTCGGCGACGCGCGCGGCCCCCTCGCCGGCGGCCACGCCCTCGCCGTCGCGCCACTCGGCGCCGCCGTCGGCGAGGAACGCGCGCTCGCGTCCCTCCATCCAGGCGTCGAGGTGGTGGAGCGGCAGCCTCCCGGCGTAGCTCGCCATGAGCGCGTAGGTCGGGCTCGTCACGGTCTCGCGCACGCCGAGGCCGCGCGCGAGGCCGCGCACGAAGCAGGTCTTGCCCGCGCCCAGATCGCCGTCGAGCGTCACGACGAGCCCGGGCTCCGCCGCGCGGCCGATCGCCTCGCCGAGCGCTTCCGTGGCCTCGGGATCGCGGGACGTCCAGACGCGTTCACGCACCGTGTTTCCACCCCCCCATCGACGGCGTCCATTCGATGCGCCGGTCGCGGAACACGAGCTCGAGCCCGCTGCCGCGCACGACGCGACCGATCGCGGTCGCCGGAGCGCGCGCCGCCCCGCGCGCCGGCATCGTCGCGAGGAGCTCGTGGTCCTCGCCGTCGTGCAGAGCGTGTTCCCACGCTTCCGCGCCGCTCGAGCGCGCCAGCCGCCGCGCGTCGCGGTGCACGGGCACGCGCCGCATGTCGAGCTCGACCCGCACGCCCGACGCGCGCGCGAGCCGGTAGAGATCCCAGGCCAGCCCGTCGCTCACGTCCATCAACGCGGTCGCGCCGAGCGCGTGCAGGCGGATGCCCTCCGCGACGCGCGGCTCGATGCGCATGTGACGGCCGAGGATGCTGCCGCCGGTCGGTCCGGTGAGCACGACGACCTGTCCGGCGCGCGCGCGGTCCCGTCCGGGCGGCGCGCCGCGGCCGGCGAACTCGCCCAGCGCGGTGACGGCCAGCGTCGCCGGGCCGGGAGACGCGGCGAGGTCCCCGCCGACGAGATCCGCGCCGTGAGCCCGCGCCGCGGCGCGCACGCCGGCGATCGCGTCCTCGATCCAGGCTTGCGCGCGCTCGCGCGGCGCGGACAGCGCGAGCACGACGGCGCGCGGACGCGCGGCCGTGGCGGCCAGGTCGGACAGCGCGCGGGCGCAGGCCTTGCGTCCCGCGGCGCGCGCGCTCGCGCCGCTCTGGAAGTGGACGCCCTCGATGCACGTGTCGACGCACACGACCGGCCGGCCCGCGATGCGGGCGAGCACGGCGGCGTCGTGGCCGTGACTGCCGGCCAGACCGCGCGGACGGGTTCCGGCGAGCAGCGCGCGATGCACGGCGTCCTCGGACCAGCTCATCGCGACGGGCTCATGGCGTGCTCACGGACGCGACGCGCGCAACCGTCTCACGGCGCGCGCCGGACGGAAGTCGACGTGGTCGGGTGCGACCTCGGCGAGTGCCGCGCGGAACTCCTCGGACACGTAGTTCCGTCCGCTGCACAAGCGTCCGCGGACCAAGGGCTGGCCGTAGTAGTTCTCGGGGCACAGCCGTCCGTCGTCGTCCTCGATCTCCATGTCGAGGTCGGGCACGATCTCCCACAGCGCGCCCAGGCTCCGCGCGAGCTCCTCGTCGTGCGGGGCGGCGAGCACGTAGTCCGCCGGCTCGTTGCTCTCCGGCACGAAGCGCGGCTCGAGGCCCGTCGCGTTCCACGTGTGCCAAGCGACGCGCGCGATCCGGACCTTCTCGACCTCGCGGAAGCGCAGCTCGCGCACGAGGTCTTGGAGCGCGACTCGGACCGCGTCGGTCACGACCACGTCGACCGGACCGGGCAGCGTGACGGGCGGCACATAGGGGCCCGTGCGCTCCAGCCGCAGGGGCAGCTCGAGGCGCGCGCGGCCCGTCACGAGCCCGTGCACGAGCACGTCGCCGAATTCGCCCCAGTGCGACCACGCGTGCCGCGGGCGCAGGAGTTGGTAGACCCTCGGGAGTTCGTACCTGCGGTCCATGGCGTCCGATCCGGTCGGCATTTCAGCGCGCCGGTCGAGCGAACTCCAGCCACGCGCTGCGCGAGTCGCGCGCGCCGAGCAGCGCTCCGCGCACGGCGATCCCGGCGCAGCCGCAGTTCAGCACGGCCTCCGCGTTCGCGGGGCGGATGCCGCCCAGCGCCCAGACCGGGATCGAGGTCGTGCGCACGGCCGCTGCGAGCCCCTCGACGCCGACGGGCCCGAGCAGGCCGCGCTTGCTGGGCGTCTCGAACACGGGTCCGAACACGAGGTAGTCCGCGCCCGTCCAGGTCGCGGGTTCGTCGTGCGCGTGCGCCGAGAAGCCGATCGCGACGTCGTCGGCGAGGATCGCGCGCGCGGCGCGGATCGGGAGCGAGCGGAATCCGAGGTGCACCCCGTCGGCGCGCGCGTCGGCCGCGAGGTGCACGCGGTCGTGGACGCCGAGCCAGCCCGACGGACCGAGCAGCGCGCGCAGTTCGCGCAGGAGCTCGAGCGTCGCGCGGTCGGACATCTCCGGCTCGCGCACCAGGATCGAGTCGAGCCCGGCCTCGACGGCGGTGCGCGCGCGATTCAGCAGGTCCGCCGTCGCCCCGTCGCGCAGGTCGCCCGGCGAGAGCGCCAGGATCCGTCCTGGCCGGCGGCGCGCGCTCACGGCGCGCCCTCGTCGATCTCGACCAGGTAGCCCAGCTCGCGCAGCAGCGACTGCGTGCGGCGCAGCGTCGACACCGCGCGCAAGCGCGTGCGGCGGTCGTCGAGGCTCTCGCGCACCAACGGCTTCACGCCCGGGTCGCCGCGGAAGCGCGTGACGAGGTCCGCGTCGTCGGCGCTGACGACGTAGTCGGCCCCGAGGTGCATGCACCCGGCCTGCGCGGCCCAGTCGCGGATCGAGAACAGCACGTTCTGCGGCACCGGCGTGCGCGAATGGCGCTCGAGCGTCGCCAGGATGCGCTTCAGGTACATGCCCTCGTGCAGGGCGCGCTGCACGGAGCGCTCGCTGATGCGGAAGCTCATGACGCCGCCCTGCTTGTCGCGCGTGCAGAAGCGGTCGAGGTCGTGGATCAACTCGCCGTCGTCGCCGGTCGGGAACAGGACGACCTCGAAGTCGGGCGTGACGATCAGGCTGCCGACGCCGGTGGCGGTCGTCTCGGGCGCGCCGTCGACGACGCCCAGGAGCCGCGCGCCGATGCGCGTCAACCGCATCGCGACGGGCCGGCCGGTCTTGTCGTAGCCGAGGTCGACGATCCCGAGCAGGTACAGGCGCTGCTTCACCCACGTGACCAGGTGCCAGGCGAGACGCTGGATGTCGTCCATCGGCGTGTAGCCGCCGCCCTGGAAGCGCGCCGCGAAGTACTCGTCCACGGCGAGGTCGTCGAGGCTGCACAGGTACGTGTTGCGCGACAGGAACGGCACGTACATCAGGTCGTACCAGACGCCCGGCTCGACGCGCTTGAGGAGCCGCATCAGGATCCGGCGCATGCGCACCTGGTGGTGGTGCTCGCCGGGCAGGTCGCGCTCCTCGATCGCGTGTTCGAGCAGCATCCTGAGCTTCGCGTCGAGGTCGTGCGCTTCCCAGTCGCGACCGGCCGTCGTCAGCGCGAACGTGCGCTCCCCCGTCGACTCGATCAGGCGCGCGCCGCGGGTGAACCCGTACAGGAACGTCAGGACGTCCGCGCGCGACAGCTCGCGTCCCGGGTTCGGCAGCAGTTCCTCCTGGATGCGGCGCTCCGTCGTCTTGAAGATCTCTCCGCGCACCGTGAAGCGCACGTCGTGCTCGACGACGTAGGCGATGAAGCGCGAGAGGTTCGAGGCGAGGTCGACGCCCAGGCTCGACTCGTCGAAGGGATTGTCGGGGTCGCCGGGCACGGCCACGCGCCGCAGCCATGCCAGCGCGACCTCGTTGAACACGATCAGCGTCTCGTCGTTGTGCTGGATGCCGTAGCGTCCGAGCTCGAGTCGCTCGACGGTGCCGACGAGCGATTCCTCGATCACGTGGCCCCAGCGGCGGCCGTCCCACGGGATCGCCGAGTCCATGCGGTCGAACAGGTTCTTGGGCAGGATGCCGCCGAACTCGACGATCGTCTTCTCGATCAGCTGGCGCAGGCCGTCGGGCAGTCGCTCGATGCGTCCGACCGCGGCCGACTCGTTGGCGTACAGCTTGTACATCTCGCGCACGCGCGACGGCGGCGTACGCTGCGCGCGGGAGGGGTCGTCGTACAGCCGGTCGATGTGGCCGCGCAGCGTGAACGCGTCGAAGATGCCGCGGCGTCGCGCGCGGCGCTGGCGCAGGATCGCGTCGCCGACGTCCTGCGGGACGGTCCACGAACGTGCGCCGAAGTTCTCGACGCCGGGGCTCTTCGTCTCGACGACCAGCGCGTGGCGGCCCAGCACGGCCAGGCTGGCCTGCAGGTCGTAGCTCGACATGTACGCCAAGTGGCGCGCGTTGAGCAGCTCGGCCGCGGTGCACTGGTAGCGCGGCGACTCCAGGTGGAGGTCGAGGATCGAGAGCAGGCGGCGCGGGAGGAGCGCCACGCGCGCCTCCACCACCGACGGCTGCGCCATCCAGTCGACGACCTGGCGGCGAAGCTCGGCCGCGTCCTCCGGCACGCGCGTCGCGCGCTGGCCCGACCAGAAGCGGTACAGCTCGGCCAGGTCGTGCTCGCGCACGCCGGTCACCGCGTCCGCGGAGCGCGTGCGCGGGCTGCGCACGGCGCCGTTCTTCTCGCTGGGGCTGCCGTTGCCGTTCCCGTTCGGGATCGGCGTCTCTCCGTGGTCCTGTCGGGTCATCGCGCTGCGATCTCGCGCGGCGCGTCGAGGGCGCTCGCGTCCATGATCTCGTACGTGTAGCCCTGCTCGGTCAAGAACAGCTGACGCCGCTGTGCGAACTCCTGGTCGCGCGAGCCCAGCGTCACGATCGAGTAGAAGACGGCGCCCGATCCGTCGGACTTCGGACGGAGCACGCGGCCGAGGCGTTGCGCCTCCTCCTGCCGCGATCCGAACGTGCCCGAGATCTGGATGGCGATGTTCGCGTCGGGCAGGTCGATCGCGAAGTTCCCCACCTTCGAGACGATGAGGACCGGCACCTCGCCGGTCTTGAACGCGGCGTAGAGCTTTTCGCGCTCCTGCGTCGGCGTCTTGCCCGTGATGAGGGGCGCCTTCAGGTGCCGCGCCAGCGCTTCGAGCTGCTCGATGTACTGGCCGATGATCAGCACGTGCGCTTCGGGATGCCGCGCCAGGATCCGCGCGACCACGGCGGTCTTGGCCGGGTTCTCGGACGCGACGCGGAACTTGCCGCGCGCGTCGGCGAACGCGTACTGCGACTTCCAGTTCGGGTCGAGCGGGACGCGCACTTCCACGCAGCGCGCCTCGGCGATGAAGCCCTTCTCCTCGAGCACCTTCCAGGGCACGTCGTAGCGCTTCGGGCCGATCAGGCAGAAGACCTCGTCCTCCTTGCCGTCCTCGCGCACCAGCGTCGCGGTCAGGCCGAGCCGCCGGCGCGCCTGCAGCTCCGCGGTCACGCGGAAGATCGGCGCGGGCAGGAGGTGCACCTCGTCGTACACCACGAGGCCCCAGTTCTCCTTGCTGAACAGCGCGAAGTGCTCGAACTCAGCCGTCTTCGAGCGACGCCAGGTGAGCATCTGGTACGTCGAGATCGTGATCGGCGCGACGTGCTTCTCGTCGCCCGTGTACTCGGCGACGTCGTCGGGCCCGAGGCCGGTCTTGTCGAGCAGCTCCTCGCGCCACTGGCGCACGGCCACCGTGTTCGTGGTCAGGATCAGGGTCTTCGAGGCCACCAGGTTCATCACCGCCAGCCCGACGACGGTCTTGCCCGCGCCGCACGGCAGCACGACGACGCCGTTGCCGCCCAGCACGGATCCGCCGGCGTGGAACGCCTTGGCCGCCTCGCGCTGGTACGGACGCAGGCCGAACGGTCGGCCGGAGCGCGTGGTCTCGCGCAGCGGCACCGCGAACGGATCGCCCTCGAGGTACCCGCCGCGGTCGTCGACCGGGTACCCGATCTTGATCAACGCCTGCTTGATGGAACCGCGCGAGAGTTCGTCGAGGAGCGCGTGACCGTCCTCGACCCGCATCATCTCGCGGATGGATCGGTGGCCGAGCACTTCCTTGAGCGCGCGCTCGTCGTCCGAGACGAGCTCGAAACCGTGCTCGCGCCGCTCGATCCGCAGCAGTCCGTAGCGCGCGATCCAGCCGCGCACCTCCTCGATCACGTTGCGCGGCACGGGGACGCAGGCGAGGTCCTCGAGCGTCTCCTGGATCTGCGCCGCGGTCAGGCCCAACGCGGCCGCGTTCCAGATCGAGACCGGCGTGATGCGGTACGTGTGCAGGTAGTCGGGGCTCTTCTCGAGCTCCGCGAAGCCGGCCAGCTTGTCGCGCGCCTCGGCGAAACGCGGGTGCTCCTGCGTGAGCGGCCGGCCCTGCTCGTCCTTCGCCGGACGGCCTTGTGCGTCGAACACGGCGCTGACCGTGTGCAGCATGAGCGAGCGGTCGCCCTGCACGATCAGCGGATTGTCGGGGCGGATCATCCGGCGACCCCCTTGGTGCGCGGCCCGCGCGACTTGGGAACGGACTTCGACACGGACCTCGGAGCGACGGGCGTGCGGCGCGCGCGCGCCTCCTCGAGCCACGGACCGGTGACCGATCGCGGATCGGCTGCCAACTCGGCCGGCGTGCCCGTCGCGATCACGCGCCCGCCGCCCTCGCCGCCCACCGGGCCCATCTCGATCAGGCGGTCGCAGGCCGAGAGCAGTCCCGTGTGGTGCTCGATGAC
>JBGAOR010000144.1:0-9105 GCA_044221705.1 Planctomycetota bacterium
AAGAAACTGGTCGATGAACCGCTCGAGCCTCCCCGCACTCCTCGCCTTCTCCCTGGCCGCCGCCTGCGCCGGCACCGAGACGCAACGCGACCAGGCCCCCGCGCCGGGGGCGGGCGCGCCCGCGGGCTCCTCCGCCGCGCCGACCGGTTCGAAGGCGCAGCCGGGCACGGCGCCCTTCGCCGGCCTCACGGCCTGCGACGAGCTCCTGCGCCCGGGCGAGAGGCACTTCGCGCACCTGTGGCGCCTCACGAAGGGTGTCGAGAACGCAGCCGAGGCCTACTGGAGCTTCGCCGGCGACCGCCTCGTCTACCAGGCGACGCCGGTCGGCACGACGTGCGACCGCATCTACGCGACGGACCTGCGCGGCGGCAATCCGCTGCGGCTCTCGGACGAGCGCGGCGTCACGACGTGCGCGTACTTCCTGCCCGACGACAAGAGCGTGCTCTACGCCTCGACGACCGCGTACCACCGCGACTGCCCGCCGCCGCCGGACCGTTCGGCGGGCTACGTGTGGCAGGTGCACCCCGAGTTCGACATCTACCTGCACGACCTCGCCAGCGGACGCGAGACGGCGCTGACGACCGAGTACGGCTACGACGCCGAGGCCACCGTGTCGCCCAAGGGCGACCGCATGGTGTTCACGAGCACGCGCTCGGGCGACCTGGAGCTGTGGACCGCGAAGCTCGACGGCACGGACCTGAAGCAGGTGACGCACGAGCCGGGCTACGACGGCGGCGCCTTCTTCAGCCACGACGGCCAATGGCTCGTGTACCGCTCGACGATGTTCACGCCCGGGAAGGAGAAGGAGGAGCAGGCCGACTACGAGAAGCTCCTCGCGAAGTGGCAGGTCCGCCCGACGCGCATGGAGATCATGGTGTCGCGCGTGGACGGCTCGGAACGGCGCCGCGTCACCGACCTGGGCAAGGCCAACTGGGCGCCGTTCTTCTTCGTCGGAGACAAGCGCATCGTCTTCGCGACGAACCACCACGACGACAAGAAGGGCATGCCGAACTTCGACCTGTTCGCGATCGACGTGGACGGCAAGAACCTCGAGCGCATCACGTTCGAGCCCGATTTCGACGCGTTCCCGGTGTTCAGCCCGGACGGCAAGTGGCTCGTGTTCGCCAGCAACCGCGGCGCGAGCAAGCCGGGCGAGACGAATCTGTACGTGGCGGAGTGGAGGTAGGCCCACGGCTCCCCCACCGCGCCCGCACGGCGCGCATCGGCGACAAGGCGCCGGTCGACCTGGGCCGAGTTGTTCCGCCGCGTGTTCGCGGTCGACGTGCTGACCTGTCCGGACTGCGGCGGAGTTCGCGGGCTGATCGCGACGATCACCGACGGGCTCGTCGTGCAGCGCATCTTCGGCCACCTCGAGCTACCGAGTTCGCCGCCGCTGATGGCTCCCGCTCGCGCGCCGCCCGAGCCCGAGTTCGCTTGGTAGACCAGGATGCGTGCGACCCGCGCACCTGCAGGAGGTCCGCGGGCGTGGCGACGCAATGCTCCCAGCACGCCACCGCGCGTCTGCGTCCTCCCCGAGATGGCTCACCAGCCAGCGCGGGCCAACTGTGCAGCCGTAGGCAGCCGGCCCAGCCGGCACCAGCGGCCCGGGACCGCCGGGAGTTCGGCTGACCCGTGGTGCCCTCGTGCGTGTCACCCGCTTTGAGTTCCACTCCGCGCGTTGCCTGCGCAGGAAGTGATCGCGAGACGCGGAGGGGCGAGGAACCGCGCGGGTCAGTGCCGCCGCCGGTCCTCGCGCAGGAAGCCCTCGAGTACCGCGTCCGTCCCCCACTCGCGGTCGATTCTCTCGTGGAACCGGAGCTTGCCGAGCCACTCGCCCATCGTCGGGCCCTGGCCGCCGTTGACCACGCCGGTGTACACCCGCACCTGGTCGACGAAGCCCGACTTCAGGTAGTGCGTGAGCAGCCGCGGGCCCGCTTCGAGCATCACGCGTCGGCAGCCCTGGTCCCACAGCCACGTCTGCACGTCGCGCAGGTTCACGCCGTCGTCCGTCGCGACGTGGAACGGATGCACGCGCGCGCCGGCGGCCTCGAGCGCGCGGTGTCTCTCCGACGACGCGCCGCCGATGCACAGGATGTCGACGGGCCCGCCGGCCTCGCCCTCGCCCGGCGCCTTCAGGAGCGTCGCCGAGGGCGGCGTGCGCAGGTGGCTGTCGAGCACGACGCGCCGCGGCGGCTTCGCGAGGTTCCCCGGCGGACGCACGGTGAAGCGCGGATCGTCGGCCAACACGGTGCCGATGCCGGTGACGATCGCGTCGACGCGGCCGCGCAGGAGCTGCACCTCGCGCAGCGAATCGGGCCCGCTGATCCAGCGGCCGCCGCCCACGCCCTGCGGCGGCACGAGCTGGCCCGTGCGCGTCTGCGCCCACTTCGCGATCGTCCACGGGCGCGGACGCCGGATGCGTTCGTTGTCGAGCCACGTCTGGAAGTGCGGCGCGACCTTCGCGAGCGGCGCGGCGTCGTCGAGCAGCACGACCTCGACGCCGGCGGCCTGCAGGCGGCGCAATCCTTCGCCCTGATGGCGCGGATCGGGATCGAGCGCGCCGACCACGACGCAGGGGATCCCGCTCTCGAGCACGCGGTCGATGCAGGGCGGCGTCTTGCCGTGGCTCGTGCAGGGCTCGAGCGTCAGGACGAGCACGTCCCAGCGCTCGCGCGGGATGCCGGTGCGCTGGGCCTCGTCGAAGACGTGGACCTCGGCGTGCGCCTCGCCCCAGACCTCGTGGTAGCCGCGCGCGATGACCTCGCCGTCGGCGAGGATCGCGGCGCCCACGCACGGGTTCGGGGCGACCTCGAAGCGGAAGCGGGTCGCGGCCCGGCCCAGGTCGACGAGCAGGGAGCGCAGCTTCGGCTCGCTGAGCGTCTGTGCGATCCCCCGCGCCATCCTCGCCACCCTCCTGTGCCGCCTCACGGACCGGCCCCGATCCTGCCGATCGGCGCGACGCTCCGCTCCCCTAGAGGATAGCTCGCGGATCCCGCGAGACACCCGCTCGGGGATCCGAAAACGGCGCGCTCCTCTTCCCTTCGCCGCGCGCCGCCGTCACCATCCGGCGTTCCGGATCCTCCCGCGCGCTCCACCACCGACCCTCCGTCTCCGCACATGAACGCTGCTCAAGCCAAGGTTCCCATCCGCGTCGCCGTGACCGGCGCCGCCGGCCAGATCGGCTACGCCCTCCTCCCGCGCATCGCCTCGGGCGAGATGTTCGGGAAGGACCAGCCGGTGATCCTGCACCTGATCGAGATCCCCGACGAGAAGGCACTCAAGGCCCTCGAGGGCGTCGCGATGGAGCTCGACGACTGTGCCTTCCCGCTCCTGAAGGGGATGGTGCTCACGAGCGACCTGAAGCAGGGCTTCAACGGCGTGAACTGGGCCTGCCTCGTCGGCGCGCGTCCGCGCGGTCCGGGCATGGAGCGCAACGACCTGATCAAGGTGAACGGGCCGATCTTCGTGGGGCAAGGGCGTGCCATCAACGACCACGCCGCGAAGGACGTGCGCGTCGCCGTCGTCGGCAACCCGTGCAACACGAACGCGCTCATCGCGATGCACGCGGCCAAGGACCTGCCGCGCGAACGCTTCACGGCGATGACGCGCCTCGACGAGAACCGCGCCGCGGCGCAGCTCGCGAAGAAGGCAGGCGTCGCGGTCACGCAGGTCACGAACGGCACGATCTGGGGCAACCACAGCGCCACGCAGGTCCCCGACTTCGTGAACACGAAGATCGGCGGGAAGAGCGCGGGCGAGGTCGTCACGGACAAGGCCTGGCTCGAAGGCGACTTCTTCAAGACCGTCCAGCAGCGCGGCGCCGCGATCATCGCCGCGCGCGGGCTGTCCTCGGCGGCCAGCGCCGCGAGCTCGCTGATCGACCACGTGCACGATCTCTTCGTCGCGACGCCGAAGGGCGCGTGGCACTCGGTCTGCGTGCCGAGCGACGGCAGCTACGGCGTCCAGGAGGGGCTGATCAGCTCGTTCCCGGTCACGAGCGACGGCAAGGGCGGCTGGAGCATCGTCCAGGGACTGCCGATCACGCCCTTCATCCAGCAGAAGATCGCCGCGACCGTGAAGGAGCTGCAGACGGAGCGCGAGGTCGTCGCCGACCTCCTGAAGTAGTCGCCCGACCGATCGCAGGCCGTCCGGTCTCCGCCCAGCGCCCAGACGGCGCACGCGGGGCCGGACGGCGGCATTTCCGCGACCGCGCCGCGCACGGAGCTCCCGGCCCACGCCCGTGCGCGGCGGATAGACTCGGGAGTAGCCATGCGCGCGCACTTCCCCCTCGCCGGCCTCGCGGTCGCCCTGTCGTTCCTTTCGGCCGGCTGCTCCGGCGGTTCGGCGTCGAGCGCATCATCGGGGGCGTCGGCGTCGCGCTGGTACGTGTACGTCGGCGCGCCGGAAGGCGGCGACGGCTCGTCCTGGGAGCGCGCCTCGCCCGACCTCGCGGCCGTGCTGGAAGAGGCGCGCGCGGGCGACGAGGTCTGGGTCTCGTGGGGCGTCCACCGTCCCGCGCCGCGCGGCGGGCCGCGCGCTGCTTCGTTCGCGCTGACGCCCGGAGTGCGCGTGTACGGCGGCTTCGCCGGGAACGAGACCTCGCTCGCAGAGCGCGATCCGGCGGTGCACGTGTCGATCCTCGACGGCGACCTGGCCGGCGACGACGGGCCGGACTTCGCGAACCGCGCCGACAACGTCTGGCACGTCGTCGTCGCGACCGAGGCGCACGGCGCGCGGCTCGACGGCTTCACGATCCGCGGCGGTTACGCCGACGGGCCGTCGCTCGGGCCCACGCCGGAGAGCGGCGACCAGGGCTCGGGCATCAACGTCTACCACGGCGGGATCGAGGTCGTGGACTGCACGCTGCGCGAGAACTGGACCGCGAACCACGGCACGGTGAACGACCACAGCGAGGGTTCGATCTTCGACCGCTGCCGCTTCCTCGACAACGCTTCGGCGCAGTTCGGCGCCGGCCTGTACCTGCACCACGAGGCGGCGACCCTGGCCATCGCGTGCACCTTCCGCGGCAACGTCGCCGCATCCGACGGCGGCGGCGCGTACGCGCGCAGCCTGCACGGTGCGCGCTTCGAGGACTGCGTGTTCGAGGAGAATCGCGCGGATCGCGGAGCTGGGCTCTACACGGCGCCCGAGAGCGCGCCGCACGTCGCGCGCTGCGACTTCGTCGAGAACGCGGCCTTCACGGGCGGCGGCGGGATCTACAACGACGAGTCGTTCACGCTCATCGAGGCCTCCGGGTTCCTGCGCAACCTGGCGGGCACGGAGATCCTCGCCGGAGCCGGCGGCGGCGGCGGGAGCGGCGGCGGCGGCGTGTGGACGAACGGCGGTGCCGTGATCGCGATGGACTGTTCCTTCCACGAGAACCGCGCCTCGTTCGGCGGCGGCTTCTACGCGATCCACGACGCGCACGCGATCGTCGCGGGCGGCACGTTCGTCGCGAACGTCGCCAACGAGGCCGGCGGCCTGTACACGCTGAACAGCCCGATCGTGCTCCAGGACTCGACGTTCGTCGCGAACGAGGCCAAGGGCGGCTCGTTCTCCGTCGGCGGCGGCGTGAGCAACTACTACAGCGACGCGCTCGTCGAGCGCTGCACCTTCGAGCGCAACCGCGCCGACCTGGGCGGCGGAGGCCTGTACAACGAGGGCGAGGAGCCGATCGTGCGCGCCTCGCGCTTCCTGGGCAACGCGGCCACCGGCGACGAGGGCTTCGGCGGCGGCATCTTCGGGGGCTACTTCGCGCTCTCGACGATCGAGGACTGCGTGTTCGTCGGCAACACGGCGCGTCAGGGCGGCGGCACTTTCGACATCGCCTTCAGCGAAGCGCGCATCGTGAACTGCACCTACGCCGCGAACACGGCGCTCGAGGGCGACGGGATCTTCGTCGGGTTCTTGAGCACGCCGACCTACGCGAACTGCATCGTCGCGGACGGGGTCGCGGGGACGCCGGCCGAATTCCAGTTCGGGCTGACGGAGGAACCGCGCGCCGGACGCGGGAACGTGACCGGCGCGCCGTCGTTCGCGCGCGCGCCCGACGCCGGCGCGGACGGACTGTGGGGCACGCTGGACGACGACTACGGCGACGTGGCGCTCGTGCGCGGGTCGCCCGGGATCGACGCCGGCGCGAACGAAGCGCACACGTCGGAGGAGCAGGTCGACATCGCGAACGCGCCGCGCTTCGTGGACGATCCGGCGGTGATCGATTCCGGTGCGGGCACGGGAGCGATCGTCGACATGGGCGCGCTCGAGCGGCAGCCTTAGGCGGTCATGGCGGCGCGCATCGGAAGTTCGTGCATCGCGGTCCTCGTCGCGTCGCTCGCGAGCTGCGCCGCCGACCCGAGCATCGCGCCGAGCTACCCGGGCACGCTCGTGCTCGTCGCCGACGACGCGGCGCACACGCTGCTCGAGATCGAGCCGAACGGCGGTCACGTGCGGCACGCCTACGCCGTCGAAGGCCCGGTCGTGGCGATCGCGATCGCGCGCAACGGCCAGTACGCCGCCACGATCGACGCGGATGGCGACGTCGTCGTGTGCGACCTCGCGCGGCAAGGGATCGACGCCGCGTGGCACGTCCAGCGCACGGGCCGCGCGAGCGGGCTCGTGTTCGCGGACCGGCGCAGCACGCTGCTCGCGGCGTTCGACGGGACGGGCGAGCTCGCGGTGCTGTCGCGCGAATCGGGCCGTCAGCTGGGGACGATCGTGAGCCACGCCCAGGGCGTCCAGGCCCTGGCGCGCACGCCCGACGGCCGGCGCGTCGCGCTGATCTCCGGTTCGCCGGACGGCGACGACTGGATCGACCTCGACGAGCCCGTCCGCCGCGGACGCGTCGGGGCGCGGGCTCCGCTGGACGCGCTCGCGCCCGGTTCGCGCGGCGAGGTCTGGAGCCATGCGCGCGGCGAGACGACCGTCCTGTTCACGGCCGGCTCGGCCTCGGCGGGAACGGCGCTCGAGGTCGGCCCCGCCCCGCTCGGCCTGGCCGTCGTGCCCGAGGGCGTGCGAGCCGTCGCGACCTGCGCGGCGACGGGCGAGCTGGTCCTGCTCGACGGGACGGCGCGCACGGTCGTGGCGCGGGTGAACGTCGGGCCCGCGGAGCCGGGGGCGCAGCGGGCCTGGCCCGTGATCGTCGATCCCGACTCGCGCTGCGCGTTCGTCTCGGTCCCGACCGCGGGGCGCGTCGTCGTCGTCGACCTGCGCACGCACGCCGTGCGCGGCGCGTACGAGGTCGGCGGCCGGCCCGGCGCGCTGGCCTGGACGCTCATGCGCGCTCCGCCGGAAGTCGGGCTCGACGCCGAGCCCGATTGACGTCCGGCCGGCTCGCGCCGTCGGGGGCGCGCGGTCAGGATCGCGCGGGCTCGGCTCGCACCCCGGCGAGCGCGTACGCGCTGGCGCTCTCGATCCGCACGTCCACCACACGGCCGAGGAGCTCGGCGCCGCCCTTCAGGCTCACGGCGAGTCCGTGCTCCGTGCGTCC
Organism: Planctomycetota bacterium; assembly: GCA_044221705.1. GTDB lineage: Bacteria > Planctomycetota > UBA1135 > UBA1135 > JAEUHZ01. The sequence goes on from JBGAOR010000144.1 coordinate 7,487, forward strand.
CATCACCTGGTCCGGCGCGCGGTCGGACAGGCCGTCCACGAGCACGCGCCGCGTCGCGCCCACGTGCGCGGAATGGCGCCGCAGTCCGTTGCGCTCGGCCGCGCGCAGCATCCGCTGGTTGCGCTCCTTCTTCACGTCCTCGGGGACGTCGTCGGCGAGGCGCTCGGCCGCGCCGGTGCCGGGCCGCGGGCTGTACTTGAACACGTAGTTCGTCACGAAGCCCTGCTCGACGAGGAGCGACTCGCTCGCGTCGTGGTCGGCGTCGCTCTCGCCCGGGAACCCGACGATCCAGTCCGACGCGAGCTCGATGTCGGGCACGCGCGCGCGCAGCATCTCCATCCGCCGGCGGTAGAGGTCGACGGTGTAGCCGCGCTTCATCGCGCGCAGCATCGCGTCCGATCCGGACTGCGCCGGCAGCGGCAGGAAGCGCTCGACCTTGTCGCAGTCGCGGATCGCGTCGGCCAGCGCCTCGCTGACGTAGCTCGGGTGCGCCGTGATCATGCGGATGCGCGCCAGCCCGTCGATCTCCTGCAGCTCGCGCAGGAGGTCCGCGAGACCGGGCCGGCCCTGGCGTCCGCTCCAGCGCCGCTCGCCCGCGCCGGGAGCGGGCGCGTCCTCGCCGTAGCTGTTCACGGTCTGGCCGAGCAGCGTGATCGCGCGCACGCCCTGCTCGACGTAGCCGCGCGCTTCGCGGACGAGGTGCTCGATCGGGTACGAGAGCACGCGCCCGCGCACGACCGGGACGATGCAGTACGTGCAGTTCAGGTCGCAGCCGCGCATGACCGTGAGCCACGCGTGCGCGCCGCCGTCCCACGGTTCGCCGGCGCGGTCGACCGCCAACTCGTCGTCCATGCCGAGCGCGACGACGCGCGCGCGACCGCCCGCGCGGCGCGCCGCGAGCACGTCTCCGACGAGCTCGGGCAGGCTGGCGAACTGGCGCGTCCCGGCGACGAGGTCGACGTGGCCGGCGCGCGCGAAGATCTCCTCGCCCACGCGCTGCGCCATGCAGCCGAGCACGCCCACCACGACATCGGGGCGCTCGGCCTTCACGCGCTTCAGATCGCCGACCCAGGAGAACGCGCGCTCCTCGGCGTGGTCGCGCACGGAGCACGTGTTGAAGAGCACTACGTCGGCGTCCTCCATCCGGTCCGTGGTGGCGTAGCCGGCGCGCTTGAACCGCCCCTCGGCGAGGAGCGAGTCGTACTTGTTCATCTGACAGCCGAACGTGACCACGTGGACGCGGCGCGGCGCGCTGGGGTCGGCCGGGACGTGGGCCGTGCCGGATTCGGGCGCGGAAGCCTTGGACTGGACGCGGGCTGTGGACATCGGTGGGCCGGAGGCGAGCCCCAGAGGATCGCCGGTCGCGCGAAAAAAGTCACGGGCCCTGCGACCGGCGCGGATCCCGAGCGTCACGGGGATGGAGGACGCCCGATGGAACCGAACCCCTACCTGGATGCACTGCGCCGCGTGGCCGCCGGCCGCACGGCTTCGTTCGCCGAACTCGCCCGTCTCGCCGGCCGACCGGCCGCGGCACGCGCCGCGGGCCGCGCCGTGGCGGCCGTGCCCGCATCCGACCCCCGCCCCTGGCACCGGATCGTGCAGAGCGACGGAGGACTCGC
>JBGAOR010000145.1:0-9325 GCA_044221705.1 Planctomycetota bacterium
AAGGCCAAGCGTGATCGCACGAACCTGCTCTTCCCGATCAACAACGTGCTGGCGCAGTCGCGGGACAACCTGAGCCGGTTGGTCCGCAGGAACTGGGGCCATTCGAAGCTCGAGCGGAACCTGCGCTGGCACCTGGCCGTTTGGATGCTCTACCGGAACTACGTGCGCGAGCGGAGCGTGTTCCATAGGCGGGCCTCGTCGGCACAGGTCGCCGGCGTCGCGCACCGGCGGCTGGCTGCGCGCGAGCTCCTCGAGTGGAGGGGGGCGATCCCCCGGGCGGCCTGAACCTCGGACCTTCGTTGGACCGGGTCCGCGGGTCCGGATTCGGCCGAGCAAGGTGCAGCGACGAGGGTCAGCTTCTGCGCTACTCTCGGCGGCGGTGAGCGCCCCGCACGATCCCGACACCGTCGTCGTCGTCTACTCGACCGCTCCCGACGCCGAGGTCGCGAGACGCATCGCCCGCGCGCTCGTGGAACGCCGTGCCGCGGCCTGTGTCCAGGTGATCCCGGGCCTCCACAGCACGTACCGCTGGGAGGGGCGTCTGGAGGAGGCGGACGAGCTGCTCCTTCTGGTCAAGACGACGCGCGGCCGACTGGCCGACCTCGAACTCGCCCTGCGCGAGCTGCACCCCTACGAAGTGCCGGAGTGCGTCGCGGTCGAGGCCGCGCACGTCGCCGAGCCCTACCGCGCATGGGTCCTCGACGAGACCGCCTGACGCGCGCGGCCCTCGGTGCCGTCGCGATCGTCGCCGCCTGCGTCCTCACGGTCGCGTGCCGGCGCGAGCGGCCGGGGCTCGAGCCGCGACACGTCCTCCTCGTGACGGTCGAGAACCTGCGCGCCGATCGCTGCTCGTTCCTCATGCACGACCGGCCGACCACGTGGGTGCCGAGCGACGAGCTGATGCGCGAGGAACAGCGCGCGTTCGGGCTCGACGACATCGCCGCGGACGGCGTCGTGTTCGCGCGCTGCTTCGCGCCGTCGCCGGTGCGCGACGTGTCTCTCGCGACGCTGCTCAGCGCGCGCCCGCCCCTCGAGCACGGCGTCACGCAGGCCGGCGACCTCCTCCCGGGCGAATTGGTCACGCTGGGCGAGGCCTTCCGCGCCGGAGGTTTCTCGACCGCGGCCTTCCTCGCCGGGTCGCGGGCCCCGGACGAGTCGTTCGCGCGCGGGATCGAGCACGTCGAGACGTTCGCGTCGGACCTCGACGCGCTGCGCGCGTGCGCGCGCTGGCTCGCGCGCGATCCCGGCATGGGCGAGAGGACGTTCGTGTGGATCCACCTCGCGGGCCTCGCGCCGCCCTGGACGCCGCGCGAACCCGTGGCGGAGGCGGACGCGATCCTCGCCGGCCGCGTGTTCGTCGACCCGGCGTACGCGGGGCCGTTCGACGGGTCGATGGACTCGATCCGCCGCGTGAACGGCGGCGAGTACGCGCCCACGGCGGCCGACCGCGAGGCGCTGCGCGCGCTCTACGACCGACAGATCGCGCACGAGTGCGCCCTGATCTGGACCGGGCTCCACGAGGCCTACGACTTCCACACCGCGCCCGCGGAGGCGTCGGAGACGTGGGCGCGCACCGTGTTCGTGCTGGCCGGGTTGAACGGGATGGAGCTCTTGGAGCACGGGATGATCGGCGCGGACGGCACGCTGTCTGACGCCGCGCTCCACGTGCCGCTCGTCCTGCGGCATCCCGATTCGCTGACCGGCGAGCGCATCTTCGACGACGCGGTCGGGCTCGCCGACGTCGCGCCGACGCTGCTCGAGTGGATGCACCTGCCGCCGCTGCCGGCCGCGCGCGGCCGATCGCTGCTCGCGGTGACGGATTCCTACGTGAAGCGCGAGTTCCCCGCGCGGCCCGAGGTCTCCCAGCTCCCCGACCGCGGCGTCTTCGCGGTGCGCGAGGGACCGTGGCGTCTCGTGTGGAACCCGCTGAAGACGAAACCCGTGGATCGGCCGGCCGCGGCTCCGCCGCTCGCCGAGATCGCGCTCTACGACCTGGACTCGGATCCGGACGGGACGCACGACGTCGCCGCGCGGAACCCGGAGGTCGCGGCGCGCCTCGTGAACGCGATCCGCGTGGCGCGAGCGGCGAGGCGCTGTTCCCGCCCGAGAAGAAGCCCGTGCGCCGGGTCGCGCCGAGCTCGCTCCCGGCCGACGCGGCCCGGCCCGCGAGAACGACCGGCGCGCCGCCCGCCGACGCACCCGCGGGACCGGGCGGGGGCTGAGGAGCGCGGACTCCAGGGATCGGCCGATCCTGCCGATCCAGACCCCGATGTTCCGCGCCCTCGCTCTCGTCGTCGGTGGGATCGCGATCCCGGCCGCGGCCCCGATCCCGGAGGCCTCCGCGCCGTTCGAGGCGGATCACCCGCTGACGCGCACGGCGCCGATCGTGCGCAGCGAGCACTTCGTCCTCGAGGACGCGGACGGCGCGCTCGCGGGCTTCGCGATCTGGCGCCGGCGCGAGAGCCCGCGCGGCGTGCAGCTCGAGCGCGAGCTGCGCTTCCGTTCGCCCGACGAGCCGGGCGTCGAACCGGGGCTCTTCCACGTCGAGTGCCTCGAGCGCAGCGGTTCGCGCCTCGTGCAGCGCGAGATCGGTTCGGGCGGTCGCGTGCTCATGGCCGAGCTGGCGCGGCCCGCGAACGACCTGCGCGCGTACGAGTGGGGACCCTGTGGCCAGCGGCAGGAGGTCCTCGCGCTGGCGGAGACCGCCGCCCTGCCCCTGTACCTGGCCGAGCTGGCGCGCACCGGACGCTTCGCCGCCGGACGCGTCGGGTGCTTCGATCCGGAAGCCCGCGCGGTCGTCGAGGTCGAGGCGACGACCTCGTACGCGACGGACGGCTCGACGGCGCGGACCACGGAGCTGCGCCGCGCCGACGGGACACTGGTCCTCGAGCTCCGGTTCGAGGGCACGGACCTCGCGGGATTCCGCCTGCAGGACGGCGGGCCGTGGGCCCGGCGCGTCGAGGCCGAAACCTACGCCGAGTTCCGCGGTTCCGAGCCCGTGGCCGGATCCGAGACCCGCTGACCCGCGTACGGACTCTGCAAGCCCGACCGCGATCGTCCCGCGCCGTTCTGGTCGCTTCCGCGTCGCGCGGCTACCTTGCCCTGCCTTGCCCACGGTCCATCCGATCCACCGACGCGCCGTCCTGTGCGCCCTGGCGTGCGCCGCGGCGCTCACCGGCTGCAAGAGCGCGGACGAGTACAGGCTCGAAGCCGACCGCGAGGCCTACGAGTTGGTCCGCTCGCGCCGCGAGCAGCTGGCGATGCCCGACTCGCCGTTCACGATCGAGCCCGACCCGAACCGGCTCGACCAGCGCATCCGGCGCGGCGAGGTCCAGGACCTGGGCGTGCTCGACCTCGCGAAGGCGCTCGAGATCGCGGCCGGGAACAGCCGCGAGTACCAGACGCAGAAGGAGTCGCTCTACCTGAGCGCGCTCGACCTGACGCTCGAACGCTGGCAGTTCGCGGTGCAGAAGGGCGGGACGCTCTCGGCCGCGCTCGACGGTGTGGGCACCGAGGCCGAGCGCGCGAGCGGCGACGCGGGTTTCAGCCTGGCCAAGCTGTTCGGCAGCGGCGCGGTGCTCGTGGGTGACATCGGGCTCAACGTGAGCCGCTCCCTGTTGACGGCCGACGGCTGGAATGCGGTCTCGGACGTCGGGCTGTCCTTCTCGCAGCCGCTCCTGGCCGGCGCCGGCGAGGACATCGTGCGCGAGCCGCTCACGCAGGCCGAGCGCAACCTCGTGTACGCGGTGCGCCAGTTCGAACGGTTCCGCCGCACGTTCGCGTTCGACGTGGCCTCGCGCTTCTACCTGCTGCTCCAGACGGCGGACCAGGTGCGCAACCAGACCGAGAACGTGCGCAACCTCGAACAGCTCTCGATCCGCAACCGCGCGCTCGTCGATGCCGGGCGCCTGTCGGACATCGAGCTCGGCCAGGCGCGGCAGAACGAGCTGCGTTCGAAGAACCAGCTGCTCGACGCGCAGGCGCGCTACGACCGCCTCCTGGACGAGTTCGCGATCTCCCTCGGCCTGCCGGTGGGCGTCGCGATGCAACTCGACACCTCGGGGCTCGCGACCCTCGCCGCCGCGGCGCCGCCGCAGAGCGAGATCAGCGAGGAGGTCGCCACGCGCATCGCGCTGGAGAACCGGCTCGACTACCTGACGACCGTCGAGCAGGAAGTCGACGCCGAGCGCCGCGTCGCGGTCGCCGAGGACGCGCTGCAGGGCATCCTGAACGTGAACGGCGACATCCGCGCGTTCAGCGAGAACGGCCAGCCGCTGAAGTTCGACACGACGACGTGGGGCATCGGGATCGACTACTCGCTGCCGTTCGAGCGCCTCCCGCAGCGCAACAACTGGCGCGAGGCGATCGTCCGGCGCGAGGCCGCCGCGCGCACGACGGAACTGGCCGGCGACCGCATCCGCGCGGACCTGCGCGACGACCTGCGGCAGACCACGACGCAGCTCGAGGGCTGGCAGATCCAGCTGAAGGCCGTGCAACTGGCCGACCGCCGGATCGAGAGCACGCGCCTGCAGCTCGACGCCGGTCGCGCGGACACGCGCGACCTGCTCGAAGCGCAGGAATCGCTGCTCTCGGCCCAGAACTCGGCCACGTCGTCGCTGATCGACTACAGTCTGGCGCGGATGGGGCTCTACCTCGACATGGAGCTCCTGCGGTTCGACGAAACGGGGATCCGACTGCTCGAGCCGGAATCGGAGGTTGGCGAATGAGTTCCCAGACGCAGACGCGCAAGAGCCCGAAGATCTGGATCTGGCTCGTCGTGATCCTGATCGGCGGCGGCGCCTTCACCGCCTGGAAGGCCGGCTGGATCGGCGCGACCGAGAAGAAGGAACTCCTGGGCGCCGTCGTCGAGAGGAAGACGCTCGTGATCAGCGTCGTGCAGCGCGGCAACCTGGCCTCGAAGGACGCGCTCTCGGTGAAGAGCGAGATCGAGGGCCAGGCCACGATCCTGTCGCTCATCGAGGAGGGGAAGATCGTCGAGCCCGGCGACCTCCTGTGCGAGCTCGACGTCTCCGACCTGCGCGACAAGCGCGTGGCGCAGGAGATCTCCGTGCAGAACGCCGAGGCCTCCTACGTGAAGGCCAAGGCCCAGTTCGAGATCCAGGAGAGCCAGAACAAGAGCGACATCGAGGCCGCCGAGCGCAAGCTGCTCTTCGCCGAGAAGGACAAGGAGAAGTACCTCGAGGGCGATCTGGAACAGCAGCGCGCGCAGGCGCAGGAGAAGATCAAGCTGGCCGAGGCCGAGCGGGCCAAGGCCCAGAACACGTTCACGTGGTCGACGAACCTGGCCGAGAAGGGCTTCCTCACGAAGACCGAGCTCGAGAGCGACGAACTCGACTTCCAGCGCGCCGACGTCCAGCTCATGCAGGCGCAGCGGGCCCTCGCGCTGCTCGAGCGCTACGACGACCCGCGCAAGCAGATCGAGCTCTCCGCGAACGTCGAGGAGGCCAAGCGCGGTCTCGAGCGCGCGAAGCTGCAGGCCCAGTCGCGCCTGGCCGACTTCGAGTCGGCCCTGATCACCAGCAAGTCGAAGCTCGACCTGGAGCGGGAGAAGCTCCAGAAGTACGTCGAGCAGATCGAGAAGGGCAAGATCCGCGCGACCCAGGCCGGGATGGTCGTCTACGCGCGCGTCGAGGGCGGCCGCATGGGCGGCAGCGACCCGATCCAGGTCGGCACGCAGGTCCGCGAGCGCCAGGAGATCATCTCGATCCCGCGCACGACGGGCATCATCGTCGAGGCCAGCGTGCACGAGTCCGTGCTCAAGCAGGTCGCGGTCGGCAAGCCCTGCAAGATCATCGTGGACGCGCTGTCCAAGCAGGAGTTCGAGGGCCGCGTGACGTTCGTGGCGCCGCTCGCGGACAAGGGCAGCTGGTGGGCCAACCCGAACCAGCGCCTCTACCGCACCGAGATCCAGGTGCTGAAGCCGGACCTCGAGATGCGCCCGGGCATGTCGTGCGGCATCGAGATCCTGTCGGAGGTCGTGCCGGACGCGCTCGTCGTGCCGCTGCAGTCGATCTTCCTCGACGGCGACCAGACGATCGTGTTCCTCGTGCAGGGCGAGAAGTCGGAGAAGCGCACCGTCAAGACGGGCCGCAGCAGCCAGACGCTCGTCGAGATCGTCGACGGCCTGAAGGCCGGCGACACGGTGCTGCTCGCGCCGCCGCCGGGCTTCACGCCCAAGGCCTCGGATCGCGAGAAGGACCTGAGCACGTTCCCGGCGATGTCGCCTGCCGACGCGCCTGCTTGGGCGCGGCGCCCGGCGCGGGCGGCGGACGCGGCGCGCGCGGACTGACCGACGGCGCGCCCGGCGCGGTGCGGCCTGGCGCGGGCGGCGGCGAGCGGCGCATGCGGCCTGATGGAGCGCCGCGCGGATCCGGCGGGCGCAACGGCGGCGGCGGTGGCGGCGGCGATCGCCTGGGCGCGCGCGGCTGGCGGCGGGGCGGCGGGCGGACCGCCGACGCGCCGGCCGAGAAGAAGGCCGAGGCCGCACCCACCGAATCCGGCGGCGGGGGTCGCTGATGGCGAGCGGCGGTCCGGACTCCGCGACGCCCGTCGCGGAGCTCCGCGACATCACGCGCGTCTACCGGATGGGCGGGCACGAGGTGCGCGCGCTCGACGGTCTCTCCTTCACGTTCAAGAAGGGCGAGTACTGGTCGATCATGGGCAGCTCGGGCTCGGGCAAGTCGACGCTCCTGAACATCCTCGGCTGCATCGACCGCGCGTCGAGCGGCTCGTACCGGGTGCGCGGCGAGGAGGTCTCGGGCCTCGATGACGACGACCTCTCGGAGTTGCGCAGCCGCGAGATCGGCTTCGTGTTCCAGTCCTACAACCTGATCCCGCAGCTCAACGTCCTCGAGAACATCCTCGTGCCGCTCTTCTACCAGGACGACCCGCCCGCGGACGGTGAGGAGCGCGCCGCGCGCGCGTCGGACCTGCTGCGCTCGCGACAAGCCGATGGAGCTCTCGGGCGGCCAACAGCAGCGCGTGGCGATCGCGCGCGCCCTCGTGAACGATCCCGCGATCGTGCTGGCCGACGAGGCGACGGGCAACCTGGACAGCAAGACCGCGCTCGAGATCCTGGCCCTGTTCGACGAACTCCACGCCGAGGGCAAGACCATCCTGCTCGTCACGCACGAAGCCAAGGTCGGCGAACGCGCCGAGCGCACCCTGCGCCTGCGCGACGGGAAAGACCAGGAAGTGCGCGAGAACCGCGTCGGCATGCCGCCGCGGGCGTGACCTGATGAAGCACGTCGCTGCTCGGCACCGTCCGCCTGGGCATCAGCAGCCTGCTGCTGCACAAGCTGCGCAGCGTGCTGACCACGCTGGGCGTCCTCTTCGGCGTCTCGAGCGTCATCGCGATGCTCGCGATCGGCGAGGGCGCCAGCGAGGAGGCGCAGGAGCAGATCCGCAAGCTCGGCAGCCGCAACGTGATCCTGCGCAGCGTGAAGCCGACCGAGGACGTCGTCAGCGGCGGCGAGGCGACGCGCATCTCGAGCTACGGCCTGACCGACTTCGACTTCGAGCGCGTCGCCGAGACGTTCCCGGGCGTCCTGCACGGTGCCCGTGCGCCAGCTGCAGCAGGAGGTCCGCCTCAACGACCGCGCGATGAACCCGCGCGTCCTGGCGACGATCCCGGAGTACGTGAACGTGACCGGCCGGCCCACGTCCGAGGGCGGTTCATCTCGCCCGAGGACCAGCTGCGCTACGCCAACGTGTGCGTGCTGGGCTACGAGGTCGCGCGCTACCTCTCGCCGTTCGAGACGACGATCGGCAAGCGCATCAAGATCGGCGCGGACTACTTCACGTGCGTCGGCGTGCTGCTGCCGCGCGTGCCGCCGGGACCGACCAGCCGGCGCCCGGCGCGGACGTCACCGGCGAGGTGTTCCTGCCGATGGAGACGGCGCGCCGCTGGTTCGGCGACATCCAGGTCAAGATCCGCTCGGGCTCGCGCGAGATGGAGGAGGTCCAGCTCCACGAGATCATCGCCGAGGCGGCCACCGACGAGGCCGTGCCGCCGATCGCCGCCGCCGCGCGCGAGATGCTGGCGCGCCAGCACAAGCAGAAGGACTACGAGGTCGTCGTCCCGCTCGAGCAGCTGCTGCGCGCCCAGGAGACGAAGCGCATCTTCACGATCGTGCTCAGCTCGATCGCGGCCATCTCGCTGCTCGTCGGGGGCATCGGGATCATGAACGTCATGCTCGCGACGGTCACCGAGCGCACGCGCGAGATCGGCATCCGCCGCGCGCTGGGCGCGAAGAAGCGGCACATCGTCACGCAGTTCCTGGTCGAGACGGTCGAGCTCTCGATCGGCGGCGGCCTGCTCGGCATCGCGGTCGGGCTCCTGATCCCGATCGGCGTCGAGTACTGGGCCGGCATGCGCACGATCGTGACGCCGGCGGCGCCCCTGCTCGCGTTCGCGATCTCGGCCCTGATCGGCATCGTGTTCGGCCTGTACCCGGCGTTGCGCGCGGCGAACATGGACCCGGTCGAGGCGCTGCGGCACGAGTAGCGCGCGTCCTCCCGCGGCGTGCGTTCAGCCGATGGGCGCCCGCAACGCCAGCGCCTGCGCCACGTGCGCGGATCCCACGCGCTCCTCGTCCGCCAGGTCCGCGCACGTGCGCGCCACACGGCGCAGGGACTGTACCGCGCGCGCCGACAACGACCGGCGCGTCGCGGCGTCCGTCAGCAGCTTGCGCGTGCGGTCGTCGAGCGCCGCGTGCTCGTCGAGTTCGTCCGCGCCGAGGTCCGCGTTGCGCTTCCGCGCCTGCCGTGCTTGCGCCCGCTCGACGGCCGATCGCACGCGCGCCGCGATCGATCCCGCGGCGGACGCCGGATCCACGCGCCGCTCCGACGGCCGCATCAGGAGCTCCTCGGCCTCGGTCGCCGCGACCTCGACCACGAGGTCGATGCGATCGAGCAGGGGACCCGAGATGCGCCGCCGGTAGCGTTCGACCGCGGTCGGCGGGCACTTGCACGGCACGCGCGGATGGCCGCGGTAGCCGCACGGGCACGGGTTCATCGCCGCGACGAGCTGGAATCGCGCGGGCAGGTCGACGCGCTGCGTCGCGCGCGAGATCGTGACCGTGCCGCTCTCGATCGGCTCGCGCAGCGCCTCGAGCACGTCGCGGCGGAACTCCGGGAGCTCGTCGAGGAACAGCACCCCGCCGTGCGCCAGCGTGACCTCTCCCGGCGTCGCCGCGGCGCCGCCGCCGACCAGCCCGGCGTAGCTCGTCGTGTGGTGCGGCGCGCGGAACGGGCGCTCGCGCGCGAGTCCGCCCGGCCAGCGCCCGGCCGCGGACAGCACGCG
>JBGAOR010000023.1:0-55300 GCA_044221705.1 Planctomycetota bacterium
GCGGCCGCGCCGGGCCGCGAACGGCGCGACGCCCGCGACGTGGTCGGGCCCCGTCCCCGCGTGCACGGCTCCCGCCGCGAGTCCGAGCCAGATCGCCGACCACAGCATGGGCGCGGATCCTACGGACCTCGGCGCATCCGGCCACGAAACGCTCGGAATTCCGGTGCGACAGCGCATGATCTGCGCCGCTTGGCCGACACGCACTGGAAGGACGCGAGCGCCGACGTGATCGTCGTCGGCGCGGGAGCCGCGGGCCTGTGGGCGGCCGAGCGCGCCGCGCGCGAGGGGCGTTCCGTGCTGCTGCTCGAGAAGACGGCGCGCACGGGATCGAAGGTGCTCGCCAGCGGCGGCACGCGCTGCAATCTGACGACGACGCTCGACGCGCGCGCCGCGGCCGCGTTGTTCGGCAAGACCGGCGCGCGCTTCCTGGAGACCGCGTTCCGCGTGCTGCCGCCGGCGGCGGTGCGCGCGCGTTTCGAGGAGCTGGGCGTGCCCACCGAATCGGCGCCGCTCGAGAAGATCTTCCCCGCGTCGGGCCGCGCGGTCGACGTGCGCGACGCGCTCGAGCGCGCGGCCGTCGCGGCCGGAGTGCGCATCGAGCTCGACTGTCCCGTCGACGCGCTCGAGCGCGCCGCCGTCGCGGCCGGAGTGCGCATCAAGCTCGACTGCCCCGTCGAGCGCGTCGAGCGGGACGCGGACGGGGCCTGGACCGTGGCGATCGCCGGCGGTCGCACCGCGCGCGCCGCGCGCGCGATCCTGTGCCCCGGGGGGAAGAGCTATCCGCGCACCGGCACGACCGGCGACGGGTACCGCTGGCTCGACGACCTGGGGCTCGAGGAGGTCGAGCCCGTGCCCGCGCTCGCGCCGCTCGCGAGCCCGGCCGCGTGGGTGCGCGAGCTGGCCGGCATCTCGATCCAGGCCGGGGAGGCGCGTCTCGTCGACGCGTCCGGCACCGTGATCGGTCGCCGCCGCCGGCCGGTGCTCTTCACGCACAAGGGCCTCTCCGGCCCGGGCGCGATGGACCTGTCGGAGCACGTCGCGCGCGCGCGCGCAAAGGCCGACCGCGAGCACGCGCGGGTCGAGCTCGCGTTGCGCATCGACCTCGCGCCCGATCTCGCGGGCGATGCTCTGCGCGCGCTGCTCCTGGAAGCCGGCGCGCGTCCGGGGGGCCCGACGCTTTCGCGCGTGCTGCCCTTCGAGGTGCCGCGGCGCGTGCTCGAGGCCGTCGCGCGACAGGCCGGTTTGCGCGAGCCCGATCCGCGCGCGAACCAGATCGAGCGCGAGGCGCGCGCGCGGCTCGTCGACGCGCTCAAGGGCCTCACGGTGCCGGTCGACGACACGCTCGGCTTCGACCAGGCCGAGGTCACGGCCGGCGGGCTGGCGCTGCGCGAGGTCGACGCCGGCACGATGCGCGTGAAGAAGCACGCCGGGCTCTTCGCGATCGGCGAACTCCTCGACCTGCAGGGCCCGATCGGCGGACTGAACTTCCAGGCCGCCTTCGCGACGGCGGAGCTCGCCGGGCGCGCGGCCGCGGCGATCTAGGCAGTTCGCGCCGGCGGGCGTAGCCTGGACTGGCCAAGCGTCGCCCGCGCTCGTGCTCGTCGAAGCAGCTCCGTGGACGCGGTGCACCGGACCGGCGACGCGGCCACACATTCCATGATGCGCCTTCGATCCCTCGTCTCGTCCGTCGTCTTCCTGGCCGCGAGCGCGAGTTCCGGCTGGAGCCAGTTCACGCCCTTCTGCTACGGCGACGGCTCGAGCGGCCCGTGCCCGTGCGGCAACATCAGCCTGCCGAGCACCGGCGGATGCCTGAACTCGCTCGGATCCCCGGGTCTGCTCGTCGCCTCGTCACCGAGCGGCTTCGCGCGCGTCACGGGCGACATCCTCGGCATCGACCGCGTGACGCTCACGGGATCCGGCATGCCCAACGCGGCCTGTGTCTACTTCCAAGGCAGCCAGGTCGTCCCGTTCCAGTTCGGCGACGGCATCCGCTGCGTGAACAACCCGTTCCAGGTGCAACTCGGCACGCGCCTGAACGTCGGCGGCACCTCGTTCGTCGGCGGTGCTCCCGGACCGGCGATCTCGCTGCAGGGCGCGCTCGCCACGCCGCTGACCGCTCCCATCACGATGTCGTACCAGTGCTGGTACCGGAACGCCGCGGCGTTCTGCACGCCCGCGACGTTCAACATGACGAACGCCGTGAGCATCCAGTGGCTCCCGTGATTGCGCCGAGCTGTGCGCCTGATTCCGCGCGCCAGTGCCGCGCAGTGCGCGCCAGCGCCGCGTAGTGAGCGCCAGCGCTGTGCAGTGAGCGCCAGCGCTGTGCAGTGAGCGCCAGCGCTGTGCAGTGAGCGTGAGCACCGTGCAGTGAGCGAACGAGGCGGCCCGATGTCGGTCCGCCTCGTTCGTCTTCCCGCGACGGCCCGTCAGCGCGTCGGGTTCGAGTCGTTCGGTTCTACGGCACCCAGGCGATGGCCGTCCCGTTCGTCAGGTTGAACGTCGACGCCGTGCAGAACGCCGCGGCGTTCCGGTACCAGGCCTGGTACGTCCGCGTTCCACCCCCGGCCGGCACGCCACCCTTCACGGACACCGAGAGGTCCGTACCCACCGGGTAGCTCGAAGTTCCCGCGCTATTCGTCTTCGTACCGAGGCGCACGACCGAGCCGCCTGCGCAGCGCAATCCGTCGCCGAAGGCCGCGCCGGCCAACTGCGTGGTCCCTTGGAAGTAGAGGCAGCTGGAGTTGGGCATCCCACTGGCGGTGAGAGCGACGCTGTCGGCGGAGACGCTGGCGGTCCCAGCGGTCGCGAGGTACGCGCCGGACGCATTCACGGAGCTCGCGCAACCGTTGCCCGGCGCGCCGGCGTTGCCGCACGGGCAGGCCACGCCCGATCCGTCGCCGAAGCAGAAGTCCGTGCCGGGCACTTCGTCGGAGATGTGCACGGAGGACGTGTCGTCCGCGGTGTAGATCTCCGGCAGGCTGCCCGCGCGTGAGGTGAGCGCGACATCGATCGTCGTGTTCGGCGGCGCGACGAAGTCGACTTGCCAGGGGTAGATCCCGTTGATCCAGCAGTTGCAGCCCCACGTGCTCCCCGGCGGGTCGAAGCAGAAGGCTCCGTTCGTGACGGCGACCCCCGGCGCGACGATCTGCCAGAAGTTGCAGCCGGCGTCGGGGCAGGTCGTGGTCGGGAAGCAGGCGATCGGCGCGGCGACCGCACCGACTTCGAACGTCGTGCCGGCGAAGGGCATCCCGTTCAGGGAGAGGACGACGTCCAGCCCGAGGTTCGTGGGGACCGGCGCCGACGGCGTGGTCATGATCCCGATGTCGACGGTCGCGCGCCAATAGCCGGGCGGCGTGCCGGGCGGGTGGACGATGCGGATGTCGCTGATCTTCCGGTCCCAATCCGGCGTCTGAGCGATGGACGTCGCTCCCAGAGCGGCCAGGACGAAGGCGAGGCGGGTGAGCGTGCGGAACATGGCGAATCTCCAGATCGAGGAAGCGTTCGTGGTGGAGCCGGCGCGTGGACGGCATCGACACTGGAGCCTTGTCTCGGGAGGGATCTGGGTGGACAGGCATTGCCGGAATCGCGGGGGAGGACCGCCGCGTCGAGTCGACGCAGCGCAGGCGGCGTCCCGTCGAGCTCAGCGACCGAGCGCGCGCAGGCCCGCCCGCGCCCGCTCGGCGAGTGGAACATCGCCGCGCTGCACGGCCAGCGCGAGCCCGCGCTCGAACTGCGGAATCGCGCTCGTGGCGTCGCCGGAGAGAACGAGCGTCTCGGCCAGCGCGATCCAGCTCTCCGGTTCCGACGGCCGCAGGCTCGCGGCGACTTCGCGGTGGGGGATCGCCTCGGCCGGTCGCCCCAGCGCTTCCAGCGCGCGCGCGAGCAGCACGCGCGACACGACGTCGTCGGGCAGCGCCGCGACGCACGCGTCGAGCTCCGCGCGAGCCTCGTCCGCGCGCCCGAGGTCGAGCAGCAGCGCCGCGCGCGTGCGCCGCCACTTCGGATCCGCGACGCCCGACGCGCGACCGCGCTCGATGCCGGCATCGACCGCGGCCAGCGCACGCGCGACGAGCTCCGGCTTGCGCTCGGGCTCCAGCTCGGCGCGCAGGCGCACCACGCCGCCCGCGTTCACCATGTGGGCCGGGTTGCCGCTGCGCTCGAAGGCGCGCGCGAAGTGGTCGGCGGCGCGCTCGAGCAGTGCGCGTTTCGCCGCCGGGTCGCGCGCCGCGTCGGCCTCGCGCACGAGGACCCCGGCCGTGTGGCTGTTCGCGACACCGCTCGCCGGGTCGTGGTCGAGCGCGCGCGACCACAGCGCGCGATCGTCGATCCACACGCGGCTCTGCGCGCGGCTCATCACGACGAGCGCCGTCGCGAGCGCCACCGCCGCGACGATCGAGGCCGCGCGCGGGACGCGCGGGTGCACGATCGCGGCCGCGGCGAGGACCGCGAACGGCAGGCACGCGAGGTAGCCGTAGCGGTCGGCGACGAGCTGCGGCCCGGCCTGGGTCAGCCCGCAGACCGGCGCCAGGATCGCGAGGTACGCGAACCACGCACAGGCGATCCACGGCGACCGACGGCGGAGCGCGAACGCGAGCGCGGTGAGGGCGATCGCGCCGGCGAGCGCGGCGGCGTAGAGCGGCGTGACGAGCTCCCGCGCGGGCGGCAGCTCGTAGTGCGGCGACAGGTCCGCCGGCACGAGCGTCTTCGCCGCGTAGAAGAGCACGGCGTAGCCGGCCTGGAGCGTGCGCGCGAGGAGTCCGTGCTCCGACCACGTCGCCTGCGCGTCGGTCGCGGTGGCGTGCGCGCGCAGGTTCACCAGCGCGACGGCGATCGACGCGGCCGCGAAGGGCAGCTTCTCGACGAACAGCGCGCGCCAGGTGGCTCCCCGCTTCCGGCGTTCCAGCGCGACGTCCAGCAGCAGGAACAGGGCGGGCAGCACGATGCCCCAGGCCTTCGCGAGGAGCGACAGCGCCTGTGCGAGGAAGGCCAGTGCGTAGGCGACGCGTCCGCCGCGCTCGGCGTAGCGCGTCCACGCGAGCAGCGCGCACACGAAGAAGAAGCCCGAGACGACGTCGCGGCGTTCGGTGATCCAGCACACCGACTCGCAGCGCAGCGGGTGCAGCGCGAAGAGCGCCGCCGCGAGCGCGGCCGCGGCGAGCGTTCGCTGTGCGTTCCAGCGCGGCGCCGCGCGGCGCAGGAGAGTGTGCGCCAGGGACAGGAACGCCATCGAGGTCGCGGCGTGCCAGGCGAGGCTCGTGGCGTGGAACGCGCGCGTGTCGAGCCCGAACAGCGCGTGGTCGAGCCCCAGCGTGAACCACGTCAGCGGCTGCCAGTGCCCCATGTGGAGCGTGCGCGCCATCCAGGCCAGGTGCTCGGGCGAGAGGCCGCGCCAGCGCACGTTCTCGACGAAATTCTGTGCGTCGTCCCAGTCGAGGAACTGGCCGTCGAGCGCGGGCCCGAACGCGACCCAGACGAGCGCCGCGAGCGCGACGCAGGCCGCGATCGTCCAGGCGCGCAGGCCGGGCTCGCGCGCGAAGGCGGGCGGAGCGCCTGGCACGGCCTCGCGTGCCGCGGCACCGGACTGCGCCGCGTGTTTCGATCGCCGCGCGCGGCTCACGAGGCCTCGAAATGAGCGCACCGCGCGGGGATCCGCGCGGTGCGCTGCTCGGAACCCGGCCGCGGCGCGTGCAGCGGCTCGGCGCTCACGCGTGGACGAGCTCGGCTTCCATCTTCGGGTCGTACTTGCCGTCGCGCGCCAATCCGTTCAGGCGCGCGCGCGCGGCGAAGAGCTTCTGTCCCTTGGCCACGTTCTCCGGCTTGCCGCCCCAGGCCTTCAGCGCCTCGTCCTGCAGCGCGCGGCCGTACGAGAAGGACACCTGCCAGGGCAGGTTGCCCGTCGCGTTCATGAGCGACAGGTGGTGCGTCGCCTGCGACGCGCTCTGTCCGCCGGAGAGGAACACGATGCCCGGCACCGCGCACGGGACCGTCCGGCGGAAGCACTGCAGCGTGAGCTCGGCGACCAGCTCGGGCGTCGCCTGCGCCGGGCACTTCTTGCCGGCGATCACCATGTTCGGCTTCAGCAGCATGCCCTCGAGCACGACGCAGTGGTCGTACAGCGCGTCGAAGGTCTCGTGCAGCGTCTGCTCGGTGACCTGGAGGCAGCGCTGGATCGTGTTGTCGGCGTCCATGAGCACCTCGGGCTCGACGATCGGCACGATGTCCTGCTCCTGGCACAGCGCGGCGTAGCGCGCGAGCAGGTTGGCGTTCTCGCGGATGTTCGGCAGCGTCGGGATCGTGCCGCCGATCGTGATCACCGCGCGCCACTTGGCGAAGCGCGCGCCGAGCTGGCGGTACTTCGCGAGGCGCTCGCGCAACCCGTCGAGCCCTTGCGTGATCTTCTCCTCCGGGCTGCCCGTCATCGCGACGGTCCCGGCGTCGACCTTGATGCCGGGGATCGAACCGGCCTTCTTCAGCACCTCGGGGAACGGCGTTCCCGCGAGGCCCTTCTGCTGGATGGTCTCGTCGAACAGGATCACGCCGCTGATGTGCTCGCCGAAGCCCTTCGCCGTGAAGAGCATGTCGCGGTAGGCGCGGCGGTTGTCCTCGGTGTTCGGCAGTCCGATCGACTGGAATCGTTTCTCGATTGTCCCGTGGCTCTCGTCGGCGGCCAGGATGCCCTTGCCCGGCGCCACCAGGGCCCGCGCGGTCGTCTCGAGTTCCTTCACGTTCATGGGGGGATTCTTCCTGCTGCGGCCGCTCGGCGGCCGGGTCTCGTCACTTCGTCGTCGACGCCTCGCGCAGTCGCGCGAACGCGCCGTATTCCTCGAGCACGTACGCGAGGGTCTCGCGGATCCGTGCGCCCTCGCCGTCGAGCGTCGCGCGCCGCGCGACACCGCGTTGGTACATCTCGCCGTCGCGCGTGCACTCCGCGACCCAGCCGGAGAGGAAGTCCTTCCAGCCGGCCGCGTCGGGCAGCTTCTTCGCGAGCGTCTCGGGCGTCGACTGGCACGTGTCCCACAGCGCGTGGAAGTTGTCGATCGACCCCTCGTACCCGCAGCACAGATCGGGCGCGGCCTGCAGGAACGTCGCCGCGACCGCGACGCGCAGCTCGCGCTGGCGCTGCGCCGGCTGGAACAGCTGCGCGATGCGCTCGTAGAGCGAGTCCTGCTTGTCGCCCGGCACGACGGACGTCCACGTCGTCCAGTCGTCGAGCAGCACGTGCACGAGGCCCAGGCAGTCGACGTCGGGCATCTCGATCTCCGCGCCCGATCGCCAGGCGTCGTAGAGCGTGATCCCCGGGAACACGAGGCCGGCGCGATCCGTGTAGGCGCGCTCGACGAGCGCGGTCACGAGGTCGTAGCGCGGCGGCAGCCCGCGCAGCGCCAGCTCGAACGCGCGCTCGGGCGTGTCGGCGGCGACGCGGTGCACGACCGAGCCCGAGGCCCAGTCGTAGGTCCAGGCGCGCAGGTCGACGGGCACGCGCAACTGCTTGCGCGCGGCGACGGCGCGCGGGTCGTCGTGCGCCAGACGGTGGCGCGCGATGGGCTGGGCCGGCGCGTGGCGCTCGGGGTCGAAGTAGGGCGACTCCGTCTCGCCCGGCCAGAGCAGCGGATCGCGGTCCTGGTGCTCGAGCACGTAGCGCGCCAGCCCCATCTGGAACGTGCGCACGTGCTCGAGCTCGCTGTCGAGGAAGTCGGCGACGTCCTTGCGCTCGGCCGGCTTCAGGAGCGCGAACGCGTGGCGCGCGCGCTCGGTCTCCGCGTCCGGCTTCGCCGCCGCGCCGGACGGAGCGGGCTTGGACGCCGGCGCCGCCTTCGGCGACGGATCCTCGGCGCGCACGGCGGCCGGAACGGCGGCGCCGACGGACGTCGAGAGCACGAGGAGGAAGCCTGCGATCACGGTGGCGGCATCGTAGCGAGGCGTCCGCGCGCGCGCCGCGCCCCCTGTGTGCGGAATCGAGGCGCGCGGAATCGAGGCGCGCGCCTCGTTCCGTCCGGTCGAGCGGCCGCGAGCGCGCGCTGTGGTCCGTCGGCCAGTCTTCCACTACAAGGGCCGCATGCCGTCCCTCACGCCGCCCGCTCGCGACGGATCCGCCGCGAGCGCCGCGTCGCGGAGGAACGGGCCGCGCGCGCTCTCGTGCGCCGCGTTCCTCGTCCTCGCCGCGACGGCCGGGAGCGCCGCGGCGCAAGGAACCGGGCTGCGGCCGCTGCAGGCGCCGACCGGAGCGCAGGACGAGGAGGTGCTCGCGCCCTCGGACCGGCTCGCCGGTCCGGGCGCCGCGCGGGACGAGACCGGGCTGGGCCAGGCCTTCGTCGAGGTCGCGTCCGTGCGCGCCACCGGCTTCGTCGGCGAGCTGCTCGCGATCGAGGTGCGCTTCGGACTCGACGCCGAGTTCCTGAGCTCGAACGTGATCCCGCTCTTCTGAGCTCGAACGTGATCCCGCTCTTCCGACGTCACCTCGACGTGCCCGTGCAGCTCGCCGCCGACTGGCTCGACGACGCGGAGTCGCTCGAGCTCGCGAGCGCCTTCGTCGTGGTGCCGCCCGAGGACGCCGTCACGATCGCGAGGAACGACCGGCTCGCGCGTGCGCGGCGGCTACCGGACCGCGTCGTCAACGGCCGCACGTTCCGCGTGTTCGCGCTGGATGTGCGCCGAATCGAGCGCGCGCCGGGCGCACTGCACCTCGCCAGCCCGAGGCTCGTCTTCGCGCGCGCGTCGGCGTTCACCGACGACTTCGTGAACGGACGCACGCCGACCGAACGGCGCGACGCCTACGTGGTCGGGCGCGACCTGGAGATCGAGATCGCGCCGCTGCCCGAGCTCGGTCGTCCGCCGCACTTCAGCGGCGCCGTGGGGGAGTTCGAGGCCGATGCGCGGGTCCTGGCGGACACGAGCGCGCGGTCGCTGCGCTACGAGCTCTCGATCCACGGCGACGGCGACCTGCGCGACGCGCTGAGGCCCGACGAGACGAGCTTCCCCGGACTGCGCATCCTGGGCGTGCTCGACGACCGCGGTCGCGCGCGCCGCACGATCGCCTACGACCTCGTGCCGGCCGGCACCGGCGCGCGACGCATCGGGCTCGTGGAGTTCCACGCCTTCGACCCGCGTCCGCCGGGGAGGTACGTGACGCTCGCTCCGCCGTCGGTGGACCTGCCCGACTTCGCGTTCCCGAAGCGGGGCGACGGCCTCGCCGAACCGGCCGGCTTCGCGGCGAGCGCGTCGGTCCGCGTGCTGCTCTGGACGGCGGGCGGGATCCTGTTCGCCGTCCTCGTGCTCGGGGCCGTGCTCGTCGGCCGCGCGCGGCGCCCCTAGAAGGAGAACAGGGAGCGGCTCCTCGTCGGGAACCGCCCCCTGGGGGGTAAGGGGCCGGGCCAGCGGGGAGTTTCACCCCGCCGGCCTGGCGGCTCGTCCAGTTGCCTGGGCGAAGGGCTCGTCCTTCCCCGCGCGGGGTCGCCAGCCACACACCTCCACCGGGCTTCTCGCGCACCGCAGCCACCGCATTGCCGCGGCGCACCCGGTCCCATGGGCCTTGGAGGTCTGTCGGCGTCCCCGGAAGGGCGAGCACCATCCGAACCGGTCGAAATCTACCCCTGCATCCGCGGGCGGGCGGGGAGAACCGGGAGGGAGAAAATGCGTACCCCGGCCGGCGCGGATCGCATCCGCGGCCGACGGACCGCGCCTACGCCCGACCGCCGCCGGGGGGCGGACCGCGGCGCCCGCGACGGCGGCGGCGGCGCGGATCCGGCGGCGGCTCGGGACCGAACTCGGCCTCGATCTCGCTCGGCGGCGCCGAGAGCAGGCGGCGGTAGCGATCGCGCCAGCCCTCGTAGAGGTCCCAACCCTGGCCGCGCGCGGCGACGCGCAGTCGGAACAGCTCGAGCGCCTCGGGGAAGTCCTCGCTGCGCATGAACAGGAGCGGACGGAAGCGCTTCGTCGCGACCTGCGTGAAGCGGCGCTGCTGGAACACGATGCGCCGCGCGCGCGCCGTGTCCTTGCGCGGCAGCCGCGTCTGGAACGCGATCGGCTCGAGCACCTCGCCCGTCACGGTCAAGAGGTCGGGCGGCGCGCCCGGTCCTTCGCGCGTCGCGGGGTCGGCCTCGCGCTCGATGATGCGCAGGTAGAGCAGCGCGATGCACACCGCGCTCGTGGGCACGAAGCCCTGGTGCACGTCGTTGTCGAGCGCCTCGAGCAGCCGCCAGAACGTCTCCGCGCGCGGCTGCGTCGAGGCGTCGTCGGGGTCGCCCAGGAACTGGTCCACCGCCGGCAGCACGACGCGCAGCGCGCCGCACGCGCGCAGCATGCGGAACGAGCCCAGCGCCGTGCCGCTGCGCATCAGGCGCAGGATCTCCTCGAGCACGCGCGGCGGCGCCGAGCGCGCGAGGCGCGGCGCGCTGGCGATCATCGCCTCCCACGTGCGCTCGTCGATGCGGAAGCCCAGGCGCGTCGCGAACTTGATCGCGCGCAGGATCCGCACCGGGTCCTCGGCCATGCGCTTCTTCGGGTCGCCGATCGTGCGCAGCACGTTGCGCTCGAGATCGTCGATCCCGCCGACGTAATCGAGGATCACGTTGCGCATCGGATCCAGGAACAGCCCGTTCACCGTGAAGTCGCGGCGGCGCGCGTCCTGCTCGGCCGTGCCGAACTCGTTGTCCTCGGTGATCAGGAGGTCGTCGAGCGCCTCGCCGGAGTCCTCGGACTCGCGCTCGAGCCCGTTCTCGTCCAGGTCGGGCTCGGCCGGCTCCGTCTCCGCCGAGGGCGGGTCGCTGCGGAACGTCGCGGTCTCGACGATGTGCTGGCCGTAGACGACGTGCACCAGCTTGAAGCGCCGGCCGATCACGCGCGCGTTGCGGAAGAGCCGCTTGATCTGGCGCGGGTGCGCGTTCGTGGCGACGTCGAAGTCCTTCGGGGTGCGCCCGACGAGCAGGTCGCGCACGCAGCCGCCGACGAGGTAGGCCTCGAAGCCCTCGCGCTCGAGCCGCGAGACGACCCGCAGGGCATCGGCGTCGAGCGCGTCGCGCGGGATGGAGTCGGCCGAGATCACCCGCGGGAGGTGGCCGGCGGGGAGAGCGCGCGGTTCGGGGCCGGGCGCTGAGGATTCGTGAGAAGTCGGGGCGGAGCGGTGGGTCATCGACGCGCCGCACTGTACCGATCCGACCGCGCGAGAGCCTACTGGGCGCCTTGTCCTCTCCACGCGCGCCGAGTACCCTCCTCACCCCCGCGTAGGCCAGTAGCTCCAACGGTTAGAGCGACTGATTCCAAATCAGTAGGTTGAAGGTTCGAATCCTTCCTGGCCTGCCAGTCCGCACCCGCCCCGTCCGCCACGGCATCGTCCGCACCTGCAGCGCGCAGCGAAGGTCGGTGCTCACCCTCGCCGATCCCCGCCGCGCTTCCGCGGCATCCTGCAGAACAGGCCTCGCTCGATGCCCAAGAGAGCCCGACGTGGAGCCGGTGCCGGAGAACCGGATCCCGACGAGAGACCGGCGACGCCCGCCGGGGCTGTCACGCCCGCCGGTTCTGTCACGCCGGCTGCCTCCGCCGTCCCGCCGCCCGCCGCGGCAGGGACCGAGCCGGAGGTCGGCACCGAGGCCGAGGCGGGGGCCGGCGAGCCCGAGGCCGTGGTCGACGACCTGGCCGGCAAGCCCGACTCGCCGGTCTCGAGCCTGGACGAATTGCGCGCGGCCCTCGACTGGGCGTTCACGGGCATCGAGATCGATCCGCGCGTCCTCGACGCGTACGCGCTGCACGCGCGCTTCCTGCAGGAGCAGAACCGCGAGATCAACCTGACCGCGATCGTCGAGCCGCGCGAGATGGCGGCCAAGCACTACCTCGATTCGTGGCGCGTCACGCAGTACGTGCCGCTGTTCGGCAAGGTCGTGCTCGACCTGGGTTCGGGCGCGGGTTTCCCGGGCCTGCCGATCGCGCTGGCCGAGCGCGAGACGCGGATGACCGTGCTCGATTCGACGCGCAAACGCGTCGACTTCCTCGAAGCCGCCATCGCGAGGCTGCCGCTGAAGAACGCCAAGGCGGTCTGGGCGCGCGGCGAGGACCACCTGGCCAAGTTCCCGGCCGACGTCGTGCTCATGCGCGCGGTGAGCTCCGTGCGCGAGAACGTGCGCACGCTGCGCAAGGTCCGTCACGCGTTGAAGGACCTCGTGATGCTCAAGGGGCCGTCGTGGTCGCGCGAGGTGCGCGCGGCGGAGCGCGAGGCCGAGCGCCTCGGCTTCAAGCTGGACACCGTGTGCGAGCACCGGCTGCCGGGCGAGATGGGCGAGCGCGCCGTGCTGATCTACCGCGCGCCGGGCGGCCAGGGACGCTGATGCTGGCCCTCGGGCTGATCGGCTGGGTCGGGATCGGAGTCGCGGTGATGATCCTCGTGATCCTCGTGATCTCGATCTCGAACTATCCCGACGACAACTCGTTCTGAGCCCGCGCGCCCCCCGCGTCGCCTGGACGGCTCGAGCTCAACTGCCGCCCGACGACCCGACCGTGATCGTGCCGTGCGGACCGCTGCCCGGTCCCCCGACCGCGGTCGGAGCGCCCGACGGAACCACGCGCATCGTCTGCGTCGGGAACGCGAACTGGATGCCCTCCGCGTCGAAGCGCCGCAGGATCTCGAGGTTCACGGCCTGCTGCATGTCCATCATCGAGCCGTAGTCGAGCTTCTGCGCGAAGTACACGAGCTCGAACTTCAGCGCCGATTCGCCGAAGCCCGTGAAGTGCGCGCGGTCGAAGCGCGTGTCGGGGACGCGCGACACGATCTCCTTGAGCATCGACGGGATGGCCGCGATGAGCTCGACCGGCGTGTCGTATTCGACGCCGAGCTGCGTGATGACGCGGCGCTCCTGCAGGCGCTTGAAGTTGCGGATGCGGCTCGAGATCAGGTCGCTGTTGCCCATGACGATCTCCTCGCCGTTCACGCTGCGCAGGCGCGTCGTCTTGACGCCGATCTTCTCGACCGAGCCGTTGAAGTCGCCGACCTGGATGCCGTCGCCGACGACGAACGGCTTGTCGAGGAGGATGGCGATCGAGGCGAACAGGTCGCCCAGGACGTTCTGCGCCGCGAGCGCGACCGCGATGCCGCCGACGCCGAGGCTGGCGATCAGCGAGTTGACGTTGACGTCGAGTGCCTCGAGGCAGAGGAGCAGGATCAGCGTCCACAGGACCAGGGAGCCGATGAAGCCGAGCACGGTGACGCCCATCGCGCTGGCCGGATCGTCCGGCCCGCGACCGCGCACCATGCGCTGGATCCCGTACTGCAACACCCCGCGGCCCCACAGGCCGACCTGGATCCAGGTGCCGATGTTCAGCGCCATCCCGAAGCGCTTCTCCCACGTGCTGACCCCGTCGGCCTTGCCGTCGGCGTCGACGTCGGGCGCGGGCCACGTGATGAAGTGGTGCGCGATGTAGAGCGCGACGAGGAACAGGAACCAGCGCCGCGTGCGCTTGACCAGGTCGATGACGAGGTCGTCGAGGTCCGTCTCGGTCCGCGCCGCGACCGCCGCGAGGCGCGCGACGATCAGGCGCTTCGCGATCCCGAGCGCGAGGAACGTCGCGATGAGCACGATCGCCGCGCGGATCCAGGTCGAGACCGGGTTCCCGAACCACTCGCGGTCGGCGACGCCCTGGAGGGTCGTCTCGAAATCGATGAAGGCGAGGATCACGGCGGCGGCTCCGCGGACGAAGGCGTGTCGGGTGGGGACGGGACGTGACGGTTCGGAACCCGGACGCGCGGCCTGGAAACGCACCGACCCGTCCGCCTCGATCGGCGTGCGGGTCGGGGGCTCCCGGCCGGATGCGGGTCATCCGGCTTCGAAGCGTGCGTTGTGGTGCCCGAGGGGGGGGTCGAACCCCCAATTCCGGTAAAGGAAACTAGGACCTGAACCTAGCGCGTCTGCCAATTCCGCCACCCGGGCCCGGATAACGAGGGCGCGGAAGTTACCGACCGACGCGGGCGCGGTCAACCCTGGCGAGCGGCATGTTCCGCGCGCGCGTCGCCGTTCAGCCGGCGGTCACCGTCACCCCGTCGACCAGCGCCCACGGCGCGCGCGCGCTGCCGTCGACCCGCTCGGACGTGCTGCCCAGCGCCGCGATCCGGGCCAGGAGCTGGTAGGCGTTCCCCGAGAGCAGCGTCTCGCGCACCGGACCGGTCACGCGTCCGCCCTCGACCCAACGCGACGACTTGGCCACGCCGGAGAAATCTCCCGAGGCCGGGTCCACGGAGCCCGAGAAGCGCTGGACGAGCAGGCCGCGGCCGAGCGTCGCGAGCAGGGCCTCGCGAACTGCCCGAGCCGCCCGCGACGGCGATCGCGTGCGCGCCGAGCCCGGGGACGCCGCGCGCTCCGCCGCGCGCGTGGCCGGTGGACGCGCGGTTCTCGACCGCGGCGGCGTAGCCGTTGTACATCCAGCCCTTCAGCCAGCCGTCCTCGACGAGCGCGAACCGCGCCGCCGGTTGCCCCTCGCGATCGAAGCTCGCGGCGCCGGCCAGCTCGAGGTCGCCGGGCGTGTCGTGGATCGAGAACCCGGGCGCGCCGATGCGCTCGCCGAGGCGTTTGCCGAGCGCGCTGCGGCCGCGCTGGACCGCGATCGCGCTCGAGGCCGCGAGCACCGGGGCCACGAACAGGTCCAGGAACGCGTCGGGCGAGAACAGGACGAGCCCCTGGTACGACGTGGGCGCGCGCTGCGCGGCGAGGTTCTCCACGCTCGTGCGCGCGAACTCGTCGACGAGCGCGGCCAGCGCGCCCTCGACGCGCGCCGGATCGCGCAGCGCGTCGCTCTGGTAGTGGAATCCGCCGACGTCCGCGCCGTCGATCGCCATGCCGGAGATCGAGAGCGAGACCATCGCGTCGGACTCGACCGCGCGGACGCCGCGGCTCGTGTGGATGGCCTGCGCGACGCGCGAGACGGTGGCGCTCGCTCCGTCGACCGAGAGCCGCGGGTCGAAGGCCCGCGCGCGCGTGACGAGCGCGTGACCGAAGTCGACCGCGTGCTCGATGCCGAGTCGCGCGAAGTCCGCGTGCACGAGCGGCGGCAGCTCCGCGATCGGACGCGCGTCGGGCAGCCGGTTCGCGGGATCGGCGGGGGAGGCCGAGGCCAGCGCGACCGCGTTGCGCGCGGCCGACGCCAGCGAGGCCGCGTCGAGCTGGTTCGTGGCCGAGAAGCCCAGGCGGTTCTGGCGGAACACGCGCAGGCCGATCGTGGAGCCCTCGTCGACGTGCGCCAGCTTGAGGTCGCCCTTCTCGAACGTCGCCGCGGACTTCTGCGCGTGGCTGGCGAAGGCCTCGGCCTCGTCCGCGCCGGCGCGCAGCGCCTCGGCCACGAGTGTCTCGCAGCGCGCGAGCAGCTCGTCCTCGCGTTCGCGCCGCGCGGTCGAGTCCGCGGACTGCGCGCGTCCCGTGGTCGCGGCCTTCACGACTTCCTCCCGCCCAGCACGACCTCGCAGCGCAGCCACGGGCCGCCCGCGTCGACCTTCGCGGGCTGGCCCTTGCCGCAGTGGCCCGAGCCGAGGTCCCAGCGGAAGTCCGAGCCGACCGCGTCGACCGTCTGCAGCACGTCGAACGCGCTGCCGGAGATGTTGACGCCGCGCATCAACGGGCCTTTCTTGCCGCGCACGATGCGGTAGGCCTCGCGCGTGCCGAACATGAACTCGCCGTTCGCGTCGGCCTGGCCGTTCGAGGCGCCGTCGAGCAGGTAGCCGTCCTCCGTGCCGGCGATCATCTCGTCGAGCCGCGACGAGCCCGGCGCGATGTAGGTGTTGCGCATGCGGATCAGCGGCTCGTCGTCGTACTCCCAGGCGCGCGCGTTCCCGGTGGGCGCGACGCCCGAGCGCGCGGCGCTCTCGCGGTCGTGCAGGTACGAGCGCAGGAAGCCGTTCTCGATCACGGTGGTGCGCTGCGTCGCGACGCCTTCGTCGTCCACCGCGAGCGTCCCGCCCGCGCCGTCGTGGTACTCGCTCGCTCCGGAGTCGCACAGCGTCACGAGGTCCGACGCGACGCGCGTGCCGAGGCGCCCGGCCGCGCACGAACCCGAAGCCACGAAGTCGGCCTCGACCGTGTGCCCAACCGCTTCGTGCGTGAGCAATCCGACGAGCGCCGGCGAGAGCAGCACCTTCGTGCGCCCGCCTACGGGATAGCCGGCGTCGAGCAGGTCGACCGCCTGCTTCGCGGCCTTCTCGGCCAGCTGCGCCGGGCTCTTCGACTCGAACAGGCACTCCCACCCGCCGGTGACGCCGACCGCTTCCGCGCCGCGCTGCATCTCGCCGGCCTTCGCGGCGACCGCGACCACGCGGAACTCGGGTCGCACCGTGCGCGTCCAGACCTTGGCGCCGTCGCTGGTGACGATGCCCTTCTCCTCGTAGATCTCGGCGTAGGCGGTGGACGCGCTGGTCACGCGCGACGAACCCGCGCGCGCGCCGCGCTCGACCTCGAGCAGCATCTCGAGCGCCGATTCGATGGGCCGCGCGAGCGTCGCGTCGACGCCGGCTGCCTCGAACTTGCCGCGCGCCAGCGCGACGTTCGGGAAGTCCGGCACGCGCTCGCGCCGCGCGCGCGACGAGGCGCGAGCCGCCGCGCGTGCTTCGCCGATCGCGCGCACGACGGCGCCCTTCTCCAGGCGATCCGTGCTGGCGAAGCCGAACGTGCCCTGCTCGAGGACGCGCACGCCGACGCCCGAGTGCTCGGAGGCGGTCGCGTTGTCCACGCGCCCCTTCTCGACCGAGATCCCGCGCGTCTGCTTCTTGTGCCAGCGCAGCTCGACGAAGCCTCCCGGCGCGGCGTTCAGGGCTTCCTGCAGGAGATCCGTCGGATCGGGGGCTCGGTTCGTCATGCTTCCGAGCATCGGCCTCCCGCCGTCCGGACTCAAGCGCGTGCTACGCTCGGGCACGAATGTCCGAGAAGCCGGTCGAAGTCCGCAAGATCGCCGAGAACCGCAAGGCGCGGTTCGAGTACGAGATCCTCGAGGAGCTCGAGTGCGGCGTCGTCCTGACCGGGACCGAGGTCAAGAGCCTGCGCGGCGGCGGGGGATCCATCCAGGAGGCCTACGCCATGGTGCGCGGCACCGGGCTGTGGCTCGTGAAGTCGCACATCCCCGAGTACAAGCAGGGGAACGTCCACAACCACGAGCCCGGGCGCGAGCGCAAGCTGCTGGCCAACAAGCGCGAGATCGCGCGCTGGCACGACGCGGCCAAGGAGAAGGGGATCACGATGGTCCCGCTGCTCCTCTACTTCCGCGGCAGCCGCGTGAAGCTCGAGCTGGGCCTGTGCCGCGGCAAGAAGGTCCACGACA
Source organism: Planctomycetota bacterium (assembly GCA_044221705.1). GTDB lineage: Bacteria > Planctomycetota > UBA1135 > UBA1135 > JAEUHZ01. The sequence goes on from JBGAOR010000023.1 coordinate 17,281, forward strand.
AGCGCGCCGCCACGAAGGAGCGCGAGGACCGGCGCGAGATCGACCGCGCGATGTCGCGCAGGCGCTGACGGCACTCCGACGATGACGCGGCTCGTGGGCGCGCCGGATCAGACGGCCTCGAAGCGCAGGTCCACGCTCCGCGGAGTCAGGCCCGCGACGGTGTCGAGCACCTTCGATTGGGTCATGAAGCGCTCGAACCCTGGCAGGGACTTCGGTGTGCGACACCACCGGTCACCCGTTCCGAGCGCTTTGAGCGCCGAATCCAGTGCGTATCGATAGGTCCAGCTCAATTGCCACGTCGTGCTGTAGGCCTCTTCGCCTTCTTCGAGATCGTCGTTCTCTTCGTCATCGGGAAAGACGATCTGGCGCGTGATGTCGACCTCGAACTGTGGGCCCTGTCCCTGTTGCCAGTCGAACGTGCCCCACTGGAAGAGGAGCATGTCCTCGTCTTCGGAGAGCCGGCAGCGCTCCACACGTTGCTCGACGTAGAACGCCAGCATGAGCGCGATCCCGTCTCGGACGGGAGCATGCCGCGGGCGAAGGCCCTTGCGCGCCGCGAATCGTCTCAGGGCTCGCTCGAGTTCCTCAGGACTCACGCCCAAAACCATGTTCCTGCTTGCCGACCGTCCGAGGTTCCGTCCCTCTCGGGGTGGACGGACGAGTCCGAGGACCGTGACGTCCCGCGCGACGCGTCCTTGCCGCGGCCGGTGCTCGGCTTCTTGCTCACGACTCGCGCGCCTGCGTGCCTCATGCTCACTGCTGCGGAGGCGACGGCCGGTGAGCTTCGCCCCCGCGCGCAGGATGCGACACTTGCGCGCGCGCCGTCCAGGCCCCATTCTCTCGCCTGCAAACGAGTGGGGGCGCACCGGTCTCGACCGGGTGCATTCGACTTCGGGTTGCGTGCCGGGGATCTCGAGTCACCCCGTAAAATCCTCTTGGGGCGGCATTGCATGCCAACAACTATTCTCTCGCGGCCTGAGCAACGCTCCGACCGCCGTTTCCGCGGGGAGTGCCCTCGGCCCTGCGGAAACGCCACCAGAGGGCTGGCCGGCGAGCGGCGCTTCGGCGCGGACCGGCGAGACAACACCGGAGCTTGGATCCGAGCGGCCTGCCTGTGGGCGGCTCGGGGACGAGAACCAACCGCAGGACACGCACGTAGACGCCCCCTGATCAGGGCAGCCGGGACGCGGGTTCGATTCCCGCCGCCTCCACCACCTCTCTCCCCGCGGGCGCGGCGGGTCGCCGACATCGGCGACCCGCCGCGCCCGCGGGGCTTCGCCTCGAGATCCACCGATCGAGCGCGGGCTTCATGCTCCCGCTCCGCTCCCGTACACTCGCCGCGTGCGTAGGTCCCCGACCCAACCGCTGCCCTGCGCTGCGCTCCTGGCCCTCCTCCTCGCGTCCTGCGCGTCCACGGACGCCAACGTCTGGAACCTCGAGCAGCTCCACGACGGCGAGTCGCACCACCGCTACCAGGCGGCGCTGCAGAGCGACTTCGGCTACGTGCTCCGCCACCAGTTCCTGGGGATCTTCCAGGGCACCGGCGCGCAGATGGCGGCCGAGAAGGACCTCGAACCCGTCGAGGACCCGGCCGGCGAGTGCCTCACGAACCTGATCGAGCTCCAGCAGCGCGCGCGGACCGACGGCGAGCCCGACGCGCGCCACGTCGAGTGGTTCGCGCGCGTCGCGGTCGAGGACACGTCGCGCCTCTCGCGCGAGCGCGCGGTGCTGGCCCTGGCGGAGCTCGGCGGGCGATTGCCGGTCGGACTGCCGGCCCGCCTCGGCGCCGACCAGAAGCCGGCCGGCCCCGAGGAGCTCGCGCCGGTCCTCGAGCAGCTCGTGCGCGCCGTGCGCGGCCTGGCCGAGAAGAAGAAGGACGCCGAGGCGGAGGTCGCGCGCTGCGCCGGCGCCGTGCGCGCGCTCGACCTCGACCGGGCGGCCGGCCGGCGCGCCCTGCGCGCCTCGACCGAGCTGCAGCGGATCGCGGCGACCGCCGACGTCGCGTCGGCCGACCTCGACGATCTCGTGCGCCACCTCGAGGCGCTGTGCGTCCGGCGCGCGCTGGCCGCGGCCATCGACGACAAGGACGACCTCGTGCGCGCCGCCGCGCTGCGCGGCGTGGCGCGGACCGGCGGACCGCGCGCGTTCGACGTCGTGCTCTACGACCGGCTGCGCCAGGAGACCGCGACCCGGCCGCTGCGCTCGCTGCTCGAGGTGCTGGCCGAGATGGGGGTGGCGAAGTCCGAGTCCGGCACGACGCCGCTGCACTCGACCGAGGACTGGATCGGGTCGATCCAGTTGATCGCGATCCAGCACCCCGAGGGCGAGCTGCGCGTGCGCGCGATGCGGACGCTGCAGGCCGTCGCGGCGCCCGAGCTGCAGACGCTGCGCGAAGAGGACTGGTACGCGTGGTGGACCACGCGTCGCGCCGCGGCGAGCCCCGACGCGGCGGGATCCCGGAAGCCGGCGTCGAGCACGGGGACCGCGGGCAGCGCGGTGCCGCCGCCGTGAGCCGCGCGCGTTCGCGCTGGAGCAGCGTCCTGCGCGCGGCGCTGGCGATCGTGCTCCTCGCCGTGGTCGCGATCACGGTGCCCTGGAACGACCGGCTCGTCCTGACGGCCGGCGCCGCGAAGCACGAGGCCCCCGGCACGATCCGCGGCGAGTGGCGCTCGGACGCCGTGTCGTTCCGCTTCGACGCCGGCGCCGATCTCGCGCCGGACTGGCCGGCGGAAGCGCGCGCGGCCGTGGTGTCGGGCTCGGACCTGCCGGTCACGCGCGCGAGCGGCGGGGCGACGGTCTACGACTGGCGCCCGGGCCTGATCCACGTGTTCCGCGAGATGGAGCCCACGGGGCTCTTCACCGCGCTCGGGATGCTCCTCTTCAGCGCGGTCGTCGCCATCACGCGCTGGTGGCGGCTCTTGCGCGTCGCGGGCTGCACCGCGCGCTGGTACGACGCGCTGCGGCTCACGTTCATCGGCTTCTTCATGAACCTCGTGCTGCCCGGGCTGACCGGCGGCGACGTGGTCAAGGCCGTGATGGTCGTGCGCGAGAACCCCGAGCGCCGCGCGGACGCGCTGGTCTCCGTCCTCGTCGACCGTGGGCTCGGCCTGCTCGTCCTGATGGCGATGGCCGCGGGCGTCGTGCACTTCGAGTCCGCGCGCTTCGCCGAGGTGCGCTGGCCCGTGACCTTCGTGTTCCTGGCCGTGCTCGTCGCGCTGTGGGTCGGCCTGCACCCCTGGCCGCGGCGTCTCCTGCGCGTGGACCGCGTGCTGGAGAAGCTGCCGCAGAAGGAACGGCTGCGCTCGGTCGACCGCGCGCTGTCCATCTACGCGCGTCACCCGGGCGAGATCGGCATCGCGATCTTCCTCTCGGTCCTGAACCACGGCAGCATCGCCTACGCGCTCTACTCGCTCGGCCACGCCTTCGGCGACGCGCTGAGCTGGCCCGAGTACATCGGCATCGCCGCGATCGCGAACACGGTGAGCTCCGTGCCCGTCGCGCCCGGGGGATGGGGCGTCGGCGAGGCGCTGTACGGCTACCTCTTCCACCTGCTCGGCGCGCCCACCGCGCTGGGCATCGCGGTCAGCGTCAGCTACCGGCTCCTGAACACGGGCCTGGGCCTCGCCGGCGGCATCTTCCTCCTGCCCGGCGTCCCGGGCGCGCGCGAGGTCCGCGCCGAGATGGAGACCGGCGACGCGACGCCCGGTTGATCGCCGCGGACCGTTGACCGACCGCGCCGTTTCGCTTCGAATCCCGCGTCGATTTCGCGCCCCCGGACCTCACCGAGCCCCCCATGTCCCTCCTCGTCATCGGAACGCTGGCCTACGACACGATCGAAACGCACGCCGAGAAGCGCACGGACGTCCTGGGCGGCTCGGCGATGTTCTTCTCGGTCGCGGCGGCCGCGTTCCGGCCGGTGCAGCTCGTCGCGGTCGTGGGGCAGGACTTCCGCCCCGGCGACCTGGAGATGCTCGCGAAGAGCGGCGTCGACACGAGCGGCGTCGAGCACGCCGACGGCCGCACGTTCCGCTGGAGCGGCCGCTACGAATCGGACTGGAACACGCGCCACACGATCGAGACGCAGCTCAACGTCTTCGAGAAGTTCGACCCGAAGATCCCGCCCGCGATGCGCGGCTCGAAGTTCCTCTTCCTCGCGAACGCGTCGCCCGTCGTGCAGGCGAAGGCGCTCGACCAGGTGACGCATCCGACGTTCACGGTCGTCGACACGATGAACCTGTGGATCGAGATCATGCGCCCCGAGCTGATGGCGCTCCTGCGCCGCGTCGACGGCGTCGTCTTGAACGACGAGGAGGCGCGGATGCTCACGGGCGAGCGCAACCTGATCAAGGCCGCGAGCCTCGTGCTGGGCATGGGGCCGCGCTACGTGATCCTGAAGAAGGGCGAGCACGGCGCGTTCCTCATGGGATCCGACGTGCACTTCTCGCTGCCGGCCTACCCGGTCGGGAAGGTCGTCGATCCCACCGGCGCGGGCGACACGTTCGCGGGCGGCTTCATGGGCTACGTGGCGCGCGAGGGAAACCTCGCGCCGAAGACGCTGCGCAAGGGGATGCTCTACGGCACCGTCGCCGCTTCGTACTGCGTCGAGGGCTTCGGCGTCGACGCGCTGAAGGGCAAGACGCTGCGCGACTTCGACGCGCGCTACGACGAACTGCTCGGGATCGTGACGCCCTGAGGCGGAGCTAGAGTCCGCGCCGCGGGGCCGTCAGGCGCGCGTCGACGACGTCCCCCGTGTTGCGCACGTCGGCCGGCTCGAGGATCAAGACCTCGACCTCGTCGTCCGCGAAAGTTCGGTGCTCGACCCCGCGCGGGACGACCGCGAGCTGGCCGGCCTCGAGCGGCAGCACGCGGTCCCGGAACTCGAGGCGCATGCGGCCGCGCCACACGAGGAAGAGCTCGTCGGCCTCGTCGTGGCGGTGCCACACGAACTCGCCGCGGAACTTCACGAGCTTGACCGCCTGCCCGTTCCACTCCGCCGCCACGCGCGGACGCCAGTGCTCGTCGATGCGCGCGAAGGCCCGCGCGAGGTCGATGGGTTCCGGGGAGCGTGCATCCGCGTCCATGGCGCGCGAAGATAACGGCGCGGACCCATGACCACGGCCAGGACACGTCTCTTCCTCGGGATCCTCCCGCCCGAGGACGTGCGCACCGCGATCGCGGACCGCGCGCGGTCCGTGCTGGGCGCGAGCGGGATGCGCGTGTACGCGGCCGCGGACCTGCACCTCACGCTGGTCTTCCTCGGACACGTCGACCCCGAGTGCGCGCGCCGCGTCGCGGCGGGGATGGCGGAGGCCTTCGCGGACGCCGAGCCGGTCGCGCTGGAGGTCGGCGGCACCGGTTCGTTCCCGGTCGGGCGGCGCGAGCGCGCCCTGTGGGCCGGCTTCGAGACGGGCGATCGCGAACGCGCCCGGCTCGAGGACCTCGTGGCGCGCGGACGCCGCCTCGCGGCGCGCTGCGGCGTCGCGCTGGATCCGGCGGACCTCGCGCGGCCGTTCACGCCGCACCTCACGCTGGCCCGGCCGCGCGGCGGAGAGTCGGTCCCGGCCGGGTTCGCATCGCTGCGCTTCGACGTCGCGTGGGTCTCCGCGGAGGTCTGCCTGTTCGAGAGCGTCGGCGCGGGCGTGCCCGGCGGCCGTTATCCCGTGCGCGCAAGGGTGGCTCTCGCCGGGGTTTGAGCGCATCGAGGCAGAGGACCCGCGACCGCGGACGATCCCGAGCGTCTCCTCGGTGGACGCGACCGCCGCGGTGCTTGGGAGCGTCTCCCACGGCGGCTAGACTCCGCGCTTCGCTGCGCCGCGCCACTCCGCGTCCACACCGCGCTCCGCAACCCACCACGAGCCCCGCAGACCACAGACCCATGAGCGTCATCAAGCCGAAGTCCGAGAAGTCGACCCCGACGGGCCCCTCGACCGAGAAGTCGCGGTCCCTCGACGCCGCGATGGGCGAGATCGAGAAGGCCTTCGGCAAGGGCGCGATCATGCGCCTGGGCGACGGCGTCATCTTCAAGGAGATCACCGGTGTCTCGACCGGCTCGATCGGCCTCGACCTGGCCCTGGGCGGCAAGGGCGTCCCGCGCGGACGCGTGGTCGAGATCTTCGGGCCGGAGAGCTCGGGCAAGACGACGCTGACCCTGCACGTGATCGCCAACGCGCAGCGGTCGGGCGGCATCTGCGCCTTCGTCGACGCCGAGCACGCGCTCGACCCGGCCTACGCGCGCAAGCTGGGCGTCAAGCTGGACGACCTGCTCGTGTCGCAGCCGGACACCGGCGAGCAGGCGCTCGAGATCGTCGAGACGCTCGTGCGCAGCAACGCGGTCGACGTCGTGGTCGTCGACTCGGTCGCGGCGCTCGTGCCGCGCGCCGAGATCGCCGGCGAGATGGGCGACAGCTTCGTCGGCCTGCACGCGCGGCTCATGAGCCAGGCGCTGCGCAAGCTGACGGGCGCGATCGCCAAGTCGGACTGCCTCGTGATCTTCATCAACCAGATCCGCGAGAAGATCGGCGTGATGTTCGGCAGCCCCGAGACGACGACGGGCGGCCGCGCCCTGAAGTTCTACGCGTCGGTGCGCATGGACATCCGGCGCATCGGCCAGATCAAGGACGGCGAGGACGTGATCGGCGCGCGCACGAAGGTCACGGTCGTGAAGAACAAGGTCGCGCCGCCCTTCAAGAAGTGCGAGTTCGACATCCTCTTCAACCGCGGCATCAGCCGCGAGGGCGAGATGCTCGAGATCGGCGCGACCGAGGGCGTCATCGTCAAGTCGGGTACCTGGTACTCGATCAAGCACCCGACCGACGGCGAGATCCGCATCGGCCAGGGCCTCGAGAAGGCGCGCCAGTTCCTGATCGACAACCCCGACCTGGCCAACCAGGTCGAGCAGGTCATCAAGCAGAAGTACGTGCCCAAGGCCTCGAGCGGCGAGACCAGCACGGACCAGGACGGCGACGACGAGCGTCCGACGCCGGCCGTGGCCGCGCGTCCCGCCGCCGCGGCGTCACCCGCCGCGCGCGCGCCGCGACCGTAGTCCCGACCGAACCTCCCGCGTCCGCTTCCGCGCGCCGCACCGTCCCTGTCCGGACGATCGGCGCGCGATCCTTGCACCGCAATCCCGCCCGAACCGATGAGCTCCACTTCGACCCGCACGACCTCGCGACACACCGCGTCCGCGGTGCGCCAGGAGTTCCTGGACTTCTTCGCCGCCCGCGGTCACCGCATCGTGCCCTCGGGGCCGGTGTTCCCGCAGGACGACCCGACGCTGCTCTTCACGAACGCCGGGATGAACCAGTTCAAGGACGTGTTCCTCGGCACGGGGACCCGCGACTACAAGCGCGCGGCCGACACGCAGAAGTGCATCCGCGTCTCGGGCAAGCACAACGACCTCGAGGAGGTGGGCGTCGACACGTACCACCACACGTTCTTCGAGATGCTCGGCAACTGGTCGTTCGGCGACTACTTCAAGGAGGACGCGATCGTCTGGTCGTGGGAGCTCCTGACGAAGACGTGGGGGCTCGACCCCGACCGACTGTGGGTGACCGTGTTCGCGGGCGACGCGAAGGACGGGCTGCCGGCCGACGAGGACGCCGCGCGGATCTGGGTCGAGCGCGCCGGCATCGATCCCAGGCGCGTGCTGCGCTTCGGCAAGAAGGCCAACTTCTGGGAGATGGGCGACACGGGGCCCTGCGGTCCGTGCACGGAGATCCACATCGACCGCGGCGGTCCGGGCAGCGATCCGCGCGACGGCGCGGACCCGAAGATCGGCGTGAACGTCGGCAACGAGCGCTTCATCGAGCTGTGGAACAACGTGTTCATGCAGTTCAACCGGCAGGACGACGGCAAGCTCGTCGAACTGCCCGCGAAGAGCGTCGACACGGGCATGGGTTTCGAGCGCGTGCTGTCGGTGCTGCAGAAGAAGAACTCGAACTACGACACGGACCTCTTCACGCCCATCTTCGCGCGCATCCAGGAGATCACCGGGCAGAAGTACGAGGCCGGCAGCTCGCAACGCGACGTGGCGTTCCGCGTGGCGGCCGACCACTGCCGCGCGGTGACGTCCGCGTTCGCCGACGGCGCTCTGCCTTCGAACGAGGGGCGCGGCTACGTGCTGCGCCGCCTGATCCGGCGCGCGTCGCGCTTCGGGCGTCAGCACCTGAACGCGCGCGAGCCGTTCCTGTGCGACGTCGTGCCGGCGGTGGTGCAGGTTCTCGGCGACACGTTCCCCGAGATGCGGGCCCGCGAGGAACACGTGCGGCTCCTCATGCGTTCCGAGGAGGAGAGCTTCGGGCGCACGCTCGACCGCGGGCTCGTGTTCTTCGACACGCTGGCCACGAAGCTCGCCAAGAGCGGCGCGAAGACGATCCCGGGCGCGGAGGCGTTCGAGCTGTACGCCACGAACGGGTTCCCGCAGGACCTGGTCGAGCTCATGGCGCGCGAGCGCGGGCTCGCGGTGGATCTCGCCGGCTGGGAAGCGGCGCAGAAGAAGCACCAGGCCGCCAGCAAGGTCGAGGGCAAGTTCAAGCAGGTCCTCTCGGCCGAAGCGCTCGCCAGCGTGAAGCCGACGCGCTCGACGTACCACGAGGCCGGTGCGACGGGGCACGAACTCGACGCGACCGTGCTCGTCGCGTCGATCGCCGGCGAGAACGAGTTGGCGGTCGTGCTCGACCAGAGCCCGTTCTACGCCGAAGGCGGCGGTCAGGTCGCGGACACGGGCACGATCCGCGCCGCGGACGGCTCGTTCGCGTTCGAGGTGCGCGACGTGCGCCGCATGGGCTCGGTGATCGTCCACCTCGGCGCCTTCGCGGCCGGTAAGAGCGCCGCGCCCGAAACCCTGACCGGTCGCAAGGTGCGCGCGGTCGTCGATCTCGCGCGCCGCGAGCGCACGCAGAAGAACCACACGGCGACGCACCTCCTGCACAAGGCGCTCAAGGAAGTTCTCGGCGCGCACGTCGCGCAGCAGGGCAGCTACGTCGGTCCCGACCGTCTGCGCTTCGACATCTCGCATCCGAAGGGCGTGACGCCCGAGGAACTCGAGCGCGTCGAGACGCTCGTGAACCAGCGCATCCAGGCCAACGCCGACGTCGCCACGACGGTCGAGGACCTGGAGGCAGCCAAGGCGCGCGGCGTCGTCGCGATGTTCGGCGAGAAGTACGACGCGAAGGTGCGCGTGCTCGACGTCGGCGGTTGGTCCATGGAGCTCTGCGGCGGCACGCACGTCGCCGCGGCGGGGGACATCGGTCCGTTCCTGATCCTGAGCGAGCGCGCCGTGCAAGCCGGCGTGCGCCGCATCGAGGCGTTGACCGGACCCGCGGCCGTCGAGGAGATCCAGCGCCAGCGCCGGATCCTGCGCGAGACCGCGGCGACGCTGAAGACCGCCGTCGACGAGGTGCCGGCGCGCATCGAGCTCCTGCAGGCGCAGCTCAAGGAGGCGAAGAAGGCGTCCGCGAAGGCGCAGGGCGGCGACGTGAACGCGGCCTTCGAGAAGGTGAAGGCGAACCTCGAGAAGGCCGGCGACGTCGCGCACGGCGTCTTCGACGCGCCCGACCTCGGGCTCGAGGGCGTGCGCGAGCTGGCCGACAAGGTGAAGTCGCTGCACCCGGCCGTCGCCTTCGCCGTCTTCGGCCGCGAGGAGGGTCGCGTGCCGTTCGTGATCGTCTGCCAGAACCTGCCCAAGCCCTCCGGGCTCGCGGCTGGCAACCTGGCCAAGCTCGCCGGCCAGTCGATCGGCGGCGGTGGCGGGGGACGACCGGACTCGGCCCAGGGCCAGGGCCAGAACCCCGACGGCGTGTCGGCGGCGATCGCCGCGCTGCGCCAGGCGCTCTCTCAGGCGCTGGCGCGGACGTGACCGCGCTCCGGCGCCCTCCCGTCGCGAGTCGCGCGCTCCGCGGGAAGCGCCCGGCCGGGTCCTGATTCGCGGCGCGCCGATCCGGACGCCCGGAGGTCGCGCGCGGCTCCGCGGGTGCTCCGGGCCGCGCGGAGATCCGCGCGCGCTGCTCCGAGCGGCGTTGACACCCCCGCGGCCCACCGCTAACTTCCTGCCCTTCGAAACCGATCCAACCGGCCCGAGCACTCGGGTTTGCGACCGCCGGTCGCGCCTGACTCGCCGGACTCCGAGCCCGACATGCCGAACCCCACACGACGCCATTCCAAGCACCGCAAGCGCATCCGCCGCTCGCACGACGCCCTGGTCACGAACCCGGCGAACCACTGCCCGCGCTGCGGCGCCGCGACCAAGCCGCACCGCGTGTGCGACAACTGCGGCCACTACGGCTTCGACAAGGGTGGGCAAAAGGGCACCGCCGTCCTGGAGCGCGAAGCGCTCTGAACGGCGCCCTTCGGGCGGCATGACCGCATGCCGCGCCGTCGCACTTCGGGCGGCCTGGACACAGGCCGCCGCGTCGGCTCGCGTACCCGAGCCCTCGACTCCCCGGCTCCTCTGCAGCTTTCCCCATGGCGCTCTCGCGCATCGCCCTCGACGTGATGGGCGGCGACGACGCTCCCGACGCGATCCTGCGCGGAGCTCTCGCCGCGTGTGACCCGGCCGGCCGCTGGAAGATGCCGCACGCGCGCATCCTCCTCGTGGGGGACGAAGCCGTCGTCCGCGCGCGCCTCGCGGCGCTCGGCGGCGACCCGGGCTTCGCGATCCTGCACGCCAGCCAGGTCGTCGGGATGGGCGAGTCGCCCGCCGTCGCGCTGCGCGGCAAGCCCGACTCGTCGATCGCGAAGATGATCGGCGCGACCAAGATGGGCGCGGCCGGCGCCGCGGTCAGCATGGGCAACACCGGCGCGGTCGTGGGCGCGGCGACGCTCGGACTCGGGACCCTGCCGGGCGTGCTGCGCCCCGGGATCGCGGTCACGCTCAAGCTGACCGGCAAGCCGCTGACGCTCATGGACATGGGCGCCCTGCTCGAGCCCAAGCCCGAGAGCCTGATGCAGTTCGGCGTCATGGGCTCGGTCTGGTCCAAGGACCTCCTGGGCGTCGCGGAGCCGCGCGTGGGCCTGCTGAACGTCGGCGAGGAGGAGGGCAAGGGCACGGACGTCCTGAAGTCGGCCTGGAAGCTGCTCAAGGACGCCCCGGTGCGTTTCGCGGGCAACGTGGAGGGGCACGACCTGTTCGTCGACAAGGTCGACGTCGTCGTGACCGACGGCTTCACGGGCAACGTCGTGCTCAAGCTGCTCGAGGAGTTCGCGGGCTTCATGCTCAAGCTCACGCTCACCGAGCTGGGCCAGAACGGCGTCAAGGTCTCGCCCACGGCGGTGGCCGGCATCAAGAAGCACATCGACTACTCCGAGTACGGCGGCGCCCTGCTCCTCGGCGTGAACGGCATCGTGATCATCGGCCACGGCCGCTCCGACGAGACGGCGGTCGCGAACGCGCTGGCGCTGGGTGCGCGCGCCCTGGACGCGAACGTGAACGCGCACATCGTGGCCGGGCTCGAGCGCGCGAAGAGCGCCTCGACGGCCGGCTAGTTACACTCGCGGACCCCGCGTGCGCTCCGCGCCCGCGGACGCCTCGAGTCCCCGCAGAGTCGTCCCCGCATGACACCCCGCGTACGCGTCGGCATCGCTGGAACCGGTTCGTACGTCCCTGAGCGGGTCGTGCCGAACTCCTGGTTCGAGTCCCAGATCGACACCTCGAACGAGTGGATCGTCCAGCGCACGGGCATCGAGCGCCGGCGGTTCGCCGCCCCGGACCAGGCCACGAGCGATCTGTGCATCGCCGCCGCGAAGCGCGCGCTGGAGGCCTCCAACACGAAGGCCGAGGACCTGGACCTGATCGTGGTCGGCACGATGTCGCCCGACCACTTCCTGCCGGCGTGCTCCACGCTCGTGCAGAAGGCGCTGGGCGCGAAGCGCGCGGGCGCATTCGACGTGAACGCGGCCTGCACCGGCTTCCTCACGGCGCTCTCGACGGGCGAGGCGTTCATCGCGGCGGGGCGCGCGCGCCGCGTGCTGGTGATCGGCGCCGAGTCGCTCTCGCGCTTCGTGGACATGACCGACCGCACGAGCTGCATCCTGTTCGGCGACGGCGCGGGCGCGGCGGTGCTGGCCCCGTTCGAGGAGTGCCGGCAGGGCGAGATCCTGCGCGCGTCGCTGGGCGCCGACGGCGACGGCTACCAGTTCATCCACATGGTCGGCGGCGGTTCGCGCAAGCCCGCCAGCCACGAGACCGTCGACGCGAAGGAGCACGCGATCCGCGTGCAGGGCCGCGAGGTCTACCGGTTCGCCGTCCAACAGATGACGGCGTCCATCCAGGAGATGATGGAGGGCCACACGTACGACGAACTCGGCCTCCTCGTGCCGCACCAGGTGAACCGGCGCATCATCGACGCGGCACTCGAGCGCCTGGAATGGACCGACGAGAAGGTCATGGTGAACATCCAGGACTACGGCAACACGTCGGCCGCGTCGGTGCCGATCGCGCTCGACGAGGCCGTGCGCTCGGGGCGCGTGCCGAAGGAGAAGCTCGTGGTGCTGGTCGCATTCGGCGCCGGCCTCACCTGGGGCGGTGCGCTGATCCGCTGGTGATCCCGCGCCACCCGCGAATCCCGGCTCACTCTCCGACCCCGACCCGGAACACGACATGACGACACCCGCGATCCTCTTCCCCGGCCAAGGCGCGCAATCCGAGGGCATGGGCCGCGATTGGGCCGAGGCCTTCCCGGCCGCGGCGGCGATCTTCCAGCGCGCGGACCGCGCGCTCGGCATCCCGCTCGCGGAGATGTGCTGGAATCGCGGCGACGAGGTGAACCGCACCGACGTGGCGCAGCCCGGCATCCTGACGACGAGCGTCGCGATCGTCAGCGTGCTGCAGGAGCGCGGTCTCGACCTGGCGCAGGCGCCGCTCGTCGCGGGCCTCTCCTTGGGCGAATACACGGCGCTGTGGGCCGCGGGCTCGCTGTCCTTCGAGGACGCGCTGCGGCTCGTGCGTCTGCGCGGCGAAGCCATGCAAAAGGCCAGCGAGGCGATCCCGAGCTCGATGACGAGCCTGATGGGCGCCACCGAGGACCAGGCGCGCGCCGTCGCCGCCGAGGGCGCGAAGGTCGGCATCTGCCAGCTCGCGAACCTGAACGCGCCCGGCCAGATCATCCTCTCGGGCGAACTGCGCGCGCTCGACGCGGCCGAAGCGGCCGCGAAGGATCACGGCGTGCGCCGGACGCGGCGGCTCGTCGTCGCCGGCGGGTTCCACTCCGAGTGCATGCGCCCCGCGGCGGAGGCGCTCGCGGCGGCGCTGAAGTCGGTGACGATCCGCGCGCCGCGAGTCCCGTTCGTGAGCAACGTGACCGCGCTCGAGACGACCGATCCCGAGCGGATCCGGGCGCAGCTCGCGGAACAGGTCTGCGCGCCCGTCCTGTGGGAGCGCAGCATGCGCCTGGCCCTCGGCCGCGGCATCCGCACGTTCCTCGAGCCCGGCCCGGGCACCGTGCTGGCCGGCATCCTCTCGAAGATCGATCCCGAGGCGCAGGTGCGCGCGGCGGCCAAGCCGGCCGACCTCGCGGCCGCCGAGAACGCCTGAACACGCCGTCCCGGGCCCGCTCTCGACGCGGGCAGCGTTGAAGGGGTGGGGGGGTGCTGCTACCCTCCCTCGCCTTCCGACGCCCGGACCCCGCCGGCCCCCACACCCGTCTTGCCCCCTTCGACGACCGAATCGCGCTTCCTGGAAGGCCGCGTGGCGCTGGTGACCGGCGCCTCGCGCGGCATCGGCGCGTCCATCGCCGTCCAACTGGCCCGCCGCGGAGCCCGGGTGGCCTGCGTGGCGACCACGGCCGAGCGCTGCGCCGACACCGTGGCGCGCTGCAACGCGCTCACCGAGGGGGCTCAGGCCTACGGCTGCGACGTGGCCTCGACCAGCGCCGCCGCGGCGGTGGTCGAGCAGGTCGTGAAGGAGATGGGCGGGCTGTACGTGCTGGTGAACAACGCCGGCATCACCCGCGACCAGCTCCTCCTGCGCATGTCCGAGGAGGACTTCGACCGCGTCGTCGACGTCAACCTGAAGGGCACCTGGAACTTCCTCAAGGCGGCCGCGCGCCCCTTGATGAAATCGAGCGGCCGGATCGTGAACGTCGGCTCGATCGTCGGGCTCACCGGCAACGCCGGACAGGCCAACTACGCCGCCGCGAAGGCCGGCGTCGTCGGCCTCGCCCAATCGCTGGCGAAGGAGCTCGCCGGCCGCGGCGTGTGCGTGAACACGGTGGCGCCGGGCTACATCGCGACCGACATGACGGCCGCGATCGACGAGAAGTCGGCCGAGGCGCTCAAGAACAAGATCCCGCTCGGGCGCATCGGCGCGGCGGAGGACATCGCGCTGGCGGTGGACTTCCTCGTCGGGCCCGGCGGAAGTTACGTGACCGGTCAGACGATCGTCGTCGACGGCGGACTCAGCCTCGGCGGCTGAACGATTCACCGCGTCCGCTGCTCGGCGGACGCGAGACCCCCCCAGTAGTGACCCAAGGAACGAGGAGGATGGTGGTGGCGAACCCCGCGGAGATCCAGGAACGCGTGATCAAGATCGTGTGCGACCAGATGGGGACGACCCCGGACAAGGTCGCGCGCGAGACGTCGTTCATCAACGACCTCGGTGCCGACTCACTCGACACGGTCGAGCTCGTGATGGAGTTCGAGGACGAGTTCGAGATCTCGATCCCCGACGAGGACGCCGAGAAGATCCAGACCGTCGGCAGCGCGATCGACTACATCGCGTCCAAGAGCTGAGGGACGCATGCGCCGTGTCGCCATCACCGGATTGGGCACCATCAATGCCCTGGGGAACGACGTCGAAACCTCCTGGGCGCGGCTGCTGCGCGGGGAGAACGGCGTCGGGCCGATCCGGCGTTTCGACACGAAGGACCACTCCGTCCACTTCGCGGCGAGCGTCGACCTCGACCTGGCCCAGCACTTCACGCCGCCGGAGCTGCGCAAGTACGACCTGTTCACGGCCTGGGCCCTGCTCGCGGCCGGCGACGCCTTGCGCGACGCCGGGCTCGAGCCCGAGAAGGCCGACGCGTCGGAGCGCGAGCGCTGGGGCGCGATCCTCGGCACCGGCATCGGCGGCATCACCGGCATCGAGGCTCAGCACCTCGAGATGATGGAGAAGGGGCCGCGCCGCGTCAGCCCGCACTTCATCCCGAAGATCATGGCCAACGCGGTGGCCGGGCAGATCTCGATCCGCTTCGGACTGCTCGGCACGAGCTTCACGACCTCGAGTGCGTGCGCATCCGCCGGGCACGCGATGGGCATGGCCTGGCGCGCGATCCAGTGGGGCGAGGCGGACGTGGTCGTCACCGGCGGTTCGGAGTCGGCCACGACGCCCCTGTCGTTGGCCGGGTTCGGGAACATGAAGGCGCTCTCGGGGCGCAACGACGATCCGGCCTCGGCGTCCCGGCCGTTCGACAAGGACCGCGACGGGTTCGTCATGGGCGAGGGCTGCGGCATCCTCGTGTTCGAGGAGCTCGAGCGCGCGCGGAAGCGCGGCGCGCGGATCTACGCCGAGTTCAAGGGCTACGGTTCCACGGACGACGCATTCCACATCACGGCGCCCGAGGAATCCGGTCGCGGTGGGGCGCGTGCTTTCGCCGAGGCCCTGAAGCACGCGAGGATCGCGCCGGACCAGGTCGACTACGTGAACGCGCACGGCACGAGCACGCCGTACAACGACCTGATCGAGACGCGCGCGATCAAGCTGGCCTTCGGGGACCACGCGCGCAAGCTCGCGATCTCGTCCACGAAGTCCATGGTGGGCCACCTGCTGGGCGCATCCGCCGGTCTGGAGGCCGTGGTCACCGCGCTGTCCATCTACCACCAGAAGGTGCACCCGACGCGCAACCTGACCAACCCCGACCCCGAGTGCGACCTCGACTACGTCCCGGGTGCCGCGCGCGATCTGCGCATCCGGAATGCCCTGTCGAACTCGCTGGGATTCGGCGGACACAACGTTTCCATTTGCCTCGGTCGTCCCGATTGAGGCGCTCGCGCGCTGGCGCGGGAGACCTCCGCGCGCCCGGCCCGCAGGCTGGCCCGTGACCGTGAAATCCGGTCCGCGCGCGCGCTCGCGACGCGCGATCGACCGCTAGAATCCACACACTCTCTCCATCGTCCTCAGTGAGGGCCGCCGCGAGCGGCTCGAAGGTGACCCGCCGTGCAACGGAAGTTCCAAGACCTGCTCCACCAGTACAAGCTCGAGCTCTTCCACAGCCAGCACGACAAGAAGTCCGCCGAGGAGATCTCGAGCGAGGTCCTGCACTGGACCGACGAAGCGCTCAAGCAGAAGATCTCGTACCACTTCAACAAGCTGCCGGACGCGAGCCGAGCCGAGATCATCAGCATGATCAACAGCTACGTCCGCGAGGCGGTGCTGCCGCCGGTCGTCGAGAAGATCGTCAAGCGCCAGGTCCTGCTCGAGAAGCGCACGATCGCGATGGAGCACCTGCTCACGCAGATCCTCGAGACGCTCGGCAACGAGCCCGCGCGCGCGCAGCGCTGAGGCCGGTCCGCCGATGCCGAGCGCGACCCAGGGCGACCTGCTCCGCCAGCGGTTCGCCGAGGCCGGGCAGGAGCACGTCTTCGCGGGCGAGCGCGACCTCGGACCGGGTGGGCGCGAACGCCTGCACACCGCGCTGGCCTCGATCGACCTGGGCCTCGTGGCGGAATTCCAGCGCCTGATCCGCGCGCCCGCGGCTGGCTCCGCGGCAGCTCCGCGTTTCGAACCGGCCGAAGTCTTCCCATTGCGCCGCGGGGCGGCGGAACTCGCCGAGGAACGGCGCGCGCGCGAGCGCGGGGCCGCCATGCTGCGCGCCGGGAGCGTCGGCTGGCTGCTCGTCGCCGGCGGACAGGCGTCGCGGCTCGGTCACGACGCGCCCAAGGGATGCCTGCCGGTCACGCCGCTCACGGGGACCAGCCTCTACGAGCTCTTCGCGCAGAAGCTCCTGGCGGCGCGCGCGCGCCACGGCGTCGTCGGACCGTGGTACGTGATGACCTCCGAGGCGACCGACGCGCCCACGAAGGCGTACTTCGAGCGCGAGCGCTGGTTCGGCCTCGATCCGGACGGCATCGTGTTCTTCCGCCAGGCGATGGTGCCCGCGCTGGATGCCGCCGGCCGGATCCTGATGGCCGCGCCGGACGCGCCGTTCCTGGCTCCGAACGGCCACGGCGGACTGCTCGCCGCGCTGGCGAGTTCCGGTGCGCTCGCGCACGCCGCCGCGCGCGGGGTCGAGACGTTCTCCTACTTCCAGGT
The DNA here is from genome assembly GCA_044221705.1 of Planctomycetota bacterium. Classification (GTDB taxonomy): domain Bacteria; phylum Planctomycetota; class UBA1135; order UBA1135; genus JAEUHZ01. The sequence continues at coordinate 34,523 of JBGAOR010000023.1, forward strand.
CGACAACCCGCTCGCCGTCCCCGCGGATCCCCTGTTCCTCGGCCTGCACGCGCTGCGCGGCGCGCGCATGTCGAGCAAGGTCGTGCGCAAACGCGACGCGGCCGAGAAGGTCGGCGTGCTCGGCCGTGTCGACGGGACGCCGACCTGCATCGAGTACTCCGATCTGCCGGCGCCGCTGCGCGACGCACGCGACGCGCGCGGCGAGCTCGTCTTCTGGGCCGGGAACATCGCGCTCCACGTGCTCGACCGCGGCTTCGTCGAGGAGCTCACGCGCGGCGGGCTGCGGCTGCCGTGGCACGTCGCGCGGAAGCGGATCCCGACGGTCACACCGGATGGCGTCCGCGTCGAGGTCGAGGGCTTCAAGTTCGAGGCCTTCGTGTTCGACGCCCTCGCCGTCGCGGGGACGAGCGTCGCGCTCGAGGTCGCGCGCGAGCGCGAGTTCAGCCCGGTGAAGAACAAGGACGGCGAGGACTCGGTCCGCAGCGCGCGGCGCGACCAGTGCCGGCTGTTCGCCGGCTGGGCCGCGCGCGCGGGCGTCGCGCTTCCCCCTCCCGATGCCGAGGGGCTCCACCGCGTCGAGGTGGACCCGCGCTTCGCCGAGGACGAGTCGGAGTTCCTCGCGCGCATGCCCGCGAGCCCGCGGGTGCTCGCCGGCGGTCACGTCTACGCGCCATGAACTCCGAAGGGATCGCCACGACGCGAGCCGCCACGGTCGCGGTCCTCTACGGAGGCCGATCCAGCGAACGCGAGGTGTCGCTGAAGAGCGGCGCCGCGGTGTCCGCCGCGCTGCGCGACGCGCGCGACGGCTGCGGGCCATCCAACGTCCTGGACGTCGAGATCACGGACGCGGGGGCGTGGCGCCTGCTCGGCGAGGAGCACGCGCCCGAAGAGGCGCTGTCGCGCATCCCGCGTTCCGCCGTCTTCTTCCTGGCGCTGCACGGCGGCGAGGGCGAGGACGGCACGCTCCAAGGCCTGCTCGCTGCGACGGGGCGCGCGCACACCGGCTCCGGAGTCGCTGGGTCGGCGCTGTGCTTGTGCAAGAGCTGGACGCGCAGCGTGCTGACGGAGGCCGGCCTGACGGTCGCGCCCGGACGCACGATCGACGCCGCACAATGGCGTGCGGACGCGGCCTCGGTGCTGGAATCCGTGCGCGCGCTCTCGCGCGCGGGCTGGGCCGTGAAACCGGACCGCGGCGGATCCTCGGTCGCGACGTTCGTCCTCGACGACGATCGCGCCTTGCGCGGCGCGATCGAGTCCGTGCTGGCGACGAAGGACCGCGCGCTCGTCGAGGCGCGCGTGCGCGGGACCGAGTGCACCGTCGCCGTGATCGGGAACCGCGGCGAGGCGCGCGCGCTGATGCCCGTCGAGATCGTGCCCAAGGACGGGCGCTTCTTCGACTACGAGGAGAAGTACAGCGCGGCCGGCGCCAGCGAGCACTGTCCGCCGCGCTCGATCGACGCGGCGACGTGCGCGGCGCTGCGGGCGCTGGGCGAACGCGCGCACGCCGCGGCGGGTTGCGAAGGCTATTCGCGCATCGACTTCATCGTGCCCGCGGGCGGCGGCGATCCGGTCGTCCTGGAGATCAACACGCTGCCGGGCATGACCGCGCGATCGCTTCTGCCGCTCGCGGCTGCGCACGCGGGGATGTCGTTCCGCGCGCTGTGCCTGCGGTTGGTCGAGCTGGCGCTGGAGCGGGCCGGGTCGGCGGACGCGCGGGTGGCCGCGCGATGAAGCCGCTGCGCGTCGCGGTCCTGGGCGCGGGCGGAAAGCTCGGTCGCTACGCCTGCGACGTGCTCGACGCGGACGCGGACTTCGAGCTCGTCGCGCGGGCGACCTCGCGCGACGACGTCGCAGACGTCTTGCGCAGGGTGCGCCCCGACGTCGTCTTCGAGTCCACCGTGGCCGGCCTGGGCGCGCGACACGCGCGGATCGCGCTCGACCTGGGCGCGCGCCCGCTCGTCGCGACGAGCGGCGTGACCGCCGAGGAATCGGCCGCACTCGACGCGTTCGCGCGCGAGCGCGGGCTGGGCGGGTTGTACGCGCCGAACCTGTCCCGCGGCATGTGGCTCCTGCAGCGCATGGTCGAGGACGCGGCGCGCCACGTGGCCGCGTGCGAGATCGTCGAACTGCACCACGACAAGAAGCGCGATGCGCCGAGCGGGACCGCCGCGGACACCGCCCGCCGCGTTCGCGCCGTCCGCTCCGTGGTCGATCCGGCGAGCGCGAACCGCGCCGTCCCGATCCACTCCGTGCGACTCCCCGGCCTGCTCGCGCACCAGGAGGTGCTGTTCGGCGCGCCGGGCGAGCTGCTGACGCTGCGCCACGACGCGCTGTCGTCCGAGGCGTACGGACCGGGCATTCGCGCGGGATTGCGCTTCGTCGCGCGGGCCGAAGGGTTCCCGACCGGCATCGGGCTCGCGTTCCTCGACGAAGCCGCGCGCTGAAGCAGGCCGACGGCGCGCGGGTCAGCGTTCCCCCGCGAAAGGGTTGCAAGCGGGCGCGCGCCGACTAGCCTCGTGGCGTCATGCCGGGTTGGCGAAATGGTAGACGCGTTGGATTCAAAATCCATTTCCCGTAAAGGGAGTCGGGGTTCGAGTCCCCGACCCGGCACCAACTCCACGGACCCGCGCGCGGCGGATCCGGCGGTGAACCCGCAGCTCGCGCGCGCGCTGCTGCCGGTGCTGCTGCACGACCTGAACAACCACACGCAGTATCTCTCCGCATTGGGAGCGCTCGAGAGCTCCGGCGATCCGCTGCCGAACCGCGGTGACGGCCTGGCGCGCACGGCGGTCGAGGTGGAGGAGTTGGGCTGGCTCCTCGGGCTGTGCGCAGGAGGTTTCGGCGCCGACCTGTTGCGCGATCGCAGCGAAGCCGGCGGACTCGGGCCGCTCGTGCGCCTCCTGCGCAAGGCGCTGCGCCGTGCCGGACGCGATCTCGAGCGCGCGGATCGCGAACTCCCGGAACTCCCTCCGCGCCTCGGTTGGCGCGGGGCTTGGCGGGTGGGGGAGTTGCTCCACGCGTGCGCCCACTCGAGCGCGGCTGCGCTGGAGTGGGAGCTCGAATCCGACGGCGACACGCTGCTGCTCACGTGCCGCGTGGACCCGGCGGCGCTCGCGGTATCCGTCGCGCACTCCGCCGTCGCGGAGCGCGGTCCCGACTGGATCCGCTTCCGGATCGCGCCCGAGGCGCGGCCGTGAAGTGGCTCGAACGCATCCTCGGATCCGGGCGCGACGTCCACGAACCGGCGCGCGGCGATCCCGAGCGCATCGCGCAGGTCGAGCGGGTGCTCGCGCGCGTCGCGCCGCTCCTCGCGGCGGACGGCGGCGAAGTCCGGCTCGTCGAGGTGGACGGCGATGCCGTCGTCCTCGCCTGGGGCGGCGCGTGCCGCTCGTGCGGTGCGCGGTCGGAGACCTTGCAGCGCGGCATCGAACCGGAGTTGCGCGCGAGCCTGCCCTGGCTCGCGGCCGTGCGTTCGGCGTCCTGAGGGCGCCGCGGCCGCCACGCGAGTCGGTGCCGGGCGCGCACGGTCGGCGGGAGCGCGCAGCGCACGCTCCCGCCGCGACCTCGCGGTCGCGCGTCAGTTCGTGATCGCGTTCGACGAGCCGCGCAGCACGCCGTGCACGTCGCGCACGAGCGCCTGGATCACGCGCGTTCCCTGGATCGGAGCCGGGTTCGAGAACGTGAACGAGCCGTCGCCGTTCGCGTCCGCGAGGATCTGGTTGCCGACGCGCCGGATGTGGTTCGGATACGGCATCCCGGTCCAGAACGTGTACGCCCCGAGGTCGTAGGCCGCCTCGATCGGGTTGTAGAGCGCCGCCTGGCTCGAGATCACGAAGCAGGACGTGCCCGGCGTCGCGCCGGTGATCGAGATCGTCATCGTCCCGTTCCCGTTCTGCACGGCGCCGAGCTGCGGTCGACGCGGGCTGATGCCGGTGATCGTCGAAGCGCCCTGCACGAAGTCCACCACGCGGTAGTAGAGGCGCGAGCCCGCGGGCTGGAAGGAAGCCAGCACGCCGTCGCCCGGCGCGTCCACCTGCTCGATCTGGCCGATGTAGTCGAGCGACGTGGCGGCCGTCCCGACGACGGCCCCGCCGCGGTCGATCTCCGTGATCCGCGACACGCTGCCGTCGGACGATTCGGCCACGAACACGTGCCCCGTCGAGCGGTCGACCACCATGCTCGGACCGCCGTCCAGGTTCGGGGTGACGACGGTCGCGTCGGCGATCGTGAGCGGCCACGGACCGGCCGCCAGGCTCGCCGCCGACCAGCGGACGAGCTGCAGTGCATCGACAGGCGTCGGGTACGTGAAGACCTGCGTCACGTAGAAGAGGTTCCCGTTCGCGTCGAGCCCGATGGGGCCGCTCGGCCCGGCGACGCTCGCCAACAACGTGGCCGCGCCGGTCGTGAGATCCACGCGGTAGATCTGGTTGCCCGAGCCCGTGTGCGCGGCCGAGACGAGCGCGCTCGCGCCGCCCGCTTCGTACTCGAGGTCGAAGTTGTAGACGAGGTTCGTGAGGGGGACGAGCCCGCCGCCGCCGCTCAGGGACACGCGGTAGATCTGGCCGTTGCTGTTCTCGCCCACCACCGCGTACGTCTCGGTGGGATCGATCTCGACGAAGCTCGGGTAGGCCGGGCTCGGCGTCGCGCCGATCGTGGCCAGCACGGAACCGTCGTCGTGCTCGATCCAGACCAGCGAGCCGTCGAACACCACGCGGTCGCCGTTCGTGAGCGTGTCGTGGCTCGCGAAGGCCGACTGCGGGGTGAGCCCGCGGACCGTGTCCGAGCCCCAGCCGGGCCCGACGGTGTCCGTGGCGAAGAGGGGGGTCGCGAGCGCGACGAGCGCGCTCAGGCAGAGAATGTTGCGCAGCATGGGAGTCTCCGTTCGATGTCCGCGTCGAATGGCCGGAATCGGAGACGCCCGAGCGAGGACGAACGGGGCCGTCGCACGCGTGACCGACCGCTCGGGTCGGATCCACGCAGGGACGGATGCCATCCGCACAGCACGAGCCTTCTTCCGAGGCCGGCGGGGGTTCGCCCACCGGCCCGAATCCGCGCGGTTGCACGGAGGAAATCGGAGCGGCGGGGCTCGCGCTGCGTTGCGGATATCCTGACTCGCCGCCTGACCTCTGCTTCCCGGCCCAGCGTCGCGTGCTCGTTCGGCACGGACCGAGGGGCTCGAGCCTTCCCGGGCGGCACTCCCGGCGGGAGTGGACGCCCAGTGACCCGGATCCGGCGCGCGGATCCCGAGGAACCAGTGTCGTCGCGGCTCACAGTGGCGGGACCGTGCAGGAATCTCACCTGCTTCCCCGCGTGCGCAGCCGATCGAATTGTCGCGCGAGAGGATCCGTGGAGCGCGGGATCCTGTCAAGTGAGGCCGTCGCCGGAACCGCGCGCGAACTCAGCGGTCGCGCAGGGCTTCGGCGGCGTGCGCGTCCTCGAGCAGCGGCAGCCTGCGCCCGAGGGTGTCGAACAGCCTCGCGCTGCGCGTGTCGCGCACGGCCTCGCGCGACCACTCCGCCGGACCGAGCAGCACGAGCAGCAGCACGAGCGCGCCATGGAGCAGTGCTCCCGAGAGCGCGCCCGCGACGGCGCCGCCGGCCCGGTCGACGAACCCGAGCTGCGCGGCCTCGATCGTCTCCTTGCCCAGGCGCCCGACGAGCGCCACGACGGCGAGGCCGAGCGCCAGCAGCGTGAGCCACACGAGCCCGCTCGCGATGCGCGGGTCCAGGCTCGGCAGAGCGCTCACGAGCCTGGGGGTGAGTCGCGGGGCGAGGGCGCGCGCCGTCGCGATGACGGCCGCCAGGCCGAGGAGCCGCACGAGCTGCCACCACAGGCCGCGGCGGGCTCCGAGGACCAGGAAGAGGATCACGAGTCCGAGTCCCGCCACGTCCAACCAGCGGGGGAATTCGAAGCCGGAAGCCGGGTCGGGGGTCATCGCAGGGATCGGTGGGGGACGCACGCGAGCGGATGGGCGGCGCGCTCCGGTAGGCTAGAGGTCGGAAGACGCCGGAACAACGGATCTGCCCCACCGCCTTGACACCCGCCACCGACCCGATCGACGACTTCTTCCGGCGCATCGCCGAACACATCGAGGCCGATCCCGCCTGGAATGCCGAGCTCGCGCAGAGCCGCCGGGAGTTCTTCCCCGACGGCACGCCGCACGACGACGAGGACGCGGCGCGCCGACGTCACCTCGAGTGGTTCCTGCTGGAGCGCACCGACGCCCACGGTCCGGAGCTCGCGCTCGAGCGCGCCCTGCGGACCTGGATGCCGGACCTCGAACGCTCCGAGGACGACTGGGTGGCCGGATTGCGACAGACGCACGTCGGCGTCCTCGAGGTCACGGGCATCCAGGCCGGCGAAGGACTGTGGCTGCGCGACCTCGGCGGCCGCGGTGAGTTCCCGGTGGCCGAGGAGGCCGCTTCGCGCTTCGTCCAGGTCGGCGACATCATCGCCGGACGACTGTTCCCGATCGGCGGCGGCGTGCACCGCCTGTCCTCGGCATCCGCGTTCCATCGCGACGAGCGCGTGCTCGAGGCGTTGCGCGCCGACTTCGAGCAGGCGCGCGCGGACCGCCGCGGCGTGTTGCGCGTCGGCCAGCGCGAGATCGAGTCCATGTTCTTCCGCGGCGCGGCGGGCGAGACGGACGCCGTCGCGGACGCGCGCCGCCTGCTGCTCGATTCCGGCGTGGAAGCCGATGCGGTCGACGTGTTCCTCGAGGAGCTCGCGCAAGCACCGTTCGACGAGGACCGGCTCGTCCACGGCGCCCAGGACGTCCTGTCCGAGATCCTCGACGACCTCGCCTTCGAGAGCGCCGTCGACATCGATGCCGCGCGCCGGGCGTTGCTCGCGGCTTGGGCGCAGTTGGCGCGGCGCGGCCCCGGGAACGGCCCGAGCCTCACCCCGCAGGCGGCGGGCGGCGCTCCGGGCCCGGATCCGCAAGCCGACGTGGCCAGCGCCGTCGCGCGTTTCGAGGAGCGTCGCCGCGCCGGCGAACCGGTCACGGCCCTGCTCGAACAACTCGAGCGGGAGCTCGCGCTGGGCGAGGATGCCGAGCGCGGATCCGAGAGCGACCCGATCCCGGACTTCCCCGGGGTCGTCGGCGCCATGGTCGAGGAGTTCCTCTGGGAGACTTCGGCGAATTCGGGCGCCGAGGCTTCCGAGCGGCACGCGAACCTGCGCGACCTGGGCCGGTCGGCCGAGCACGTGGGTGTCTTCGAGAACCTGCGCGCACGCGACCTGCTGGTCTACGCCGGCTGGTGGCTGCCCGAGAACGGGACCCTCGGCGGCGCGGACGACGCGCGCGCACGGATTGCGTCGTTGGCGGTGTTCTGCCGTTGGGCGGAGGCCGAGCACGAGGTCGCGCTGCACACGGAGTTCCACGAGACGCTCGCGCGGCTGGGGAGTTCCCTGCCGCGGGTCGCGGAGGCCAACCAGCGCCGGACGCGCGGTGCACGCCGGGACGAGGGGGAGCTCTACGAGCTGCTCGCGCTGGACGGCGGTCGAGCCCAGATCCGACCGCGCTCGGGTCCGGACCGCGACGCCGCGGTCGAGCCGGACCTGGCGCAGTGGTTGCGCGCCGGGGACCGACTGCGCGGCAGCCTGCGGGCGGACGGGCGCCTGGCGGTCTACTGTTGCTATCCGCCGGAGGTCGCGGGCCTCGTGGCGTCGACGGCGGAGTGAAGGGCTGGAGCGTGGAGATGCCCACGTCGAGTCCGGCCCCGCTTAGGCTAAGACGTCTGATAATGTACGTTATGTCGTGCGAGCGAACGCAAATCCTTGCGTTCCAGCGCCCTCCAGAGCGGTCTACCGAATCTCATTGTCTGCCTCAGCGTGCAGACGGCAGGATCGGATCCACGGGAGTAGATTCCCGAGTCTCCCGGTCGCGCAGCCGTCCAAAGTAGCGCGACCAGGTGCGGGAACGTGCCGGAGACGACAGCGCGGTGCAAGGGGTCCCCTTTGCACCGCGCGCTTCTTTCTCGGCCGCTACCATCCCGCGCGACCCGTTCGGCTTCGCATCGAGCGTGCGACGTCAGCGCGGCCGCGGGCACGGCAGATATCCCCCGGCCGCGCACTTCCAGGGCTCCGCGATCAGGGCAACGTGCGAGCGAATCGCGACGTCTCGGCCGGTGCCGCGACGGTCGTCGCTCCGGTGGTCGGAGCGATCGCCCCGACCACGCGCGCGCCGACCTGCGACGTCGCGAGGTGCTTCCCGGCTTCCTTGAGCCCGACCGCCAGCGGCGCGGCCGCGAGGACCTCGACGGGCAGCTCGACGCCGTTCGACTTGCACACGATCGACGCGACGATCGAGAGCACCGCGCTCCACCAGGTTGAGCTGCCGAGCACGCGCACGAGCGCGCCGAGCACCGCGCCCACTACAGGCTCTCCGTCTCGCGGATGATCGCGGCCGCGTGCTCGCGTTGCTCTTCGAGGGTCATCGGCGCGATCTTGTCGCTCGACGTCGCCTTCGGTTCGTTGCTCGACGTCGTCGCGGTCGTCGTCGCGTTCTTCTTCTTCGTGCTCATGCTTCGTTGCTCCGTTCGTTCAACGCGCGCTCGAGGATCGCGAGCCGCCGCTTCGTCTCCACGACGAACGCGACGCCCCACGAGAAGAGCCCCACACCGGCAGAGAGCGCGCACGCGAGCACGGCGGAGGCGTACCAGGGAACATCCGGCGACGTCGGCACGGCGACGACGCCCGCCGCGGCCGCGGCCGCGAGGATCACGACAAGGCGCGTCGGTAGACGCCGCTCAGGCGTCGCGTAGGAACACGATTCCATTGATCGTGAGCTCCACGCCGGTCGGTTGGTAGATCTCCAGCTCCCACGGCAGAGAGAGCGGGATCGGCGTGGACGTGAACGTGCCGGCGACGGCGAGATCCTTCCGCCAGCCCGTTTCGAGCGCGCAACCGAAGTTTCCATCGGGGTCCGCGTTGAGCGCTTGCAGGCTCGCGATCAGCACGCGCACCGACGGGCTCACTCGGCCCCACAGTCGGAGCGTGAAGGTCGCGTTCGCGACGATCGCACCGGCGAGGAACCAGAAGTCGAGCGGTTGCACGCGATCGTCGTTCGGCTTCAGGTTCTCGAACGCTTCCGCGGTCGCGATGACGTTCCGCGTCGCGACCTCGTCGCCGGCCAGGATCACTTCCTCGAACGCGACGACGAACGCGGCGTGCGTGCGTCCGTTCGACGCGAGCACGGCCGGGCAGCATTCGAGCGCTTCGAAGATCACGTCGGGTCCGTTGCCGTCGACGGTGCCGCGTACGTAGACCTTCTCGATGTCGCGCGCGACGCACAGGCCTGTCACGGCATCGACGGAGATCTCTCCGACGAACGATTCCTGCGATGCGTTGAGGAAGAGGCGCACGCCCGGCGAGCCCGAGAGCACGCGGATCCCCTTCGCGGATCGCGGAAGCGACACTTCGAAGCCAGGCGCGGCGATCGTCTGCGCGACCGGCACGCGGTAGATCATCGGGGCCGCGCCCTTGTCCTTGCACGTCACGACGCACGCTTCCCGCGGCCGCGCCGCTTCCCGAAGGTCGTCGTGAGCAGCGTGCCGGCGAGCAGCACAAGCGCTTGGATCACGGCAGCGGGCATCGGATCAGGCTCCGCCCGCGGTCGTGCTCTTCTTTCGCAGGAAGAAGTACCACACGGCGACGGCGACGCCGCCCCAGAGCAGGACCTTGTTGGTGTTGGACATCGGAGGTGTTCCGTTCGAGGTTGAAGGGTTGGAGGTTGGTGCGGTCGTCGCGAGCGCGGCCGGCGCGACGGCCGGACTCACGATCGTGTTCTCAGGCGAGAGCGGCGCGCCGATGAAGCCGGCCGAGAGCGCGAGCGGCGACGTCGTCGGCGCGATCGCGGCCGCGAGCGGCGACGTCGTCGGCGCGGCCGCGAGAGCGACGTACTTCGCGACCGTGGTCGGGCTCGCGCTCGCTTTCGCGATCGCGTTCGTGAGCGCCGCACCGGAGAGCCCCGACGTCGCGATGAACTTCGCGAGCGCTGCGCCCTTGAGCCCGGCCGCTTTCTTGACCTTCGTGGCCATGCACGCGACCTAGCCCCGTTTTCGGATCAGGAACCACCACGCGGCGAGCCCGAGCGCGCCGAGGAAGAGCGCTTGTTTCTGGCCCGACGTGAGCGGTCCGTCTCCGATCAGGCCCGAAGGACTCGCGCCGCTCAACGTCGCGAAGCCGCCGCTCGGCACGGCCGGCGACGTCGGCGCGCTCGGCCCGCAGTCACCGAGCAGCGAGCACTTGAGCGACGCCGCGCCGGAATCGAACAGGCCGCCGAGACTGCCGAGCAGTCCCCCACCGGATGCCGAGCTGCCCGAGAGCGAGCCGGCGACTCCACCGAAGATCGGCACTACGCTCGCGAGCTGGCTCGCGCCGCTCGACAGCGCTTGCTGCGCGGACGTCCCCGGAATGAAGGGGTTGAGGTCGATCGCTTTGGTCGCGACCTTCCCGACGTCCTTCACCGCTTTCTTCAGCGCCTTGCCGATCTTCGAGAAGAGTCCCATTTCGTGCTCGTTTTCTCGTGCTCGAGGTGGATCGCTCAGAGGACCGCGAAGCCGTTGCGCGCGAGCTCGCCGCGGCGGTCTTGCCAATACTCGCGACCGCGCGGGCGGAAGCCGAGGATCGTCACGAACGCGCGGTCTTGCCCGGCTTCGAGCGTCGGCAGACCGGCCGCATCGAACTCGGGTTCGATCTGCGCGATCGTGTCGACCGAGACGGTGAGCTGATCTTGCGCCTCGAAGAACGCGGCTTCCTGGCGCGGCGTCGTCGGGTCGTCGAAGAGGTAGTGCCCGACGCCGTTGTGGATCTGGCCCGTCGCGGCCGAGATGCCGTAGGTGTAGGTCTGCTGATTCCGCAGCATCGACCAGCCGATCGGGGGAACGATCGCTTCCTTCGCGCGCCGTTGCTTCTGGCGGTACAGCGCGACCTGGCGGATCAGCCAGTCGGGCTTCGCGAGGTTCGGATCCGTGAGCCGCACCGACTCGTCCGAGCTGCGGACCATGATCCCGACGACGATCTCGTCGTCCTGGAACTTGAGGTTGAACGTGTTGCCGACCGACGACGCCGCGAGCGGGATCTCCACGGTGCGGAAGTCCGGTTCGAAGAACAGCGCGCCATCGTTGAACTCGTCGTCGGCCGTGCCGACGATCGTCGCGCCGCCCGTGATGGCCTGCGCCGTCGCGCCGAGGTCCGTCAGCGGACCGAGCCGCGTGCGGAAGACGATCTTCTCCTGGCGGCCGTCGATCCGCGCCGTCGGAATCAGGCGCGTGAACGGGAACATCCCGTTGAAGAGCACCTTCCCGGCGACGCCCGTCGGCACCGCGGCGATCGCACCGGGGGAGATCTCCCCGTAGCAGCCGGCGAGCGCGGCCGTCAGGTGGCGCACGTCCACCGCGGGCATGTCGATCACCGAGCGCGAGCCGCACTTGAGCGACCAGCGGCCGAGCCAGGTGCACGGTCCGTCGCTCGCGGTCGTTCCCGCGACCGTCGCGTTGTAGATCCCGGAGAACTTCGCCTGCAGATCGCGGAGCACGTTGCCGCTCTCGCATTCCGTGGTCAGGTCGACGTTCGGACCGATGGACTTGGCTTCGAAGGGAGCGAGGCGGCGCATGGATCGTTTCTCGTGGTCGTGGTGTTCTGGGTTGGATTGAGCGAGGTGCGCGCGACGCTCAGGCGTTGAGCCCGAGCAGGTACTTCCGGCCCGCGACGGTGTGCGCGGCGAGACGCATCGCGACGACGGTGACGGCGAGGGAGATCAGCGCGACTTTCAGCGTGGTGTTCATCTGCGGATCCGAAGGAACTCGTGCGGTGGGAGGTTGGCGATGCGCTGCGCGATCGCGTCGCCTTTCCACTTCGCGAGGAACGCGACGTCGGCCGGCAGCTCGACGTTGGCGTGCATGACGTCGTCCGCCTGATGGAGCAGACCTTTCGGGATTTCCGCGAGTCTCGGCCCGACACACACAAGATCCACTCGTGCATGGCGGTTGCGATCGAAGAGATCTTGCAGCGGCTCGGGTGCCCATCCAGGCGAGACGAATCGCCCGATCTCTTCGACCACGGCGACCAGGTCGCCGGTCTCGAACACGAACCGGCACCAGGCGTCGAACTGCCACTTCGGGCACGCGAACACTTCGCGCTCGATCGTGCCGCCGTTCGCGAGGTGCGCCGCGAAGTCGCGCACGTCGGTCCACAGTCGCGCGCCCTCGACCTCGGCGTATTCCCCGCGGAGATCGAACGCGACCCAGCGCTTCACCTTCGCGAGCCAGCGCTTCACGCGGAACGACTTGCCCGAGCCCTTGCGCCCGATCACGACGCCGATGCGCGCTTCGACGGGTGCGCGCGTCACGGTGCTGGCTCCGTCGTCGTGCGCGTCGCGGCCGCGGCGTCGAGCAGCATCGGACCCGCTCCGGCGAGCGCGTAGTCTCCGAGCGCGATGCCCAGCTCGAGCTCGGGGCCGTAGCTCTCGGCGCCCGGCAGGTACTTCTGCGCGACGCGCACGAGCGCGCGGCCGATCCGCTCGGCGCGCTCTTCGGTGACCATCCATTGCGGTCCCCACTTCGACGCGACCCACGCGCTGGCGCAGGTCGCGAGCAGCACGAACGCGGGAAGCATCGCGCTCGCGTCGGGATCCTCGACGCTCACCGCGGCCGTGTCGTCGTCTCTCCCCGTCTCGGCCAGCGCCGCGGGATCGGTCGACGTCGCGGCTTGCGCCGCGGCCGGCGACGGGTTCGGGTCGATGACGGTTGCGAGGTGAAGCGCCGCGGCCGTGCGCGCGCGCTCCGGATCAGGACTCCGCATCGGCGGAGTCCTGCGCGCCGTCGAAGAGGCGATCCCAATCGCTGCGCGGTGCGCGCGGTGCGCGCTTCGCGCTCGGCGGTTCCGTCGGCGCGGTCGCGGTGTAGCCACGCTGCGCGCGCGGCTTCGATGGTGCGGCCGGCGCGGCCGGAGCCGCGGGCGGCGTGGTCGGCGCGTCCACTTCGCGCCATTGGATCTTCCCGGTCTTCGGGTCGTGGATCCGTTGCTTCGGCATGGCGGACACCATCGACACGAACCGTCGGAACTTGAGCTATGGATCCATCGGGAACGCGGTTCCCGTGGAGTCCCACGGTTGCGGCGGTCGCTCGACTGGCTGCAGCGCATCCCCCACCGTGAGCCCGTTCCACTCTGGATCCCCCCATCGCGGGATGGTCTCCGCGCCCTGGAGCGCAGCCCACCGCGCGGCCGCTTCGCGCAGCCGCGCATTCATCGCGTCCATGCACGCGCGCTTCGCTTCCGCGAGCCGTTGCGCGCGCTCGACGTCCGACCAGGTCGCGCCCACTTCTCCGGTGAGCGCATCCACGAACACGGAGAGCGGTGCGTCCACCGCGACACCGCCCCACTCGCCGGTTGAGCGGCGCCGCGGCGGGAGCAAGTCATCGGACGATCGCAGCCGCTTGGTACCGAACGGTGCGGTGTGCGGCCGTTGGTCGCCGGGCTTGTCGTGCGACCGACAGAACTCGCCCACGATCTTCGCGAAGTAGTGCGCGAGCGAACGCGCGCAGATCACCGGCTCCGCCCAAACGATGCGGCCGAATCCAGCCTCGACCACGAGCGGCTTGAACACGCGGGTACGCCAAGGCGTGAAGTGCGCTACGCGCGAGCCCTTCGGCCCGTCGGTCGTGCGCTCTTCGATCCCGTGCGCTCGCACGTCGGCCATGAGCGCGTCGCTCCGCACGAGCAGGTTGACGTGTGGCCAGCCGGTTCGATGTTGCTCCCACGTCTGGACGTACTCGATCCGCCCGTACCGCCGTTCGAGCCGCCGCTTGAGCCTCTTGCTCCACAGCTTCGACGCATCGGCGTACGCGCTGCGCGGTCCGCGGTGGTGCGACGGGTCGAGCGTCAGCACGGCATAGATCCAGTCCGGCCGCGACGTCGCGCCGACCTCGATCCGCCGCGCATCCTCGGCCGCGACCGACCACCAGCACCGCGGGCAGCGGAACGACTTGCACCGCAGCGGGACCACGAGCGGCGAGCCAGCATCCGGCCCACCGCGCGGGAAGAGCACCAGCGATTTCAGGCCGGCCATGCACGCCACCACCGAGCGCGGAAAGCGCGGGATCGGAGGGGCCCAGCCCCCCCCATTCGAGCGCCCATCCGACCCCTCAAACTCGTGTAAGGACGACGTTCGGACGGGACACTTGTTCCTCTGAGAAGACAAGCCAGGCGCGGCGACGCCGCGCGGCGTCGCTTCGCGACCATCGGGACCGAGCGGTCCAGCCACCTCCGGTGCCTCCGGAGTCGAGCCTCGGCGTGACGGTCGATGTGCCGTCCGTCGGGGCCGCTCCGCGGCCTGCTTCGACGTGGAAGGTGGCGGGGTCCGCCGGCCCGTGCCGGCGGTGCCCACCTACTCGGGCTCCGGGGGGACCTGGAGAGCCCAGAACGCGACTTCGCGCGGCTCGACGGCCGGGAGGTCGCGCAACCGGCCCGCGCGCGCAGGGCCGCGCCAGCGGTCCCACGCGAACGCGAGCGCGACGGCCGCGCCGACGATGACGCCGAACGCCACCCCGAGCGCGAGCGCGCCCAGGACGGCCAGGGAGGCCCCAGACAGCTCGGCGCTCATCGGTCCGGCCCTCCGCGGTCGCGCCCGAGCGCGAACGCCAGGAGCGCCAGGCTCGCGATGAAGAGCGACGCGAGCACCGCGACCGTCGCCCAGTCCACCCAGGCAATGGCGGTCAAGGGAGAGCCTCCCCGCGCGTGCTCCGGCACCGCGCGCAGCGGAAGCCGTCGGGGTCGCGGACCGGGAAGATCCCGACCCACCCGCAGCGCTTCGAGCCTCCCGGCTTCGCGGGCGCTTCGCACGCCACCCGTTCCAGCCCGACGCCGGCCAGCGCGGCCTTGCCGGCCGCGAGCAGGTTCGCGTACTCCGGCCGTTGCTGGATCAGCAGCGGCGCGAGCGGATGCGCGTTCACCAGGTCGACCAGGTGCCCGAGCACCAGCGCGCAGCTTTCGAGGTTCGCGGACGAGGTGCGGCGCGTCATCGGTCCGACCTCCCCGCGTCGCGCTCGTCACGCCAGCGCAGGAACGCGGCCGCGGCCCACGTTCCGAAGAACGACGCGAGGAAGCACCCCGCGACCACGAGCAGCCACTCCGGGAACGTCACGGCGTCACCGCCGCGGATTCACCGCTGCGCAGGCTCGCGACGAAGGTCGGCCACGTCGGCAGCCATGCGGCGCGCGATCGCCGAAGCGCGGTCCAGCTCATCGAGGCGCGCGTCACACGCGGCGCGTTGGACGCGAAGGTGTCCGGTCTCACGGCCGAGCGCGAGCTGCACGGCGCGTAGGTCGATGGCGAGCTGATCGAGGCGGGAGTCTTCCATGTCGTCCTCTTCGACTGCGCGCCCTGCGCAGAATGCGACTTCGACGGAAATGCCTTGAAATAAGGCGCTTTCTGTACGTTATGTCGCAACTGGAACCGGCTCGCAGGCCCCGGGAAGGCCGATCCGGCCCCCCGGGTCGCCCCACGACGCGCTAGCATCCGCCCATGACGAGCCGCGACGCTGCAGCCGGGCCGCCGGGCCGTGGACGGACCTTCGAGGCGTTCCAGCCGGGCCAGACCTTCACCTCCCGCCAGCGCGTCCTCGGTCAAGCGGACATCGACGCGTTCGCGGAGCTCACCGGCGATCGCAACCCGGTCCACGTCGACGCCGAGTTCGCCGCGCGCACGCCCTTCCGCAAGCGCATTGCCCACGGACTGCTCGTCGAGTCCTGGATCAGCGGGCTGGCTTGGGAACTCGGCATCTTCGACGGCACCATCGTCGCCCTGCGCGAGGTCTCCATGCGCTTCGAGGCCCCCGTGGTCCCCGGGGACGGCCTCCGCCTGGAACTCGAGGTGCTCGAGCGCGACCCGGCGCCCGGGCCGCGGCGCGGTTGGGTGCGCTTCGCGACCAGGGCCCGGAATCAGCGTGACGAGCTGGTGCTCGACGGCCAGTGGCTCACGATCGTCCAGCGGGCGCCTCGGAGCGCGTCCGGCGGCTGACGCTCGGAGTCGGCGCTCCGGGGTGTTCCGTCCGCGCGACGCGCTTCGTCGCGTTCGGTTCCATCCCCGGAACGGAGGCCCGGTCGAGCGCGCGAAACCAGCTCGGAAGGACGTGTTGCGGCGCCCTCCAGGGTGGCTAGGATGACGCGGGTGCGATCCGAGGCTCGGCACGCGCATTGCCCTGCGCCCGCTTCGGGCCTCCCGGACGGGACGCCGTCCCTGCCCACGAATCCCTGGTTCCGAACCACTCTGCAACCATGAAGAAGTTCCTCGTCCTCGGTGCGCTGCTCGTCGCGGGCAGCCTCGCTCTCCAGGACGTGTCGATCGGTCACGGCGGTAGCTACCGCGGTCCCGGCGACACGGTCCCCCCCGGCGGCGGCGGCGGCGGCGGTGGCGGCACCGGCCCCAGCACGCCTGGGCCTTCCGGCCCGAGCACCGGCGGTCCCGCGGGTCCGAGCACGCCTGGGCCGGCTGGCCCGGGTGTCCCGACCGGCGGTGGCGGCGGTCGTCCGGCCGGCCCCTCGACGGGCGCTGCCAGCTCCGGCCCCGACCTGACCACGTGGGAGTTCTGGTGGGGCTTCAACAAGGACCAGTTCCTGAACCTGAAGGCGCACATCCACTCCGGCGGCGTCAGCACGGGCGGCGACGACTTCTTCACCGGACTGGGCCAGACCAATCAGGCCAAGAACACGCTGCGTCCGTCCGACGAGACGATCCGGGCGAAGGTCGTCCCCGCGCTCAAGGAAGCGCTGGAGAAGGAACGCAGCAATGACATCGTCACGGGCGCGATGATCGCGCTGGCCAAGATCGGCGACGAGAAGAGCGAAGACGGCAAGTCCGAGTTCGAGCCGATCATCGGCAAGTTCCTCGCGGACGCGAACCAGGAGATCGCCGAGACCTCCGCCGTGGCGCTGGGCATTCTGGCCAACGAGGCCTCGATCCCGAAGCTCAAGGACCTGGCGCTGGACACCAACGCGGGCCGCAAGCTGGTCGGCGGCGGCACCGAGGTCAAGTACCGCACGCGCGCGTTCGCGACGTACGGTCTGGGCCTGATCGGCGCTCGCACCGGCAAGAACGAAGTGCGCCAGGAGATCGCGCGCATCCTGATCGACATCCTGCAGAAGCCCGACACGAGCACGCGCGACCTCAAGGTCGCGGCGGTGATCTCGCTCGGCCTGACGCCGATCGACGTGGATCCGAGCGAGAACCCCGAAGGGGCCAGCAACGATTCCTCGCGCCAGGCGCAGATCAAGTACCTGCGTCGCTTCTACCAGGACCAGCAGAATCACTACATCCTGCGTGCCCAGGCCCCCACGGCCATGGCGCGTCTCCTGACCGGCGCGCCGGGCGACCTGCGCGAAGCGGTCGCGAAGCTGCTCCTCGAAGCGCTCGACAAGAATTCGAAGGAGAAGGACGAAGTCCGGCAGAGCTGCGTGCTCGCGCTGGGCATGATCGGCGACTCCGACATGGACAAGGTCGACGGCGACATCCGCGCGGCCCTGAAGCGCATGTCGGACGAAGGCGATCAACAGTCCAAGAACTTCACGAACATCGCGATGGCCCAGATCGGCGGTCGTCCGGGCAAGGGCGCGGAGAACGACAAGGGGCAGAAGGAAGTCCGCGAGTTCCTGCTGAACCAGCTCCAAAAGGGCAAGGGCCACATGAAGCCGTGGGCCGGCATCGGCGTCGGCGTCATGGAGCACGGCCTCACGAAGGCCGAGGTCCCGGCGACGTCCGCCTCGGGTACGGCCAAGGAGATCCTGCGCAAGGCGCTCGAGGACGCGGTCAGCCCCGAACAGGTCGGCGCGTTCTCGATCGGCCTCGGCATCGCGGCGGACGTCGAAGGCAAGAAGCTCCTCGCGGAGAAGCTGGCCAAGACCTCGGAGCCGAATGCGCGCGGCTACATCACCATCGGCCTCGGCCTGATGGATGCCCGGGAATCGGTCAAGGACATCCAGGCGATCGTCAAGGACTCGAAGTACAAGCCCGACCTGCTCAAGTCCGCGGCGATCGGCCTCGGCCTCCTGGGCGACAAGGAGCTCGTCCCCGACCTGTGCACCATGCTGGGTGAGGCGAAGGGCCTCTCGTCGCAGGCGGCCATCGCCTCGGCGCTGGGCTTCATCGGCGACAGCCGCTCGATCGACCCGCTCGTGGCGATGCTGAAGAAGAAGGACATCACCGACTCGGCTCGCGGTTTCGCCGCGGTCGCGCTGGGGATCGTGGCCGACAAGGAGCTCCTGCCCTGGAACTCCAAGATCTCCACGAACATCAACTACCGCGCGAACACGACGACGCTGACCGGCGACAACGGCACGGGCATCCTCGACATCCTCTAGGCCGAAGCGAAGCGGAGGCCACCAGCACCTTCTGGTGCTGCTGCCTCCGCCGCGCATAGCTCTCGCGGCCCGCTCGGACCCTGCTCCGGGTGGGCCGCACGCATCCCCCGCTCGGACAACGGATCCCCTACCGAATGCGACCGCAACCCATCCGATCGCCCCCGGTAGACTCGCTGTCGCGACCTGGCCAGCGCACACCTCGCATGTCGTCCGCACTCCGCGCCGCGTTCCTGGGCCTGTTCCTCCTCGCCGCGGCCCTCGGCTCCACCCCCGAGGCGCGCGCCCACGGCGGCACCTACCGCGGCCCCGGGACCGGCCTCCCACCGGGCGCGGCCGGGCCGAGTCCTCCCGCGGCCGGGCCCGCGACCGGCGGTGCTCCCGGAGGCGGAGCCGGCGGCCCCTCGACCGGCAGCGACGTCGCCGGAGATCTGACCGGCTGGCAGCTGTGGTGGGGTCTCAACCGCGAGCCCTACCTCGCGCTGCGGACCGTGCTCGCGCAAGGCGGAGCGTCGGCCAGCACGGGTTCGCGCGACGGTCTCCCGCGGATCGCGGGGCGTCCGACCGACCAGCAGGTTCGCGAGCGGACCGTCCCGGCCCTGCTCGCCGCGCTGCGAACGGAGCGCAATCCCGACATTGCCACGGCGGCGCTCCTCGCGCTGGCGAAGTGCGGACCGCGCGTCGACGCAGCCGCACAGGCCGACATCTCGGCTGCTCTCCGCGCGCGCCTCGCGGACGCGAACCAGGAGGTCGCCGAGACGGCGGCCATCGCGCTGGGGGTGCTGGCGCGCACGGCGGATCTCGCGCTGCTCGGCGACCTGCTCGTCGACGGACCCGCGGGCCGGGCGGCGTGCGGCAAGGACTCGGTCACGACGCGCACGCGCGCGTTCGCCGCCTACGCGCTCGGGATCGTGGCCGAGCGGACCGCGAACGAGGACTACCGGCGCTGGATCGCGCACGGATTGGTCGGCGCGCTCTCCGAACCCGCTGCGGCGATGCGCGACGTGCCGGTCGCCGCGCTGCTGGCGCTCGGACTCGTGCCCTTGGGATCCGCGCCGCCCGTGCTGCTCGGCGACGGCGAGCCCGCTCCCACCAGCTCGTCGGCCGCGCTCTACGACTTCGTGGCGGCGTGGTTCGACGATCCGCGCCGCGATCCAGAGGTGCGCGCGTACGCGCCGGTGACGATGGCCAGGCTCGCGCGGCGAGCCGGCGAGGAACGGCGCGCCGCGTGCGTCGTGTCGCTGAGTCGCGCGCTCGAGACGGGCTCGAGCGAATCCGCGGTCGTGCGCCAGAGTTGCGTGCTCGGGATCGGCATCGTCGCGGACGGCGACGGCGACGCTCACGACGTGCGTGCGCGCGCGCTGCTGAAGCTGGCGTCCACCGAGGGCGACCGCCTGGCGCGGCGTTTCGCGTGGCTCGCGCTCGCGGAGATCGGAGCTCGTCCCGGCACGGAGGGCCGGAACGCACTGGGCGAGACCCGCCCTTATCTCGCGGGCCTGCTCGCGCGCGGCTCGACGCCCGAGCGGCCGTGGCTCAGCCTCGCCCTCGGAGTCGGCGAACGCGCGGCCGCCGACGCCGGTCAGCCCGGATCGATCGGCGTGCAAGACGCGCTCCAGAAGGCGATCCGCGAGCACACGAGCCCGGGCGAGGCCGGCGCGCACATGCTCGGCCTCGCGCTCTCGGGAGCGCCCTCCGCCGGAGCCGTGCTGTTGGAGCGCGTCGCCGAACTCGCGGACGACGAGGCGCGCGCGCACGGCGCGCTGGCGCTCGGCCTGGCGCGCACGACGGCGGCGATCGACCTCTTGCGGCAGATCGTCCTCGAGTCGCGCTACAAGCCACAGCTCCTGCGCGAGTCCGCCATCGCGCTCGGACTCCTCGGCGACCACAGCCTGACGCCGCAGCTCGTCGAGATGTTGCGCGACGCACGCGGACTCTCGGCGCTCTCCTCGGTGGCGACCGCTCTGGGCTTCGTGGGCGACGAGCGCTCCGTGGATCCCTTGATCGCGATCGTCGCGGACTCGGGGAGGGATGCGTCCGCGCGCGCATTCGCGATCGTGGCGCTGGGGCTGGTCGGCGACCCGGCTCCCCTGCCGTGGAACACGCCCTACGCGCTCGACGTGAACTGGTGGGTTCCGCCGTCGACGCTCTTCGACCCGACTACGGGGACGGGCGTGCTCGATCTCCTCTGACCGCGCTCGCGGCGAGCAGCGCGAGCGCGAGCAGAACCGCCACGCCCGCGACGATCCTGGCCCGGCCGATGCCGCGATCTCGCGCGGCGAGCGTGGATTCGAGGCCGGCGAGTTCCGCGCGGTATCCCTCGGCCGCGCGCGCGAATGCCTCGCCACCGCCTTCCGGCCGCGCGGGGAGTGCGGCGTGGGCACGCCGCGCGCGCTCCGTGTCGCGCACGCTGATCGCGACGAACGCC
>JBGAOR010000146.1:0-8871 GCA_044221705.1 Planctomycetota bacterium
TTCATCGCCGAGGCCGAGGACGCGCGCTCGATCGCGCGCGGCATGCAGGGTCTGCTCGTGCGCATCGCGAAGGCGCTGAACCGCGCGTGGGAGCGGCGCGGGAAGGTGCTCTCGGACCGCTACCACGCGCGGATCCTGCGCTCGCCGCGCGAGGTGCGCTACGCGCTCGTCTACGTACTGCAGAACGCGCGCAAGCACGGCGCGCAGATCACCGGCACCGATGCGTTCTCGTCCGGGCCTTGGTTCTGCGGCTGGCTGGATCGAGTCGCGCGGGATGCGCGCCCGATCGCGGCGGCGCGCTCGTGGCTGCTCACGACCGGATGGCGGCGGTGGGGCCTCCTGCGCACGCACGAGATCCCCGTCGTGCAGCCCGTGCCGACCTGAACTGCACAGCGGAAGATGTCCGCCCGGCTCGCTCGATCCCACTTCTCTGCGCCCCGCCCGGGTCCACGTCGCACTCGTGCGAGCACGCTGTGAGCGAGCGAGTCCGGGCCCCGAGCTCGCGCTCCCAGCTCGAGCCCCGAGCTGGACCGACGAGCTAGACCGACGAGCTAGAGCGCCAAGCTAGAGCGCCAAGCCAGAGCGCCGAGCGCGAGTGCCGAGCCCGAGCCCGAGTCCGAGCCCGACTGCCGAGCTCCACTGCCGAGATCGCCCACCAAACCCGCGCGCCAAGCCGACGATCCCCCGGCCTCCTCGCCATCCCTCGACCAGCCCGCGCACCCTGCCGGACCTGGACCGACACACGCGCGCCCGTCGCATCCCACCTCGCACTCGCCCCCCGCACTACTTCGGCATCTCCGGCGGCAGGAACAGCGCCACATCCGGCGGCGCCTTGAGCGAGCCCGACAACACGACCAGATCCATCGCCGGCTCCGCGCGCCACCCATCCGCGACGCGCGACGTCGCGCCGCCCGCCCCCTGCGCGTCCGAGATCCGCGGCAGGTACACGAGGATCTTCTTCGGCAGCAACCACCCGTCGAACGGCTTCCACTCGGCGAGCCGCACGCACGACGTCGTCGGGTTCACGCGGCGCGCGGCCGCGGCGTCGTCGGCGAGCACGACGACCGGCAGGCCCGACTCGGCGGCGAGGCCCAGCACGATCCGCGCGCCGGCCTGGTTCTGCGCGCCCGGCCGCACGTCCGGCGTCTCGAGCTCGAACCAGGCGAGCTTCCGCGCTTCCTCGACCAGCTTGGCCGGCACGAAGGCTTCGGGGTTCGCGGCGGCCGCGAAGCGAACGACGCGCACGTTCTTCGAGTCGACGAGCAGGACGAAGAGCCGTGCGACGTCGAGCGCCTCGTCGAGCTGCCGCCGGTCCTCGGCGTTCTCGCGGCCGACGTTCAAGCTGACGAACGCGCGCTCGGTCGGCACCGTCTCGTCGTACAGCCAATCGCCCTTCGGACCGCGCACCTGACGGCGGCCCTTGCCCGTGTCGGCCAGCAGGTAGCCCGGCGCGCGGTAGGCGTAGCGCGCCTTCTCGAAGCTGTTCGTCTGGTTCTCGCGCACGCGCAGGCGCAGGTCGAGGCCCAGGTCGAAACCCGTGACCGGCGTGCGGACGGCACCCGGGACGGCGAGCGCGGCGGTCATCCGGTCCCACGCGGCGCGCGCTTCGGGCGACGTGCTCTTCGGGAGACGGCCCGGCGCCACGGGCTCGCCGTCGGCGTCCATCACGACCACCGCGGGCTTCTGCGCATCGGGCGGCGGGGGCAGCGGCGGCGGCGCGTCCTGGAGGAGGAGTCCGAGCGTGGCGAGTGCGATCGCGGCGATCATGGCCGTGAGGCTAGGTCCGGCGGCGGCCACGCGCCAGCCGCGACGTGCTTCGCGGCCCGCGGTCGAGCGTTCGATCCGTGTCGCGTGCCGGTCGCGCGCGACGATTCGCGCGGCCCGAGCGCGCGCGCACGCGGCCGGGCCTTGCGCGCCGCGCGGCGGCCGTGTCCGCTGGTGCGCCGTGTCGAGCGCGCCGGAAGGAACGGAGTCGGAGTCGTCCATCCCGGCCCACGATCCGCTGGGCGGCACCCCGCTCGCGGCGCTGATCGGACCGACGGCGAGCGGGAAGAGCGCGGTCGCGCTGCTCGTCGCCGAATCGTGCGGCGCCGAGATCGTCAGCCTCGACTCGATGCAGGTCTACCGCGGCATGGACGTCGGCACGGCGAAGCCCGACGCCGAGGAGCGCGCGCGCGTCGCGCACCACATGCTCGACCTGGCCGATCCGAGCGAGCGCTACGACGTGACGCGCTTCCTGGCCGACCTGGCCGCGGCGCTCGCGGACGTGCGCGCGCGCGGCAAGCGCGCGCTGTTCGTGGGCGGCACCGGCTTCTACCTGAAGGTGCTCTCGGCCGGACTCTTCCGCGGGCCCGACGTCGACCCGGCCTTGCGCGCCGGGCTCGAGGCGCGCGCGCGCACGGACGGACCGCTGTCGCTGCACGCCGAGCTCGTGCGCGCGGACCCGCGCTCGGCCGCGAAGCTGCACCCGAACGACGTGAAGCGCGTCGTGCGCGCGCTCGAGGTCTGGCGGCAGACGGGCCGGCCGCTCTCGGCCTGGCAGACGCAGTGGGGGAGCGGCGCGAGCACGCCGCGCACGCTCGTCGGGCTCGAGGTCGCCGTGCCCGAACTCGACCGCCGCATCGCGCGGCGCGCGGAGACGATGCTCGCGGCCGGATGGCCGGCGGAGGCCGCGCGCGTGCGCGACACGACGGGCTTCGGTCCGACCGCGATCCAGGCGCTGGGGTACGCCGAGGCGCTGGCGGTGCACGACGGCGCGCTGGCTCCGTCGGAGGCCGCGGCGCGCATCGCGCTCGCCACGCGCCAGTTCGCGCGCCGGCAGCGCACCTGGTACCGCAAGTTCCCGGACGTCGCCTGGGTCGCCGCCGAAAACCGCGCGCCCGCCGACCTCGCGGACGAGGTTCGGCGGGCGCTGGGGTGGTGACCGCGACGGCCGAGTGGTCGTAGTCGTCGATCCAGTCGTGCGAGGCGTCGTTCGCGCCCCCGGTCGTGTCCTTGACGCCGACCGACGAGCGCAGGTAGCTGGCCGACTTGCCGCGCATGGACGGTTCGCCGAGCACGCCGTAGCCGACCATGCTCAGGCCCTGGCCGAACTCCTCCGGACCGCCTTCCGACATCGTGCCGATCACCGACGAGATCGGCTCCTGGAGGTACGACACCAGGTCGGGCGCGATGCTGTTCGGGTACCGCGGCCGGTAGTACGCGGCGTCGGCGACCTGGAACGGGTTCTCCGGGTTCAGGTGGAAGAAGTAGCGGCGGAAGATCAGGCCGACGTCCTTCTTGTTCTGCGCCTGGAAGTCCAGGTAGTTGCCGTCGCGCGACTGGTCGTAGCCCAGGAACGCACGGCCCATGGAGTTCGAGATCGAACGCTGGGACCAGTGGTCGTTGCCGTGCGCTCCCTGCGTCGTGCAGGCCGGGGTCAGCGCGACGAGCGGGAGGGCCAGGAGGGGGAGGAACTGCTTCATGAGTCCGTTCATGAGGGGGGCGTCTGGACCAGCTTGGACCGGGCGTCGGAGGCAGGCCGCCCGGCGGGCACGGGGGGCGCCGGCCGGGGGGCGAAAGTGTGTCGGCCGGGCGCACTCGTGTCCAGGGTGGAGCCGGTCCCGACGCCGCTAGCTACCCCCGCGGGGCGCCGGGTAACGTCCCGCGCGCCGATGGACTCGCCCGATCCGACCTCCGCGCCCGGCGCCGGACCGCGCGCCGCGCCGACGGAGCGCCGCATCGGTCTCTTCGGCGGGTCCTTCGATCCCGTGCACGCCGGCCACCTCCACGCCGCGCGGACGGCGCGGGACCGCTTCGGGCTCGAGCGCGTCGTCTTCGTGCCGGCCTGGCGCTCGCCGTTCAAGCCCGGCCGGACGCCGGCGCCGGGAGCGGACCGCCTGCGCATGGTCGAGATCGCGATCCGCGGCCAGCGCGGCTTCGAGGCCTCGGACCTCGAACTCGTGCGCGGCGGTCCGTCGTTCACGATCGACACGGTGCGTGACCTGCCGCGCGTCCTGGGCGAGCGGCCGGACTGCGCGATCTACCTCGTCATCGGCAGCGACAACCTGCCCGGGCTCGGCGGCTGGCGCGAGGCGCGTGCGCTGCTCGAGCGCGTGCAGCCGATCGTCGTGCACCGCGACGGCGATCCGGACGCGCTGCTCGGCGACCTCGAGGCCGAGGTCGGAGCCGAGCTCGCGCGCAAGGTCGCGCGCGGGTACCTGCGCCTGCCCCCGTTCGTCGCCTCGTCGACCGACGCGCGCGCGGCGCTCGCAGGGGCCGGTGGCGCGGAGACGGTGATCCCGGCCGCGGTGCTCGACTACATCCGCGCGCACGGGCTGTACGGGACGCGCGCGTGAACCCGTTTGCGCCGCCGATGGACTGGCTCGCGACCGGGTTCGCGGCAGCGGTCGCGTTCCTCGCGCTCGTCCTGTTCGTGCGCGCCGCGAGCCGGATCGGGCTCGCCGACGACGGGGCCGACGCGCCCGAGCGCAAGTCGCACGGCAGCGCGGTGCCGCTCGTCGGCGGGCCGGCGCTGGCGCTCTCCGCGATCGCGCTCGCCGCGTGGCCGCACCTCGGAAGCGTGCTGCACTTCGTGCCCTGGATCCCTGGCGATCCGTGGCATTTCCAGCGCGGACCGCTCGTGCTGGCGGCCGCGCTCGCGTTCCTGACCGGGCTCGTCGACGACGTGCGCGCCGCGGGACTCGGGCCGCGCGCCAAGCTCGCCGGCCAGACCGCGGCGGGCCGCGCGCTCGCGCTCGGGCGCGAGGTCGACGGCAGCGAGCCGGGCGAGATCGCGACCGTTCTCGTCGTGCTCGCGGCGGTCGCCGCGCAGAACGTCGCGAACACGTTCGACCACGCCGACGGGACGCTCGGTGCCGTCGCTGGCGCGGCCTTCGCGTGCGCCGGATCGAGCTTCGCCGGCGCGCTGGCCGCGTTCCTGGGCTTCAACCTCGCGCGCCGCCGGCCCGGCGGTCCGCCCTACGCGTTCCTGGGCGATTCCGGCTCGCACCTGCTCGGCATCCTGCTGGCGACGAGCACGCTCGGTCACGCGGCGTTGACCCTGCCGGCCATCGACCTCGCGCGCGTCGTCGTGCTGCGCCTCCGCGCCGGACAGGCTGTGTGGCACGGCGATCGGCGCCACCTCGGACAGCGACTCCAGGCGGCGGGTCGCGGGCCGCTCGGGGTCGTCCTGCTCGTGCTCCTCTGCGCCGCGCCGCCCTTCGTGGCGCTGTGGATCTCCTTGGAGAGCGTGCGCATGCCGACCGCGGCGGCTCTCGGGCTCGGGGCGGCCGGCTCAGGCCTCTTGCTCGCCATCGTGCTGCGCCTCCACCCCGAACCCGGACCGCACGCCGACTGAACCCGGGTTCGGCCCCCGATCCTTGCCGCTCGTCGGGTGCGACCCGATAATCCCGCGCCCTTTTCCGGCCGCGGTCCCTCCCGCCGGAACTCCCACCCGTGGAACAGCCGCTCACCGCCATCCTCTCCGATCTGCACGCCAACCTGCCGGCGCTGCGGACGGCCCTGGCGGACGCGCGCGAGCGCGGTGCGCGCCGCTTCTGGTGCCTGGGCGACATGGTCGGCTACGGCGCGCAGCCGCGGGAGTGCCTCGACCTCGTCATGGCGCTGTGCGTGCCGGCGCCGGTCGACCCCGAGCCGCTCGCGGGCGCCGAACCGCTCCTGCCCGGTCTCGCGCTGCGCGGCAACCACGAGGAAGCGCTGTTCGACTCGGCCGCGGGGTTCAACCCGATCGCGCGGACCGCGATCGAGTGGACGCAGGAACAGCTCGGCGCCGGCGGCGATCGCGCGCGGTCGATGGCGTACTGGGACTTCCTCGATGGGCTCGCGCCCGAGCACCTGGACGAGGTCGCGCACCTCGTCCACGCCAGCCCGCGCGATCCACTGCGCGAGTACATCCTGCCGCGCGACGTGCACGACGAACCCAAGATGCGTGCGAACTTCGCCGCGCTGCGGCGCGACGTGTGCTTCCTCGGGCACAGCCACGTGCCGGCCGTCTACTACGAGGACGGGCGCTTCTTCCGGCCGACGAAGACGGAAGGGCCCTATGACCTCGCGGCCGGACCCGGCGCGCGCTGCATCGTGAACGTGGGATCCGTGGGGCAGCCGCGCGACGGCGACACGCGTCTCTCCTACGCACTGTTCGACGGCGCGGCCGTCACGTTCGTGCGTCTCGACTACGACCACGCCGCGGCTGCCGCGGCGATCCGCGCGGTGCCCAGCCTGCCCGAGCGGCTGGCCTCGCGGCTCTTCGAAGGACGCTGAGAAGGAAACCTTGGACAAGCGACTGCTCTACGTCCTGCCCCTGTGCCTGGCGATCGTGCTGGGCTGGGGCTTCCTGGCCGAGAAGATGGGCTGGGTGAAGAAGCCCGTGCCGCCCGTGAAGACGGCGACGGCTCCCGAGAACCCCGGCGCGAATCCGGCCAAGGACGCCGCGGCCGCGGCGGGCGCTGCGCAGCCGAAGAGCACCGAGCCGGCCGTGCCCGCCGCCCCGCTCGTCGGGAAGGTCGTCGCGGACGACGCGGAGAAGACCGAAAAGATCGTCGTCGGCACGCCGGGCACGCCGGGCTACTACCAGGCGAGCTTCTCGAATCGCGGCGCCGTGATGACGGAGCTGCGTACGGGCAACTACTTCGACCAGGCCGGACGCACCGAGGACGAGCGCCGCGACCCCGCGCACTGGCGCGTGCTGCTCGGCGAGAAGCAGGCGCCCGACCAGCCCGGATCGTTCGCGCTGCGGGCGACGCTGTCGAGCCAGCCTCTCGTGCGCGAGCCGCTCGAGAACGCGCTGTGGCGCGGACGTCTCCTGGGCGCGGAAGGCGCGCGCGAGGGGATCGAGTACGAGCTCGCGCCGGGCACGGGCGTCACGTTCAAGAAGCGCTTCCTCTTCCGTCCCGGCACGGATCAGGTGCGCGTCGAGATCGAGATCCAGAACGAGGCCGTGCAGGACGTCGCCGGCTTCAAGAGCTTCCTGATCACGCCGGCGGCGGGCGTCCCGAACGACTCGGGCGACTCGTTCTACCAGGAGCCTCAGGCCGTCGCGGCGTCGCGCGCGACCGCCGACGAGCAGCCCACGGCGCAGCTGCCCGACCACTCGGGCGCCCAGCGCTCGGGCACGATGTCGGCGCAGGCGCCGCTCCTCTACGTCGGCGTGCACAACAAGTACTTCGCTGTCCTCATGCGCGCCGGCGACGAGGCCTCGCAGTCGACGCTGTCGGGCGCGAGCTGGCGGTCCTTGCGCGACGAGCCCTGGCTCGCGCGCCATCCGGGCAAGGACTCGCAGGTCTGGCGCCAGATGCTCGTCGACGTGGACCTGCAGTTCGCGTTGCCCGCGCCGGGCACGTCGCGCACGTGGACGTACGACACGTACGCCGGTCCCAAGCAGCGCGACGCGATGGTCGCGGTGCTGCCCGAGCACGCCGGCCTGCTGAAGCACGACCTGGGCTTCGTGAACCTGATCGCGCGCGGCCTGCTCGCGGTCATGGGCTTCTTCCACACGATCACGTTCAGCTGGGGCTTCGCGATCGTGCTGCTCACGGTGCTCGTGCGCGCGTTGCTCTTCCCGATCAACCGTCGCTCGCAGACGGCGATGGGCCGCTACCAGGCCAAGATGAAGCGCGTCCAGCCGCGCATCGAGGAGGCCAAGAAGCGCTGGGAGAAGGACCCCAAGAAGATGCGCGAGGAGCAGGCGCGCATCATGCAGGAGGAGGGCGCGTTCCCGCCGCTGGGCGGATGCCTGCCGCCGCTGCTGCAGCTGCCGATCTTCATCGGCCTCTTCCGCGCGATCGGCGTCAGCTTCGACCTGCACCACGCGCCGTTCCTCGGGATCATCCGCGACCTGTCGCTGCCGGACCAGCTCCTGCCGCTGGGCATGGACCTGCCGCTGGTCGGCCACGTCGCGGCGATCAACGTGCTGCCGCCGATCATGGTGGTGATGTGGATCCTGCAGCAGCGCTCGATGCCTCGGCCGACCGAGGAGCAGGCGCTGATGATGTACAAGATGATGATGTGGATGCCGATCGTGATGGGCATCTTCCTCTACAACTACGCGGCCGGCCTCTCGATCTACATGATCACGACGTCGGGCCTCGGCATCATCGAGCAGCGCTACATCAAGAAGCGCTGGCCGATCGACGACACCGAGCTGCCGCCGAAGAAGGACGGGTTCTTCGCCAAGCTGATGGCGGCGCAGGCCGATCGGCTGAAGCAGCAGCAGCAGCTGGCGCAGCCGAAGAAGAAGCGCTGAGCCCGGGGACATGCGCGCGATGACGGCCACGACGATCGCCGCGATCGCGTCGCCGCCGGGACCGGGCGCGCGCGGGATCGTGCGGCTTTCCGGGCCGGGAACGCGCGCGATCGTGCGCGGGACTTGGGTCGGCGCCGCGCCCGAACTGGCGGCGCGCGCGCTGATCGAGGGCCGCATCGACGACGGGCGCGGCACGCAGCCGGCGCTGGTCTTGTGGATGCCGGGCCCGCGCTCGTACACGGGCGAGGACGTGGCCGAGCTGCACGTGCCCGGCTCGCCGCCGCTGCTCGCCGCGGTGCTCGCGCGCGTGCTCGAACTGGGCGCCGTGCTCGCGCAACCGGGCGAGTTCACGCGGCGCGCATTCGAGAACGGCCGCATCGACCTGACGCGCGCCGAGGGCGTGGCCGAACTCGTGGCCGCGCGCAACGACGCGGAAGCGCGCGCGGCCGGCGCGCTGCTGCTGGGTGGGCTCGGGACGCGCATCGGCGCGCTGCGCGACGCGCTCGACGACCTGCGCGCGCTGTGCGAGGCGAGCCTCGACTTCGACGAGGCCGACACGGGCCACGTCGCGACGGACGAGCTCGCGCGCGGCGCCCGCGCGATCCTCGCGCGCGTCGACGAGGCGCTGG